>DFXY01000063.1 GCA_002381945.1 Bacteriovoracaceae bacterium UBA4096
CATCAATAATTTTTTGATTTAAAGCGGAGATAGCCTCTTTGGCCTCTGCGGTCGTTGCCATTTCTACAAAGGCCATACCGCGAGATTGATTGGTAGAAGGCTCCACCACAATCTTGATATTTTTGATGCTACCAAAGGGTGAAAACATGCTCTTTAGGCCATTGCGGTCACGGTTATAGCTAAGGTTACTTATATAGACTGTCGTATTATTGTTTGTATTCATGGGCCCTTTGTAACAAGGCACAGCAAATTTGTAAATACAAATGACAAAATCTGAGGGATGTGGTCTACAGACCTTCATGAGAACTATAATTTTTACCATCTATCTGTTTGTTTTCTCTCACTTGACTCTGGCCTCTGACCTTTCCGGTTTGTGGAATCGGACAAATGGAGAAAGGGATCAAAATCCCGTCCAGTTTATTCTGATAGACGGGGCCTGGCGTTTTACCAGTCAGGAGAGGTTTATTTTTGAAGATGGCAGACTGTCTCATACCATCGATCAATCTGTTAAAATCCTGCAGTCGCATACTGATTTTCTGCAAGGGACAGTTGATTTTTATGATTCCAGAGGTTGCTCATTTAAAAATTTAACAGTTAAGGCCGAGTTTCAAAATGAGGACTTAGTTAATATCCTGATGACTGTTCCTCGTTATAAATATGTCACTATTTCTGCCGGCCCTTCTCGCAGTTATGATCGCCCCATCTACTGTTGGTACCATGGTTATCCTTATCGTTACCGCTATATTTGCGGTTATGAACCTGCTCCTCGCAGTGTCACTACAGAATGTCGGCTTTTGGAATATGTAGAAGTTCCAGTGCAATTAGAGCGCATACGTTAATTCACAAACTAAGCCCAATCTGACCTGGAAGAAAGAGTGGTCTTTTTGCCTGACCTTTGACCCATTCTAGAAACGGAGGGGCAGGGGCCCGCCAGCTTTCCCATTTGAATCTCATCTTAATGTAGGTCTTAATCAATTCGATAAAATCATATTCATCACCATAGGCCATATTGATGAGGTTTAAGACCGCTTCATCTTGCAGGTAGAGTTTTACTTTTCGTCCTTCCACTTCTACTGGTTTAATCGCAAAAGAAAGGCCTTCTGCCATTTCGTCATTTGCCTCATGCCTTGGGGCACTCTTATCATTGAACAAATCATGAAGTTTGTAGTCTCCAGGTTTCCATTCAATGGATTGATTGGTTTTTTTAAGCCACATTAAGAAGGCCTTGCCGGCACCAAGTTCATGATCAGATGGCACGCTTTCAAGTGACCATCTTAAATACGCTTCTCTAAAGGATAGCCTGGCAGAGGTCTTATGCTTTAAGAGCATCAAGGTCACGCGATCACTAAACTCCGGAGTCTGAAGTTTGCCATGAACTCTTAAGGGAGTGAATTTTAACAACGGGGTAGGTGTCTTATGGACTTTGGGATCAAAGTCATCGTAAGACCAGGTTATCTTTCCATAATTGAGTGTTTGCTTCATGCAATTGCCACTACGACTTTATTCCAAAAAAAATTAAATCAGCGTCACATTTCCACATTCTTTCAAGACTTTAGCTTGATGATGACTTCATAAAAAAGAGGTCCTGTATGAATAAAATATTATCTGTATTCCTTGTTTTAACTGCTTTCTTATCACTGATTTCCTGCCAACCGGAGAGTGAAAAAATCTCAAAGGGGATGGGTGGGCTGAGGCTGCTTGCCACCGATGCCCCTTTTGGTTTTGAGAATGTGGATTCTGCCACTGTTACTATCAATAAGATTAGTATTCGAAAAAAAGGGGGAGAAAAACTGATGGTGCTTGAAAAGGACATAACCCTCGATCTCTTGAAACTTCGAAATGGAGTAACGGAGGCCCTGGCCGAGCTTCAAATCCCAACTGGAGTCTATGATCAAATATCTTTAGTGGTAACTGAAGCTTCTGTTAGTCTGACAAATGGGGAGCATTTTCCTTTAAACGTACCAAGCGGTGATCAGTCAGGTCTTAAAATTTTTATTTCTCCGGCATTAACTATCAATGAAGGAATTCGCTCAGAAGTTTTATTAGACTTTGATTTAAGCCGCTCTTTTGTACCAAAAGGTACTCATACAGAAATAACAGGCTTCAATTTTAAACCTGTTATAAGAGCGGTGAGTGTGGTGGCCACAGGAATTATTTCGGGAGAGGTTTTGGATTATGATACTGGTATTAGTGGTGCAACAGTGACCGTGACTAAAGGAGAAGAGATTATTGCCACTGCGGTGACTGAAGTTAACGGAACTTTTAAAGTTCTCGGAATCCCTGCGGGAATCTATGATGTGACGGCGGAAAGAGAGAATTATCAAACTTTGAAGATCAATGCGGTTCCAGTATCGGCCGGAAGTGAAGTTACGACTCATTTCATTTTGTCACCTTTAGAAAATATAGCGGAAATCTAAATTTTTCCCGAAGATGCTCAGAATCACCAAAGGTTTCATGATAGAGGCATATTGATTTGAAGACTCTCAATCATCAAGGAGCCTCACATGAAACCTTTCCTTAGCTTCCTTTTATTAATTATGATGGCCCCGGCCCTGGCAGTAACCTGGAGTTATCAGGTAAATATTAATGGTAGTCCTGGACCAATGAAAAAGATTGACTCGGGTAAGAACACTTTTGAGGCCGGTCCTTATTTTTGTGAGGCCACTCCGGTAGTTGTTAATAACAATACGGAATTCCGTTCATTGGTTTGTGGTGTTGGAGCGGGAACGGTAAGTACCGGCGGTCTCTGTACCCGCAAGAAGGTAAAGGTCGCCTCAGTCCAGTACGCCATTCTTAATTTAAACGGCCCTAAGAATGCGGTCAATGTCGTGATTTCCTGTAAATTTGATTAGTCCAAAGATTACCCGGGTCATTGCTTTTCAGAAATCTGATTGTTAGATTCCGGGTATGAAATTACTCTTTTTACTCACCATCCTATCCGTCTCTATGATATCTCATGCTTCGCGATTGTGTCCTCGGGGATCATTAGAATTGGTTTCCTGCAAGGAGCAGAGTTCTTCGGCCGTGTCTGTATGTCGCCATGATGATGAGATGCTGTCGATAGGTTATCGACCCACTCTTTTTTCACCGGTTGAAATACATGCTGCCACTATGACAGAAGAAGCTGGTCATTATATCTTTTCTCAGAAAACTGAAGGAGAAGATCAGTTCCTTCTCATCATTAAAAAATCAACAGACGATCATACTCGCGGATTGTTTCGTAAGATCACTGCTGGAATTCAGACTGAATTTACTTATAGATGTATTACCCGTTCTCTTAATCCATAGGTTTTATGAAAAATAGTATTGTTGTTCTCTTGATGTTGTTCTCCCAGCTCTCTTTGGCAGGAAAAGTCACCGTTTCCGGGATTTCTTCGGGGGCCTATATGGCCCAGCAGTTTCATACTGCTTTTTCTTCCCAGGTTTCAGGCGTCGGCATTGTCGCTGGAGGACCATATTATTGTTCCAGAGGCCTGGCCTTAAATGCGATCAATTTATGTATGGATACTTACTGGGGAATCCCCTCGGCCAAATGGTCAGTTGATGTGGCCAATGAATTGGCCAGAATCAATAGAATTGATTCTGTTGCAAATATCGCCAAAGCAAAAGTTTATGTGCTTTCTGGAACTGAGGATGAAACGGTCAGACAATCGGTCTCAGGGGTTTTAGTAGAAACTTACCGGAAGTTCGGTGTGCCTGCGAAAAATATTATTTTTGATAATAAAATGCGGGTGGGCCATGCTTTTCCTACAGAGAATTATGGAAATTCCTGTGCCACACCTTCTAAATCTCCCTACATTGCAAATTGCGGCCGAGATACCGCAGGGGACATCCTTAATCACCTAATTGGAAAACTTAAACCTAAGGTCAGGGCCTTGGATGAGAGGATTTTTTCTTTTAATCAACTAGCGCACTTTGATGGTTTAAGCGTCAGTCGGCTTTCCATGCAGAAGACCGGTTTTGTCTATATTCCCAAGGCCTGTGGTAAGGGTGCTACCTGTAAAGTGCATGTGGCCTTTCATGGTTGTAAGCAGACTTTGGATGATATCCAGACCACCTTTGTTAAAGAGGCCGGCTATAATGGTTGGGCCGAAGCTAATAAACTCATCATTTTATATCCTCAGGCAAAAACCAGTTATCTTTTGAGTAATCCAAACGGTTGTTGGGATTGGTGGGGTTATACCTCTGTTGATTTTCACACAAGAGACGGATATCAAATGAGACTAGTGGCACGATTGATCGAGGCACTTAAGAATAATAATTTGGAATTAACTAAATTCAGACCTTAAAAAGTGATAAAAAAAAATCCCGCAAAATGCGGGATTTTTTTATTTGATTTAAAACGATTCATTATAAATTAACGATGCATTCAACTACTGATTCTTTGGTTCCACTTGTTGAACGGAAGATTTCTCCAGCAACGACATATTGTGTCCCGGCCTCAACTGCAATTGTCCTTACAAAACTCTCAGTCGATGAATTTGAGGTCCTTTCCATAACTGAAGAGTAAAAAAGGCGCTGGCCCGGATTCCATCTGTAATGAGATTCATTCAAAGTTTCATGGTTTTTAGAAAGAGTGGGAGAAGAAACCGTTACAGAGACTCCTGTCGAGAGTCTTTTGACTCTTACGACACAATTTTCTTCAGAGGTGGTTAAACCTGTATAAGAGCCTTCAGGCAAGGTCTTCAATAGCGCTGAAGGGGCATCTAAATCAGTGGCGAAGGCCGAAGTAGAGGCGAGTAAAAGTGCTGCGATTAATGTTTTCACAATTGACTCCTGGTAATTTTCACTCTTTATAGAGCTTTCTGCTGCCAGGGTAAAGTTCAAATGTAATTGTTTTATAGTTCAATAAAGATCTGGGTCCAATAATATTTACCACTTGAGTTCTTGGCATAACCAAAACCTGTATGTGTGACACGACTTTTCTCGATATTGGCCCGGTGTCCGGAGGAACTCATCCAGGAATTAAAAGCAGCTTCCGGCGTTTTTTGACCTGTGGCCACATTTTCCGCACACAGGTTCCCGCCGCCCAAGGCATCCCTGGCATCAGAGCAGCGGCCTGAAAAGCCCGTATGGCCAAAACTCACTATACCTGTGGCCATATTCTGACTATGCTTCCTGGCAATTTCACCGACCTCATCATTATGAATCAGGGCCCTAAGTCCTAAGCTTCGGCGATGATCATTTACCAGAATCATAAACTCGTCTGTCCAGGTGGAAGGTGTGACGGTGCCTGTCCCGTTACCCGTTTCTGGGGCAACAACAATAGGTGTCGCGGAGTCAACTTCTGGGACGATCACCCCATCCTGAGGATTTTCTTTGTTACAAGCAATAGCGAATAAAAGCAGCAGTAAGAATAGTTTTTTCATGCCCCTATTTTGCTTGAAATAATTTTTCACATATAGAGGGCAAATATTTGTGGATTCTTCGTTCCATACTTTTTTAAGTATTGTTATGATCTTGCTAGTTATAAAGGAGTGTTATGCGCGAGTTTTATCCTGAAATTGGGCCTTATTCGACTGGTTACTTAAAAGTCAGTGACCTTCATTCTTTGTATTATGAAGAGTGCGGTAACCCTGAAGGTAAACCAGTGGTTTTTGTCCACGGAGGTCCAGGAGGAGGAATTGATCCAAGCATGCGTAGATTCTTCGACCCAAAAGTCTGGAGGATTGTCCTGTTTGATCAAAGAGGGTGTGGTAAGTCCCGACCATTTTCAGAATTAAAAGACAACACCACCTGGCATCTGGTGGAAGATATGGAAACACTCAGAGATCATCTTAAAATTAATGAATGGACGGTTTTTGGAGGCTCGTGGGGTTCTACGTTGGCCCTGGCCTATGCCATTAAACATGCCCAAAAAGTAAAAGGTCTTATCCTAAGAGGAATTTTCCTCTTACGTAAAAAAGAAATTGATTGGTTTTACCAGGAAGGGGCGAGTTTTCTTTTCCCGGATGTTTGGGCCAAATATCTTGAACCCATTCCTGAAAATGAGCGACATGATCTGGTGACAGCTTTTTATAAAAGATTAACATCACCGGATAAAGAAGTTCGCTCTCATGCGGCCAAGGCGTGGTCTATCTGGGAAGGTTCAACTTCTAAACTTTTTATGGATCCTAAGTTTATTGAACGATTTGCCGGAGACGAATTTGCGGACGCCTTTGCCCGAATTGAATGTCATTATTTTGTGAATAAAGGCTTCTTCGAGGAGGATGGTTGGATTCTTAAGAATGTGGACAAAATCCGTCATATCCCAACCTGGATTGTTCAAGGGAGATATGATGTGGTTTGTCCGGCGGTCTCGGCCTACGAACTTAATGTGGCCTTCCCTGAATCAAAACTTATCATTGTTCCGGATGCAGGTCATTCGGCCAGTGAGGCGGGTATTCGATCTCAATTAGTTGAAGCGACAGATTTTTTTGGTAAATAAAAAAGAAGGGGATCAGTTTGGTCCCCTTCTTTTTAAGTTTTATTAGAAATGGATGTCGTCAAATTCCCCGCCAACTCTTGCCGGGAATTCATTCACCTCATCATAGTGATGACGATCACGGTTGTATTCGTCATAAACTTCATCAGGGTTCTCGTATCTGATTTCATCACTTGATGTACCTTGAGAGCTTCCACCGCCTAAGCGACCACGACAAGCGACAGTCTTGTTCTTTTTAACAACACACTTTTCAAAGGTATCTACGCGGTCATAATCAGTAAGCTTACAGTAAAGGTTTTTATTGCAAGTATAGTATCCAGTGGCCACTTCAAAGACATGCAGTCCCCACTGGGCCACAAGTTTACCCTTCAAAAGCTGAGAGCCACGGATTTTTTTCAGATCTGTGCTTTGAAATATTACCTTGTGCTTCATTGGGCCAAGAGTTTTTACTTTTTGCACTCTGACTTCTGAAGCTAAAAGATTAAGAGATATGAGAGAGAGACATAAACCTAAAAAAAGGTGTTTCATTTTTTCCTCCGCGAGTAAAATTTAATCTTCCAACCTGTAAATCATTCGGTATGCTCTAGGAAGAGACATCTTCATTGAATTGAAATATTTACCATTTATTGCGGTGCGTAGTATGTATAAAGTATTCGGTTTATTCTTTATTATTATCCTTATCAGTTCTTGCTCTAGTCCAGAAAAAGTCCAGGTACCAGTTCACTGGAAAGGGCTCTCAAATAAACTTGCCCGAGAATATGCATTCTCATTAGGAAGTCTGGCACCGGAATATGTGGCAGCAATGGGGTATAGGCGTTTTGATCCACAAGTGACAGCTTTTTCCAGAACTCTTGATGATGAACGATATATCCATGCCTATAAATGGCAAAAAAGGTTGACCTCTGTCTTAGAGGAGGCAAAGCATCCGGAATATATAACTGATGCGCGTATTCTTCAGGAAAGTATCACTTTGGATATGGAGGAAATTGAAGTTGAACGGGCAGTAGGAGTGATTCCTTTTATTCCCCTGAGTGATTACGTTTATGGAAACCTTCAAACTCTTATTTTTGATGACGCTCCCAGGTCGAAGTTAAATGCTGCCATGAAAAGATTCCGAACTTATGTACGAGGGGATAAAAAACAGCTCCCTTTGAGCGATGGGATTAAGTCCTACATGCTTTCAAAGATGGAGCGGTTGAGTGAAAAACGGATGCGTGGATTCTGGCCTTTGAGAAAAGAAGTGGAAGACTATCTGCTTGAATCAGATGCGTATCTGGAAGAGATTCATAAGCTCCTTTCAAAATGGCCAAGTAAAGAATGGGAACGAGACTTTAACGAATTAAAAATTCAGGACAGCGAGTATCGTGAGTTTTTAAAG
This sequence comes from Bacteriovoracaceae bacterium UBA4096, assembly GCA_002381945.1. Classification (GTDB taxonomy): domain Bacteria; phylum Bdellovibrionota; class Bacteriovoracia; order Bacteriovoracales; family Bacteriovoracaceae; genus Peredibacter. The sequence continues at coordinate 7,803 of DFXY01000063.1, forward strand.
AAGAAAGTCCTCCCTTATACCAGAAAGGGTCATATATTGCCGGCCCAGTATTATTCCCATTTGTTAAAACAAAGAGGAATAATGATGTCTCCGGAGAAGCTGATTGAAACAGGTCACGCTGATTATAAAAAAACATATCAGGATTTTGAAATCCTGGCCAAAAAGCTTGCCGTCAAACACAAGCTCTCAAGCTCTCATCCGGTTTCTGTGATTCATTATTTAAAATCTAAAAAATATGCTTCAGATGCTGAAATCCTTAAGGCCTATCAAAAGGCCAGTGAAGACCTGAAGAGTCTTGTGAAAAAGAAAAGACTTTTTACTTTAGGCTCTACATTAGATTTTCAGATCCGACTGGCGACTCCTGGTGAAATGAAATCCACTCCTTCTCCTCATTACCGGAGCATTCCTTTAGTTTCAAAGACCAAAGAAAAAGCCCAATTTGTCATACCGACTTCTGAAGGTCAGGAAGGGCTTGATGATTTTACTTTTCATGAGGCCATTATTGATTTGACGGCCCACGAAGCAGTTCCGGGTCACGCCGTTCAGTTTCATGCCATGAAAGAGCGGGGGGTAAGTTATATCCGTGCCTGGTTTGCATCCAATAGTGTCAATACAGAAGGCTGGGGCCTTTACGCTGAAGAAATGATCTACCCTCATGTGGGGCCTGAAGTTCAGTTTGTGATTTTGCAAAGAAAGCTTTGGAGAATGGCACGGATGTTTTTAGATCCGGAAGTTAATCAAGGCAAAATCTCTTACGACCGGGTTGAGGAAGTTTATGTCAAGGAACTAGGTTTTTCTAAAAGTTGGGCCAAAGTTGAATTCGATCGCTACTCTTTTATTTATCCCGGTCAGGCGCCTTCTTATTACTATGGTTACAAAATTCTTATGGAAACCAAGGAACAGGTCAGACGTAAAAAGGATACTATCCTGGATGAGAAATGTTTTAACGACGCCGTCCTCGATCAGGGGCTTCTACCATTGACTGAAATCAAGGCCCGTCTGGTGAGAGATCTAAATTGCGTTGACGAGAAGCCTTCTTCGAACCTTTAACTTTCATTTCAAGGTAGCCTGAGAGCATGCCCCAGGCCGCCTTGAGTTTGACTCGATTCAAGGTTTTGATCTCCTCCCACAGATAGAGCATTGAGCCTTTAATGAGACGGGTTTTTCCTGAGCGTTTCGTTTTTGTCATAATTTCCTCCACTTATCTCTATAAGCAGAATCCATGCCACTTTATGAGTAATTTTTAATCTATAAAACCTACATGCCTTGACAGGGAATCAACTTGCTCGGTTTTAGGCTTATTGGTATGACTAGCGGGTTGATTTTTATAAGGAGATACCATGTTATTAAAAAATCTTGCCTTGGGCCTTACCTTAACGCTCTCATTCAGTGCCGTGGCCATGAATCATGGACTTCAGTTCCATAAACGATCCCTATTAATGCAATCAAATGATCTTCGAGGTCAGGCCTTGAAGCTCAGAGCTGACGGGTCAATGAGAAGTGAAGAAATCGGTTTCTTTGATCAAAGGCTTGATCATTCTAAATACACTTCCAAGACTTTTAAGCAGCGTTATTTTATAGATTCCCAGTATGCGGTCGACGGCAATTCACCGGTGTTTTATATCATCTGTGGTGAATGGAATTGTGCCGGCACTGGTTCCTATTCATATGTTGAAAATATGGCCAAAAAATTAAAGGCCCATTTAGTGGCCCTGGAACATCGTTTCTATGGTGAAAGCTTACCAACTAATAATTTAAAATCTCAGAATTTAAAACATTTAAATCTGGATGCGGCCATTAATGATCTTGCGACTTTCCAAAGACATATGATGAACAATCGTGGTCTTAAAGGACAGTGGGTAGCATTTGGTGGTTCTTATGCCGGAACACTTGCGGCTTTTTACCGTGAAAAACACCCTGAACTGGTGGCCGGTGCGCTGGCATCTTCAGCGCCAGTACTAATGAAAAATGAATTTTTTGAATACGACGCCCATGTGGCCAAAGTGGTCAACAAGACTGTTTGTGGTGATAAAATCCGGGAGGCAGTAAAGCTCATTGAAGATAAACTTCAAACTCCTGAAGGTGCCTTGGAAGTTAAAGCAACTTTTAAAGCTGCCAATGTGGTGAATGATGGGGATTTTCTTTATGTCGTAGCAGATATGCTTGCAGCTGCCGTCCAGTATGGCCGTGATAAGGTTTTCTGTAACGCTCTGACTGGAAGTGATGATCTAATCAGTGGTTACGCCAAAGGGGGCCTGGCAGTTCTAAATGCAATGGGTGCTACTCCTTTTGAGATTTCACTTGCGGTTGCGGAGAGGGAAGTTGTGACTGCTGACGATAATATGCGTCAGTGGATGTGGCAGAGTTGTCGGGAATTTGGATGGTTCCAGGTTGCTAACGGCACTGGTTCTGAATCTTCCCGTTCTTCAAGAATCGACCTTCCTTATCATAATGAAGTCTGCCAAAGGCTTTATCAGCTTCCGATGGGTGAAGATGGGGCCTTGAATGACCAATGGTATTTTCCACTCTTTAATCCAAGTACTTCTCGTATCATTTTCACCAACGGGTCCAATGATCCTTGGCTGACACTTTCTGTTGTTGAGGGTGATGACCGATCAAATGCTGGCTTTGATCTATTTATGATGGCCGGTGCTGCCCACTGTAATGACCTTAATCTTATGACAAATCTTCCCTCGGTTCTGGCCGCTCATGGCAAGATGGAAAAAATTATTAGCGATTGGATTAAGTAAGATTCAAACAACCTGTGAAGCTGAATTCAATTCTGAACTCAGCTTCACGACAGGTTTTAGGCTTTGCAGGGTTAACGATAAGTAAACATGCCTTCAAGAGTTTCATTCTCTACTGGTACTGCCTGAAGGGGTGGACTCGTCTGATAAGAAGAGCAAGCAACCAAGAAAAGAGTCATCATAATAACCATTACGTAAGACATAAATCCTCCATGTCTTTATTTCTGGTCTTGCTCTTTGATTCCAGGCCGGGGAAGTTATTCCCGTGTTGACGACTTTGGAAGCTTCGATTGAAGTGAGCTACTCCCCAAATATTTCTGAGTTCAATATAATGAATTATCTAAGTGCCATCCAATCGAAAGCTTCTATTGAGTCATTGATGAAATCTATGGGTAGTAGATAAAAATGATCTATTTAGAAATGAGGCGAAAAGCACCCAGAGTTTCGATCCCATAATCCAGTTGTTCTAAAGTGTTCACATCGTATATTTCAAAAAGGGATTGAATACTGACATCCAGGACCTTTGAATTTGTTTTGATGACAGCTGAAAAAGTACCATCATCATTTGCTTTCAGAAGTTGTCTATCAACTAATTCACTCTTCTCATTAATTGCCAGCAAGGAAATATTTTTCTTTTTAATCGCAATTTCCCGGCCTTGTGTGAACTCATCAGATACCACTCGCTGAGTTGAGATGCCAAAGTCACGAATGAATCCGAAAGAATTATTTTTTTCTATACAACGGAGAAATTCAATTCTAACCAAGGCTTCACCTCTTAAGCGTTTAAACTCAACAGGTCGATAAACACTTGAAAAGCGCTGATCGAACACGTCGGCTTTTGATTGGCATCTGACAGTGCTTCCATCAAAAGTTTTTACGAGAGAATCAACTTGAGCGAAAGTTGTGAAGCTTAAAAGCATAGCGAGAGTAGAGATCAATTTCATGGTTCTGCCTTTGATGTGTAAACGTTATGCTCGAAATATATAGTTTTTCTTAATTTTTGCTAGGAAAGTTGTAAGGTTTACCCTTCAGATGGTGTGTAAAAAGTATAGGGGGATCCCTGATCGATACGAATATGGCCTAAAATTCACTCTATATGTTTAAGAGTCTTTGCCTACTCATAGGTCTTCTTCCGCTAACTGCTCATACCGCCACTAAGGCGGTATTCCTTCCTGAGAATGGGAGATACAATCATAGCTTTGACCAGGTTTTAAACCATCTCAGTGAGGGACAGGATTATTTATTCCTAAAAAAAGAAGGACGAGATTTCTATAAATGGAATTCAAACAAAAATGAATATGAAATAAAGAACTGGTTTGAGCGTGACTGGTATTTATTGCAGGATATGTTTGGTCTTAATACTGAACAATACATATTAAAGCAAGGTGGGAACTCCTTTAATGAAGCAAAACGTCGTCAGTACGCAAAGTTTGCTTTTGATAAGAAAAATTTTTTTCATTACAAAACGGTTCCTGCAATGAAGGAGTGGGGTGGTCTGACGCATCCACCGCTCAGACAGCTTAATTTGGCACTGGAACATTTTGATTCTAATTTTAAGAACATTAATTATAAGACAGTTAAAAGCTTCTACTTCAATCCCTCTCTTCAAATTGAGATTGATAAGTTGTCCAATTCCGAACTTTCATTTGGGAATAAGCTTGAGGCCCTGGTAGATCAGGAAGCCTTTCAAAAAAAACTGGCCTTAATTGAGAAAGCAAGAAGTTCTATCCTAATGTCTTCACTAGTCTTCGTCTGCGACAAGGGAACAAAACGGTTGGTGGATTTACTTGGGGAAAAGTACCGTCAAGGAGTTGATGTAAAGATCATAGTTGATGGTTTCATTGGCCGGGCCCTTAATCACCGAACGTGTTTAAAGAAGCTCAGGTCTCAAGGTATAGAAGTGGTTGAGACATCCGATTTTTTTCGACATAAATTAAAGGCCATTTATCATACAAAAACTTTGGTGGTAGATCTGATTGAGGCCATTGCAGGCGGGCATAATATGATTGACGCTGACAACTTGTCACGTGGGACGGATTTTACTAATCGGGACGTTGATCTTTATATGAGGGGCCCTATGGTCACAGATGTTGCTCTTCAATTTGTTGAGAACTGGAACTATCAAAGAACTCTCAAAGAGGGAATTTCCTCCCTTTATTATTTACACCAAAAAATAATCAAGCAGCTAAGAGATGAGAACCGTCGGGGTCTACGTGGCAAGTCTCAATATTCCCGGATTTTAAACAATCCCCAGTCGCGTTTAAAAGGTGTTTGCCGCTTTATTAAACAGGCCCCATACGAAGACCGGCATAGCATTGGTAAGGCCTATCTTCGCCTTCTAGATAAAGTCTCACGTCACTTGGTGATCGCTGACCCTATCAAGACTGATACTTTTACCAACAATATATTTAAGACCCCCTTCGAAGATAAATTGGATAATTTTGAGATGTTCAATAAACTGCATCTGAAAGTCCAGGCCTTGGCCCGCTCTGGTAAAAAGATTGATTACATCACAACTAATATGACCATGGCGGGAAATGAGAATGTGGCAATCATGAATGAAAGAATTAAAAATCAGTTGGAAAGAGGGGATGATCTAAGGGCCAATTGGAGTCTACTAAAACTCTGGGCCTCAAATAAGTATTACGGTAAACCTCATTATAAAAATCTTCTCAAGGACTGGTTGCCGTATCCTAATGTCCACATTTGGAATCACATCAGTTTTATGCATTCGAAGATTTTTTATTTTGATAGAATCATCTCTTCTGTAGGAAGTTACAATTTTCAACATAATGCTACTGATCACGCCTATGAATCGACCTCCGTCTGTATGGACGAAAAACTTAATGGTGAGTTAGACCGCATATTGGTCACTGACATGGCCAATTCCATTCCTCTTATTTTTTCGAGGCTTCGATAACTTTGACCGGTGGACAGGTCCCATTTTGCTCATAACCCAAAACAATATTATCTTTTATACTGAAAGCATTGTCACAATTATAGATAGGCATACCCAAGCAGCCTCCAATACTCTGACAGTAGGAATCCGATTGAAATCGACCCTGATCCCGAAAGACCCAGGTTTCAAGTCCTGAAGAGTGCTTCACTTTTTGAATTGGTAGATGTTTGAAGTAGGGATGTTTTTCAATCTCTTTAGTGGTTTTCCCTTTCCAGGATTCCCAGGCCACTTTTCTTTTCTCATCGGAGCTTGCACATGAAATCAGGAAAATAAACGTTAAGAGCGAATATCCCATTTTCTTCATAACAACCTCATGTTTTGCGCATACTGAAGAAGCATGATTGTTTTAGCATCTTTTATCTCACCGGTCTTCATCATGCCTAGGGCCTCATAGAGAGGAATTTCTAATACTTGAATATTTTCCTGCTCCTGACCGTTGCCTCCACCATTGTTTACTTTCATTTCATCCTGATACTCAGCAAAATAGAAATGAATAAGTTCTGTCACTGAGCCTGGCGACATATAGGCCTCAAATATCTTTTCGACGTCTTGAATGCTGTATCCTGTCTCTTCCAGAACTTCTCTTTTGATGCATCCCTCTGGACTTTCATCTTCCAACTTCCCCGCAGGGGTTTCAATCAAGTGACCATCTGGATTACCGTTCAGGAAAGTCGGAATTCTAAATTGTCTTATGAGTAAAACAGTTTTTTTCTGAGGATGGTAAAGCAGGATGGTTACCCCATTTCCTCGATCATAAGCTTCGCGAGTCTGTGTTTCCCACTCCCCATCTTCTTTACGGTATTCATAAGTAACTTTTTTTAACATTGCCCAATCAGAGGCCAGTATTTCTGTCTGAATGTTTCGCACAATATTCATGATTGGAAAGTAAAGAAATTCTATCGGCCAGTCAACAACCTTAAGAAATCTCATGTCACCAATCAGAGTATGTGGCCTAAAATAGAGAATTACATAAGGAGGCATCATTAATGAGGCGCTCTTGGGTCAATCGTAAAACAACTTTTCCCATCATCCTGTGCCTAATATTTATGGTGCATCTCATTTCCTTAATGTCCAGAATTCACTTTAAGAATACCGAAGATCATCAAAGTAAAAGACCTTTGGTTGTGAAACTGCAAAAGCATCCGGAGTTAAAACAGAGAAAACAAATAGTGGAATCGGAAGACAGTGAGTCTAAAGAGATCATTAATGATGCATTTCTCAGCGATAAGGATCGATCATTTGATCGTCAGACCAGGGCCCGGAAAAATGATGTTTTTCATCAAGGTAAGGCCAGTGGTGGAAAGTCCATGCAAGGACGTAAAAAAGTTAGCCTGACAGATCTGGGATCGGCAGTGGGAGAAGATCCCTTTAAAAAAGCTGCAGAGGAGTATACCGATAAAAAGAATGGCCACGATCAAAGTCCGGTTACCTCACAAAAAGTAAGTTCTACCAATGATTATCTGGAAGAAGTTCCCTTGGGAGATATGACAAATTTAAATACTGTTGAATATAAGTATTATGGTTTCTATCACCGTATTAAACAAAAGCTCGAGCAGTTTTGGGGCAGAAGCCTGTATGACAAGGCCGAACAGATGGCCAAGACCGGCAGGAGGGTCCCGGCCTCGGAAGATCTCATTACTTCTCTCCAGGTGACTTTGAATCAAAAGGGAGAAATTCTGGCAGTGAGAATTATTGGTACTAGCGGAATTAAAGAATTAGATGACGCTGCAATTGAATCTTTCAATGAGGCAGGCCCATTCCCCAATCCTCCTAAGGGACTGGTCCAAAATGGAAAAGTGACTTTGGAGTGGGGGTTTGTTGTTAAAAGTTAAGGAGTGACTTTAAAATATTCAAACAAACCTACCATCGTATTACGGAAGGTGCTATTTTTTACTCCGCGGGCAATCTTGAGATGTCCTCGATTAACAGCAATTGCACCTAAATCAACTCCACTTTGAGTTGAAAAGTTGGCCTCATAGGTATCACCAGTTACGAATAAACCCTGAAGCTTTTTCCCTGTCTCAAGAGTTCCCGATTCAGTATCAATCGAATTCGCATCTTTACAGTCGGGATCATAAAACCATTCTCTTTTAAACTCAAAACTCCCGGATTGCTCTATGGTATAAGTCTCTTTCACGTAACCATGATTGACGTTCGAGATTTGAGATTGAATACATGTTGTGGTCCATATTCCAACGATAAGTGCCATTGCCATCATTTTATACCCCTTGCTTTAGGCGATTTATAGCGGGGTTGAGTGGCTCCCTCAACTTAATGTTTCTTTAAGTTCATACTCTAAGCTGAAGTAAACTTGTAAATAGTTTTTGATTGAAAGACAGTTTCTGGTTTTAGGATGGTATCTGGAAAGTGAGTGTGATTGGGAGAGTCTGGAAAATGCTGAGTCTCAAGACACAGGCCTTGATGCTTATGATAAGGTTGATTGTCTTTTCCTGTGAGAGTTCCATCTAAGAAATTTCCAGAATAAAATTGCAGGCCTGGTTCGGTGGTAAATATCTCCAGCATCCTGCCTGAAGCTGGATGAAAAAGCCGGGCCTTTGGGTCCCGGAGGGGTGCATGATTCAATACATAATTATGATCAAACCCCTGTGGCAAGTGGGCCAGTTCCTGTCCAATATTTTTATGAGTGCGAAAATCTTTAGAACCTTTTACGGAAAAAATTTCGCCTGATGGTATCAACTGGTCATTAACTGCTGTGAAGTGATCAGCATTGATCCATAATTCATGGTTACAAATATCTTCAGTCCCACCTGATAAATTAAAATAAGAATGATTGGTAAAGTTAATAGGCGTGGGACTGTCAGTTGTTGCCTTATAATCAATGATGAGTTCTCGTCCCTTTGAGAGTGTATAAGTGACTTCTACTTTAAGGTTTCCCGGAAATCCTTCCTCTCCGTCAGGATCTTCATAAGTTAAGGTATAGCTTAGGCCATCATGATTTTTTGTCACGGCCCAAAACTTTTTATCAAATCCTCTCACTCCACCATGGAGGGTATGTTCACCTTCATTTGTAGATAATTGGTGCAGCTTCCCTTCGAGCTCAAATTTCCCATAGGCCACCCGGTTAGCATAACGGCCAATGATTGCACCAAAATAGGGATGAGGTGCCAGATAGTCTTCTGGTTGATCAAAGCCCAATACGACATCGGCCATGTCATGATTTTTGTCAGGAACTTTTATTTTTTGAATGATTCCACCCAGATTAAGGAAAGTTACTTCGATTTCATCCGGGATAGAAATTGTATAAGCTTTTATCTTCATAATCAGACCAGTAAAGTGGCCTTTCCTCCTGTTTGTTTTTCAAATGCAGATATCATTTCCTCAGCAATGGCCTGTTTAAAATTCTTCTTAGTAATTGCCACAATCGATCCTCCAAAGCCTCCACCGGTTAGTCTTGCGCCATATACATTTTTATTCTTATGGGCCAGATCAACTAATAGATCAATTTCAGGAATAGAAACTTGATAATCATCTCGCATAGATTCATGAGACTCATAAAAGAGACGACCAAGGGCCTCGATGTCTTTCTCTTTTAATGCCTTGACGGCCTTGATAACTCTCTGGTCTTCGGTCACAACATGTTTTGCTCTTTTCATGAGGAGTGAAGGAAGTTGCCTTCGTTCTAGTTCATTTGGAGTGATGTCTCTTAGCTGCTTAATACCTAGTAATTGACAGGCCTCTTCACACTGGGCCCTTCTTTCATTATAGCCTCCATCAGTTGCTGAAAGCCGATGAGACAGACCTGAATTAATGACCATAAGATCCATGAGATCTAAAGGCAGATGAATTCTTTCAAAGGTCAAATGAAGGGTATCCAAAAATAAAGCTTCACCTTCATGGGCGAGACTTGTGGCCATTTGATCCATTATTCCAACTCTTGCTCCTACAAAATCATTTTCAATTCTCTGTCCCATCCTTGCCATATCAAGCTCACTCAATGAAAAGTTGAATGCCATTTTTAATGCCTTCAAAAAACTCATCTCTAATGCTGCGCTGGAGGAGAGGCCACTACCTTCCGGAATGGTTGATTCAATATGGGCCGAAAAACCAGAAATTGAAACACCCGGTATTTCTGCCAGAAATTTTGTGGCCCCTTGCAGATAATCGATCCATGTGTCGGTTGGAGATTCTTTTTCTAGTTCATAACTTGCTTGTCTTTGATGAGAGCTACTGATGGTCACAATTTTTGTCGAATTCTTTTGAAGAGTGACCTCTGTATATTGAGGAATGGCGGTTGGAAGAACATGACCTCCATTGTAGTCAGTGTGTTCCCCGATGAGATTGACTCTTCCGTGGGCAATGCCTTTAATGACCTCACTCATCTACAACCTCCACTTCCACCTCTCTAATCTCCCGGGCCTTCTCTTCAGGGAGGGAATCATTCACAAAAACCCCGGCACCTAGTTCAGTGCCGGCCAGAAATTTCAAGCGGTCTTTAGACCTATAGGGAGGGGTTATTTGAAAGAATAAATGAGCATAGGGATGCTCCCCTTTGACCGGGGCCTGATAAAGATTCATTAAATAGGGGAAGGGTCGATTCCATAAATGATCAAACTTCAAGATCAAGGCCTTTAAAACGGCGCTTAAATCAAAGAGTTCTTCATCAGTTAAGTCATAGAGGAACTGAACTTTTCGTTTGGGCATAATCCAGGTTTCATAAGGGTATCTGGCAAACGCTGGAATAAAACATATAGTACTTTCTGTTTCTATTAGTATCCTGCGGCCGTCCGATCTTTCATCCAGGATAATTTGTTCCATCAGGCCGGAAGCGGTTTCCTTCCAGTAGCGCTTCATTGATTCCATAAACTGAGTGGGAACAGGAGGTATAAAGGGATAAGAATAAATTTGTCCATGGGGATGGTGGAGAGTCACTCCCATTTCCACCCCTCTGTTTTCAAAAGGCATGACGTATTGGATATGATCATTCTTACCAAGTTCTCTTGTCCTCTCACCTAAAACCTCAAGTATTAACTGAATCCTTTTTATGGGTAATTGGCCTAAAGAGGTATCTGGATCATGAGTAAAAACAATGACCTCACAAATGCCCTTTGAAGGCTGAGTGTCCACTTTTAGCTCAGGAGCTTCCTCAGTTTCTAGGTTCATGGCAGGGAAAAGATTTTCGAAAACGGCCACTTCATAATTTCCCAGAGGCATTTCAGTTGGAAAATCTTTATTTCTGGATAGCGACAGAGGAGAATAATCCTTAGGAGGAAGAAAGGTTCGGTTTTGGCGATGACTAGCGTAGATGACCCATTCACGTCTTAAAGGATGCCAGCGTTGATGGGGGCGGGGTTTTATGCCATCATTTGCTGGATTGGTGGGCACAATCCCTTCATCTATAGGGGTCCTTGAGTAGAGATATAAGTTTCGGCCGTCAGGCTTTTTTAGGGCTCTCTTATACATCCTTTCATTTATAATGGAGGGCCTTCGGGACGCCAATGGCCTCTGGGTCGAGGTTATAACCCTTTGTATCTAATGCAATTAGTCCCGGTGTCTAAATCTTAGACGCTGACCCATTTTTACAGTGAAGATATTCTCTTTTCCTAAAAAATACACAGATACCCTAAAATGATTGAATGAATAACTTATTTTCTCTCCTATTGATTGCCGGCCTGTTCTTGATGGTAGGCTCTTCTTATAGAGGGAATGATTTATTTCAGGTGATCAGTTCCCATCCACATGATGTTGAGGAGCTCTCACCTTATGTTGAGACTGTTCATCAAAGTGGTCGTTTATGGATTGTTCAGCTAAAGAAGAACGCACCTGATTCAATCATGCCTCACTTAAGAACTCTAAGTGGTCGGGAAAAAAACTATCTATATGAAGGGCTTTACGTCACTAACAAGAGTCGCAAGGCCAATAGAGTTAACATTCAGTCTTTCACAAGAGCGGTTGATATTCAAAGCATCCAAAATGATGTTGAAGAGTTAGCTGCTTATGAGACTCGTTATGTGGGCACGTTAGAAAACAAGCAAGCACTGGATAAGGGTGCTGCCCGCCTGCAGGGNNTTAATCCAGAGAGTGTGATCATGATTATGGGTCATATTGATTCAGTGGGTGAAGCCTTTGCAGGTGCTGATGATAATGCTTCCGGAACCGCAGTTTTACTCGAAATGGCCCGGGTCTTGAAAGATTACCAGAATCAAAAAACCATCCGTTTCTTTATTTCCAATGGTGAGGAAGTCGGACTTGTCGGATCCACTCATTATGCAAGACGCTTGCTAGATGCTCAGGAATTGAAAAAGATAAAACTCGTCATCAATATGGATATGGTAGGTTATAACTCTAACGGACTGGTTGAAATTGAAACCAATCCTGAATTTGACGAACTTGCCAGATGGCTGGCCGATTTGGCATCCAAATTCACTTCTTTAAAAACAAAAATAACTTTAGGTGCATGGGGAAGTGATCATCTTCCTTTTCTGAATCGTGGGGTTCCTGCTTTATTAACAATCGAGGACTGGGATACCAAAAATCCTTGTTATCATCAGGAATGTGATACGGCCGATAAAATTAATTATGAGTATGCCGGTGAAATAGCCAAGCTGAATATCAGTGCGGTGATTGCTAAAGATTTGGATCAATGAGACATTTTCATGAATTTGACTTGGCCACGGTCATGAGGCGCATCCAGATCCAGGTCAGGCCCTTTGGGTACGATTTGAGTAGGATTGATCCAGATGTGACTTCGGTAATAATGTTCTTTAATATGATCTAAATGACAGGTAGAGCGAACTTCAGGTATTTGATAAATAGATCTTAAATAGGGATATAAGCTCTGATAGTCACTAATTCTTTTTTTATTACATTTAAAATGACCGTAGTAAACGGGATCAAATCTTAAAAGAGTCGTAAAAAACCTGATATCGGCTTCCGTGAAAACTTCACCTATAAGAAACTGATTTTGAGACAGATGGAGATCCATTTCATCCAGTGTTGCAAACAATCTGTCGTAGGCCCTCTCGTAGGCTTTTTGGTTATTGGTAAAACCTGCTTGATAGACACCGTTATTTACATCATTATAAATTTTAAGGTTAATCTCATCTATTTTTGCCTGAAGAGAGTCAGGATACAGATCTAAATCGGAGTTCGTTAATTCATCAAAGGAGCTATTGAAAATTCGAATAATTTCAGAAGATTCGTTATTTACAATGGTATTTTTTTTCTTATCCCATAATACAGGGACAGTGATCTTTCCCGTATAATTTTTTTTCGCTTCCACATAGAGTTCCGCCAGATACTTTGGATCTTTTGCTTCATCAAAGGTCCATCCTTTATTTCCCATAAAGGGATTTGTCACTGACATCCCGATAACAGATTTTAACTTTTTTAGATTTCTTGTGATAATTGTTCTGTGGGCCCATGGGCAGGCGTAAGAGACATATAGATGGTAACGATCCTTTTCAATATCTTTGTCTGGTATCTGGTTCCTAAAGAGGGATTCTTGACGATCAAATTCTCCCGTAGGAGAAATCCTCGCTATAGGTTCGTTGCTAATTTTGCCATCAACCAGACTGGCCATCTTTAATGAGGCTTCAGGATAACCTTCATGCAGTTATCCTCCTTGTTGTTAAAGATCTGATAAGCTTCAGCAATTTTATCCAGAGGGAATTTGTGGCTGATAATATCATCCAGAAAGACTTTTTTATCTCTTACCAGTCCCATTAAATAATCAATATGGGTGTGCACTGGTGCCTGACCACCTATTAATTTAATTCCCTTATCAAACATCTGTCCCCATGGGAAATTGTCGTAAGTTGTTCCGTAAACACCTACAACAGAGAGTGTTCCTCCACGTCTTACTGCACGAACACACATGCGAAGGGCATTTAAGGTACCGGCTTCTAAATGAACTAATTGAGCGGCCTTATCAAAGATACTGCGTTCAGCTTCCATTCCTACAGCGTCCACTACTACATCTGCACCTCTGCCGTTTGTCATTTCACGAATGAGTTCGGCCGGATCATTTTCCTTGAAGTTAATGACTTCGGCCTTGCCGCTTTTTTTTGCAATCTCCAAACGGTAATTTAAATGATCTATCCCGATGACCCTGGAGGCCCCTTTTAGCCATGCCGATTTCATGGCCATGACTCCCACTGGGCCACAGCCAAACACGGCAACTGTTTCGCCACCTTTCATGTTGGCCCATTCAATCGCCGAGTAGCCCGTAGGAAATATATCGGTTAAAAAAAGCACTTGTTCGTCGGTTAAATGATCATCGACTTTTCTCGGGCCAAAGTTAGCATAGGGCACCCGGACATATTCAGCTTGCCCACCATTGTAGCCGCCATATAAATCGGAATAACCAAAAAGGGCGGCCCCTTTTTCTCTTAAAAGTCCACCTTCTGGCCCATAGTTTGGATTACTGTTTTCACAGTGAGTGGACATCTGATGCTCGCAAAAGAAGCACTGGCCGCAAGATATGGGAAAAGGGACGACCACCCGGTCTCCTCTTTTCAAATGACGTATATCTTTACCTACTTCTTCAACCACTCCCATGAACTCATGGCCCATGACCATTGGTCTGACTTGAGGAATGAGACCGTTATATATATGAAGATCTGAACCACAAATGGCGGTAGAGGTAACTTTTAATATGATGTCGTTATTTTTTTCTATTATTGGATCAGGAATAGTGTCCAAGGTAACTTTTTTTGGACGATGGAAAACGAGGGCCTTCATAACTTTCTCCCTTTAAATGTCTTGATATGACATAAAACCCAATTGAAGAATGAGTCAATGAGCGGTGGAGTAGATAGAAGTAAATCAAGATTAGATTATGTTTATGTAAACAATCCTCAAAGAAATCTAAGCGAAATACTTTTAATACTGATGGTCATTTCTGTACATCAATCATGGCCTTTGCTACACTCGGACTCGTGAAAGAGATGGAAAAAATGGAAAAAATTTTGGTGATTGATGATGATGATGACGTCAGGGAAGTGATCGTCTTTGCTTTATCCAGTGATGGTTTCGATGTGGCCTCAGCTATCAATGGGGTCGATGCTTTAAATATTTTAAACAATTTAAATCCAAGCGAATATCCGGATTTTATAATTGTGGATAATCTTATGCCTGAAATGGATGGAGTTACTTTTATTCATGAAATTAAAGAGAAGTATCCGGACACTTTCGGCAAAATTCCCCTGGCCTTAAGTAGTGCCATGGGAACGGTTGATCCTTCCCTGGAAAAATTCAGCGACTTGATCATTCTTCATAAACCGATGGATCTGAATGATTTATTGCAAGTCGCTCGTGAGTCCTGTCAAAAGAAAGGCTGAGCAAATCGCTTGGTGTAAAAGTTTGCCTGAATAGTGGAAAAGCAGGCCAAATGCTAAACTTAAAAAGTGAAGACAGATTTAACTACTAATGGTGCCTTTGCTCAAACCCAGGCCTTAGCACGACCTGAGAACACTAAAAATTTAGTGCCTAAACCCATTCTTTCTAAAATTCCTCTGGATTCTTCCCCCGACTATAAACTCGATTTATCAACGGGCGCCAGAGCGAGTATTCCGGCCTTACCAAGTCTTCCTCTGCCTTCCTTGCCAAATCCGGAGATAAGTTTACCTGATACTTCTCGGGAAGTATCAGTAGACCCTAAAAAAGACCGGATTAAGTTGGAGGAAATTAAGCCTGAAGTTAAGGCAGGATCTTTAAAAAAGGCCGGGATCTTTTTTATTAAAGGCCTGGATGTATTCAGTTCTCCATCTAAGAGTGAAGGTGGATACGCAGGAGTAGGTAGAATTGCAGAATCGATTGAAGGTTCCAGGCTTTATGGTTGGGATCAAAAAGAAGATATTAAAAAAGAAATCAAAAAAATTCATCCCGACTATCCTGTTGTCTTAGTTGGCCATAGTCTGGGCGGAGACACCGCGATTGAAATAGCCGATGAACTTGATGGCCTTAAAGAGGGCTTCAGAAAAGTGGACCTCTTAGTTACTATAGATGCTGTAGGCTTTTCTCATGACATCATTCCACAGAACGTGAAGAAGCACTTGAATGTCTTTGGAGAAAAAGACTTTTTCCTCAATGATGGTCCACATGTTGCCCGTCGTGAAGAAAAAACCAATGTGAGAAATATCCTCTCGCCTCATGACCATACTGACATTGATGATGATCGAGAAATACAATTTGAAGTTGTAAGTCTTATTCAAGAGACATTAAAGAATGGCCCCCACAAAGCGTGAGGGCCCAAAAGAAATTAAATAGTATCAGTTACCATGCTACCAGTTTTAGCAGAATCAAGATGCTCTTTCAGACCGGCCTTCCATGAAGTGTGTAAACGTCCATAGAAATCAGGCTGATCATTGCCACATGCAGCTCCGCCGCCATGAAGCTGACCAATCACACGGTGATTAAGGTCAAATAGAGGCGATCCAGAAGAACCAGGTTCAGTTGTTCCAATATCCCAGTCTCTTACTTTTACGTGAGTGCCGTCACCAGGTGAAGTTGCGCCACCGTAAGAAGAAAGAACCGTCGGATCATTTTCAAAAGAAATAGATTTTTCATCAACATTTGGATGGTGAATCGCCACTGCTGGTGAACCAATGCTGTCAGTAGCGTCCCAACCAGCATACTTAACATTCCATTCAGCTTTTGGCTGGCCGTTGAGTTTTACGAGTGTGAAGTCTGATTTCGTCCCAGATACCAGGTGAACTGATCCTGATTGGAAATCTGTCATCTTACCATCACGTGAACCACCACATTTCGATGTTTGATAGTTCCAATATACAACCAATGAAGGAGCTGAACTTGCCGTAATACGGCAGTGAGCTGCAGTCATGAAATAAGGAGTCTTGTCGTTTGCAGTGTTATTAACCATGAAACCAGTACAGAAAGTAGAACCACCAGTAGAAATAACTCCTACAGAATTCACTTCATTCTCCCAGCCTTTAGATTCTGAACAAGCAACATCTACGTTACAGCTGCCGGCCTTGAGAGTTGACTGACCAAATGTACGGAAACCTTGTCCAACTTGGCCAAGTTCAATTTCAACCTGATCAATAACTTCAGCAGGAGATGACACTTCAATGATGACATCGTCACTCATGATAATTGGTGACCACAATTCTTTGGCCGAATTATTATCTGCCGCCGTAAAAGTACGGATGAACTGAGAGCGGTCGGCCGAATAGATGTTCAGTTCTGCACCTTCTGGTAAATTAAACTTAGAAAATCCGAAGTTCAATGAAACAGCATTAGGAGCGGTCACCTGATGGGTCCAAACATAACCAGACTTTGCTTTTTCCCAAGATGGTTTGATAGAAACTTTGTGAGGGATAGCGAATCTAGGTGCTTCACCTTTTTTTTCACTAGCAAGTTCTTTATCATGAAGTGCATTTACATCCAGAGGCTGGAAGTATGATGAGCCTGCGAAGGCTTCGAAAGAAAGGCCAAGTACGGCCATAACGGCTAATAATCTCATGTCTCCTCCTTGAGAAACGTTTACTGTATAAAACTGTAAAGATTTGTTTTTGATATGCCATCTTACATTTACTCTCATCGCAAAGCTGAAAAGCCGACTAAAAAAGTCTGAGTGACCGTTTTAGGATTTAAGTTTAGTACTATACAAATCTTCAACATAGCTGGACATCAATAAGGAGCTTCATTATTATGCTTAACTAAGTTAACAATTAATCTGGTGAACCATGCTGGCAAAAAAAATTTTAAATAGCATCCCGCAATCTATTAGGATGATTCGTCATTTATCGGTCTGCTTCATGGGCAATGAATTAACCATTCAGCAATTCCGAATTCTAACTTTGTGCAAGGAAGGTATGGGACAAACCCAGATGGCGCAAACTTTACAGATTTCCATGGCGGCCATCTCTAAAATGGTAGACCATCTGGTCAAGCAGAATCTTCTGGAACGCCATCAAGGCGATGACCGAAGGTGCCTGAAACTAAGTCTCACTCCTGAAGGTAAGAAAATTCAAAAAAAGATCACAGGTCAGGTTGAGAAAGTCTTAAATAAAAACTTAGAAAAATTAACAAATGAAGAACAGGTCGATCTTGATCGTGGGTTGGCCGTACTTGATAAACTCATGGGATTTGTAAATGAAAAGTAGTCTGTCATTACTTATTATTAGTTGGTTCATTCTCAGTGACTCCTATGGATCAATAACACTCAAAGACTCCTTTGAGGCCGCACGTCTTAACATGGAATCAATTAAGCGTGCGGAAGCAGTTATTAATCAAGGCCAGGCGAGGAAGAATATCGCCCGTGCCGCGATCCTTCCCAACATCAGCGGAATTGGAAGTCATACTAATATAGATGCCCCGGAAACTTCCAATGGGAACAGCCCATTTCAGTTAACCCGTCAATATTCGGCCGCTCTTCGTCTTACCCAACCGCTTTTACGAGGAGGGACTCTTTCGGCCTATGAACTGGCCAAAGAAAATATCCTTTTGTCCAAGTTTCAAAAAGATTCTACAGAGCTTAATCTTTATCAGCTTGTGATTAATGCTTATTACACCTTAAGCGTCGCTCAGATCGATAAAAAAAATGTGGAAGAACTTTTAAAGTATAGTCGCGAAAGAGTAAAAGAAATCAGGGGAAGAACCAATATCGGTAGATCCCGAAAAGGTGAATTGGTTGAAGCTGAAGCCCAGCTACTAACGGCAGAGTCTCAGTATCAGCAAACAATAATTTCTCTTAGTCAGGCCGAAAGGACTTTTGAATTTTATACAAAACTCAAACCTGAAGAAATTGGAGAGTTGGGGGAGGTTCCCAAACTCACAGCTTCATTGGAAGAATATAAGTTACAGTTACGCTCTCGTCCTGACATTCAGGCCACCCGCCAGGAAACCAGAATCGCTCAGAAACAAATTGATATTTCAAAAGGCGGTCATTTCCCTTCAGTTGATTTAACGGGCAATTATTATTTTGATCGCACTGGGGTACTTGCCACTTCCGAGTGGGACGTAGGAGTTGCTGTCGTGATCCCTCTTTTTCAAGGTGGTGGGGTGGAAGCATCTGTCCGTGAAGCCGTGGAAGGAAAGCGTATTGCAGAGCTTAGAAGTTCGGAAACGCTTAGGGCCGCTGAGAGAGATATTGCGATCAATTATCAGAATATCATCCACCTTCAGGAGCAGCTAAAGGTTTTAAAAAAGGCCTTAGCGAAGGCCGAAGAGGCCTACAAGTTAAACAAGAAAGATTATCAGTATGGACTGGTTACAAATCTGGATGTTCTTCAGTCTTTGAATATTTTCATTGAAACCAAACGTTCTTATAATTCATTGGTTTCCATAACTCACCTTAACTATAAAAATCTTGAAGCTTCGATAGGAGTTCTTCCATGAGCTTATCCGATATCTCAATTCGTAAACCGGTTTTTGCCTGGATGCTCATGGCCGCTATGATCATCTTCGGCTTCATCTCCATGAGAAAAATGGGTGTATCGCAGATGCCGGATGTGGATTTTCCGGTAGTCAACATTGGTGTGACCTATGAAGGTGCTGCTCCGGAAGTCATGGAACTTGATGTAATTGACCCGATTGAATCGGCCGTTTTATCAGTGGAAGGTGTTAAGGCGATTACTTCCAGTGCCCGTTTAGGGAGTGCGAATATTTCAGTTGAGTTCAATCTGGAAAAAAACATTGATGTGGCGGTTTCAGAAATTGAGTCTGCCATTAATCAGGCCCAACGGAATTTACCTGATGACATTGATCCACCCACCATTAGAAAAATTAATCCGGACGACAGGCCTATCATGTTTCTTGCCGTGGCCGCACCAGAAATGGCGCCGAAAGATCTCATGGCCTATGTCCGGGATAATTTAAAAGATCAGTTTCAAACTGTTTCGGGTGTCGCAGATGTTTTCCTGGCCGGTTACATTGATCCCAATCTCAGAGTCTGGGCCTACAATGACAAGCTTAATAAACTGGAATTAACTGTAAATGACGTTATCGCAGCTATTCAATCCGAGCATAGGGAATCACCTTCGGGATTTATTGAAAATGCCATTACCGAGAGAAACGTCCGAACCTTAGGTGAGGCGACTTCGGTTAAAGAATTCAAAAGATTACCTATCATTAAACGAGGCGGAACTGCCAACTATCGCCCCATATTTCTGGAAGAGGTGGTTGATGTTGAAGAAGGTCTGGCCGATATTCGAAGAATTTCCCGCTCAAATGGAAAAAATGCCATCGGTTTAGGCATCCGGAAACAGCGTGGGTCAAACACCATGGCAGTGGCCGAAGGTGTTAAGAAGAAGATGGAGGTTTTACAAAAGAATCTTCCTCCCAATGTAGAGATGTATGTCAACTATGACTCGACCAAGTTCATCGAAGAAGCGATTCATGAACTTTCTTTTACCATGATACTTTCCGCCCTGCTGACGGCGATTGTCTGCTGGTTGTTCCTGGGATCATTTTCAGCAACAATAAATGTCATCCTGGCCATTCCGACCTCGATTCTCGGTGCTTTCATAATCTTGAAGTACATGAATTTTACCTTAAACACGTTTACTCTTTTAGGGCTTTCACTTTCCATCGGGATTGTGGTGGATGATGCCATCATGGTGCTGGAGAATATTTTCCGGCATAAAGAAGAAGGTAAAGATAAGATTAGCGCTTCAAAGGATGGAGCGAATGAAATCTCATTTGCCGCCCTGGCCGCAACGATTGCCATCATAGCCATCTTTCTTCCAGTTGCGATGATGGAAGGAATTATTGGTAAGTATTTCTTTCAGTTCGGGGTAACCATCTCCGTGGCAGTTGGTCTTTCCTATATTGAAGCGTTGACTCTGACTCCTATGAGAACCAGCCAGTTCATGGAAGAAAACAAACGACATACAAAGTTTGGAGAATTTGTTGATAGGGTTTTTGATAAACTAGTGGCCTTTTATTCTTCTGTCCTGGAAGGAGCTCTTAAGTACCGCTTACCATTACTGATTGGCTCCTTTATCTTTTTTGTTGCGACTTTTTCAGTGGTCAGATTTATTCCTAAAGAGTTCGTGCCGGTTCAGGATATTTCCTCTTTTAACATGCGAATTAAAACGCCGGATGGTTCATCACTTGAGTACACCGATAAAGTGACTAAGGAAGTAGAGAAATTCTTGCTGGAGCAAAAAGAAATCAAACGCTATTTTGTCGCTGTCGGAGGTTTTGGGGCCTCTGCCGAGGCCAATTCATCTTTTTTATTTGTCACTCTTCACGATAAAAATGAACGGGCGATAAATCCTGAAACCGGAAAAAGGCCCCACCAAACTGAGTTACTCAATAAGTACCGCGCTCACTTTAAAGACTACAAGAAAGGTAAAGTCATTGTTCAAGATACTTCTCAGGCCGGTTTTTCGGCTTCCGGACGTGGTTTTCCGGTTGAATTCACATTGACCGGTGGTAATTGGGATACTCTTATCAAAACCTCTCAATCTATCATGGAAGATATGCGTACTTCTGGTGTCTTCAGTGACATGGATACCGATTATAAAGCTTCTGTTAAAGAGATTCAGGTATTCCCAGATAGAGAGAAGGCCAAGCTTAGAGGGGTTTCAGTGCTTGAAGTAGGGACCACCATCAATGCCCTCATCGGTGGTACGGTTGTTGGTAAATATTCCAAAGAAGGCCATCGAAATGATATCCGCATTAAAATGGCCGATGCCTCTAAAGATAAACTGGATGATTTAAAAAGAATTTTTGTCCGTAACACCCGCGGGGAACTAGTAAGACTGCTGGATGTCGTAGAGGTAAAAGAACTCCCTGGTGTCCAGTCGATTAATCGGCGGGGCCGGCAACGTGCCATTACTATTTTCTCTGGTATGGCCCCTGGAAAATCTCAAGGGGAAGCGCTGGAGAAAGTAAGAGAAATCACCAGAAAGCATCTTCCTCCTGGATACAATCTAATAGAATCCGGCTCGGCGGAAACTTATAATGAAGCTTTCTCTAGTCTTTTATTTGCTTTGGGCATGGGAATACTCATCGCTTATATGGTTCTAGGAACTCAGTTCAATAGTTTTATTGATCCGGTAACTGTCTTGATGGCCTTGCCGTTTAGCTTTTCCGGGGCCTTCCTTGGTTTATGGGGAATGGGTCAAACCTTAAATATTTATTCAATGATCGGTCTCATCCTCTTGATGGGAATTGTGAAAAAGAACTCGATTCTCCTGGTTGATTTTACCAACCAGCGCCGCCGGGATGGTCTCTCCATACAAGATGCTCTCAGAGATGCTTGTCCGAAAAGATTACGGCCTATTTTAATGACCACCTTTGCGACTGTGGCCGGAGCAGTTCCCCTGGCCTTCTCATTGGGCCCTGGCTCAGAATCATTGAAACCAATGGGTGTTGCGATTATTTTTGGAAGTCTTGTTTCGACGGTGTTGACCTTAGTGGTGGTGCCGGCGATTTACTCATTACTTGGCAGAGAGGCAAAAAAGTAATGAAAACCTGGCTCAAGGCCCACCCTAAAGGAGCAGTTTTAAGTCTCCACATTCAACCTGGTGCCAAAAAATCAGAGGTCATGGGTGAGCATGGTGATAGATTAAAAATAAAGATAAAGGCCCCTCCACAGGATGGAGAGGCCAATCTTTGTTTGATACAATTTATGTCAGAATTATTTCAAATTTCAAAGGCCCGGGTACATTTGCTCTCCGGAGAGAGTTCCCGTCAAAAACTTGTTTTGGTGGAACTTTCTCCAGCTGAAATTCTTACTTTACTTGGGCCTTGATGCCCTGATGGAGAACTTTTGCAATTGTTTCGATGCGGAAAACAACTTCTCCGTATTGAACATTTCCGTACTCCTCACCAGAAGCACAGCTATTTCCATTATCGTCACATTTATTAACGACCTGACAGCTGCGTTCATCATTGGCCTTGCTGGGCATGTAATCGTTCTTACCCTGAATCAGGATCCCTTCAACCAGACCTGTGGCAGCATCAAAGACCGCTGAACCTGAATTACCTGCAAAGGTATCAAGAGTAGTAGAGAAAGTTGTTGATTGAGTGTTCCGTGTAACTTTTCCTGCAGGTGAGACTTTAGTTGGAAGCCCGGTTGGGTGACCGATAACAACTAAAGACGTCGTATTGGATATTTTTCCTGCATTCCTGAATTTTAAAGGCTCACGACCGACCACTGCACGATCAAGCTTAATAACAGCATAATCCATTGTGCCATTTAATTCTGCGGCGAATACGGATTTGCAAAGATAGATATTTTGTAGAGGGATATCACGAGTCGGATTATGAGAAGAAGACTTCATGTCGTAACCAAAAACCCATGCAAATCCCTTACAAACATCTTTTGGATCTCTGCCCGATTTATAACAGTGTCCTGCCGTGACAAGCGTATCAGGGCCCACGAGAAAACCTGAACAGTTAGGAGCGATTTGCTGTTGTGAAAATGATTCAGAAGCACAAACGTTCATGGCGTTCTCTAGAGTGTCTGTATTAATCAAATCAAAGAAATTTGGGCGTGATGACTTTTTAAAGTGCCTTACATCAATCATGCCGGCAGTAGACTGGGCGAGTTTCTTGTGAAGAGAATTACTCACTTCATACATGTCCTGGCGATTATCACTTCCATAAATAACTTTTGTTGCGGAGTGTGCCGAAACCACAAACAGGGACATAAGAGTAAGTACTAAAAGTTGTTTCATTCTTGGATCTCCTTCACAGGCATTGACGCCGGCGACCTTTATTCCAAAGTAAGAACGAATTGAAAACTAACATCTTCTGACAAATTTCTGACGGTTTGTGATTTTTTAGTGAAGATGGGCCAAAGCAAAAAAAAAGGCCCTCATAAGAGGGCCCTTTATTACTAAATTATCTTATAGTTAGACTTTTTTTGCCCACATATTACAGTAAGCGGCTTCTTTAACTTTAGGAACAGTAGCAGACTTCATTGCAGATTTCATAGCTGGAAGAATACAGTCACCAACACCATTGGCGCCGGCCTTATAATGCTTACAAGTACCACATGTCTTGCCGTTTTTAGCTTGTGGAGAAACTTCTTTATAACCAAGCTTGCCTGGAGTTACAAANNTCAGCGGCAATTGCATCTGTGAAAAGACCAGTGGCCTTACCTACAACACTTGAAACAGCAGCAAACAACAAAGTGCTTTTTAAAAAATCTCTTCTTTTCATACTCAAACCTTTTGTTAATAAGAAATGTAACCATCATGGATTTGCTGTCACAATTTTACCACAAAAATATGCTTATTTTCAGAGGGAAAATGATAAAAAATCACTGTTTTATATATCAAACTCCTGCATGATATCTCGAGCAGCCGTTTGATTTTTAATAGACACCCTATGACTGAAAAATTACACTTTGAGC
>DFXY01000039.1:0-2762 GCA_002381945.1 Bacteriovoracaceae bacterium UBA4096
TCTCCCGCCATGTATGTAGGAGTCGCTTCAAAGGTTCTTGATTTTGACGAAGTTTTTGGAATGCGAAAGTTAAAGTCCCAGATCAAGTTAGACGAGAAAGAAACCTGCTTTATGAACCGAATTTATCCTTTTTCAAGACAAATTATTGCTGCATAAAAGAGAAAGTCCCGACAAAGCGGGACTTTCTTTTAACTTTTTTATCCTCAGTTGACTGCGAACAATTTAAAGGTTGATTTGGATTTCGCTATAGACGGAATCTTTAACAAATTCAAAATTCACTTTATCGTTCGAGATGAAAGTCGAATAAGATCCACAATCAGGCCCCATATCAATAACATCGATTTTAAGCTCACCACGTTTAGGAACGTAATAGTTCTCCAAAACCAACGATTGCGGTTCAGAGCTACGGTCAATCATGTACTTTTGCTTTGAGACACATTCATTCAATACTGTCGATCCATTGATATCGACCCGGGATTTATCCGGAAAGGATCTTCCCGGTAGCATGATTTTCCAATTGACTGAAGACAAGCAGTTTACATCTTCACAAATAGTGTTAAGTTCCTTTGTTGAGCTCGACTTTTTATTGTCATTCCCACAGCTCGCAAGAGTTAAACAGAGACCAATAAACATGATATTGGTAAGATTTTTTCGGTAGCTCATAGTTGATCCTTTTTCTAGAGTTTAATAACCGCGCAGTCATTATTTCCAGAAAGCAGGGCTTGCAAAGACCTCTTGCAGAGCTAATTTCCGAAACTTACACCTAGGCCCATGAGGCTGGCCCAAGGTAATAAACTAAATAACTCCATCACTTAAAATCCAATCCTGAGGTTTAAGTTTATTCCTTATTAATTCTTTCTTAAGGTCCCAGAATTAAATAATATATTAAGAAAAGCCGAATATAAAACTAATGGAAAACAAGAATAGTTCCCTACTCCTGACCTTAATAATTAGCGCCGCTTTATTTGGGGCCTATTCTATTTTCAAACCAACTCAACATTCTGGGAAAGAATTAATACCTGCCCATGGTTATTCATTAAAAGTTCAAAACCAAGTTATTAAGGGTTATAGAAATCCCGCAACGGATAAAAAAGGACTGCAAAAAGTTGAGCAGTTCTTCGGAGAATCATCCACCGCTACTGCTTTGCAACCTTCATCCGGAAAAAAAAGGAAAAATAATTCGAATAATCAGATCCGAATAGAAAACTCTACGGCCTTTGAGCCTAATCCTTTTTCTAGTGAATCAACATCTAGTGCTTCCTCCCCTGCTGCTCAGAGCGGTAATAACTCTGATTATGTATCAGAAGATAAAGGTGGGGCTTCTCCCGAAAATAATAAGAACAACAGTAACACTCCTATTTATAGCGGATCAGCTCCTTATCCGGTGGCATCTGACACAGAAAATACCGACACTTCTTCCGGCAAAAAAGAAAATTCGAAAACAACCGCTCCCTTAATCCCTGTTATCAAGGGGAAGGTCAGACCACTTAGTGGCTTAGTGACAAATATTACAAGTGATTTCCTTATCTCA
Source organism: Bacteriovoracaceae bacterium UBA4096 (assembly GCA_002381945.1). GTDB lineage: Bacteria > Bdellovibrionota > Bacteriovoracia > Bacteriovoracales > Bacteriovoracaceae > Peredibacter. The sequence goes on from DFXY01000039.1 coordinate 1,532, forward strand.
AATGCGTACGCCAATACTTGTACGGATCCACGCATACTACTCCTTGATTTAACCACGATGACTATCCTGTTGGATAATCCCATTACAGAATCAGTCATAGATGAAAATACAACTTTCGATTTTGATCCAATTAAGTTGAATCTGGATCTGACCATGCCTCAAAGGTACATGCTTAACACCAAAGGCTGTGCAATTAACTATCAGAGGATTGTATCAAGTTATTATGATGATCAGGATCTTGATCAATCTACCACTTTGATTTCAAAAATTATTAATACAAGAATCGCCGGCGTCCTTCAGATAACGCCTCCTAAGGCCATTCAAAACTTGTACATGGAAATACAAAAACGTTCCGTAGCACTCGATGATTTTGAACAAGTTTATCAGATGATTAATCAGGAGTTAGCACTAAAGTCCAACTTCCAAAATACCTTCCAAGGTGGTGCCGCAGAAGAACTAAGGGATGCGGCACCTGATATTAACGGCCTTACATTTAAAACTGATCTTAAAGAAAAAGAAACATATGCCTTTGCTGTGGATGCCTGGCATTGGAACCATTCTTATACCATCGCTCAGGAGTGGCATGTCGATGGTGAAGTCTTAGCAACAACTGCCAAATGGGATTACGTTCCTAGTGCCAATAGCCGCTCTGTTCAAAAAATCACTCTCATCATTGGGCAGAAAAACGCCACAGATGATTTAGTGGACCGAAACTCTCCTTATCATGAAGTTGATTTTGATGTGACTGTCCAGGACACTTATCCTGCTTTCGCTCCTCCTCTAGGGCTCCATACACTATCTTCAAACCCCAGCCCCACCAAATCAATCTCTTTGGCGTTGACTACCGGTGGCCTGGTAGATGGTGTGTATTCGGCCTGTGAAACATTCTCCGACCTGGCCTTGACAGAAGGTGGTGGAATTCCAGACGATACTGCCTTCACTATCAAGTGTGACAACGGTCCCGCCCAGAAAATTAATTATAATATTCAGTCTCCTACTGATGGAACTGTGACTTTAAAAATTTGGGCACGGGATAGCGAAAACCGTAAGTCCGCGTTCCCTTCAACTTACGAAATTGAAATTGATACAACTAAACCACTGATTGATTTCCCTAATATGCTGGGTGCTTACGCTGCAGATGAAACCGTTCAGTTTGATTGGCGATTGACTGAGAGAAATTCATCTAATACTCAAAACTTTACGATTGAGTTTTTTAATGGTTCAAGCTGGA
>DFXY01000039.1:2802-48660 GCA_002381945.1 Bacteriovoracaceae bacterium UBA4096
CCACTCCTGAGTTCAGTTCCCTTGGCCCTTAATATGGGACAATTAAATAACAAAACTATATCCAATGAATATACTGTCACCTTCACTAACGCAGGTTCAGTTAATTCGAAAATTTGTGGGCCTGTCACTTTATCTGGGGCACATGCTTCAGAATTTGAAATTGTAAGAGATGAGTGTAATGGAGTGGCGATTGGGGCCATAGGATGTGAAGTCGGGATAAAGGGAAAACCTATTCAGGTTGGTACCCGTACGGCGGCCTTGGTGTTGACTTGTCAAAATGACGGATACACTACTCCGGTTTCAGTCTTATCAGTCAATAATGCCCCAGAAGTGTCAAATAAAACGGCAACAACACTCGAAGAAGAAGTTGTCTCAGTGAGTTTTGGGCCTATTAACGATGCCGATGGAGACAATCTGACATACAGTTTTTCCAACGGCCCGGTATCCGGGTCTCTATCAAATTGCCAAATGCTCGCTGGGGAATATGTATGTAATTACACTCCTCAATTAAATTTTAATGGTACTGAAACATTTAATTTCAAGGCCAATGATGGGTCAGTGGATTCAAATACTGGCAGTGTAACTATAACAGTGTTGCCGGTAAACGACGCTCCAACTCTCGCTTCCACGCAAAGTATTACCACTGCAGAAGATATGGCAATTAGTTTTAATCTTAATGCGGGATTTGATGTTGAGGGAAGTTCACTAAATTATATCATTGTCTCAGCACCCGCAAGTGGCACATTGACATGTACTGGTTCCACCAGTACTGCCTGTACCTACACTCCGCTAGCTAACTTCAATGGAGTAACTTCTTTCACTTATAAAGTGAGTGATGGTGCTCTGGAATCAACACTTGCAACCGTGACTGTGAATGTTTCAAGTGAAAACGATCCTCCCGTAGTTGGATCTAATCAAAATTTAACCACCAATGAAGATACGGCCTTGGCCTTTACTTTGAATCAAGCTACTGATGTGGACTTACCGGCACAAACTTTAACTTATAAAGTTATCTCCTTACCTACCAAAGGAACTCTCAGTGGATGTATAGATAATTTAACCTATAGCTCTGGCAGAAACTGTACATATACTCCTAATACAAATCAAAACGGGACAGATTCATTTACTTATCGTGCCAATGATGGCCAAACTGATTCTACGGCCATAGCAACTGTCACCATAACCATTACTCCGGTTAACGATGCTCCTACTCTCGCAGCGACTCAAAGTATTACAACCAGTGAAGACACTGCTATCACATTTAACCTGGATGCAGGTGCTGATGTTGAAGGTGATTCACTTAATTACATCAAACTTACAAATCCTCTTAATGGTTCTTTGACCTGTGTCGGAGGAACCAATCGCTCCTGCACTTTTACGCCAAATGCGAACTGGAACGGATCAAACTCTTTTACCTATCAGGTAAACGACGGAGCCTTAAATTCTACAACAGCGACTGTTTCAATTTCTGTTACCCCAATTAATGATCCACCAGTCATGGCCGCTAATCAGACCTACACAGTAAATGACAACACTAATCTGGCAGTCACTCTGTCACCAGCAAGTGATATTGATGGAGGTGCCTTAAGTTATAAGATTGTCACTCTGCCCACTAATGGAACGCTTTCAGGTTGCATTACAACTGGCGTTTACGGGACTGATTTGACATGTAATTATATCGCAAATACTAATTTCAACGGTACTGATAGTTTTACTTTCATTGCCTTTGATACCATAACAGAAGCAGTGACCCCTGCTACAGTGACGATAACTGTTTCAGATAAAACCCCACCGTCGGCCCCAGTACTAATTACCAGAACTTCACCTGAATATACTAAGGTTACTCCGGTGACATTTACCGCTGGTAGTTGCACGGATCAGGTTATGTTACTCGTTAACACCGGCCCGCAACCAACTTCCGGTGCCGCCGAATGGCAAACTTGTACGACAGTTGCCAATGCCATTACTCATACTCTTGCGGCCACTGGTGGACCTCATACTTTAAAAGTTTGGGCCAAGGACCTTAATCAAAACGTATCAACGACTTCAACTGATTTCATTATCTATTACGATGTAACTGCTCCCACGTTGAGCTTAAGTCTACCACCGTCCTTAAAAGGTGGAACAACCTACTCCCTAGCTTGGACGGCCACAGAGGCCTATACGACCACATCCTTAAATTTCACTGTTGAAACATATAATGGAACGACATGGTCAACAGTTGGAACAACTGCTTCAACGGCCGGCCCTTTAAGCAATACGGCCTTTACCCGTTCGTGGACTGTGCCTTTAGTCAATACCTCAACTGCAAAATTCCGTGTGTCTTTTACTGATCGCGCCGGTAATAATAGTCTTGTAACTTCAGCAAGCTTTACTATCGATTCCACTGCACCAGTACTGACTATTTCCTCTCCCGCAGTTTCAAGTTATCACAAAGGCAGTGCCACTTTGACCGGAACTTGTGAGACAGGAAGGGACATCAGTTTTAGTGGAGATATCCAGGCGAATTTTATTATCTCTTGTCCGGCAGGAACTTATTCCCAGTTAGTTAACTTTTCGAATGGAGATGGTAATAAAACCATCACCCTCGCACAAACAGATGCAGTGGGAAATACCACGACTATTTCCAGAAATTTAATCAGGGATGAAATTGCACCGGTCATTACGAAGACCTCAGGGGCCTCTCCCGACTTTACTAATTTAAATGTTCCAAATACCTGGGGTGGAACTTGTGAAGGCAATTACACTATCTCCGTAACAGGTTCCGAAACGACTACATTTGCCTGTACAGCAGGGAGCTGGAGCTGGACACCGTCTTCAAAGACTGTGGATGGTACTTACTCATATGATTTAGTGCAAACAGATGCGGCAGGGAATCTATCTTCACCGCCTCTCACTCTTTCCTGGAAAAGAGATGCGACAGCTCCAAGCTTTACTATGTCCTCACCGGTTGCTCTATCGGCACCACCGGATAAAACCCAGTCAATTACCAATAATCTTAGTTCACTCAGCTTCACCGGAAGTTGTGAGGGAACTAACCCTATTGTGATTTCTTTATCAGGGACAACTCTTCAAACTTCTTCTTGTTCGTCGGCCACCTGGTCATGGACCACTCCAACTGTAACAACTGATGGATTAAGAAGTTATATCTTTAAACAGACTGATCCGGCAGGAAATATTTCAACCATTACAATTAACTGGACCAGAGACACCACCGGTCCTGCACTTACCCTGGCCAGCGTTTGGAGTAAAACCAATACCAACACAACGACTTTTTCAGGAACTTGCGAGAATGGTCTGACAATCGAGATTACTGGGGCACAAACCACCAGCACAACCTGTAACACAGGGGCCTGGACCTTTACTACGGCCGCTCAAACCACAGATGCGAAGAGAACCTTTTCCTTTAAACAAACCAGAACTGTTTCACCGTTTAACTTCACTACCGTTACTGGTTACTGGATAAGAAAAACAACAGCTCCTACGGTCAGTAGTTTTACAACTACCGCTCCATATCCATCACGTTCAAGTTTCATTCCTGTCTCCCTTGATGCGGCCTCAGGAAATGCCGAAGTGAATTTAACTCACCTCTGTATTAAGTCTGATGATAACGTAAAACCAACTGCAGCTGATTCGTGCTTTGTGGAAGTAAACTCCCCGGCAATTGGTCTGGCACTTTCTTCAACAATCGATTTAAACAACCATTACATCCTGATGGGATGGACACCGAAGGCCTACCTCGTTTATCCATGGGTACTGGACGAAGCTGGAAATATTTCAAACCTCGCTTCAGCAGGGGCCGGAACACTTAACATCGATAAAATCAGCGCGGCCTATGATCCAGGAATTCCTCCTGAAGTCTGGGACGTCATTGCGGCCAATATCCCAAACTCTCCACTGCCTCCTACCAGAGCGCAAGGTGAAGTGCCTGCAGGAACAGACGTGTACATTCGTTGGAAGGCCACAGATAACCTGGCCCTTCCGAATGGTTCAGTTTCACTTTCCTATACTCCAGATGAGATTAATTTCACTCAAATCGTCTCAGGTCTGAATGTGGCCAACTACGGATGTGGAGCAATAACTCTTGCTGCAAACGAAGGCTGTTATAAATGGACGGGCGGTTCACCACTTAATACCAGTTACAAAATCCGGGTAAAGGTGACAGATGCAGGGGATGTATCTACTCAGCTGATTTCTAACCCGGTTAATATGGGTCTGATTAAGATTATAGCAGGTAACACAGAATCCGGTCTTGGTGGATCAGCTCAAACGGCAATGTTCTATACTCGACGAAATGGTTACAGTGACCCTGGGACCCTGGTGGTGACAAGTGATGGACAATTCTATTTTGCAGATTACAAACGTGGAATTTTGACTATAGACCAGGCGGATGGAAAGCAAAAAATCTTTATACAGGCAACTGGAGCAAGTACAGGGGATGGAGGGGCCGCAGTTAATGCCACTCTAAATTATGCAGTTAAAATCGCTCTGGACTATCAAAATCGCCTTCTCATACTCGATCGCGACCGGATCAGAAGAGTTGATCTGAATCTATCTACACCAACAATCGAAACCATAATCGGAACGGGATCTAGTACTGCAGACACGGTTGCTAATCCACTCGATGTAAAAATATATTCTCATGGAACTTCAGGCGGATGGGACCACTCCAATCACGCATTTTTTGCGACTCCAAATGGAGACATCTATTTCCATTCTGAATATGGCATAAAAAACTATAATGTATCTGACTATCGTGTACGAGTATTCAAGGCCGCCACAGGCCAGGTCATCTCAAAATATTTTACGGGTACTGGTGATTCATACGTACCCACTCAAGACCTTTCGAAATGTCGACTGGCCAATTCTTCGATCGCGTTTGACCCTTCAACTTCATTATTAACTGGAGTTTCTCTAATCACCTATCATAACGTGAGTTATCCAGACTGTGGACAAGTGAGTGAACGTTATGCCCGTGCCTACTTTGATCCTGACACTTTTACGGCCATTGCTCCTAAAGATGATCTCTATAGATACTATCACTACTTATCTATCACTGGGATGGATGGACATAGTTATATCACCATTGCCAGAAACTATGTTATGCGAGTTAACTGGGATGGAACTTATACCCGGGTATTAGGTCATGGAACCATAGGTGAATGTATTGATGGAACACCTGCCTTATCTTGCATGGTCGACTTGCAAAACTTCTACGTTACAGCTACCGGTAAGATGTATTTCACTGATCGGGGGGTAATTAGAACCATTGATAATGATGGGAACGTTAAAACCTTGTTTGGTCAAAAACTCACTTATGGTGATAATGTGAATGCTCTCAATGCCAGGTTCAGCGAAATCAACAGAGTCTTTTATCTAAATAATGGGAAAATTATAGCAAACGACATTGGCGGAAATTATTTAAAAGAGTTTTCGATTGAAGGAAACATCAACACCATTGCCGGAGATGGGGCGATTCGAACTTTTAATTTCACCGACAATGCTAACATCCAAAGTATGAGTGATACCACCTGGAGTGCAGTAGATAAGGCCAATGGAAACATTTTCTCTAACTATAGCTCATCAGGGTATGGGTACTACGCCAAACTCAACCGTGTCACTGGCAAATGGGAATTAGTCATTGGTAGCTCTACTGGAACTCATTACTCTACGGCAGATAATGCCTTAGGAGCAGATGTTCTGGCATCTACTGGAAACGAATATAGCCGCGGCCTTATTTTGGGCTACGGTAACGGCAATCTAGTCATAAATCGAATGCGCTACTATCCGGCCAATCTACGTTATGAAGATTTTATGCTGAAACTTTATAATTCTGCGGACGGGTACAGACAATCACACCTCGCAGGCGTACTTGGCTATCCAGCTGATTCCAATGTCCGAAGAACCTGTAATGCTTCAATTGCAACAACTGCTGCTGATTGTGAAATGCCCTACTGGGATACCTTTTTTCAATTTCAATGGGATGCTATTAACTCAAGATGGATCACGGCGATTGTATACTATGGCACGCAAAGAGATATTTATGAATTTAAAGGAGGACTGATCAAAAAGATTGGAACAACGGGCGCCAATATTGACGATAGTTTTGTTTATGTAAACCTGGATGGATCAGATTACTTCTTTTATTGCAGCTCTGGAAGGATCAGAAAATTTAATCTCACCACTCAAATTGATGAAGGTCTGTTGCCTTGGAGTATGAACAACCTATCATGCAGAGGAAGATCCATGGATTTCAATCCCACCAATCGCTCAATCATCTTCCCTTTTGAACAAAACGGTCTCTTCGGTGTTGGGGAATACTTTGTTCCATAATATTTAACGGCGAGGAATATGCGAACCTAGAAACCTGTTTCAAATACATCTCCTGTTTCCGCACCTCCAGCGGTAGTGCCGTCGCCTGCACCTCCCGTAGTTGTAGCATCAAAGGTGGTACTGGCCCCATCACTTGTCACCAAGATTTCCCCACAAGCAATGACGATGGAATTAACTCCGGATGTATCAGGAAGATTTGTTAAGTTTGAAAAGGCCTTAATGATAATACTCTTACCTTCCAGGTTAATATCACCTCCTGCTCCAGTGGCCCTAAGATCAGATTCGAGGGCAGTCGTTGTGATATTTTCGGAAAAGTTAAAACTCCTGGTCGTTCCAAGATCATTAGGAATGCTGAAGTTCTGGGTTGAGCAGTCAGCGGTAATAAAGCTGTAATGGGGATTGATAATATTTTGAGGAAGGCCGTTTAGATCGACCCTGACTTCCACATCTTCCTCTCTGACATTGATTGATACATCACCCTGAAGACCAACCAGGGTGGGATCTGTGCTTTCTAGTTCGGCTTCATATGAAACATTTGCCGTTTGGGTGGTCCGAGTTGCCTCAAATTCTTCAAACTCTTCATCATAAAATTCGCGACAGCCTATCAGTGAGAGGACAATCAGCAGTCCAACGTATTTAATGGGACTTTTCTGCGCGGTTTTGGTCCATCTTTTTTTTGGCCTCATTAGCGATCTCCTCATTGGATTTCACATCTTGTTGCTCTTTATCGAAATGCTCACGCGAGTATTTTTTTTGCTCTTCAGTGGTTAACTTACTGAAGTCAACTTTATCCGTTTCTTCTCGGTATTGATTTGTCGACATAGGTCACCTCCACTTTTCTTGAATGGTAACAAATTCGGCGACAGCTAAAAGCATAAGAATCAATTCACTCAATCATCCAGGAGTTCCGGTAAGCGGGAAAGCGTACCTTCAAATGCCGGCGTTTTTTTAATCAGCCATAAAAAGTCTGGTCTGGCCTTTGAAACCCAGTCTCCTCCAATAATATTGTCATCAGCATCCAGATCCAGAATATATTCGTAAACTCTCTTTTTCAGGACTTGTCCACTGGTCCCCAGAACAGGTTCCCAACTATTTTTCTCGGGACTAAAGACATAGCTGACTTCTGTACGAAGCTGAATTCCTTTTACTGTCCCCGCTGCTGCGTCTCTTGCAGGTGGTAAATCAGAGTTCACAACCGTTGATTTATAACTATAAGGAACATGATTCCAGACTTCTTTGCCGTGCTCTATATCGGCCATAAAACTCATCCCTAAAAGCCCGACTCTATTACTAAGCACAATATGAAATGCACCTGCATTCATATCATCTTTACAGTCCTCCCTGTCCCACCACCGCCACCATTCATTATAACAACGGCGACCTAGCTGATGATTCGCTGAGGCCGGATGATCAAAAGCATAATAATAACTTAAAAGTGCCTTAATATCGGCCGACCCAAATGGCACTTCAATCCCATGCGGGTTCATAACAACTTTAGGTGTGGGCTCATTATGGTTAACCATGGCCGGTGCCCAACCATGACAAATGCCTTCCCATATTTCCCGGTCAGGTGAAACCTGAGTTTCAACTTTTTTTCTGAGTGGATAATCATATCGACCGGTAAAGAGATCATATTTTTCAGAAGGGGCCAGCTCAGAGAGCTCACCATAATTCATCCTTTCAGCTTCAAATTTTGTGGGAGACTTGAGATTAAATCCCTGGGGTCTGGATGAATTCCAGCGGTAATTGATATTCCCTTTTTTAAGAGGCCAGTAGTCACTTGACCAGTACTTTTTATCGTCTCTTACAGTCGCCATCAAAGGGAGGTAGGAGAGCTTTCGGACAAATGAAGCACTCATGATTAAGGGATCAGAAATATTCTGCCAGGGTTTATGAATTTCCAAGGGAGCGGCAAAGGCTGTAGATACTGAATAAAATCCTAAAAGAACTGCCAAATAACTTTTCACCAAAACCTCCTTGGATTGATGTTGATGAAAAGTTATTACTGATATTAAACAGTGGAAAGTTAATTACATCTTTAGAAACGAAACTGACCGCTCGTGCCTTTAAGACGAGTTCTTAACCCTTCGGCCCATGATGTCTTCTTCTGAAGCTTTGACTCAAGGATGTCCCTTTTGCCAGCTATCATTCGCAATCCATCAAATTTGAAATCTCTGTGAAGTTCCAACAAATCTGAAGGAAGTATGTTTATAGTCATGAAGGTTTTTTTTAACACTATTGAATCATTGTAAGACAGGGATTTGGGTTGTGCCTGCACTGTAACCGAAAACATTATGATAAGAAGAAATGCCGCAAGTTTCATTTGAACCTCCTGTCCAAAACATTACCTGCTGCCTTAACTGCCAAAGAGATGCCAAATTCAAGTCATGAGAATTTGAATAAGCTTAGCTAAAATGGCACCTGAATTGGTGCAAAAAGAAACCACTTATGCTTTTCTTGAAAGGAAATGATCCAGTGACCATCTTCCACTTCCTTTAATCATAAACAGAAGGAATACAAGGAGGTAAAGCAGAGAAAGTTCTTTAACATTATAGGGATCATTTAAGTGTCGGCCAAAAGCTGCTACCAACATAGTTACACTTAAGGCCATAGCATTAAAACGAGTGAGAAGGCCCGCAGCTAAAAGGAGACCTCCGCCAAACTCTGCTAAAGCGGCCAGCCATGCAAAAAATTCAGGGGCCGGAAAACCTAATCCAGCTACACCAGCAATAAAACCATCTTGTGGCGGCAATTTCCCTATGCCATGGCCAAAGGCCATCATGCATCCAACAGCTATCCTCATAATTGTCATAGCACTTTCGTCAGTTAAACTGTTTTCTGGATTTGCTGTGAATATTTTCATGCACTCTTCTTTTGTCTTAGCTTGAAAAAATAATATATGTAATTAGAAAAGCAATCAATTTATTTTCCATTGATCAGATTCCTTAATTTTTTAGAGAATGCCGACTCGCCCTTAGATTTTCTTAACTCATCCTCCCTCTCCCGAATATATTCAGTATCAGGAAGCATGTGTTTACTGGTAGGAGTTTGTCCTTCTGACGGTTGAATTTGAAAAGCTCCCCAAAAATAGACATCATCACTAACCAGATATTTACTACCATCAAGATTTTTATTCCAGTTTAATGAATACTCTTTGCGCCTGAGTTTTGAATCAAATTTAACAAATTTATTTTCATATCCCCATGTATCAGTTACTGAATCAGTTAAAGTAAATTTAAGGATAAATGGTTTTGTCGTTTTCTTTATTGTCAAAAGACCAGTAGCTTCGTATTCATTGCTGTTATTTTTTTTAACACTTGTACTTTTAAAAGAGATTTCCGAATATTGTTTGGATTCAAAAAAATCATTGGCCTGCAAATGGTTATCTCGCATCTTGTGTCCGGTATCGATGGAAGTAGTAAGAATAAGAATTTGAATATTCTGTGGTACTTTATTATTATCGAAATCTAATTTGCCTGAGAATTCTTTAAATCGTCCGTTTACCTCCGAAACATTCAGATATCCAACCTTGAAAAGGATTTCAGAATGATCTTTGTTGATGACCCAGTCAGAAGCATTTAGCTGAAAAGAAAAACAAAAAGTTAGTAGTAACAGAGAATGTCTAATCATGAACTTGCCTAATATTTTCTTCCAAGTATAAGGTGAGCGTTATTAAAGCGTAATGGCCAATCCTCACAATAACTAGCACAAAGGTAACAAAAAGTGCTAAACTGCAGCGAATGAAAGCAACTAAAAACGTTCAACATTCAATAGAAGCCTTTGGGATAATGAAAGTTTCGATGAGTGGGATACGTGTGGAGCGGATACAAGACAGAGTAGTTCCTGCCGTACCTTTTCCCCATAAGCACGACTTTTATCAGTTGATGCTGGTAACTCATGGTACAGGTACTCATCAGATTGATTTTACAAAACATAAAATCACCAATCATCAGTTATTTATTATAAAGCCCGGTCAGGTTCATTCCTGGAAACTTTCTAAAGGAATTAAAGGTTATATCATTGAGTTTACCAGGGAATCATTACAGATCGAGCTATTTGGAGAAACAGATATTTTTAACCAGCTTCAGTTTCTTCCAGATCGCCTGTTGATTAAAAATATTTCTTTCCAGAAGACATTTCTCACAATGGTAGAAATCATGTTTAATGAGTTTCAGAATAAATCTGACTATCATGATGTCTGCCTGAGGAATTATCTTTCAGGAATTCTTGTACAACTCATACGCGAATGTTCTACTTATAAAATTGTACACAAGAAAACTGTCAGCTCTCTTGAGTACTTCAGGCAATTAGTCGAAACCCATTTTCGTGATCAGCACAGAGTTGAATTCTATGCAAAGAAACTTAATACCTCACCTCGTGCCCTTTCTATGCAGGTATCCAGGGCGTACGGTAAAGCACCCAGAATGCTGATTCAAGAGCGCTTCATTCTGGAAGCTAAACGCTATTTGGCCTTTTCAGGCCTTAGTATTTCTGAAATTGGTTATGAGTTGGGCTTTCAAGATGCGAACTATTTTTCAAGGTTTTTCAGGCTGCATGAAAAAATCTCGCCAGGTGTTTTCAGAGAAAGACTAAAGATTAAAGAAGGGACTGCATCAGGTGACTAGGTACTTTTAAAAGCCAATAAAGAGCTTTTTTGAGGGGCCCAAGTCCCTTTTGATGAAAGTCCTCACACTCATCTTCAACCTCCCCTTCGCTATCTAGACCATGGCTATTATCCATTCGTGACTTAATGTTATTTTTCACGTCATTGGTAAGAGCTTCACTTCCACTGCAGAAGATGGATAATTCGGTGTTATAGAAACTTGATCTATTATCAAGATTAAAAGAACCGACCATAAAAGAATCATTATTAAATACAACTGACTTTGAATGAGTTCCCCATGTCGCATGTTCCATCTCTTCATCCATCAGTTTTGTTTCTTTTGGGTACTTTCCTTTAAATATGAACGCTTTGAAGTTTTTAAAGGGCGTGAACTTTCTGATTGTATCCCTGAAAACGGTTGCAACAGGAATAGCATCGGATGAGGCCAGACTATTGGTCATGACCGAGATCTTGGATCTCCTCTCGGTTAAAAGCTGTGATATTTTGTCACTGACTGAGTTATTCAGAAAGTAAGGTGTATCAAAAATCATCTCTTCATCTGTTTTGGCCTTGGCCTCCATCCAGTTCATGATTTCTCGTCTTAAATGGCGATAGTTTTTATCGTATTTCTTTGGCTTAAGTCTTTCCAGGAACCCGGCCCCCTCTTTATCAGATGCAAAGGCAACTTCAGGGCATTCGTATTTTCCATTGGAAAGAAACATTTCTTTGCCTTCTTTCATTGCAAATTCAAGGATTTTGTCATGCTCCTCATCTGGGGCCAATGCCAGTGATGCATCCTTAACTTTATCCTCATGACGTCTTAATTCCATTCTGTACTGATGGTCGTTATAACTTTCCCCAATATGGGAATTTTTCGAAGGTGGTTCAACTTCTCCCGGGATCTGAGTCAAAGGGGAATCCCAGAACTTTTCGAAGCTATCACTCATCGTTTGAACGATCTCGCCTTGGATAGTGGCGTCTCTATCCAAAAAATTATAGTCTTTTGAAAGATCAAAGTATTCATCGGCAATATTCCTTCCTCCAGTTATGGCCTCTTTACCGTCGGCCACCATAAGCTTACGATGGTTTCGTGACTGAAAAGTCGAGAATTGAAAGATTGAAGAAGCATTGTAATAGCGAACGTCGACATTATGCTTTTTAAGCTCTTGAGCGTAGTATTCATCAAGCTTGAAAACACCAAAGAATTTATCTACCAGAACTCTGACTTTCACTCCTCTTTTAGCTGCTGCTGCCAGTTCTTTAAGAATGATTTTTCCAGATTTATCAGTGTTGAAGATATAGGATTCAAGATCAATCGTTTTTTTTGCTCTGCGAATCATATCCACCCGAGCATACAATGATGCCATCCCGGAGTTGATAATCCGCATGTCATGCTTTTCAGATGAATATTTGCGATAAGGTTCAATATCGTTGGCATCTGATAATACAGCTATCGCCGTTCCTCCCAAGATGAGAGTTATTATCAAAAACCAAAACTTCATTCAGATCTCCTTCCCAGATATTAGTTTACCTCGGAAAGGCCGTTTCTCATGTTTTGGGTTAAATTTTCCCATTTAAAGGGGGTAGATTTTTCCCCAGACAATCTCAAAAAAAAATGGCCATCCGAAGATGACCATTTTTCGTCCACGTTTTTGAATTAAGAATTGCTTCTTTCTTGACCAACTCATTTTGAATTTCTTCAATCTGGGTCGTGGACTTGATATAATTTTATGAATATCAGCACAGCAAGAGAACTGAAATCTGGCCCAAGATCCCAAGGGGAACTATCCGATCTGCACTGTAATTTTTACATAGTTACCAGTTACGCTACATATTGTTTACACACTTTACTTTGCCGAACCGAACTTGTGTTATTTTGGCCAGCATGAATATTGGACAAGCATATTATTTAACAAAGATTAAAGAAGATCTTTCTCTTAAGCAGCGAAACAATCCTCACTACTCGCTCCGCGCCTATGCCAGGGACGTTGGGATACATCCCGCGACATTAAGCCAGATACTTAAGGGGAAAAGACCACTTCCATTAAAAGATTCTGAAGCTGTTGCTCTGAAGCTTAATTTGGGTCCTAAGGAAAAAACGCTTTTTGTAGAAAGCTTACTGAGGAACAAGTCTGCCATTGATCAAATTAAGATAAGTGATTTTGACACTCGTCTGATGCTTGATGAATCATACTATCAAATCATTGCAGAATGGGAGCATTATGCTCTTCTTGAGTTGTTTCATTTGCAGCAGTTTACTCGTACCCCAGAAGACGTTGCCCGACTTCTTGACTTAACCATGAACAGGACAGAAGTCGTAATTAATAACCTATTAGTTTGCGGGCTTTTGGAAGTAGATCCGGAAGGGAAACTTCAAAAAGTACACTCTGATATCAGGACAACAGAAGACATAAGCAGCCAGGCCTTAAAAGAATCCCATAAAGAAACATTAGATCTTGGAAAAGAAAAGATTGAACAAATAGCAATAGACATGAGGGACTTTTCTTCATCAACTCTTGCCATTGATCTTAAAAAGATCCCTGAAGCTAAGATCATCATCAGGGAATTCCGTCAAAAAATGGCCGCATTATTAGAGGATGGTGACAAAACTGATGTCTATCAACTGGCCATACAATTCTATCCTTTGACTAAACTTGAAAAGGAAATTCACTAGGAGTGAGTTATGTATAAAAAAACGTTTTTAGCAGCATTAATGGCCCTAAGCTTTTCTGCAATAGCAGGTGATAAAGGCAATGGCGGCTATTCAGTTGTATGCCGGAATGATGACGGCACGATTGCATCTGCTGAATTACTGGATATTTATGAAGGCCGCCTCATTCATAATCTCAATTACTCTAAGAACTCGCTTAATGTTGCTGCCAGGCTCTCAGCGGTTCAGTATAAAACGCTCAATAACAGACCTTTCTCCGACAAATTTATAAGAGAGATCAAAAATATTTATTCAAATCTCGTCTTCATTCCGGAAGGAAATGAACTTGCACTAACTGAGGATGCATTTCCATCGATCAAGAAGAAGGATTGCCAATTTGAGCAGCTTGCTAATTATACTAATAATGGTGAAATCATTGTATCTCAGGAAATCTATCATCATCTAGATAACTTGAACCGGGCAGCTCTCATCGTCCATGAAGCAGTTTACGCAATCAGAAGAAAAGCCTTGGGTGAAAACACCTCAACAGCATCACGAAAACTGACGGCCTATCTAATGGCCGAAAAATTAAAATACAATGAGGAAGCCGAACTGAATCGTCTGATTAAAGGCTCACTTCAAAGACCAGATGTGAGTAAAAGGCCTTGCGGCTTAACTGGTCCGATAAGCGAAAGAATAGAAAGCTGCTCTTATCAGGAAAAATCAAAGTACAGCCTGGTCCTGGTTACCAGAACCGAGGACATGGAAGAGATCTACAAAGACCTTGCAACAGGTTTAATTTGGAGTTCCCGTCTGGACTCTAAAATGAACCTCATCATGGCGGATAAAGCTTGTCGGTCCAGCAATTTGTCATCAAAGGGCCATATTAAGGGTTCATGGCGCTTACCAACAGTTGATGAGTATGCCTATGCCTCTGACCGTATACTTCCGATACTTCCCGGCATGTATGGCGATGACGAAAACTATTGGTTCTGGACCAGTACCACCAGGCTAAATTTCGCCTTGGTGTATAAAGGGGCCGCTGGAGAACGTGGATATGAATTCATCAAATCCAATAAAACCGGCTCAGTGAGATGTGTCCTTCAGGATTAAAATCTTAAAAATACCCGTCTAAGGCCGCAGTAATGCGGCCTTTTTTTTTTATCAAAAAATTCATGTTGCAAGACCTTGCTACAGAATGTAGATTGCGGCCCCACAGAAATATACAGGAAAAATGGATTTGGTGTTAAAAAGTAAAGAGATGTTAATTATGTTGTTGCGAGCTTCATAGTTAACAGATTCCTGATGGTGAAGCCCCGATTGCGAGTCGGGGCTTTTTTTTGCCTATTTTTGCTCATTCAGCATTTTTAAGGTTTCGGAAAAGTTCAAGGTAAAATTCTCATTCAAGATGAATGGAAAGGACAAGGTTACACTCTTATTGTCTTCCTTTTTATTTTTGAACATTAAGTTTGCGGCCTTAGCTATTCCAGCTTTAATCAAACCCTGTTTTTTTTCTTCATTAAGCTTAAACGCCTCCAACTCCGACGAAATTTCACCTTGAATTTTTCCATCACTCGACTCTGCAACAATAACCGCGTTCAGATTGGCCTTCGTGATATCAAGAGGGATTTTATCTCCGGCCATTTTCTCAATTACACTGGACGTAATATTGGCCATTTTACCTGTTATTATCCATGGTGTAGAATCTGCTTCTAGTTTAGTTTTACCAGTAATATTAACCGTTCCTCCTTCAAGGATCTGTGATTTTAAACTAAACTCTGTTAATTCATTAATAGAGCCTAATCCAAAATCCTTAAGTAAAACTTCAACATCTTGCAGGCTCAGTATGGTTCTAACATTGTCATCCTTGGCCTCTTTTAAGTTAAAACGTTTTATTTTAGCAACTACTCGATCTAGATAAATATCTTGTTTTATTTTTTTCCTGGCCTCATTTTTAACACGATTAATTTCTTCAACAAATTCTTTCGATAAGGTCAGATTAATCTCATCACTTTGGATAGAGTATATTTTATTACCTTGAAAGATCTCAGACCAATCAAGGTTCATCTTTACATTGTTCATATCCGCGATGCTGAATTCAGAGGTTTGATGAAAAACTTTTACATCTTTAACAAAGATCTCACCCTTGAAGGCATTAAAATCCAGATCACCTACCCTATAGGCATAACCTTTATCGTCTGCGCCAGTCTGATTAATATAGCTCCTGAGCAAAAAAGGCGAAATCATTCTTATCATCAAGAACAATAACGCCAGAAATATTAGAGCAAAAAAAATCCATTTTTTGCTCTTCTTACTTTCTGACCTGGAGATGTAAATAGATTTCATAACGGCCTTCCGGATAAATATTTTATATTTGTCTTATAACTACTTTTTTACGAACGAAAAATATGTAATAAGTCATTCCACAAAGTGCTCCACCCAGATGCGCTCCATACCCAATAGGCAATGTACTGCCTCTTGATTGCGCAATCAGGCCCCAAAGATCCAGGGCCACAAACATGATTGCCCCCCAAATAGCAGGAATAGGAATCAAACCTAAGATCAAGAGTTTTTCTTTTGGAAACATTAGAGAAAACAATAAGATCACTCCGGAGATTGCACCTGATGCCCCCAGAGCTGGTACATTAGGCATATCAAGGATAATAGTACTGACTAAACAATGGCCAATTGAACCAGTTATGCCAGCAGCAAGATAAAATCTCAAAAAACGATAGGGACCAAATACTTTCTCAAGCGTCATCCCAAAACCATAAAATACAAACATGTTAATAAAAATATGAAATAGCATGTTGTGCGAAAAAACTGAAGTGATCAAGGTCCATATCCGACCTTCTGAGACAGCTTCCCAGCTAACCAAAAAATGCCTGATCATAAAAGAAGGCTCGTAACCGAAGATAAACCACAAGAAGAATACAACGATGTTTATCTTAATTATTATAGAAACGACCAAAGGTTTTCTCATCTGATTAAGTGTGGCCTTCATACAATTCAAAGTCATTTCCCAAAACGTTAGGGACTAATGGAAAAATTAAGAATTCCTTCAGTATCCTTATCTATTCAAAACTGTTTCGATTCTCTATGACCAAGGAGATCATATGAATAAAATCACTCTTCTTTTCATGGCTGCCTTCTTCTTTTCACTTACGGCATGCAGTGACTACATAAACAGCAGGAGAGAAGGTTTAAAACCTTATCACATTGATGAAAAACAAAGTCAGGAAGAGAAACAAGAAGAAAAAAAAGAATAAAATCTTTGTTGTCAGCATTGGCCTGCTTGGCCTTTGGCATATTAACCGAACGAAGTAAAGTTTGAGTGTGAAAAAGAACATCTTACAG
Source organism: Bacteriovoracaceae bacterium UBA4096 (assembly GCA_002381945.1). Classification (GTDB taxonomy): domain Bacteria; phylum Bdellovibrionota; class Bacteriovoracia; order Bacteriovoracales; family Bacteriovoracaceae; genus Peredibacter. The sequence continues at coordinate 19,746 of DFXY01000039.1, forward strand.
ATCAAGCGAAACTGTTGGCGAAAAAGTGAAATTGATAAACTGTCTTTATTAATAGACTCCCAAAATTATTATAAAGCATTTATGGAAGTTGGCGGCCGGGCAAAGTCCAGTCTGCATATTGCAGGTTGGGAAATCGACGGTAGGATGATTATTAACCCGATTTATCCATCCACAGCAGTACCTTTAAGAGAATATATTAATAAACTTTCTAAGAACCTGATTAATGTATCTCTTCTATGCTGGAAGGCCCCCTTCTACTTACGTTTTGGGCGGGAGAGATTCACCTCCTTAAAATGGAAAATAAAGACAAATCCCAAGGTCCAATACAAGAACAATCACTCTCCGTTTTTTTTTGGCTCATACCATGAGAAAATTGCTATTTTTGACCGGAAGTGTGCCTTCCTTGGTGGAATAGATCTGGCAAAAAAAAGATGGGATACTCCCCATCATGAAAGGCAAAGTCATCTGCGCTCCGACTTCAATGGAAAACCCTATAATCCCATCCATGATGTTCAGTATGTTTTTACCGGGAAAATTATTCAAGACCTGGAAACTTTTATTCAAAAACGGGCCGATATCAACTTATTTGAAGAACAACAGTCCAATCAAGTTCAAAATGATCTTTGGCCTGAAACATTTTCTCCAGAAGTTATTGCCACCTGGGGAGGGCTATCCCGAACGGTTGCAGAGTCCAACATCCTTGAAATTGAAAATCTATATATTGATGCTATAAGGAGTGCTGAAAAATTTATCCTTATTGAAAATCAATATCTATCGCATCGGATAATAATAGCAGAAATCGAAAAGAGATTAGAAGAGCATGATGGACCAGAGGTTATTATTATCCTTCCATTTTTTTACCGAGGCTGGTCAGAAAGTGCCATCTATCTTTCAGAAAGGAATCGGGCGATAAGAAAATTAAAAAGTAAAGATAGTAGCAAAAAACTTCGGTTTCTTTATCCCTACATCCCTTCAAACGATGAGGATATTTTCATTGTTGTTCATTCAAAGTACATGGTCATTGACAATACTTTTATGACCATGGGATCTGCGAATCTAAATTTTCGCTCTATGCGTGTGGACAGTGAGATAAACTTATCCCTGGAAGCTGAAAGGGATGATGGCACAAAAGAGTTTATTGAATCCAGCGTATTCAAGATTCTAGCTGAGCATCTGGATATCTCCTCAGAATCCTTTAGACATAAATTTGATCAGAATAATTCTCTGATAATGACAATTGAGGCTTTTCAAAACACCAGACCAAAGACATTAAAGGAAATACCTATCCACGAAACAACTCTTATGCAGAAGTTTTTACTTTTCCTTTATCCATTCATCGACATTAGGAAAGCAGTGCCAAAAGAATATGCTTATTGGGCCACAGGAGGGATACTTATATTCTTCTTGATTGCGGCAAAGGTTATGAATGGACATTAGTATCAAAAGAAGAACCCGATTCAAGATTCTTCCTTTCATAACATTTATTTTTTTCTGCCTGATTGCATTTCTTCTTTATCAAAGTTTATCTGAAATTAATTTTGCAGAAGTTAAGGCAGCTCTGAATAAAGTAAGCTTCAAAGGTTTGCTTCCTACGTTAGGGTTAGTCATCTTTAACTTTATTATCCTTGCCTCCTTTGACTTTTTGGGATTTCGTTATTTAAAATTACCTGGCATTTCAGCGTTAAAAATCTATTGCAGTGCCATGATTTGTTACACATTCACTTTAAATCTTGGTGCATTTGTTGGAGGTTTAGGATTACGTTATCGGATATATAGCGGATGGAATGTCTCCATTGGAGATATTACTAAAGTGATTATCTTTTCGACCTTATCAAACTGGCTTGGACATATCTTTCTTTTATCTTTCGTAATTCTTCAAGGGCAGGAGGATGTGGTAAAACTAACAGGCTTCCCCAGGGAGGTCACCTTCATTGTAAGTACTTTGGGAATGGTGATTGTCATTTTGTATTTCTTTCTATGTAGCAAAAGAAAACAGATAACTTATAAAAAAGTAAAATTCATGTTCCCCCCGATTAAACTGGCCTTTGCTCAACTTTTACTCTCGGTCATTCAATGGAGTCTTTTGACATTAATCATAATATCGCTTATGGAACAACTTGGTGCTGCGCCAAACTTTATGCAGGTGCTTTTCACCTATTTACTAAGTGGCCTTGCCGGGGTGGTGACTCATATCCCTGCTGGTCTTGGCGTTCATGAAGCAGTTTTTTTAAAAATGAACTTTGAAATTTCTTCTTTTAACATACTTGCGGTTTTAATCCTCTTTCGGGTTACTTATTATTTAATACCGCTTTTGCTAGCACTCCCGGGTTACCTGGGAATTGAATACTATCAAAAGAAAAATAAAACATAACGATCAAACTCCATTATTGATTGCGAAAAGTTTTAGATTTAATTACATCGTAAATTGATACAATTTTCTCCGAGTAATGATTTCTTTACATGGAGGTTTTTATGCCAAGAAAATCAATTCAACAAAGCTCCCGTACCCCAAGGAACACTAAAAAGAGTAGCGGCCAGAGTAGACGTGCTTCTCAAAAGGCAACTCTGGATCTTTCACAATTATCCCGCCAAGGTAATTATAAGAATCTTATTCGAAATCTCTCAAAAAACACCGCTACAAAATACATATTGGGTGGGATTGCCGGAGTCGTACTCGTAAGATTCGCCATGAGATATTACCGGGAACATCCAGAGATATCCGATTTTTTAAGAGATAATTTTGAAAATGTGGAAGGTCGATTAAGACAGTATCGACAAAACCTTACGTCTGAAACTTCCTCAATGGCCCGCCACTAAGAACTTTAACCGGGAGAGAAACGATGGCAAAGAAGGCAACAAAAAAAACATCACAAACAAGGACTTCAAGAAAAAAAGGTTTTGAGGTCCTAAATGGAAATGACAGGACATCAGGTTCATCCAGAGTATCATCTATAGACAGATATTCAGCATCAGGAGAATACAAAGATGTCTTAAGAGAATTTATCAGCAATCCTGCTGTTAAGTATGTTGCAGGAGGTATAGCTACCGCTATTCTGGCGAGAATTGCCACTAACATTTCTGAAAGATATCCTGAGATCTCCAATTTCATAAAAGAGAATCTGGATACTGTTGAAGGTAAGCTCAACGAATTTAGAAATGACTCTGATGCGAGTTCTGCCCGACATTAATAAAGCATATTAAAATGCCGGAAGACATGGTTGAGAAATCTTTTACCGTCAGCTCTTCCGGCCTTTTCATCTTCATCATTAAGCTTGATATCAGAAGAACAAAAATAAGCAGAAGCTTCAGGATGGGCCTGGGTAGTAAATAGAGGCAATGTTCTGTGTATGACAATATCATGATCCAGCCCTTGCCCAAGTGAGATCAGCTCAGAACCGAGTTTTTTAACCACCTGCTTGTGAGTAACAGGAAGTAAAAATTCTTCTTTATGTTTTAAGCTTCCCCAATCTTTCAGGATTTGAATCTTCCGGAGCCCAGTAATCTTCTCTCCTGTAGGATAAAGATCGCCTACCTCGCTGCCAAAGGCCTGACAGAGGAGCTGATGCCCAAAGCAAACAGCAACGACTGGTTTATTTGCCCGTAATTCACTTATCAAAAATTGAGCAAGAGGTTTATGCCATTCCAGAGGTTCAGTTACATTAGAGGCCGAACCTGCAATAAAGTAGCCACTATTCTTTTCTGCATCGGCCATGAGTCCGTTTATACCGAATTTGTCGGGCATATAATACGAGGTTGGCAATCCAGTCAACTCAACCAATTCATTGAAACAATGGATTGAAGCGGACAAAAGAAATGGATCAATAAACGCCAGTTGTTTTTTGTGCATTTTAAAAGCTTAATTTTTTCATTTCTCAAATGCAATACAACATTTTATGTATGGATCATTTCTTGCAGAGATTACGAGAAGTTTTTTAAAGCAGGAGTGATGTATGAAATATTTTATATGTGCCATGATGAGTTTAAATTTTTGTCTTAATGTAAATGCGTCCAGCATTACGCACTGGGGGGAAAAAGTATTTGTTGGTAACGGCTATGCCAGAACTTATATTGAACTCAAAAATAAAATTCCTCAGTCGATGGGGATCGCTCTATCAGCGTCTGCCACTTCAGGCCTTAATCATGGGATGAAGGAATATCTACTTCCCCTCCCGAAAAGCGCGAAAGTTCACCCCATAAAACATATTACCCTGGATTGGAATCCTCATGGGCATGAACCAGGTGGCGTCTATGACCGACCCCATTTTGATTTTCATTTCTATTTTATTTCAAACAAACTAAGGCAATCAATCACTTGTCAGGATGATGATGCTCCCTTCTGTTTAGAGATGCCTGATGAGGATTCTCTGGTTATAGATTACGCGCCAACTCCTGAGGGCGTGCCCAAGATGGGCTGGCACTGGGTCGACCTTCTTGCTCCCGAATTTAATGGGGGCATATTTACCCGAACTTTCCTTTATGGCTATTATGCAGGGAACCTGATTTTTATCGAGCCCATGGTTACAGTGGATTATTTACTCAGTAAAAAGACCAGTCGTAACCCTATCAGGTTACCTAAACAATTTCCTTATCAACAAGGTCACTATCCGACAAACTACACAATTTTTTATGATGAAACAAATGACCTGCATAAAATTGAATTAAGAGCTTTTAGAGATCAGGATTTGGGAGCAATAAGATAAAGAAACCACTTACAACTGAGGAGGGAATTATGCTCAGGATAGGAATTATAATTGGGAGTACAAGGCCAAATCGAGTTGGAAAAGATGTTGGCCAATGGGTTTTTGAACAAGCAAGGACTAGAAATGATGCTGAATTTGAATTAGTGGATCTCAAGGACTTCAATCTTCCTTTGCTGGATGAACCCATTCCACCGGCGATGGGGCAGTACAGTCAACCACACACTCAAAAATGGGCCAGAAAGATAGCAACCTTTGATGGTTTTATTTTTGTTTCACCTGAATACAATCATGGCACTAGCGGGGCACTTAAAAATGCTCTTGATTTCATTTATAAAGAATGGAACAACAAAGTAGCAGGATTTGTTGCCTACGGAAGTGCCGGAGGAACGAGAGCAGTTGAACAACTGCGACTGGTTATGGCAGAGTTACAAATTGCTACAGTCAGATCACAAGTGGCCCTTTCTTTAAAGACGGATTTTGAAAACTTTAAGACCTTTAAACCTGCCGATTATCACAAGAATAATCTTCAAACTCTCATCGATCAGATTATTAATTGGGGTAATGCTTTTCGAACATTACATCAAAGACCACAGGTATCTTCTGAGCGTCCTAGTCCAGAAGATGACAAAAGTGCCAGTTTACATTAATCAATAAGAGCAGCGGTTATAAACCGCTGCTCTTATTTAGAAGTAAGTTTTAAACCTAATATTGAGACAAAAAGTAAAATCAAAAAAAAGAGCCTCGGCATTGAAAGTGACTCTTTAAATAATACAATCCCAAGGATTGCCGCACCCAAGGCACCAATACCAACCCAAACACCATAGGCCGTTCCAATAGGAATAGCTTGCGCCGCCTTAGCCAAGAGATACATGCTACCTGCAAGGGTAATAATGGTAAAGAGACTTGGNNAGGCCAGCAATCAATAATAAAACCCACGACATTGTAATCGACATTTTAAACCGACTCCTCAGAGATTAAAGATGATGCCCTAGGCGCTTCAAACAATTTAAAAAAGATATAAGAAAAAATACCACAAAAAAAGATAATGAAAGACATAGGTCTTATGGTTCCATCATGAAAGTGACTAACGAGTGAAGAAATGATAGCAGAGACAGAAAACTGGATCGTTCCCATCAAGGCCGAGGCACTTCCAGCGTGCTTTTTCTGATTAGCTAAAGCACTGGCCGCTGCATTGGGACTAATCATTCCCATATTCAGAATAAATAAGAAAAGTGCCAGGCACATACTCCAAAGTGGGCCATCTAGTACACCTACAAAAAGAATCAATATGCCCGTAAAAGCGACCATGGGATAAATAATTTTCAACAGACTTTGAGGAGTCCTCTTTCTAAGCAATCTACCATTTATCTGAGAAAAGAGTATCAGACCAAAAGCATTAGTTCCAAAGACCCATGCGTATTCCCGTGGAGTGAGTCCATAGTGAGTAATGAAAACAAAAGCTGAGCCGGTAATGTAAGCAAACATCCCTGCATATACCAAACTCATTGAAATGGTATATCCGGTAAACTCCCTATCCTTTAATATATTTAAATAATTCCTGAAGACATTTTTAACTTGATACTTTTCTTCCGGAACATGAGTCTCTTTTAAAAATAGATGAACTGCTATCATGGCAAGTAAACTAATCGCAGTGAGAACCCAGAAGATGGAACGCCACCCGAGAGACGTTGTTAACAATCCGCCGAAGATGGGCGCCAAAATAGGTGCCACCCCCATGATAAGCATAAGGAGGGAAAATACTTTGGCGGATTCATGTGGTGGATATAGATCTCTTACAATGGCCCGTCCAATGACCATCCCTGCACAAGAGCCAAGGGCCTGAATGAAACGGAAGATGACAAGGGATTCAACATTTTGGGTAGTGGCACACATGTATGAGGCCAGTCCATACAAGATCAAACCAAAAAACAATGGCCTTTTTCGTCCATACCGATCAGTCAAAGGACCATAAAATATTTGCCCTAAGGCAATCCCTACTAAAAATGATGCCAGCGATAATTGAACTGAGGATAATTCAACATCAAAATCTGCAGCAATTTGAGGCAAGGCAGGCAGGTACATATCAATGGAAAGCGGACCAAATGCCGTTAAGAGTCCCAGGACCATAATGACGATATTCATGAACACCTTTCTACTGACTAATATTCATTCAGAAAATCTAGTGCTTCCTGATTTAACTTTATCTCAACCGCTCTGATAATATCCTCAAGCTGGGACAAATTGGTAGCACTGGCCAAGGTAGCAGTCACACTAGGTCTGGCCATCAACCAAGCTAGTGAAACTTGAGCAGGAGTACTTTGGTACTCTTTGGCCAGTTTGTCGAGCTTAGACAGGATGTTCATCCCTTTTGGATTGAGATAACTTTTTACTCCCGCTCCCCGTTGGCCTTTATTAAGATCAGCTTCACTTCTATATTTTCCAGTTAAAAATCCACTTGCCAGGGAATAATAACTAATGACTCCAATCTTTTGATTCAGACAAAGTTCCGCGTAATTATTTTCAAAATCTTCCCGGTCGTAGAGATTGTAACGAGGCTGAAGTGAGACATATCGAGGAAGACAGTGTGTTTGTGCGGTGGTGAGTGACTCAAGCAATCTTTCCGGAGAGAAGTTCGATGCGCCAATATACCTCACCTTGCCCGCTTTAATGAGCTCATCAAAAGCACTTAATGTTTCTAAGACAGTAGTATTGGGGTCATCACGATGAGATTGATAAAGATCGATATAATCCGTTTGCAACCTCTTTAAAGAATCCTCGACGGCCTTAATGATATACTTACGGGACAACCCCTGCTTTCCAGGTCCCATATCCAACCCGACTTTACTTGCCAGAACAACCTGACTGCGCTTTCCACTTTGTTTTAACCACTTACCAATAATTGTTTCAGACTCTCCCCCCTTATTACCAGGGACCCAGTTGCTATACATATCAGCGGTATCAATCAGATTAAGGCCCTTCTCCATGAACATATCCAGAAGCTTAAAACTCTCAGTTTCGTTGACGGTCCAGCCAAAAACATTGCCACCGAATGCCAATGGTGCCACTTGTAGGGAAGACTGACCCAAACTTCTCATTTTCATAAATTCTCCATCAGCAATGCATAAGATTTTTTCCTGGCCTCTTGATCATGAATCATCGAAAGAATCATATAATGATTAATCCCTGCCTCAGTATAAGGGGCCAATAGATTTTTTATCGTTTGCGGTGAACCTACAAATTTAGGGAAACTTGCTCTTAAATGTTCTCTTTCCATCTCTGATAAAGAATAAGCACGTGCCTCCGCCACACTTGGAAGTGGATTATTTTTACCGGTTTTAAAAAAGAGAGCAAATGACAAATCTGAAGAAAGTGCCAGCTCCTGGGCTTCCTGATCCGTTTCTGCACAAATAATATGACACGCCATCATTGGCAATGGACGCTCCAGATATATTCCTGGCCTAAAATTTTTATTATAGATGTTGATGACGTCAATGGCCGGAAGTCCTGAAAAATGCTGGGCAAAAGCGTAGGGTAGGCCCTTGTGGGCGGCCAGCCTGGCACCAAAGTCACTACTTCCGAGCATCCAGATCTCAGGTCTATCAACTCTTACGGGAACGGCCTTAAGGGGAAGCTCATCCATAAAATATTTTTCCAAGACTTCAATTTCCTCCGGAAAATTATCAGCACTTAATTGAACGTTACGTCTGAGAGCGTGGGTGGCACGAGATCCGGATCCGGGGGCCCTGCCAAGGCCCATATCAATTCTACCGGGGTAGAGGGCCGCAAGCGTTCGGAAGACTTCCGCCATATGGAAAGTAGAATGATTTGGCAGCATAATACCGCCAGAGCCCACTCGAATGGTTTTAGTTGATTGGGCCACATGCGCGATCAATACTTCCGGGGAAGAACTTCCGATACCTTCCATATCATGATGTTCAGCAATCCAGTAACGTTCATAGCCTAGAGATTCCACATACTGGGCCAAGGGAGCAACCAAACTTAAACTCTCCCTGGCACTTGAGCCCGAAAGAATAGGACAAAGATCCAAAACGGAAAGCGATATCTTTTTAGTCAACATGTTCGGCCTCGTTATGTATCAATTACAGATACATTATAGAAAGGCGAATTTAATTGCAACTGTAAAAGGTACATTTTATAATTTCAATATGATTGATACAAGATTTCCGGTTTCGGTTCATATTATGCTTACTCTGGCCTATCACCAAGATGAGTTGATTAACTCCGAGTACTTGTCTAAAAGTTTGAACACCAATCCGACTTTTATCCGAAAGTTAGTGTCTCGCTTGGTAGAAGCAGGCCTGATTGAAAGTTTCCGAGGAAAAGGCGGTGGAATCAAGATCGCTCAATCACCTTCAAAAATTTCCCTGGCCGACATTTATGCTGCCTCCTTGGAAGATAAAACTCTAGTTTCACCTCATAAAAAACCAGTGTCCAAGGCCTGTATTGTGAGCTGTTCCATGAATGCTATTTTGTGTGATATTGTCCAAGGCATTGAAAGCTCAACCAAATCTTACCTCTCAAAAATGTACTTAAGTGACTTGTTGAAAAAAGTTAAATAGCTGAATTGGACAGGTATTAATTGCCAGCTTCCCTCATTATACGACGGGCCGGTACAATGAATTAAGGTGATCACCAAAGGTCACTGATCAAAGGCGTTGGTTATGAAGAAGGAATCTTTCATAGACATTGCAAATCTCATCTTAGGAATTACAGCGATATTTTGGTTTGGAGTAGTGATGCTTCCCAAAGTGGAAACCATCCCTACCCCATGGCATTTTTAAAACTTAGTATCCTGGGTCCCACACTCTAACATCTCCATCGCATAGATGTTTTGAACGTCTTTATTGACTGAGGTGTCCTGAATCCAGGATTTTTTGACCATTGGACAAGAGAAGATATTAAATTTCTTATCAACTTCATAAGTTTGAACAAACTTAATTAATGGTTTTAAGAAAGATTCATACGCCTCCATGTTAGCTTCATGAGACTTACTCCCGCTAATAGTAGAAAGCTTGCCGGTCTGGGCCTGGATATCCTTTAGAATTCCCATTTTAGCTTGAGAAGCTGCTTCAGATAATGCTTTGGCCTTTTTTTCAACAAGAGCATTGTCCTTTTTCAAGAAGGCATTAAAAAGCTCGTCATTTTTATCAAGAATACTTGTAACTGCCGTTTTCTCCGCTGCTTTAAGTGGTTTTCTTGCCACACTCATCTTGTGATCATGATCATGATCATGATCGTTAGAATGCTGGGCAGTTGCCACTCCTGTCATCAAAAGCACACTTAAAATAATATATTTCATTCTGAACTCCTTATTTACAAGTTTTAGGAACTGATGCAATTAGCTCAATTTTCACATCCGGCCAGGTCACTCCTTCATGAAGTGTGTTGCAGGCCTTAGTAAGAGTGTCAAGGTTACCTTTCATATTAAAATCCAGTACATTCATTTCACCGTTTAAGGCCACTGTGTTCTTAGATTCATCATAAGCTTTTGCTAATGTAATTATCTTAGTTGCACCATTGAGAGAAAATTCAACATCAACACTTGTAGGTCCAACTTTTAAAACTTTTCCACTAATCGTTGATCCTTTAACCATGTTCTTGAAAAAGAACTGAAAAATTTTAGCATCACGTGCCTTATCATTAGTTGAGATGGATTTTGTATCAACTTCAAAAGTGGCATTAGAAAGAAGCTCATCTATTGAAGCTGATTTTGTTGAAATAATTTTAAACACATTAAACTGTCCTTTTACTCCCACTTTTTTTGGTGTCTTAAAAGCAGTCCAGCTCAAAGTCGATCCTTCAGGAGCATAATTAATTGAACATAAATCGGTGGCAGCAAAGGTAGTTAAAGATAATGATAAAACTAACGCTGAAATTAAGGCCTTCATAAAGTAATCCTCGCTATTAATAAATAAAGTTTTTGATCAGTAGAAGATAACATAAATGAAGGGATGTGGAGTGAGAAAAAACACTTAGCCCAGCGCAACGCTGGAAGGACGGTCTAAGGCGTCCTTCCAGGAAATTACTAATTACAGGCCTTAACAATTAAGCGAATCACATTAAGTGACTCATCAGAATCGCTATGGTTGATCTCGTAAGCTTTTCCATCAATGATTACCTTAAATGACGATTCAGCATTAACATCCCGATCCCCACGAATTTGTGAAATCGCCCGATGAACATATTTCTCGATGCCTTCAATAGAGACCTTCTTGGTTGTTGTTAAGGCCAGATCCTTGTCCTTACCGAAGACTTGAACTTTAGTAGCAACTCCATTTTTAATCGTGCATTCTTCTCTTAAAAATTTCCCTTGAAGTTCGATCTCCGCAAAGGCCTGAATCGAAAACATGACAAGGGCGATGAAAGTCATAGTTTTAAACATAATATTTCTCCTTTAAATCATTAATTGACGCTAAATCAGTCAACTTTAGATGTAAAGGCTCGACCATCATATTTGCTCATAGACGAACCCGGGTAACCATTTGTGACAATGCTAATATATGTTTTATTCATTTGACCTTCCCTTCAGGGGAAGGTTTATAATTCAGGTCTAATCATGAAAAGGAAGCATTTATGGAACATATCAATTTAGACATCAAAGGCATGACTTGTGCTTCTTGTGTCAACCGTATTGAAAAAGCATTAAATAAGGATGAAGGAGTGATATCTGCATCTGTGAATCTCGCTACAGAGAAGGCCAGCGTGGATTTTGATCCCAAGTTAATCAATCGCGAGAAAATTCTGTCTTTAGTTTCCAAGGTTGGTTATGAGGCCCAGGTTTCATCTGAAATGCAGGGCCCTCTGAAGGAGAAAGATTTTAAAAAAGAAAAGATTCTGGTTTTAATATCGGCCCTCCTCACCCTGCCTCTCGCTCTTCCCATGGTGTTTGAACCTTTCGGGCTTAACCTTATGCCACCACCATGGATTCAACTTATGCTCGCGACACCTATTCAGTTCATCATAGGTGCACGTTTTTATAAATCGGCATGGGGGGCCATTAAGGCCAAGTCAGGGAACATGGAATTGCTGGTTGCCATTGGAACCAGTGCCGCTTATGGTCTCAGTTTATATATTTTGTTAAAGAACCTTGAGCATCTGGAACATCATAATATCCATTTTTATTTTGAAGCTTCGGCCGTAGTGATTACCTTAGTATTATTAGGGAAATATTTAGAATCTAAAGCAAAACAACAAACAACCTCTGCCATTAAAGCTCTCCAGGCCTTACAACCCGCCAAAGCAAGAGTCTTAAGAGAAAATAAGGAAGAGGAAATTGATATCAAGGATCTGAAGCTAAAAGATTTGGTGATTGTTCGCCCCGGAGAACGTATTCCGGTTGATGGTTTTTTGACCAAAGGAATGACTCAAGTCGATGAATCACTCATCACTGGAGAAAGTCTACCTATTGAAAAAAAAGAAACTGATAAAATCGTCGGAGGTTCTATCAATGGTGATGGTTTAATTCATGTCGAGGTTTCGGCCTTGGGTTCAGAAACCATGCTAGCTCGAATCATACGAATGGTTGAAGACGCACAGGCAGTCAAAGCGCCTATTCAAAGACTAGTGGATAAAGTTAGTGCCTATTTTGTACCAACGGTCTTAATCATTGCCTTTCTCACCATCCTCGTTACGGGGAGTATATATGCTGACTGGGAAATGGCCATTATTCATGGCGTCGCTGTCTTAGTCATTGCATGTCCCTGTGCGCTGGGGCTTGCCACTCCAACCTCTATCATGGTGGGAACTGGTGTAGCAGCTAAAGCGGGAATCCTGATTAAAGATGCCGAGGCATTGGAAGTGGCCCATTCAATCACTACGATTGCTTTTGATAAAACTGGAACGCTGACCGAAGGAAAACCTGCTGTCAGCAAATTTCTCGCGTTTCATCAGTCTGAGGACGAGGTTCTAAAAATACTTGCTACAATCCAAAGCGGTAGTGAACATCCCCTGGCCAAAGCAATTTTAAAAGAAGCACAAAAAAAACAAGTCCATCCAGGACATGCCACCTCCACTAAGGCCCTGCCTGGCAGAGGTCTGGAAGCTGTCATTAATGAGAGAAGATACATTCTCGGTAGTAAAAGGATTCTATCCGAATTAAACCTGATGGATGATGGCATTCAGAAAGCTTCACAGGAGAGTGAAAATTCAGGTGAGACGGTCTCCTTTCTTATCGATGCCACTGAGAATAAGATTCTGGGTCTCATAGGCTTCAAAGACACTATCAAAGATTCGGCCAAACTAACCATTCTAAAATTAAAACAACTAGGCATTAAAACGGTGATGCTCACTGGGGACAATCAAGGGAGTGCGAATTTAGTGGCCCGGGAATTAGGGATTGATGTGGTCAAGGCCGAAATTCTTCCTGATCATAAATCGCACATTATTCAGGAATTAAAACAGCAAGGCGAGATTGTTGCTATGGTCGGTGATGGCATCAATGATGCTCCTGCCCTAGCAGCTGCTCATGTGGGAATGGCCATGTCTACCGGTACAGATGTGGCGATGCATTCGGCGGGGATTACTCTGATGCGAGGAAATCCACTTCTGATTCCCGATGCAATCTCTGTCTCCCGAAGAACTTATGCTAAAATTAAGCAAAACCTTTTTTGGGCCTTCATCTATAACGTTATTGGTATTCCCTTGGCGGCCTTCGGCTATTTGAGTCCGGTCGTTGCGGGTGCGGCCATGGCCCTAAGTTCCGTCAGTGTCGTAACCAATTCATTACTACTCAAAAGATGGCAGGCCTCTCATGAAGCAGGAGAAATTAAATGAATATCGGAGAAGTGGCCCAGATAAGTGAAGTCAACAGTAAGATGATCAGGAGGTATGAAGAGCAAGGAATTATACCGAAAGCGGGAAGAAGTCTCTCTGGATATCGTCAATATACAGAAAATGATGTGCATATTCTTAAATTTGTAAAAAAATCGCGAGAGCTAGGTTTTTCCATGAAAGACATCAAGCAGTTGGTTAGTCTTTGGAGAAATAAAAATCGTCCCAGTTCTCAAGTCAAAAAGATTGCTCAAAAGCATATTGAGGAACTTGAAAAGAAGCTGAATGAAATTGAGTCAATGCTATCGACTTTAAATCATCTGGTAAAAAACTGTCACGGGGATCATCGGCCTGACTGTCCCATACTGGATGAACTAGAATGTCATTAAAAAGGGTCTTATGAAGAGCTTATTTATCATTTTCATTTTTGCTTTATCCTTCATGGTAAATGCCAAAACCGTGAGGTATGAACTGACGGCAACGAAAGGAAAAATAAATCTAAGTGGAAAAGAAACCGTAGATTTTGCGTTAATGATTAACGGTGGGATCCCTGCCCCGACTTTAGAATTCACTGAAGGCGATGATGCTGAAATTATCCTGAGAAATGAGATACCCGACGATGAATTGTCAGTTCACTGGCATGGAATTCTGCTTGACCCCTATATGGATGGTGTTCCTTATGTGAATACGCCACCAATCTTTCCAGGCGAAAGTTTTACTTACAAATTCAAAATCAGACAGCATGGTACCTACTGGTATCACTCTCACACTAATGTCCAGGAACAAAAGGGTCTGTATGGCGCGATAGTCATTCATCCCAAAGAAAAACAGATCTCCTATGACAAGGATCTGGTAGTGGTCTTAAGTGATTGGTCCGATGAGAATGCCACTCAAATATTAAAGAATTTGCGTAAAGATGGTGATTATTACCTCTATAAGAAAAATACTCTGAGATCCTGGTGGGACGCCATCAAAAGTAATTCATTAAATAACTATTTCTGGAATGAGTGGACCCGAATGGGCGGAATGGACTTTTCTGATGTGGGCTACGATGCATTCCTGATAAATGGTAAACGTGATTCACAAGGCATCATGGCACATCCGGGAGATAAGATAAGAGTTAGAGTCATAAATGCTTCAGCATCTACCTATTTCTATGTTTCTCTCGGAAATCTTCCTATGAAAATTATCTCCATGGATGGCATGGATATTCAACCGACTCAGGCCTATGATTTTCTCATTGGTATGGCCGAAACATATGACTTACTGTTTGAAGCCCCAGAGCATAAAAACTATGAGCTTAAGGCCACGGCCCAAGACGGTACCGGTTCAGCTTCCACATGGATTGGAATGGGACAAAAAGTCCTGGCCCCGGTAAGGGCGAAACCGGATATGTACGGGACAATGGACCATGGAACTATGGATCACTCACAACACTCATTAGAATTAACCCAGACGCCCGAAGTGGATCATTCAAACATGGACCATTCAAGCATGGGCCACTCTAAGATGGAGCACACTCCCGTAGACTCCTCACCTAAAAATGTGATCCCTTCCTTTTCTGTCCTATCAGCTTCGGCCAAGGAAAGTACAGAATTTCCCTCTCATATCCCTCGTCACGACATTAAGCTCGTTTTGGACGGAGATATGGAACGTTATGTATGGCACATCAATGGCAAGGCCATTCATCAGGACAGGAATATCAATATCAAAGAAAATGAAGTGGTGAGATTTACTTTTGTAAATAATACGATGATGCATCATCCGATGCACCTGCATGGGCACTTCTTTCGAGTGCTAAATGATCACGGTGGAAAATCCCCTATGAAGCATACAGTAGATGTGGCCCCTCACTCCACTCGTACCATTGAATTTTACAGTAATGAGCCAGGTGAATGGATGCTCCATTGTCACAACATGTACCACTTAAAAACCGGGATGGCCCGGGTAGTGAAATATTCATCATTCACTCCAAGAACTGAAATTCAAAAAATTCAAAAAGATGACCCACATCTTCATGACCATGTCTATTATCGGGGAATGGTGGAGTTTGCCACGAACCATGTTCAAGGCCAGCTGAATTTGATGAATACCTGGGATGAGATTGAACTTAGATACGAAACAAGGGATGACTTCAATTGGAAAGGTGAAGGTGATCTTTTTTACAAAAGATGGTTTGGTCGATTTACCAGCTTCATTGCGGGGGGAACGCTATTAGAGAATCAAGGTGCTCCTGTTATCGGAGTAGGTTACATTCTACCGTTACTCCTTGAAACCCATACCCTCGTTGATCACAAGGGCCGATTGAGATTTGACCTTGAAAAACGTTTCCAGTGGACAAAAACCATTTACACTGATGCCGAATTTACTTTCCGTCAAAAGCAAGATTCGGAATTTGAAATCACTCTCATGTATCGTCCCGAATGGTCCTGGTCGGCCGGACTCATGTTTACTGAACATAGCGCAGGTTTTGGGGCCCAGTATAATTTCTAGCTTTTAATTTACCTCCTGTTTAAGCTCAAAATCTTTATGCAGAAAATGTTTTAACTGATCGAGACTTTTGATCCATCCTTGTTCCAGTTCTTCAATCGCTACTGGATCAGTTAGTCCTTTTTGTTTTATTAATATTTCAGTTCCTCCGAATTTTTCTTTAAACTCAGTGGATTCGAGGATATCGGACCAGAGGATACCATCTGGTCCTTCAATGCGCGATATCGATACGATTTTCTCAAGTGGCCTGTACTCAGTAATGGTGCCTGATTGCACATAGACGCCCTTTTGCCCTTTGTACTCAAAACGAAACTGCCCACCACTTCTGGCCTCAATTTTTTTTACTCTTAATGGCATACCTTGAGGGCATAGCCACTCCTGCAAAAGTTCCGGATGCGTCCAGGCAGCAAAAACGGATTCCCTGTTTTCAGGAATAAGTTTTGTCACAATGACTTCATCTGTTCTGGCCAGGTTCTCATCTTCCAGAACCGATAAAAAATTTCCGGCCGGATCTTTAAACCATGCAATCAGGGGACCTTCATTATGAGTAATACCTGATTCATCTGTATCTTGATATCGCTCAAACTCGATCCCCTTCCGGGTAAGATCACTGACTGCTTGCTTAATATCCGACACTGGAAAATTCAAAACCGTAAAAGTGGCCGGGACATGATCCTTCTTAGGGTAAATTAAAACCTGGCCTCCTCCATGCAAATGGAGATGGAGGAGGCCATTTTCCTCGGTTACCACTAAACCCAGGACATCCCTGTAAAAGGTTTTGGCCTTAAGGATGTCATCAACTGAAAATCCACTAAAAGCATTGGTTTCTTTGAACATGAATTCTCCCTAAAGCTCTACATCCCCGTCAGGAATAACACATTTTGGAAAATGATTTCTTGGAACTTCGGTAATGGTTGTCTGAACGCGAGTTCCGGTTGTCCGGTCACTTGGAGCCAAAAGAATACCAACCACTTGACTGCATTTAGGGTAAAAGCCACTACCTAAACGGAGGGCATTGCTGGACAGTTCTTCAACTCTTTCCGGTGAATAAGGACCCACAGTTGAATCATCATAAAAGGTATCCAAAAGTGACCAGATCGCCAGTTGGACATCACTATAAGTATAAATCCCTAGACCAGTAGGCGAAGTTTTACCTACAAAATGTTGGTTCAAGATCCAATTCACTTCATCCAGGTTTTCAGGATGATCCACTAACCCTTCCGGAAGTTCCGCATAGCTTGAATAAAATTTAGCACTATAAAGAACATCATGTTCAATATGGGTCGTCCAATCACCACACCAGCCCTTATAGGTACCGTTTAACAGGCCTTCATCTTGAATTGTGATGTCAAAATAACTTAAATCATTCGGATTCTTAGTGACGCTGGTTAACCGCTCACTCTGAGCATGTGAAGCCGAAGACAGGAGCAAGGCCAGGAAGCAAAAATAAGATAAATACCACTTTTTCATATTTTCCTCTTTAGTTAAATGACTTAGGAAGCTTGTAGTTGAATTGAAGGAAAATAAAACGTGACAATGCAGAGGCCGAGAGCAAGCTGAAGAATAAAATTAAGGTCATTTAGGGTATTTTTGCGATATAATTATGGAACATTAATTCCAATCGGCCGATGCATGTACAAAAAAACAAGCACCATTTTCCTCCTAACTCTCCTGATCTTCTACTTTTTGCTGCAAGCATTTACTCGCACCCTCATTCAACGACAAGAAGCAATAGATGCAAAACAAACCAGTATCATTCAGGAAAATGTAAAAGATAGATTTAGGTTGTTCCTTAATATTCCCTTATCAATTGGAATTGTAGGCGCTGACTACTTTTCAAAAGATAATTTTCTTTCTCGGCGTTACTCGCCTGCGGCCGAGACATTGTTAAAAATTAATCAAGAAATCCTAGGTCTGAGTATTGTGAATCAGGAAGGACTCATCGTTAGGGTCTATCCTCCGGAAAGTAATCCTGATGCAACTGGAAAGATCACTCAAAATATTCAAGCACTAAAAGATTCTTATCAAAAAGGTGAACTCTTTTGGTTTTCTCCACCCTTTGACTTGTATCAAGGCAAAAAAGGTTTTGTCATTTATGTTCCCATCGTTCGGGATCAAGACCTCAAAGGCTGGTTTGCCCCAGTGATAAATGCTGAAATATTTTTCAATCGATTCAAGTTGGATGAGTTTATTAAATCTTACGACCTGATCATAAAGGATAAAGAAACTCATCATCACTATTTCACGACTTCTGATAAATCACTGCCTGATAGTAAAATTTATGAAACGACTGCTAACATCATGGGACGAGAGATTGTCTTCCAGAGCTGGCGTAAAAGTAATGGCGATTTTTTTCAGTTTCCCTGGTATTGGAATTTTTCCCTTGCCTTAATCTTCGCCATCATCTCGGCCCTTCTCGTAAAGCTTTATGAACAAAGAAAAAAGGCGCGAGAACAACTAAATGAGATAAGTGGTCTTTTACGCCTGACTTCGAAAGAAGCATTAAGTAACCTCGTCGATATTCATTCTGAATTCAATCAGCTCGATCCAAATGATATTCAAAAGAGTTCTTTCTCTAAAAATGTTTTTTATCTCACTAACCTGATCGAACAAATTGATCTGTTACAAACCATGGCCCAGGCCAAAGAAGAAATCCATCATGAAGTGCATTCTTTTTTACCTCTTTTAGAACGGCAGCTGGAGATTCTCCATGAAGTGATTGAAAAGAAAGACCTTCGCATTAATTTTAGAAATGATAATTTAGCTAAAGTCTCCATTAGTGCTAATGGTTGGCTTCTTCAGAATAGTGTTCTATCCAACGTTCTTTCGCATGCCCTCATTTATGCTCAGTCAGGCAGTACTCTTGAAATTGAAAATAAGAGTTCTGATGAAAGTCACTTCATCACTTTCCACGTCAAACAAATTTTACAAAAAGGCAGAGATGGGGCGACCAAGATGAATCGCCGGATGGAAGTGGCCAAGGGGATCCTCCATATTTATAACGGCGAACTTTTCATTCAGAATGACCTTTCTGAAGGTATGATTATTAGAATATTACTCCCAAAATATGATTAATTGCGCAAGAGAGCAGATTTTTGTCAGCAAAGTCTGATAAAAAGCTGTAATATTTTACGATGACAAGAGATCTGATAGAAGAGTTTCATTCTAAAATTTCTACTCTACGTCTGGCAGGACATTCATTTGCGATAGCTACGATTGTTGAGACAATTGGCTCGGCTTCTGCCCGAGTTTCCTCTAAGGCCATCTTTTCGAATGAAGGCAAAAACCTCCAGGGCTGGGTTGGCGGAGGTTGTGCTGAAAGATTCATTGGACAAGAAGCTGTTGCCGCCATTAACGAGGCCAAACCTCGGACGGTACTAGCTGACTTGGATGATGAGATCTTTGGTCTGGGGGTGGCCTGTGGTGGAAAAATGAAAGTCTTCATTGATCCCATTGTTCCTCCAGAAGAAATTCTAGTGCCTGAGAATAGTTCCTTTAATAAAGTGATGACAGAACTAAGCGGCCTGTATGGAATTAATTTAAGAATAGACCACTCACTGACTGATGCCCGTTCAATGGAAGAAGTGCTTTTACAATTGGCACTTGCTATTGGGAACAAACGCTCCCGCAGCTGTCAGGCCTTACGAAAGGTAAAAAATGTTCCCGCAACATTTAGAAAACCACTTATAAGCAATTCCAAACAAGAAGTTACAATTGTGGGACGTACTCGCATCACTGAGGCACTGGCCCGGCATTTTGCTCTTCTGGGATTTTCTATACGCGCCTTAGGCCCCGATCTTCAAGCAGAGGATTATCCTGAGTCGGTTCAATGCCAATGCTTGGAAGATGGTTATTCTGATATCAAGTTTCGAGAAGGAGAAGTTGTTATCATTGCTGGGCATTCTGCTCAGGATCCAGCTTTAGTTAAGACGGCCATTAACCAAAAGGCCCGCCACGTGGCGATGATTGGAAGTTTTAAGCGCTCTTTGGAAGTTTTAAACTACCTGGACCTTTTGGAACAAGAAATTTCTTACCCTCTGTTTATCCCAGGTGGATTGGATATAGATGCCCGCAATCCTGATGAAGTCGCCTTAAGTGTGGTGTCCGAAGTCATCCTCGAATCCGGAGGACATTGAGTGAATCAAGAGGTCGCTCGTAATATATTATTGAATCACTCTCGATCTTCCAAAAATGGTATTTTTCCTGCCACGGCCACTCATGCCGCTAAAATAACCAATCCTTTTTGTGGAGACCATATTGAACTCCAATTATATGTAAGAGACAAAGTTATTTATGAATTGGGCTTTAAAGCGGCGGCCTGTGCGATTTGTAGCGCCTCAGTTTCCATCCTCTGCCAGGAAATTAAGGGACAAAGCATTGAGTCCACACTCGATAGCTGCCAGTTGTTTGAAACTGCCATTACCGAAATAGATACTCCATGGCCCGAAGCACTTAGCAGTTTCCAGTGTTTTGAACATCTAAAAATAAACCATTCCCGTAGAGTCTGTGCACTTCTACCTTGGGTAGCACTCAAATCGGCCTTAAAAAAACCAATTTAATGAAGCATAGAAACTTAAGCTAAAATAGAAAAACATTTCATGTCGCAAAGTTTAGAGTTGCCGTAACGACAAGCATTAATGGGATGCTTGTTCTAACAGGAGAATCTATATGGCAACAAGTAAAAAAAAATCCGGCAAAACTTCCAATAGAGGTTTCGCTTCAATGGATGAAGAGACTCAAAGACAAATTTCCAGTAAGGGTGGCAAGGCCAGTCATGGTGGCGGCCGTAAAAAATCTTCCTAGATCTCAGCAGATAAGGGAGGTAAGCCCCTTATCTGCTTTGAATTATATTTTTTATTGCAATACTTCATTTTGAAGAGCGATAATTGACTTTAAAAAGACCAAAATGAACGAACAAAGACTCACTGATTTAGAAATCCGTTTTTCCCATCAAGATCATTTCTTAGAACAGCTAAATAAGATCGTTGTGGCCCAACAAACAACAATTGAACGCCTGGAAAAAGAAATTCTGGATTTAAAGCGCAGTATCAATTCGGAAAATGGTGTTCAGGCAAACCGAACACTTCAAGATGATAAACCACCTCATTATTAAGTAAGGAGTTTTAAATGTTACGTAAACTACCATTCCTACTCACAGTCATTGCGATGATAGGTGGAGTTTTTATCTCTATTATTTTTGGGGCAAATGAATCGTTCTTCAAAGATCGTATCACTCAAGGCCTTGCAAAAAATACGAAGATACAATCCATTGCCAATGAACAAGACAGAAGTGACAAAATCAAATCAGAAAGTGATAAGAATTGGCGCTACTATCAGCGCTATCATTTTCATGCCAATGGTATTGCCTCGCTCACTTTGGCCCTATTAATTTTCCTGGCCTTTGTGCAAGCTTCAACAAAAGAAATCTTAATCGCCTCTTATATGATTTCCATCGGAGGGATACTCTATCCTTTTGTTTGGTTATTCGCTGCTATCTACGGACCTGAAATGGGTCGGGAAGAGGCCAAGGAAGCCTTTGCTTTCTTTGGCTATATGGGGGGAGTGCATCTGATTGGTATTATTTATGCTCTTTATCTTGCTGCGATGAAGCCCTGGAGGGCGCCACTTGGCCTTTTAAAATGATTTAAATATAGCGCATGAAACCTTGGCTTGAGGCCAAGGTCTTCCTAAGCTCAAGCCAGTTTTTCATTTTAGGGAGGCCCCTTGAAAGTAAAAAATTTATGGCTTGGTCTGACTGCTGTCATTGTTCTATCATTTGCTGTCTTAATTTATTACGGAACAGAAATTTATTTTAAGGCACCTCCGGTCCCTAAGGCCGTCATAACCGAAGACGGTAGAACACTTTTCACTGAAGCCGATATCCAGCGAGGAAAGCTTGTCTGGCAGAGTATGGGCGGCCAAGAAGTTGGCTCAATTTGGGGACATGGGGCCTATGTCGCACCTGATTGGACGGCCGATTGGCTTCACCGGGAAGCCGTTTTTCTTTTAGGACTTTGGTCTCAAAGAGATTTTCAAAAACCTTTTAATGATCTTACAGGTGAACAACAAGCTGCTCTTCAGAATCGTCTCGCAACAAATCTCAGAAAGAATACTTTAGATCAGGAGGGCAATATTACTGTCTCTTCTGATCGGGCCCAGGCCATTGAGGAAGTTGGTAAGCACTATATTGGCCTATTTGGTAACGATCCTAGTTTGCATAACTTAAGAGAAGCTTATGCCATGCCGGCCAACTCAATTTCAAAACCTGAAAATATCATTTTAATGAATCGTTTTATTTTTTGGAGTTCCTGGGCCGCAAGTACCCTAAGACCTGGCGATACTGTTACCTATACCAGCAACTGGCCTCCCGAAAAATTAGTTGATAACAGACCTTCAAGCTCTCTAGTCATTTGGACTGGATTCAGTGTCATCCTTCTTTTGCTGGGAATTGGACTTTTAACTTATTACTACGTGAAAGAAGAAAGACACGAGTTTACCGAGGAATCCCTTCCTGAAAAAGACCCATTCCATAACCTTCCACAAACACCTTCAATGAAGGCAACCCTGAAATATTTCTGGGTGGTGACCGCACTCATTGTTTTTCAGATTATCATGGGGGTTGTAACCGCACACTACGGAGTTGAAGGCACTGGTTTTTATGGTTTCCCGCTGGCAGATTTCCTTCCCTACTCAATCTCACGAACCTGGCATATTCAATTAGGGATATTCTGGATCGCAACCTCATGGCTGGCGACAGGCCTTTATATTGCACCGGCCATTTCTGGCCATGAACCTAAATTTCAAAGTTTGGGAGTCAATTTTCTTTTCTTAAGCCTGCTCATCATAGTGGTTGGCTCATCAATTGGTGAGTACATGTCGGTTATGGAGCAGATGGGACTCGACTTGAGTTTTTGGTTCGGGCATCAAGGACTTGAATATGTTGATCTAGGTAGATTCTGGCAAATCTATTTGTTCATCGGTCTTTGGTTATGGTTAATTTTGGTCTTAAGGGCCATCTGGCCAGCTGTAAAACATGGTACCGAAGGTAGAAACCTTCTCATTTTATTCTTAGTTTCATGTGG
Organism: Bacteriovoracaceae bacterium UBA4096; assembly: GCA_002381945.1. Taxonomy (GTDB): domain Bacteria; phylum Bdellovibrionota; class Bacteriovoracia; order Bacteriovoracales; family Bacteriovoracaceae; genus Peredibacter. The sequence goes on from DFXY01000039.1 coordinate 42,808, forward strand.
GGCCATTGCCTTATTTTATGGTGCAGGTCTTATGTGGGGAAAAAATACGAATCTGGCCATTGTTGAATATTGGCGTTGGTGGGTAGTGCACTTGTGGGTGGAAGGCTTTTTTGAAGTTTTTGCTACCGTCGTGATTGCCTTCTTATTTGTCAGGATGGGAATTATTGGTACTTCCATTGCAACCGTTACCGTTTTATTCTCAACGATCGTCTTCCTATTTGGAGGGATTCTTGGAACTTTCCACCATCTTTATTTTTCAGGAACCCCGACCGCCGTCATGGCGATAGGTGCAACCTTTAGTGCCTTCGAGGTAGTCCCGTTAGTCTTGATTGGATTTGAAGCTTATCAAAATGTCAGAATCAGTAGATCCAAGAGCTGGTTAAAAACTTATAAGTGGCCAATCTATTGCTTTATCTCAGTCGCTTTCTGGAACTTTTTGGGAGCAGGCATCTTTGGTTTTGTTATCAATCCTCCTATAGCCCTGTATTACATGCAAGGCCTCAATACAACACCACTGCATGGCCATACCGCACTCTTTGGAGTGTACGGCATGCTCGGTATTGGGCTGATGCTCTTCTGTTTAAAAACCATGGGGTTCAAGGGAGACTGGGAGAGCCGAACTCTTGGAGCATCATTATGGTTGATTAATATTGGTCTATTTCTCATGGCCTTCATGAGCTTGTTACCAGTGGGACTCATGCAAACTTTGGCCAGTGTTGAGCATGGTCTTTGGTATGCCCGTTCGGCCGAATTCATGCAGACTGATCTCATGAATATATTACGCTGGTTAAGGGCGCCGGGAGATACAATCTTTGCCATCGGAGCTTGTGTCCTTGGTTACTTCATTTTCACATTGAAAAGAAACTAAGGGTTTATCAAGGCCGCCTTAATTAGGCAGGTCTTTGTTAGTTGTCATGATCAATTAATCCATGCATTATCAAGAGCATGATAAATAGCTATAAGAAGTTTATTAGTAAGGAAGAGCTCAACGATCTTCCATTGTTTGAGTATGAGGGCAAAATTGAACTCATCGAAAATCCCGAAAGGATGCCCGAAATCTTTAAAATATTGAGTTCGGCGAAAGTTTTAGGTTTTGACACCGAAACCAGACCCAGTTTTAGTAAAGGTGAAAGTTATCCTGTTGCTCTTTTGCAGCTGGCAACACCAGATTGCGCTTACATTTTTCGTTTAAGTAAAATGGCCTTGCCACCAGAACTTATAAGTCTCTTTAGTAATCCGGATATTATCAAGGCGGGAGTGGCGATTCGTGATGACTTAAAAGCACTCCAAAAGCTAGTACCATTTAATCCTCAAGGTTTTGTAGATCTGGCAAAAGAAGTGGAAAAAATTGAGTTCACTAGCCTGGGACTAAGGGCCTTAACAGGTATTTTTCTGGGACTTCGCTTGTCTAAAGCGGCCAAGGTTACCAATTGGGAAAGGGCCAATTTAACAGAAGCACAAATTAAATATGCTGCCAGTGATGCGGTCGTGGGCCTTAAGATCTATGAAAAGATCTCAGAGATGGGGATTCCCGCCTAAGGGTGACCCACTTTCATCAATCTGATTAGCTTTATCTTCTCCCTGAAGACTTAGCATATTAATGACATCTTCCACACCCAAAATAGATTCGGCCACTTCCTCCGCTCTCCGTTTCATTTTGCGACCGAGCACTGTACCAGTTAAAGTCACTAGACCCTCTTCTACACTGACCTCTATATCATGAGCATCAACGTCAGAACTTCGCATCAAGGCCTCACAGACATCTTCATAAATTTTCTCAGAGGTTCTTATATAACCCTTAGGACCTTTGCCATAATGGGTCCTAGGTTGTCCTTGATTATCCAGATTTTGTTGCCAACTGCGATTTTGATAACCTCTTCCAAACTGATCATTATTATGATGTTTAGCACGAATAGAGTTTTTCCAACGGGCCTCATCACCAAAAGTCTGATGAGAACCATCTTCAAAAGGAAGATCATCCCACTCAAACTGAGAACCTCGCCCACTGGAACCTTCGTAATAACCTTCATATCTTCTTCGCGATAAATCCTTACTTTCCATGAGGCACTCCTTGGAAGTCGATCATCCATATAAAATAGAAAAAGGTTTATTATGAGTCGAGGCTCAGGCCAATAAGAGCAATCCAGTTTTAAGTAACAGAGTCATCTTCTAAAGGATAATCCTTGGGTAGCTTAATCAAGAAATTAGAACCTTGTCCTAGTTCACTTTCCACCCAAATTTGTCCTCCATGGGCCAATATTATCTGCTGTGTAATGAATAAACCAAGTCCCAAACCACTAACTTCATTGGCCGAGATCGCCCGCTCAAAGCGATTAAAAATCCGCATTTGATTTTCTTTAGCGATACCTAATCCTAAATCCTTAAAGCTTAATAAATAATAAGTCTCATAATCCCAAACTTGAATATGGACCGGTTTACTCTGGCCATACTTCATGGCATTGGTCAGTAAATTCATAACAACTTGCTCAAGACGGAATTTATCCCAAAAACCTGATGAATCTTCACATGACTCAAAATGTACCTGGACTCCAGAATTTTCCAATTGATTATGAAGCCGTTCAATCACTTCATTGATCAAAGTACACAAATCGAATTTTTCTTTTTTTATTATTAACTTACCCGTCCTGATTCGAGTGATATCCAGCATATCATCCACAAGCCGGACCAATCTTTGAACTTGTCGCTCAGTCTGGTTGACCAGTTTATCTACCCGCTCCTGGGAATAAACTTTAAGATCTTTTTTTTCAATCAGCCGTTTTACAGTCTGGGTCTGCAGAGTAAGAGAAGTCAGCGGTGTTTTTAATTCATGAGATGCTATTGAAAGGAACTCATCTCTGGTTCTAATGGCCTCCCTTAGTTCTTTTTCCACTCTTTTTTGTTCCGTTATATCCCTGAACTCCATTACAGAACCCATATTTTCACCTTCGGTCTGTAAAGATGAAACCGTGTAAGAAACAGGGAAAACGGATCCATCTTTACGGCAAAATACTTCTTCTTCGTTGTGAATAGATTTTCTCTCTAACCGTGCCTGTTCAATTGGGCATTCAGAGATTGGGTAAAGTGAGCCATCTTTTTTCTTCCAATGAATGGAGTAATGCAGTGGACGATCATAAAGTTCTTCGAGTGATTGATAACCCGTCACCTTCATGGCCGCTGGATTCATAAAAGTGGGATAACCATTTCCATCCATCATAAAAAGACAAGATGCCGCATTATCAGTAATGGTCTTTACCAGGTGTAACTGATCCTTGAAGGCCTTTTCTGCAATCCGCTGCTCGGTGATATCCTGGAGAGTAACAAGAGCATAGTTCTCTCCTTCAAGTTCTAAAGTATCAATATTGGTGGAGATCATTAAGCGTTTGCCGGTTTTGCTGATAAAACTGCCTTCGTATTTTCTGACTATACCTCTGGGATCCAGATCCTGAAGCAGACCTAGCTGGGCCGCATTTTTACCAATGACATCATCTTTTGAATGGCCAAAAATCTCGACATAGGCAGGATTAACATCAACAATCTCTCCGTCTGTCAGTTTAACCAATGAAATAGCAAACGGGGCACTGTTAAAAATTGAGGCAAATTTTCTTTCACTGATCTGGAGTTTATCTTTTTCTTTTTTTAGCTCAGCAGTCGCCTCAATGACTCTATTTTCAAGTTCATCATAGGACTCTTTTAATTTAACCTGAGTTTCCTTGGCCTCTGTCATATCCTGAGTAATATATGAAAAACGGGGAAGATGATTCTCGCTTTGAGAAATAAAACTGACCGTCACCGAAAAAAAACGCTTACTTCCCTCGACAATATGCCAATACTCAAATGTCACAGGTTTTCCAATTTCTTGGGACTTTTTATAATGTTTAAGCCATAGTTCAATTCTCTCTGGAGAATTGCCTAACTCTGAGGACCATTTGTGGCTGAGTTCTTCAGGTTCTTTGCCAAAAAACCTGGCAGCCGTTAAATTATCTGAAATATGGAGAATGTCATTATCAGTGATTTCCACGATCCCCATCATCATGGATGAAGAGTTATAAAAACTTCTAATGGTCTTTTCACTCTCCTCTAAACTTTTAAGATGACCTTGTGAAGCTCGGGCCGCTTCCGCTAATGCGATGATTTGTGGTTTAATTTTTACCAACCACACTCCTGTAGACACCGATGCCACAGCAGTCAAGGCCTTAATGCCTCCACTGTACCAGTAGTCTGAATTCCAGAGATTCCAGATTTCATTGAAGTGCGTCCAGCCACAGGCCCCAATAAAAACTCCAAATGATAAAACCATGGTAGAAAATGGAATTTTAATTTTTTTAACAAGAGCGTAAAGACTGATTGAAATAGAAACGTAGGCCAGGCCAATGAGCAGATCACTTATCACATGGGTCGTTACCAAATGTGGTTTCCAGAGATAACAATGGCCGTGGGGCATAAAGCCTGATTCGGAGAAATATTGAAACAGTCTTTCAAAAGCTCCTTCCCGATTTACTGCCATTTGTATGGGTTCATGCATTTGAGTATGATCCAAAAGACCCTCCCTACTATTTTTATACAATTCCACAAGGCCATAATTAAGTAAAACAATTCAATTGGCCTGCAGCGAAAGTAGGCACCCGAGTCTAGGATTTAGAACCCATCAAGAGTTAAAATTTCACTAACCGGAAGGAGTCCTCTATGAGTGAAAAAGAAATAGTATTAATTACCGGTAGCAGCGGCTTTATTGGAAGCGCCTTAGCAGAAAAACTCAGCAGCACTTGTGAAGTCATAGGAGTTGATAGAGATCTACCTAAAAAAAAGATACCGGGTGTCACATATTACAAAATAGACATGACTTCAATTGTGGACGTAGCGCGAACGATGCAGGAGATTAAAGAATCTCATGGTAATCATCTGCATTCAGTGGTTCATCTGGTTGCCTACTACAGTTTCTCAGGCGAAGAAGATGACAGATACCAAGCAATTACGATTGACGGCACGCAGTCGCTTCTGATTGAGCTAAAGAAGAACTTCACGGTAGAGCAGTTCATTTTTTCGAGTACCATGTTGGTTTATGATCCGGTAAAACCTGGTGAGAAGATCAGAGATCACTCTCCGGTTAAACCAACCTGGCCTTATCCAAAATCAAAAGTAGAAACTGAGAAGATACTAAAAGAAATTCATGCAGACATTCCTATTGTTAATTTCCGCATTGCCGGAGTCTATAATGATTTTTGTCATTCTCCCACTATCTCAAATCAAATTATCCGAATCCATGAAGGATGGGCGACTTCAATCCCCTTTCCGGGCAATCCTCAACATGGACAGAGCTTTCTCCATCTGGATGATTTAGTGGAGGCAACTGAACTCTTAATTAGAAAACGCAAATCATTAAGCTCCTTTGAAACTCTGGTTCTTGGAGAAGAAGAGGTTTTAAGTTACAAAGAAATGCAAAGCATAATTGGAGACAAACTTTTTGAAAGGCCCTGGCCTGTCATTCGAATCCCAGTAGTCATAGCATCTATCGGCGCCAAAGTGATGGAGTCCATGCCTTTTATAAGAGAACCCTTCATTAAGCCCTGGATGATTCCACACGCTGATGAACATTTTGAAGTCGATATCACCAAAATTAAAACCTTATTAAGGTGGCATCCAAAAAGAAAACTGGCCCAGAAGTTACCAGTCATGATTGATCATCTCAAAGAAGACCCTGATAAATGGTATGCGATGAATAAGATTGAAAAACCATTTTATCGGAATGTGAGGACGATTGGCACTCAAGCAGATAAGAACCAATGGTTGGCCTCCATCTTTGTCATTTTTCTCGGAATTTTATTACTTTCCAATTCTTTTACCCTCGGCAATTTA
>DFXY01000017.1 GCA_002381945.1 Bacteriovoracaceae bacterium UBA4096
TGTCCTCAGTTGCCTGCGAACAATTCAATCGTTCAATAGTTCGCCTAAGCGACTTAGAAGACCTTCATATTGCCTTGGCCTGCCTTTTAACCATAAAAAATCGGGCCGCAGTTTAGAAATCCATTCTCCCCCGATAATGGTTCCTGAATTATTGAGATCAAGCGAATACTGATAAGTGACCTTCTTATAATATTGTTTAGGAGTACCTATTACCGGTCGCCAGTCGTGACCATCCTCGTCCACGTAGGTCATGACGGTGCTTACATTAATAGTCTTAACTGTTCCCGGTGCAGAATCCCTTTTTGGTTTTCCGAATCCTGTGACTCTTGACTGATAGGAGGTGATGGGATGATTCCAGACTTCCTTATAGCGGTGCAGGTCGGCCAAAAAACCTTTTCCATCAATCCCCAGCCTATTTGCCAAAACGATATGAAAAGCACCAGCATTTAAATCCTCGTAACAATCACTCTGGTTATTAAACCATGGTCCCTGATAGCAGCGTCTGCCCATTTGATGGGTGTCTGGAACTTCAAAACCGTAGGCATAATAATAGCTAATCAGGGCCTTGATATCAGTCGAGCCAAATGGAATTTCAATCCCGTCTGGGTTTATCATGAGTTTAGGAATGGGTTCTTCATGGTTCATGGAGGCGGGTGACCATCCATGGCATATACCTTCCCAGATTTCGGCCTGGGAATCGGCAGCTACCCGGGCCACTTCATTTTTCAAAGGATAGTCATAATTACCTGTGAAGAGGTCATATTTTTCAGAGGGTGCAAGCTCAGAGAGCTCAGGGATTGACATTCTTCGCACGTAATCTTTACTGGGAGATTTTAAATTAAAGCCGATCTTCTTTTTGGCATTCCATCTATAATTGATGTTGCCTTTGTTTAAGGCCCAATAATCACCAGACCAATATTTATTTTTATCGGCCACGGTTCCGCTAAGGGGAAGGAGAGCAAAGTCCCTTGTGAAGAAATAACTCATGATCTCTGGATCCGAGATGCTCTCCCAACTTTCATCAAGTTTAAGTGGAGAAGCATACGTCATAGGCAATGTCAGGGAGAACAATAAAAGGCTTCCGATCCATTTCACAAATTACCTCCTGGTAATGAGCGATCAATTTAGGATCGACCTTCAGCACATAACCACTTAAGAAAACCTTTATTGTTTGCTCAGGTTTAAGGGTCGTCGGTCAGTACCAGGCTCTGAATTTCTTGTGCATCAAATTCTGCTCTCATGGGGTCTGCATCAAGTTCTATGACTCCTTCCACTACAGAAAGGTTCTGCTTTGATTCGACATCGTAACGAGTTGTAACTTTCTGATCAAGGACATTGAAATAAGGAATTCCTTCACTGATGGCCACTTCAGAAGCTTTTTTCATCCAGATGATATCGATAATTGATTCTTCCTCAGGACCTTGGGATTCATAGATGATTTTGAAGGTATTAGATTTATCCAGAATGCTCTCCATTGGAGCTTCTTCCTGGGCCTGTCTTTCAAAGGCCGCATTTTCTTTGTTCATCATCGGGAGGAGAAATAACAAGGCCGCCACAATGACAACAATGAATCCCGTCAGTTTCATAGATGACCTCCATCCTTTGCATGATTTAAAGGCCCGGGACTTTAATTGAATACAGTAGTCCTGCAAAATTGAGTGAATCTTGAGCTGTATAACTGACGATTTAAGTGAGTGAGAAATGCTTCATCAGGAATTTAGGAACAGAGCCTTTGTATTATATTAAAATAGAGCTATGAAACAGATCATCATTTTATGCGCATTAATTTTGACTGGCTGTTCTTCCCGAGAACAAGACTGGGATTCCGGTGCGGCCAGACAAAATGCTTTTCAACAAGAGAGGATGGAGGATCAGTCGGAAGAAGTACGTAATCAACTTCCCCGACTGGATTTTATCAGATAGTCATTTCCTAACTTCGTTGAATCAAGAACATACCATCCCGTACAGGTAATAAAGTTTTAGTATATCCTGAAAGTTCCTGAACTTTTTTATTGTGGTTAATGATGGAATCAGTCTGCTTGTCTAGCCCAGGTGTTAAAATTTTTCCCGACCATAGAGTATTATCCACTACAATTATTCCATTGGGAGAAAGATGTTTTAAGGCCCATTCCAGATAATTTGAATAATTATTTTTATCAGCATCAATAAAGATAAGGTCAAAATTTTCTTCCAATTCTTCCAGGGCCTTTAGACCTGGTTTTAAAATTTGTTGTATTTTTTTACCATGTGGTGATTCATCCCAGAATCTCTTGGCAATAGCGGTAGTTTCAGGATTGATGTCTACAGTAATTACTTTTCCATCCTCTGGAATTTGTTCTGCCATGGCGAGCGCTGAATAACCGGTATAGGTTCCAAGTTCCAGAATGTTTTTAACTTTCCCGAGTTTAATCAAAAAGGCCAGGACTGAGGCCTCCATCTCGCCGATCAGCATATTGCTTCCGTGCACACCGGAGCGGGTGAAATCCCCCAGGGCCCGAACGTGATCGGAGGGGCAGGTTGAGTGTTCAATGCAATAATTTTCAATCTCTTTAGAAATCATATTAACTCCGTGCAAAATTAAGTCTCGTAGACGATCGCTTCTTCCATTGGTTTAATCTATAGAAAAGGAGTTTACTATGAAAAAATTCTTCACGGGCCTTCTCTTGGCACTTTCTTTCTCGGCCTTGGCCGAGCAAGAGGCGATTATTTTTCCTAACGTATATAATTATGGTTCAAGTGTTCAGGTCCAGGTTTGGAATCACACTGACAGGAGTGTTACTTGTTCAGGCTATATCAATATGACTACTCAACAGGGTCATCGTGATTCTGAGTACTACTATGATTGGGTTTCTCCTCGTTTCTCTTCTTATCGTTCTTTCTATCTTCGTCGTGCCAATGATAGAATTGTTAGTGTTTCACACAGTATCTTCTGCCACTAAAATTGAATCAACTCACTTATCTTGATATTCACACTCACAGACGGGACCTTCATCCTGATTCTGTGAGTGTTGGTTGTCTGTCACCAGAAGAATTAATTTCTCAGCAGACACCTACAGCTTTTACTTCGGCGGGTATTCATCCCTGGTGGTTGGAAGACCATACCAAAGAAGAGATCGAAAACCTTAAACAGCACATTTTAAATCTGGTGGATCAGAAGAAGCTTTGGGCAATAGGTGAGACTGGTCTAGATAGGGCCTATCCCGAATTTTTTGAGGATCAGAAGGCCTTATTTCAATGGCATCTGGATCTTGCGGAAAAACATCAACTCCCCCTAGTCATCCATAGTGTGCGATCAGGTTCTGATTTTCTTCAGATCATAAAAGATAAAAGTCCTTCAACTCCCTGGATCTTTCATGATTTCAGGGGAAATGAAAATTTAATGAAAGATATTCTCAGGCTTCATCCTGATAGCTATTTTTCCTTTGGGATGTCACTGGACAATTCTCCTCAGATACGAGAATTATTGCCGCTTATTCCTTTAGGGCATATTTTCTTAGAAACAGATGATCAAAAACACTTAGATATTCATGATATCCATTTAAGGGCTGCCGAACAGCTTAGAATGGATGTGGATTTTCTAAAATCCCAAATTTGGCTTAATTTTAAAAAAATCTCACCTTTGTCACAAAACTCTCTCACTTAACGTTTAATCTTTCTTTGTTCTCGTTAAGGCCTGTGAGACAATATCTGTCATGAAAACCGATGAAGACTGGATGAGAGACTATCAAGCAGGAAGTGAAGAGGCCTTTGGTCGACTTTATGAGAAATACTCTCCCATGGTTTATGGTTTTATTAAAAAACGTATGCGTGAATCCGAGGCGGAAGATCTTTATCAAAAAGTCTGGCGTCAGTTACATGAGAAAAGATCCTTGTATAAGGACCAACCATTTGCTCCTTGGTTTTTTGTGATGATTCGTCATTTACTGATTGATGAATACCGCTCTTTAGGGCGTAGAAACAGTAAAGAATTTCAAGACGAGCTGATTGAAAAAATTTATGCCGAAGAAGTCATTAATGTTGAAGAACTTCTTCAAACCTTACCGCAGGAAACCCAGGATCTTGTCCGTAAGTATTATCTTGAGGGTTTTAGTTACGAAGAATTGGAGCAAGAGACTGGTTTGTCACAAGTTAACCTTCGGCAACGTCTATCCCGTGCCTTAAAAGGGTTGAGGAGTAAGCGATATGAACCGTAAAGAATTATTGGATTTTATCATTCATCGGGAAACACCACCGGCAGTACTTAAGGCCGCAACTCATAAAGATATTCTTCTAAGTTTTCGTGCCCGCTCTATCATCTTAAAGTTTCTTCTTTTCCAAATTATCGGTGCACTTTTCTCTTTATCTGTTTGCCCCCAATTCGGTTTAGGTCTGGTTCAAGGCCACGGCCTGGCCCATATTTTCCGTCTAATGGGAGACGCGGCCTGTGCTGCTTTCTGCGGTTCCCTTTTCTTATCTTCAGGTGTTGTTGTGGCCTTCCTGGGTATGAAAGGCGAAGAACTTTGGTGGGTATGGCGGCGATTTAAATATTCATTGATTTTTCTACCAGCATTATTATGGTCAGCTTTAATGCTTTTGAATGTTGGTTTAGGACTTCCGGCAGAGACTATGAAGTTTCACTTTACGTGGATTGCTGCGGCCATCATGGCCCAGGCCCTGCTGATGCAGATAAGAAGCTTTGCTTACTTCAGTGGTTTTTTGCAAAACAAATCATATTAAAAACATCTGTTCGGCCCCCGAAGGTATGAATGAGTTCAACCGGAAGAGTTTTAGCGGTGAGAGGATATAGCTTTCGGGCCTCTTTTCGGTAGCTAGCATCTAAGACGGTTACAATCCGGGATAGAGAAACCTCCATGAATGAACCTTTTTGAGTCAGCTGGGGATAAACTTTCCAGCCCGCAACTTCTATTTCTTTTCTTTCAGAAGGCTTCAGATCAAACGTGATCTGAGAATAAGAGTGGGAAATTTCACAGGTGTATTCGGTGGATGACCTTTTGGCCTGGGCAGTTAAGATGATGAGAAGAAAGACAGGAACTAGGAAAAGAACTTTCATGATGTCCTCCTTAAAAGGACACCATGAATACATGCAAATGCCGGTTTAGTAGCCTTAATTAATCCTGAAAGACTTGAAGGTAAACAAACTTCAAGTAGCGCATTTCAGGCAAAGCAAAAGGGAAGGGGTGGTCTTCCGGTTGGCCTTTAATCAAAAGAACTTTACCCCGCCGTCTGGATTTAGAGAGGGCCTCTTGCACAATTTCTAAGAAACTCTCAAAACTAATATGGCCAGAACAACTAGAGGCCGCAAAGAAACCTCCATCTTTTACCAGGCGTAATGAGTCAGTGAATACCTTCGTATATGCCTCACGTGCTGTTTCAATCGCCTTTTGATTCGGAGCAAAGCTTGGTGGATCAGTGATGACGATGTCCCAAAGTTTTTTTTGCTTATAGGCCTCAGTCACATACTCAAAGGCATCTTCGCAAAGAGCTTCATGTTTTTCTTCTGACAACAGATTGATCTGCCAATTAACTTCTGAGGCCTTGATCGCGTTAGGAGCAATATCTACCGTTGTGACTTTAGTGGCCCCACCAAGCCCAGCATAGACTGAGAATCCTCCGGTATAACCGAAAAGATTTAAGAGGGTTTTATCCTTAGAAACGGAACGGATAAAATTTCGGTTTTCCCGCTGATCCAGAAAAAATCCGGTCTTGGCCGCATCGATAATATTGGTTCGGAATTTTACTCCGTGTTCTAGAAATTCTAGGTCAGCGAGGTTGTTGCATTCACCGGCCAGGATCATCCCTTTTTCTTCTTCTTTATTTTTGCGTTTAAAATAAACACACTTCACTGGGATCTGAGATTGTTCCATGAAGTAATTGGCAATTTCTTCTTTTTTCCAAAAAGCTTCTGAGACTGATCCATCAAGCTTTAAAACGACTACCCCATCATAATAATCCGCCACCACTCCAGGGAGTTCATCGCCTTCACCGTTTAAAACGCGGAAACATTTATTCTCAAGAGTGAGAAGATGCTTCTTTATCGTGATGGCGCGGCTTAAACGATTGACCACTTCCTGATCGTTAAACTTCTTATCTCCCAGAGTCAGCATCCTGAAGGCCAGGTTGATACTTGGGGAGTAGAAACCGTGGGCCAGAATTTCGTTTTTATGATTAACCAGCTGGACGTAAGATCCTTCTGGAGTTTTGAGCTTTTCCACGGCATCTGAAAAGACCCAGGGATTGCCGCGTTTGATGTGTTTAGTAAGATCCCGAGTGAGTTTTAAACGCTGGGTTTTCTCAAAGGAAAAGTATTTCATTGTTGATCTCCTTTAAGAAACCATGTCACTTCATGCTTATTATGATGAAGATGAACGATACGAGAGTTAGGAATTTCTAAAAACTTCAGTGTTTGTTCCCAGTCAGTTTCTGACTGGTATTTAATTGTGCAAACAAAGTTTTTCACTTTGCCGCTATCGCGAAAGCGCTTAACTAGATTGAGTAACCTTTCCGGGTAACAAATAATGTCAGAGCAAAACCAGTCAATTTCTGCAAAGTCATTTGGATCTAAACCAAAAGCGCTCTCTTTTCTAAAATCTATCCGGCCCATATCCATGATTCGTTTCTCAATAGGGGCCTTATCAACTGAAATGATCTTATCAAATTCCAATGTTCGAAGAACCCAGGTCCATCCGCCGGGACATGAGCCAACGTCGATACTGGTTCCCCCATGGATGGCCTCTGGGGCATAAACGGTGAAAAACTCCCAAAGTTTTAAATAGGCCCGGGATGGTGGCATCACCTTGTCTTCCTGAAAATCCATTTCTCCTAAAGCAAAAGGTGAGGAGGTTTTAGTTGTCATCAGGATTTGATCGGGTTCCCATAAAGTCCAGAATCCCATGGGGGTGGTAGGAAGCGGATGACGAAAGAGAATTGGTTTAGTGTTAAGTTTAGGCAGCTCACTTTGAATAAGTTCTGCTCTTCGGTGACTTCCTACTGTGAAGAGTCCCCAGTTGCGGCCCCGGGCCTTTAACTTTCTAGCGGCATCATTAATAGAAGTGACGCTCTCAAACTCCATCTCAAAGGCCGTCATTTGGGCCCAAATCAAGGGCGGATGCTGACCCTCTACCAGATACAAACGATCTTTCTTGAGGGCCACAGTGAGACCCCGGATCTCAAGCTCGCGCTCAAGTTCGGCCTCAAATTTATGAATAGCTAGGTAACCTGTATATTGTATCATCAAGAACTCTATACACTAACAATGACACGTGTTAAAAGCCTTCCTATGAAACATTTGATAAAAAACCAAGAAATGAAGGTCTACGGCCGTCATGCCTGTCTTAAATTGTTTGAAAAGCGTCCTCAAGACATCATCCGGGCCTATGTGACCCGGGACGGCGTCTTTGAATATAAGAATTTGATGAAATTCCTGGCCGATCAGAAGCTTGCTTACCATGTGGTGGAAAAAGAAGAAATTGATACGGTTACTCGTGCCACTCACCATGAAAATATCTGTCTGGTGGTTAAAACCAAGCGGCTCCCTGAAGTGAAGGAACTCCTGGATCAGGAAGGCAGAAGCCTCATTCTGTGTCTGGAAGAGGTAGAAAATCCCCATAATTTAGGTGCGATCATGCGTTCCGCTGCCCATTTTGGAGTTACTGGTATTTTTTACGAGGCCAAAGTTCCTGTGGCCTTAACTGCCTCGGCTTTCCGCACATCGGAAGGTGGGGCCGAAAGTGTTCCGGCCGTTCATTTAGCGAATTGGAATGATGTTTTGGATCAGGCCAAGAGAAATGGTTATAAAACTTTTGCGACTTCCAGTCATGAAGGTGAGTCGATTTTTAAAATCGAATTCCCGGAGAAAACTCTTCTATTCTTGGGAGCTGAAGGTCAAGGCCTGTCAGATAAACTTTTAAAGAAGATGAATCAGTTGATTTGCATTCCTGGCACTGGTGAAGTTGAGAGCTTAAATGTCTCCAATGCAACTACATCGATTTTAACAGAATGGTATCGTCAAGGCCTTAAGTAGCTCTGTCCGGTAGTGTAAATACCTGCCGGAAGAATACGACCGTCGTTTTGATGTTTAACTCCTAGTTCTCCGCATGCAGTTTTTTTCCATCTTCTATCATAGATAAGGTTTTTGAGAGCTTCCATTTGCACACCTTGCGTGTGGCTGGATAGAAAGAGGAAAGAATTATCTTTGTTCAGGACAGACAACATGCCTTCAACGAGTAGATGGATATGTTTTTCAAAATCCCAAACTTCTTTTTTTACGCCATGGCCCCAGCTGGGAGGGTCAGCGAGAATGCCGTCATAAGTAAAATTTTTCTTAAAAGAATGCCTGATAAATTCCTGAGCATCACCTTGTACCCAACGAATACTTTTTTCATCTATCCGTGAAAGTGCCTGAGATTCTTTTCCCCAGTCCAGAACTCCTTTTGAGCTGTCCACATGAAAAACTTCAGCTCCTGCCGCTGCCATCACCAGACTCGCGCAACCGGTGTAACCAAAAAGGTTCACAACTTTAGGTGCTCGCCCTAGTTTTTGTTTTAAGAATTTAACTTCTTCATACAGCCATAGCCAAACTGGAATCTGTTCAAAAAAAACTCCACAGTGTCCAAACGAAGTGAACTTCAATTTGAATTGCAGGGTTTTTCCATCGATCTCAAACGGGAAAGTTAAACTAGGAGAGGGATCTTTTTTGTGTTCCCATTTTCCACCTCCATCCTTGGTACGGATGACATTGGAATTGGCGAGATTCCATTCAGCATCTTTAACAAGTGGCTTCCATATGGCCTGAGGACTGGCACGGTTGACCCTGATGCCAGAGATGATTTCAAGTTTTCTGCCCAGACCTGAGTCAAGGAGCTGATAGAATGCTAGGTTTTCTGTGATCATTTAATGCTAAAGGTTATATGAATGTTAGTGGAATAGTTTTGTGTGCCGGCCTCGATTTGAGGAGCTGAATCCATCATGCTTTTCATGGCCACTCGATGCTCCGGAATAGGTCGTGGAATATTGGGAACCTCATTGAGTAAGATGACGTCTCCAATTTTAAAACCAAGCTTCTTGGCAAGCTGGAGCGCCTTACCTTTGGCATCATCGGCCGCAATATCCAGGCATTTTAGATATTCTTGTTGGGATTTTTCTAAAGACAAAAAAGTGATAAGTGAACCCACATTTTGAATTCCTAATTGAGAAGCCTTCATCATGGCCTCACCCATTCGGGGAATCTCACTGGTGGTGACTTCTAGTCCTAACGAGGCACGAACGCCTTTATCCACGTAGCGTTCTTTCTCATAGTCACGAACAGGATACACTGCATAGTTTACGTTTTTGAGTTCCAGATCTTTAAGACCCAGTTTTTTGATTTCTTCTTTTAATGAACTAATCTGATCATTCGTTTTTTTTACAGCAGTTTTTTGGTCTTTGAATTGATTTTCTGCTGTGAAAATAATTGAACCCCGATCAGGGGTGACCTTAATTTCGCAATTCCCCTGAACCTGGATCTGGGGAGTTGCTGCCAATGAAGCCAGAGTTAAGAAGCTCAAGCTTAAAATGAGGATAAGTTTCATTCAATCCCTCTCTGGGCCAGATCTTCTGCCAGAACAGGCGCGTTTTTATCATCCAGATCGACCAGGTAAAGAATCCCCTTAACTTTGACTTCATTCTGATAATTCGGAACCATATCCATGGCAGTCATGATGTCATCCAGAAGCTCACGCTGATCCTTATAAGTCATCTCCGGATAGGCGTTTTCTCTTTGAGCGATACAGCCACTGGTCCTCATGAAGGGATAGTAAGGGGTCAAGGGATCATTATTCAATTTACCAGTTCCATGAATCCGGAAAAGGTTTCTGCCTGCATCCCGGGCCACCACGGTTGGTTTCCACCAGTCTTCCTGATGAGAAGAAGTTGGTAATAGTGACTTTAATAAAACTTCATCTCTTGATTTCGGAATAAAATTTAAGATCATTCGTCTGAACTTTCCGAATGAAATTTGTTGATCAGCTGAAGGCATCACTGAATCAATGGTTAAAATACCGGCCGGAGTATTACCATTACGCGTATAACTTGGGAGCCCCCGAGCGGATGATGCCAGGGCCGGATGAGTCCAGATAGAGCCATCTTCATTTCTAACGATCTCGCCATGCACGTTTCTCATGACCATGAGACAAGGATAGAGCCGATTATCACGACAAAACATGAAAATTTTAACTGATTTGACGTACTCCCCATTCATGTAAGTGGTGACATCAGGAGTATGATAAAAAAGATCAGTGACCATATCGTTGGTTATATCCTTACGTCTGACTTCGTCTTCGGATATGTCAAAGTAGGCAAGATGATTTTTTGCATAAGCAATAATCTTGTCATGACCTGCGGCCAATAGTTCAGCTTCATAAGCTGCGATTGTATAGATGATTCTGGTTTCAACTACGGGACTTAATAAAATATTCAGCAATTCTGCTTCAAGATCTGCTGGAAGGCCCTGGGCCCGGTTATACTTAAGCCTCAGGATGGCCACTCTGAGACGCTCAATTAAATCATAATGGAATGTATCTATTTCATTCAAGGCCTTCAGGGCTTCCGGGTGGGAGTCTTCACTTAAATCCCAAAGGGCATCAACGAAGAGAGCTTGCTCTTCAGAGGTGAATCCCATTAATGAATTCTGTGAATTTCCGGAGAGGATAGCATTTTGATAATTATTATAGAGTACTTCTTCCAGAATATTCTCTGATTTTGGTGAAGCCCAAACAGAGCTTAAAAAAGTTAAAGCCAAAGCAAGCGACATCCAATGTTTCATTGCTATAAGTCCTTTTAAAATAGTCGGAGACTCAAAGCGTAACAACTTAACCAACCAATCGACAAGGGAATGTTAGAAAATGATGGTTTGGAATACAAGAATTCTTGCATTAACCAATGGTGAAGCATTTAATCAGAAATAATGAAGGGAAGTGTTAAGTTAGCGATATTATTTATAAACATAATCGGCTTATCTTGACGTTATATTAAAAAGCATTAACTTTAGAGAGTTCCTGAAATTTTAATGGAGTTTAAAATGGCTAAACGTATTTTTTTATTCGTGCTGACTAATATTTTGGTGCTGGTTTCCGTCAGTATCATTCTTAGTGTTCTGGGAGTTGGTAACTACTTAACTGCTTCTGGAATTAATTATACTGCTCTGATGGTCTTTTGTTTGGTTTGGGGCTTTGTTGGTTCTGGTATCTCACTACTAATGTCAAAATTCATGGCCAAGCGGATGATGGGTGTTGAGATAGTTGATGAGCGTGGGCAATATGGGGAACTCGTCCGCAAAGTTCATCAAATGGCCAAACAGGCAGGGATTACGAAGATGCCGGAAGTGGGAGTTTATCATTCTCCTGAGGTTAACGCCTTTGCCACCGGCCCAACTAAGAATAAGGCCTTAGTGGCCGTTTCAACTGGTCTTCTTCAACAGATGAATAGCGATGAAGTGGAAGGCGTTCTGGCCCATGAAGTCGCCCATGTTGCCAATGGTGATATGGTTACGATGGCACTGGTGCAAGGTGTAGTGAATGCCTTTGTCATGTTTTTTGCCCGGATTGCGGCCTTTGCTTTACAAAACTTTCTAAGTGGTGACAGGGATGATGATCGCCCGGCCAATACCGGATGGGCCTATCATATTTCTGTCATGGTTTTTGAAATTGCGTTCTCATTTTTGGGAATGTTCGTAGTGGCCTACTTTTCTAGGATTCGCGAGTTTCGTGCGGACAAAGGTGGGGCCCAGTTTGCCGGCCGGCATAAGATGGTTGCGGCCCTTAAGCGCCTTCAGCAGAAAATTGATTTTGTTGATGACAGCCAGGATGCCATCAAAACCATGAAGATTTCTTCTAAAAAAGGGTTAATGAATTTTCTCTCGACCCATCCCAGTTTAGAAGATCGAATTGCTGCTCTAGAACGATCTTATTAAGTTATTTTAAGGAAGGGGGAGAAAATCCCCCTTCAGCTTATTCTGTAGAATTCCGATGAAGGTTTATGGTTGTGAGTGAATATATCGAGCATAAACTTCTGGAAGTCCTTCGGAAACGGAACGCTCGACTTTTATTTCCTCATCTCATTTTACTTTTTACTTCAATCTATATATTTCGTGGGATGTTTAATGATTTTCCTCAGGCCCTGGCGGTCAGTGGAATTATCATCGTTGCCTTGATCTTTCGGCTATTTGTTCTTCAAATCTGGATTAAGCAGGATTTAAAAAACAAATTGTTTGAGGCGATGTACTTATCGATGGTTTCTCTGACCGGTTTAGGTTGGGGAGGGCTTTTTTGGTACGTGAACCAATTCTTTGGGGATCTGACTTTTGAAACACTCTTTTGTGGGGGCGTTATTGTAACGCTTATTTCGGGAGGTGTGACTGCCTTTTCCGCTTCTTTAAAAACCGTCACGATATATTTATTTTCCTTAACAGCAATTCCCGTCTTTGTGCTTTTTACGGATCCATCAGAGTCAGCATATCTTATTGGTATTCTTCTTTTGGCGAATCTTTTTTATCAGTTTTATCATTCTTATATTTCACATAACTATTTAAGAGATTCTCTCCTCAAAGAATATAAAACTGATTCCCAAAGAAAAGCGCTGCAGGAACTAATAGATGCGTTCCCGGGAATTGTGACAGTCATTAATAAGGCCGGAAAGTATATCTTGGTAAATAACTTTTCCGATGGTTTTTTTAAAACTCACCTATTGGATAAAAGTGTGGGGGAAACTTTCCCAGACTCAAGCATCCCAAAGGTCCTTCTGGATTTTTTAAAGAGTGATAAGGTCGAAGAGATCCTGGAAGTTAAATCCAATGATCAAGGGCATGAGAATTGGTACATGGTCAATCTCAAGCGTATCTCTTCACCGGAAGAAGGAATTATTGCTGCGATCCTTTCGATAAATGAACTCGCTAAAGCAAAAAATGATTTGAAAATTCAGGAGGCCCGGGCACAGTATGCCTCAAAGCTTGCCTCCCTGGGAGAGTTGTCGGCCGGTATTGCTCATGAAGTTAACAATCCTTTAACTATCATTGAAGGTACGGCCAGTTTGATGAAAGTATTACTGACTGAAAGTCCTCTGGATGAAAAAGCTCTGGAGAAGTCTGTTGGTAAAATCTTAGCTACCACTCAAAGAATTGCCAGGATTATTAAGGGTCTCAGGATGCTGGCAAAAGACGCTGAGGAGGAACCTTTCAGAAATATCACATTTCTTTCAATTGTTGAGCCCTGTCTGGAAATTAGTAAAAGTAAGCTTTTAGGCCATCAAATTCAGTTTTCAGTCATTAATCATGACAAAAATATTGATCTCTTCGGAAATGAGATTCAGCTCAGTCAGGTGATGATGAATTTAGTTTCTAATGCGATTGACGCTGCCGTTTTAGGCCCTGAGCCGCGCTGGATTGAGATCCAGTATAAGCCGAGTTATGAATGGACTGATATTTTAGTCATTGATAGTGGAAACGGTGTGAGTGAAGAGATTAGTTCCAAAATCATGGACCCTTTTTTTACAACCAAAGAAACCCATCAGGGAACTGGTTTAGGGCTTTCAATATCTAAAAAGATCATTGAATCTCATCATGGAACGCTGAGCCTGATGACTGAGATGGAAAATACGACATTTCGGGTGCGGCTTCCCAGAATGACCCCTTGGTCAGAGTCCTAGAAAAAATAACCAGAGGGAAGCGATTGACGTTGTTCCTGAATGAGGCGCTTAACCAATGCTTCCACTGAGGGAATATCCTTAATTAGGCCTGCAATCTGACCTATCTCTATTTCACCTTCGGTCATGTCTCCTTCAAGCATTCCTTTTCTGGCCCTTCCGTGACCTAAAAGTTTTTCCAGTTCTTCTTTAGTTGCTCCATGATCTTCAAGTCTTTTTACATCTTCAAAGAATTTATTTTTATAAAGCCTGACTGGTACATATTTTTTCATCGCAAGCATGGTGCTAGTGGAGTTTGAATTAATCACTGCTTGTTTAAAATTCGAATGGGCACTGGATTCAATGGTGGCGACAAACCTTGTTCCAAGTTGCGCACCCTGGGCCCCTAAACACATCACAGCGGCAATCGCCCGACCATCTCCAATACCACCGGCAGCTATGACGGGGATTCGGACAGAATCAACGACTTGGGGGATGAGGGTAAGGGTCGTTATTTCTTCTCTTCCATTATGACCACCGGCCTCAAAGCCTTCAGCAATGATTGCATCACATCCGGCAGCTTCACTTTTCAGTGCAAACTCAGGTGAAGAAACGACATGAATCACTTTTGCGCCTTCACCTTTGAGCCAACTAGTATAGGTTTTAGGAGAACCGGCGGAGGTTATGAATGTCCGGATACCCAGATTTAAACTGAGTTCCAGTTGTTCTTTGGTTTTTTCGTAAAGGAGAGGAACATTGACTGCCAGTCTTTCAGGGTGGCGAGTAAACTTCTTCGCTTTATGGATGTGTTCCTCCAAAAGATCGGGCCTCATAGAACCTGCACCGATGACTCCAAGGATGCCGGCATTGGCCGAGGCAGCGGCAAGTTTTCCCCCTGAGACCCAAACCATTCCGGCCTGAATGAGGGGATACTCTAGAGGCAGTAGGGAGCAAATGTTTTTCATTCTTTTATTTTATGGAGAGTTTCTTGAATGTGCAAATCCGTAAAGGCATTAACCGGTGATCTATCAAGCTGCAATAAGATTTCAGGATCGGTGGGCCTGTTTAAGACCGCTCTGGTGCTGGTTCTTTTAGGTCCGAATTTTTCCCCTTTCTGGACCCCCCAACCAGTCTCATGCAGACTTTTTCGAATAGAGGAGCTAGCTGAGTAAGTGGAGAGGATCACTTCCGGATGCGAGGATGCCTTTAACAGGGCAAACCATTCTTTAGTCCAAAGAGTCGGGTTTTTCTTGGGAGAAAAGGCATCCTGATAAATAGCATGCCACTTTAATTCATGGGAAGAAAGGTAATCCGGCAAGGTCATTCGAGCATCACCCTGAAGAATCGTCAGTTTTACTGATTCATTTTCGGCTTCCAGAATATGGTCGTTCCATTTTAAGTTTTTTAAGAATTCATGTTCTGCATGGTTTGACTTAAACCATTCGAGAAGTTTCCGGTCCAGTTCCACAGAGACAAAATGCCATTTCCTATTTCTTGGCAGTTTCTCCCAGGTGGTTAAAAATCCCACTCCAAGTCCAAAACCCACTTCCAGTATGGTTAATGGGTCAAACCGTTCAATCTGGTTCAAAATATTAGTCCCCTCAATATAATGAAGGATAGTTTCAGATTTTGCTCCGGAAGTGGAGTGACAGGCCTCCTGGAAAAGCTCGGAAAAGAGAGTGAAGGAACCATCAGAAGTTTCAACTAAACAGTGGTGAGGAGGAAGGGGCATATCTTTTTTCATGGGGGAAATATAACGAAAAAGAAGCTTTTTGCCATCATTCCTTGGCACCTCCCCATGTGTAAACAGCTGTTTTCTTAATTAACCCTAAAGTTTCAATGGTTTCTCCGTACAATGATCAAGAATAAATAAGAATCTGACGAAATGTATTTGGGAAAGGGTGCAGCTATGACTAAAACTATGACTTCCAAATTAATAATCATGTTAACCATGATCTTCGTCAGCGGACTAAGCTTTGCACAATATGTAAAGAAATACGATGCTGAACTAAAACTAGATCATGAGATTAATCTTGATGATGAAATAAGTACTGAACCTTATGCTTTTGATCCGAATAAAGGGCAAGGCATAAAATATAAGGTCGACGACACTCAAAGATTCAATACGATGGGCCTCAACTTAAGTGGGATAGAAAATCTTTATGTTCCGAAGTTAGAGCATAATTTAGTTCCCAATTTTAATTTCTCGCTGGAATGTAGTGCTTTTGATGACCTGACTTATTTAAGTGGGCTGGAGAAGATTAATGATGAAGTGATTGAATGTTTCGGGCACAAAAGATCTGCTGCTCAAGGTTTTTCAAACGAGGGCCTCCTTAAAGGCGATAAAAAAGTCTGCGACTGTCTTAAGACTTCAAAAGTTGATGACATCAGAAAAATCATGAAAATTGACCGTAAGGAATTTCTTTTACGAAATAATATGGAAATTTCTTCAAACATTAACCGCGGTCTTGAGGACTTAATGGGAAGGGTCGTCTCTTTGAGAGATGGGATGATGTTTCAATCTGATATTTTGTTTCAAGGTAAAAAGACAAAACCAAATGAAAAACTATCCATCAATGCGTTGAAAGAAGCTGAGGAAGAGAAAAAAATCAGTTCCCTTTATAGTGCGGGCTTTTTCACCAAGAGTTTTCAAAGTGGTGCTGGTCAGAAGATGCTTCAGTCAATGCAGGGTTCTCTGCATAAGCTAAGTCTTCAGGCACATGGTCGTCAAACCACCATGATGCAAGTGATTAAAGGTGATGATACTAATAAAACCGCCAACAAGGCCCTTGAAAGAAAAATTGAAGAAGTTTTAAGTCAGGTCAAGATTCCTGAGGCCAATATTAATCTACTTTCTCAAAAACCTTTTGAAGAAGGTCAGTGTGTGGGACCTAAAGAGTTCATGGCCAAAAATCAATTTCCGGATGATAACGAATTTTACACCTCTATCGCTAACGAATCATTTTCTCCAGAAAACTGGGACTACAATGCTCTGGAAAAGAAGCTGATTGACCTCACGGCCCAATCAGAATTGATGAATGCCCCGGAGATTGCCAAACTTGAAACTCGTATGAGGTTCTTAAATCGAAATCCTTTATTTAAGAATCTTTTCTCGGCCAATGATGATTTTGATAACTATTTTGAAAATGTGGGAATGACTGATAAAAATAAAAAGGAATTAAAAGAAATTACCAACAAAGTACTGCCTAAGAAGAAACAAGAACTTTTCAACATTATGAAAGCGAGCCTGTCTCCTGAAAATAGTTCTTGTGGTCAGTACAGTCTGGGGTGTAAGCGCGCCATCATTAAAAACATCGATAAGTTTGATGAGATGACCAAGAAGTTTTTCATGAACGGGGATGTTTTAAAGTTAACTAATACGCAGGCCGAAAAAGCTGCCTTAAATGAAATTTCGCAGTTTAAAGAAGACCCTCTTTCAGTTGAAGACGTCATCTTGCCTCAGGGACAAAAAGAACTGGAAGACTATGTTCATGCAAACACCAGTAAATCATTTGTTCATCCTAGCGAATGTAACTTAAGAGGTGGAGACTCGTCCTATGGTGGGAAGCCATTTCCAGCAGAGCAGTGTGTTTCTTCTTATTCTTTCTATTGTTCATCCCTTGAAAAAGCTCAAGATCAAGCGGCCAAGGGGCTTAAAGATAACAAGCATAGAGTGAAAACTCTTGCTCGTGAGACTCAGAATTACTTTAACCCTAACTATCATGAGAATATAGAGTTAAAGAAATTCAATCTCGATTATTGTTCTAAAAACAGAATCGCCAAGGACGGAGGTCCTGCCAAGAGTTTTAATCAATTCAGACAGGACTATTGTGCCAAAGAAAAATCAGATCCAAATTGTTTTAACCGTGGTTTTGAAAATATGGAGGCCCTTAAGGCCAAATACCGGGCCCAATATTCTTTCCCGCGGGACAGAAATGGGAAAATCCACGCTGAATATGCTAAAGATGAAACTTCGGACTTAATGGCCGAACACAGAGAAATTAAAGATACCTCAATTAATGCCGCCAAAGCGTTAGCAAAAAGTGAAACTCGTCCTGAGCATAGTGGTTCAGCTTTTGAAGAGATTATGGAAGCCTTCACTGCCAAAGATACCTCTGGCAGTATGAATGGGACGAATGAAAAATCAGAAGATCCAGGCATGTTCGCAAATCTGGCCAGTGTAATGGAAAAGAATAGTGATGGAGTTTTCGGTCAGGCCAGCGTCGATTCTTTTGAAGATTCTTCCAGCTATTCCAATATCACTTCACCTCCACCGGTCATTGCTGACGTTCCCAAGATTGATAACATGAGTGATGAGAGTAAAGAAGAGCTTCTGGATCAGTGGAAGAGCGAACTTGATACATGGAAAAAAACCAATAAAGGTAATGATAGTGCTACAGTCTCGGCCGAGCAATCAATGAAGGCCAAAATTGAAGCGCTTGAAACCCTTCTGGCCGAGCAAAGGAAATTGACGGACACGCAATATAAACTTCTTAATGAGGCCATTGCAAATCAGCAGAATATGGCAAAACAACAAGTGGCGGCCGTAGCTAAACAAGAAGAGGAAACTCAAAAACGCTCAAAAGCGAAGTCTTCTAACTTTGTTTCAGCTCTGCCATCAGTCCAGGATGAATCTAACCGTTCACCTGCAAGCGTGAATGAAGCTCAGTTCAATACCAGTGGAAGTGGTAACGGAAATGCAGGAGCGGCCGCTTCCAGTAAGAAGTCATCATCCCGGTCTTCGGCAGCAGCTGCCAGTACTGCCGAGTCAGTGGCACGAGAAGAGGCCAAACTGGTTAACTTACGTCGATTATCAGATGGTTCAATTACCATCGAGTCAGTGAATAGAAACACCCAAGGTCAGGCAAATGCCATCACTGTACCAGTGAGTGACGAGCAGTACCGCTTGCTTCAAACAAACCCTAATGCTGTTAACTTGAGTCAGATTGAAAAAAGTATCCCTAAAGATCAAATGGATCGTCTGGAGAAAACCGGACACATCATTTTGGTTCTTCAAAATGGTGCGAATCCTCCATTTGAGGTGAAAGTTGAGAAAAAAGATAATAAGCTTGTGTATAAGTTGAAGGATAATGACGGCAAAGATGTAAATCCGGTAAGAAGGATTTACACCAGAAAGGCCCTGGAACTTCAGCTCAGGACTCAGTAGAAACTTTGATTCTCTCGGCTACCCATTTGGGATCATCCACCGTAAGGTCATGACCACCGGTTGGATGCTCCTCTAAGGGAACATTCCACTTTTTAGCTATGGCCCTGGAACATTCCACACTTACCATCCGGTCATGTGTGGAAGCGATTAATTGAAGTGGTATCGGTGGAGTGAAATCTCCTGAACGAAAAATTCCCGCAGCAAACAATTGCTTGAATGTATTGGCCAGACTTACTGGTCGTTCTTTTTGAATAATTTCCCAATGGTCCAAAGTTTCTGAAAAGATGTCCTTATGATTGGTGACTAGTTCCAGGATATGAGATTCTTTCTTTCGACCTGAAAGAAGAGGAACTTTTAAGAGATGGAGAAAGGCTTCAGGTCGCAGTCGGTGATGGACAGGAGAGACTCCTCCAAAACTGGTATTGATCAAGGTGGCCCGGGCAAAGTCTTGTGGGTATTTTTTCATCCACTCGATGGCAATCATGCCTCCCAAAGAGATCGCTACTAAGTGAGTATCTTCATGGGCGGTTTTAAAACGCAGGAAATCCCGACGCATTTCTTCAACCATCTCTCTGACAGTAAGGGGAGAAGGTGAAGAAAAATAATCTCCAGCTCCGGGAATATCGATAGTCGTAACCAGGGCCTTAGGGAAAATTTCCTGAAGATAGGTGATAAAGTTTCCCCAATGGGCCTTTTCTCTGATTAATCCGCGAATTAAGTAAAAATGTTTTTGCTTTGTCATACTTAACCATCTTACACTTTTTTAATGAGTTTGCAGCCGTACTATGAAGAGTCTTATCAATCAGAAAGTGGGCGTTCCACTGTGGATCTCCTGCAGGAAGTAACTACTTATTCTAAGGGTCTCTTTAATTATACAGTTGAATCCAAAAATCGTTTCCTGCCAAATCTTGACTGGAGTAGTCTGAAAATTTTAGAAATGGGAGCGGGTAGGGGAGGACTAGGTCTTCTGCTTGCTAGACTCGGGGCCCAGGTCACACTAGTCGATTTTTCCCCTACTGCTCTGGCCCAGGCGGAAAAAATCTTCAACACTGAGGGGCTGGAGGTGACTTGTATCCAAGGGGATGTAACTCATCCGGATATTAATTTACCTCAACAATACGACATTATTGTTGATTCTCACTTGCTTCACTGCCTGACAGAAGATCCCGATCGTTCAAGCTATTACCGATTAATTAGTGATCACTTAACTCCCCAAGGTATTTTTGTGGCAGAAACCATGGTTCATAGGAAAAAGCTTTTTATACCTGATGGTTTTATGTTTGATGAAAGAAATGTTCTGTGGCAGATGTTTGGGAAGTGGACCCCTATTCGCAGGATTCTTGACTCCCTTGATCTGGAAAAAGAATTGAACGATGCCGGCTTTAATATTATCTATTTTTACTATTACGGTCAGTATGGCTTTGTTCCTCACCGCAGTTTTATGGATCTTCCAGCGGAAATTCTTCCGGCCGCAGTCAGAATGGTCGTTCAAAACAAAGAACTCTAGTCAGTTAAATTTATTTTTTATGCTGAAGATGGTTGATACTCTTAGTCATGCGGACTAAGCCTCTATAATAAAAGAGGTCTAACAAGGAGTAACTAATGAACGTCAATATCACTTTTCGTCATATGGAACACACACCTGCCCTTGATGAGATGATTCGTGAAAAATCTGAAAAGTTTAATAAATGGCTTGGTCCTCAGTCTAATGTTCACTGGACTTGTTGGACAGAAGGTATAAATCATTGTTCAGAAGTGAGTATCCATTCCGGCCATCAGGAGTTCTTTGCAAAGGCGCAGGCCGATGATCTTTATAAAACATTCGATTTAGTGGTTCATAAAATTCAAAATCAATTGAAATAGACTGGAGAGTACGATGACAAAAATTTGGTACAAGGCATACGATGCCGGGGTTCCTTACGAAATTAACCCTAATGAGTATTCCTCAATTAATGACATGCTGGAGATGTCGTTTTCTAAATTTAAAAACAACCCAGCTTTTCATAATATGGGTACCTCTTTGTCTTATCAGGAGATTGAACTCTACAGTCGAAAGTTCGCAAGCTATCTCCAGAATGATCTTAAGTTAAAAAAAGGTGATCGTGTTGCGATCATGATGCCAAACATTCTTCAGTATCCAATCGCTTTATTTGGTATCCTTCGTGCTGGTATGATTGCAGTGAATGTAAACCCGCTCTACACAGCGCGGGAATTGGAACATCAGCTAAAAGATTCAGGCACTCAGGCAATCGTCATCTTTGCTAATTCGGCCCATGTACTTCAAAAAGTTGTCGCTCATTATCCTGTTAAAAATATCATGGTCACTCAAATAGGTGA
This sequence comes from Bacteriovoracaceae bacterium UBA4096, assembly GCA_002381945.1. Taxonomy (GTDB): domain Bacteria; phylum Bdellovibrionota; class Bacteriovoracia; order Bacteriovoracales; family Bacteriovoracaceae; genus Peredibacter. The sequence goes on from DFXY01000017.1 coordinate 21,155, forward strand.
CATGCTTAAATTTCCGAAAAATTACATCGTAAATTTCGTGATCAAGAAAGTTAAAAAAATGGTTCCGGATTTTAATCTTCCAAACATGCTCGATTTTAAATCTTGTGTGATGAAGGGAGATGAAAACAAATTTAACAAACCACAAATTACATTGGATGATACGGCTTTCTTGCAATATACAGGAGGAACAACTGGTGTTGCAAAAGGAGCAATCCTCACTCACCGAAACATGGTGGCCAATATGGTCCAGGCCAGAGCATGGATTAAAAACTTTATCACTGACGGTCAGGAAATCATTATTACTCCTCTCCCGCTGTACCATATCTTCTCTCTGACAGCGAACTGCTTTGTCTTTGGATCTGTAGGTGCCTTAAATATCCTCATCACTAACCCCCGTGACATTCCTGGTTTTGTAAAAGAACTCAAGAATTGGAAATTCACTGCTTTCACCGGCGTAAATACATTATTTAACGGATTATTAAATAATGATGAATTCAGAAAGCTTGATTTCTCAAGTTTAAAACTGACACTTGGTGGAGGAATGGCCGTTCAGAAAGCTGTTGCAGAAAGATGGAAGCAGGTAACTGGCCGTCCGCTTGTTGAGGCCTATGGTCTGACGGAGACATCTCCCGCTGCTTGCATCAACCCAATGACCATTAAGGAATTTAATGGCTTTATTGGCGTTCCCATTCCATCAACTGATGTCGTGATTAAAGATGATAACAATCAAAACCTTCCTCTGGGCGAGATCGGGGAGATTTGTATTAAAGGGCCTCAGGTAATGGCGGGTTATTATAACCGCGATGAAGAGACTGCAAAAGTTATGACCAGTGATGGATTTTTCAAGACAGGTGACTTGGGTTACATGACTGAAGAGGGCTTTGTTAAAATCGTAGATCGTAAAAAAGATATGATTCTCGTTTCAGGCTTTAATGTTTATCCAAATGAGCTGGAAGATGTGATCGTTCAGCATCCGAAAGTTTTAGAGGCCGCTGCAATTGGTATTCCTGATGAAAAATCAGGTGAATCAGTAAAAATCTTTGTGGTGAAAAAAGATGAATCATTGACTCAGGAAGAGTTAATGAAATTTTGCCGAGAGCAATTAACTTCATATAAAGTTCCTAAATCAATTGAATTTAGAAGTGAGTTACCAAAATCAAATGTCGGTAAGATTTTAAGAAAAGACTTAAGGGCGGAAACTCTGACAAAACCTAAAGATTAAATGATTTCAGTAAGGTGGGCCATAGGGCCCATCTTTTGAGAGAGAGTACAGGGATAAGTTAGTAAAAGTAAGAAAAGAAAGATTTCCCCTTTACCTTAGCTAACCTTAAGATTGTAGTAAGCCTAAATTAAGAATCAAGGAAGATTGTTTTTAGCCCAGAGAGGGATTTCTGGCCTTAACTAAAAAGCCTAAAAATGGGCCTCTTGCAGGGGGCCCTTTTTTTTTCTAATTTGGATCCATTGCCATGGGAGGAGACCATTTCCTCACATTCTCCATCGGTAGAACATTAATATTATATTTTGAAATGTCATGGCCTGTGCGAATTTTATATTCAGCTTTAACTCTTGATGCCTGTTCTTCTGCCCGCTTTAATACCATTGGCAGTTCTTCATTGGATTTAATTAATGATGATCCAACTGATATTGATCCACGGTAAGTTGCTTGCTCCTTAAACTCTTTTTTATACTCGCTTAACTTTAGTCTTTTAAAGTTTTCAAAATTACTTTTAGCAAGGTTAACATCAGCTTTTGTTAATGAAGATACAAGCGAATCAGGTAAGTCATTTAGGTTTTTGGCCCTATTAACATCTTTATATTTTTGTACCGCCGTTTTCACTTCCTGCCGGAATATTTGGCGAACAATGGGGTTATGGTCAACCTCATTTATCATTCGTTGGGATATCTGCTTTACGACTTGTGGATTATTACTTCCGAGAACGACTACCAGCTCATCTCCGCCATTTTTGAAAACCATGTCTCCTGGCCTCAAGGTTTTACGAAGAGATTCGGCAACGCTGGTAAGGTACTGATCTCCGGCCTGGGTTCCACCTGCAAAATAGTTTGTTTTACCTAGATGGTTAACATCGACAAAAATGAGACTGGCTTTGCCGGCATGAGCTTTGACCATTTGGCCCAAAATTTCTTTTCCGATGGCGGAGTTTGAATCAATGGCGAGGGTTTTCGCATCCAGGGGAACTTCCCTTGTGATCCGATGAATTTTTCCATCTTTGCCTTGAACATTTTTAGCGTATTGAATGATTTTTTGGCCATCAGGAAGTTCAACTTCAAATAAATCTCCTTCCTTGAGCTTAAGCAAAGGTTTACCCATTTGTGGGCCCCCTTTCATTGAAGTTGCGGCAAGCTTCAAGCGGTCGGCAAGGGAAGTTTTCTCAAGGCCATTCATCAGTTTAGTTTCATTTACAAATTGAGTGAGGGCCTTAGCAGTACTGATTCCCCATTTGGCCCCTTGTATGAATTTGGCGGGGGAGACGACTAACAGAAAAACATTGCTCACCCCCTGACAGATAATTTCACTTTGTTTTTCAAGGGGAAGACAAGGAAAGCCTTTTATTTCTTTAACTAAGCTATTTTTTAAGTCTTTGCTGAATTTAACAAAAGCATCCCAATAGTCTTTAGCAGTATCCCAGATGTTACTTTGAGATGATAAATTGATATCGGCGATAGCAATCGCCATTTCGATAGGGTTTAAATCTCCTGCGATTAACTTTTCTATACTGTCACTGGCCTCTTTCCATAACCAGGAAGGAGCATCGATCAATAGGAGCTTTATCAGATCAATAAAGCCTTGAACCATTCCTGCACCGGCCTTCCATCCGCCACTTAGGCAGCCGGTAACCAGATCCATATAGTTATCATCTAGTTTATCGACGCACTTGGCTTCACTGACTTTAACCACTTCCTGAGTCAGAAGTGTGGTCTCAGGAAAAAAATCAGAGGTATCACAAACTTCTGCTGAGACAGGTAAAGAGAAGATGACCAGTATCAACCCTATAATGATTTTATTCATGAGTAAGAATCCATTTCATAAGACCTTTTTTATGGGGACTAATGATCGATTCTTCTCCTTTCCAAATCAACACCATGGCGGAATCTTTTCTAAGGCACCATGACTGGGACCATTCTGAAATTTGCTTAGCAGGAACATGCCGGCATAAAGAGGAATCCGGTTTTCCTTCCAGAACAAATTTTTCAAATTTTTTTGATCTTGGAAATTTTTGAACCATGAAGCTGGGGACATCCATGAGTCCTTTAGCAGGATCTGCATAGGCCCAGGTGAGAATGACAGGCGAAATGCTGTTGAGCTCTACCCATCCCGAAGGAGCATGTGGATGGGGATCCTCAGCATAGGTTATTAGAGGAAGAACAATAAAAAATAAGAAGAACTTCATATGTTAACTCGATATTATTACTTTTCGGTAATTCATCGAGTAAAGCTTAATAAATCTTAAGTTGAGAGCTTAAGTACCTACAATTCCATCATCATTTCGTAACCGTTTAATAATGGGATGTGACTAATGAAAGTGATTTTCATGCGACCCCAACCAACTGATGGCAGATCAGGATGATAGACTAATTCAATTTTGGCCTTGCCATTTTTTGGTAATACCAGCACTTCATAAGCATCATGCTTATCACCTAGAACGGTCCTTCTGATGAATTTGATATGCCCATCAGGAATAGTCATAGATCCATGACTCTCTAGTTCCAGATAACCTCGTTCGTCTTTGAACTGAACCGGCAAATCAATCATTCTTTCACCTTTCAGGAATTCAGATGATATCGGTGCCCACGCCTTCTTGATGATTTCATAACCCATTTTTACACGAAACAGATTCGGGTCAGAAAGAACTTCGGTAAAGGCCGTGCCACCTTTGTGAAGTTTGCCTTCAAGTATTTTGTATTGGGCCTTGGATTTCGCCATTGCAATGCTCGCTGTAAAGAGTAGACAAAAAAAGAGAAGGGCCTTCATTGATGATACCAACAGGCAGGTCTGGAACCAACCTGGTTTTTTAGACAAGGAAAACTTTTTTCGGAGCATAAGCTTCCCTGAAAAAGAGTATCAATGCGACATTGTTTTTCAGGATAAGAATCAAACATCGTCACTCTAACCTGATCCTGAGAGGGAGTATCAATTTCAAGACTCTCCGGATACTGCCCTAAGTGAATTAGGACATTTTTAAAAGCATTAATCGCCTTACTACTATTTAAACAAATTAAAAAATCTAGTTCATCTGCATAAGAGGTGCGGCATAAAGTAAAAGAGACTTCTGGTATGTCTTTCGGGATGGTGAGCTTTTTTATCTTATGCTGGAGAGTGAAGTAACGTTTAAGACAAATCCCCGTAGCAAAATAATCGGACTGCCCTTCGGCCGACGACCAGAGAAATTCTTTGATTTTGATTCTGGGTTCACCACCTAGTACGTGGCCTAATTCATGACAAGCAATCAGCGCCTGACCCTCATCATTCATACCCGGAATTCTCGCCAGGCCTCCCCAGAAATTTAATGAGTAATGTGTGGAATTCTCTTGATGGGCCCAGGCCGTGAAAAAAGGTTTTTCCCAATCAGTTTTGATTTCAAGAGTGCGGCCGACTTTTTGGAGATCACTAAAATGAAGAGCGTATACAAGGGAAGGAATATTCTGGAAGCTTTCTTTGGTCACAGTTGACGTGGTGGGATCGGTTACAAGAATCTGATAACGGAAATGTTCCGGATTATTTCTCTGGGCAAAGGCCCCATTCATAAAAAAAGTGATGACGATCATCAAAATGGCCATAGAAGTCAAGCCTAACAGAGATTTCAAGACGATAGAAGTCAGTCTGAAGATTCAACAGGGTCATCGCTGCAAACTTTTTTGGTCAGCAGAATTTACCTCTTTTCCTTAAAAAGAATGAGGCTAAAATGATAAATAAGACTTTAGTTTCAAATGGTTAACTCCATTAAAACTGCGTCCCATTCTGCGAAATTGCCAAACAATGAGTATATAATCAACCCCTATGACGTTAGAAAAAGACGTAAAGACTGTTCAAGAACTTATATCCCAAATCACTCAGGCCGCCCTAAGCCAGACTTCTGCTTATGTATGGAAAAGAAATGAAGAAGGTGTTGCCATCATCAACGAGAAAGTCACTATCTTAAAGGTGAATGACCGCCAGGAATTAAAAATTGAGTTCTCTCAAAATGTTGTAATCCCCATTGGTGAGGATGTGCTTTTCGCCCTGGAAGGAGGCACACTGGTTTTTAAATCAAAGGTCCTAAGCTGTAACGGACAAACTGCCTATTTAAGTATTCCATCGATGGCCAAAGGAATTGAACGAAGAAGAAGTCCCAGGGTTTCTTATAAATTTGAAGATCGAATTGATTTTGAAATCCAGATCAAATCGAGCACAACCACTGCCTTCCTGCTTGATTTATCCCAACATGGGATGTGCCTGTCTTTATCAGATGAAACCGTAAAAAATCTTAGACTTGAGCAAAAGATTAAAATCCTGCGTGCGAGCAAGGGGATTGAGCATACTGAGTGTGTTGTAAAATCCGTCAGAGTCTTTAAAGGGGCCACGATGGGTAGATCAGTTCTGTATGCTGTTGGGCTGGAATTTGCTTAGACCATCCACTCCAGATTGGTTTTTGGCATTCTCGGTACCATAAGTTCATTTTGATAAACAATGGCCTCACCTACCAGATCATGGCACAGAAAATAAGGCATACTCTCCGAGAAGCCGTAAGCACCGGTGCGTTTGAATTCTAACCAGTCTCCAACCTTTAAGCTCATAGGGAGTTCGAATTCACCCAGAGTGTCCAAAGCAGTACAAAGTGGGCCGTGAACGGCGTAGGATGTGAGTTCAGAGTCTTCAAGCATGAAGGCTTCACATGGAAATGACTCTCCTACCAGAGCAGGACGGGCCATGTGGTTAATTCCACCTTCAGTCACCACGATATTTTTTCCCCTCACTGTTTTGATATCAACAATCCGAGTGAAATAAGAGCCAAACTTACCAATAGAAAAGCGACCCAATTCAAGCCAGATCTTATCGAGCTCATATTTTGTTTTAAGCTTGATGAGAAGGTCTTGGACTTCCGAGAAATTCAGCTCCCGATCATCTTTGTAAGACAGGCCAAGGCCTCCTCCTAAATCCAGAACCTCTAACGGAAAACCCATCTCTAAAGAAAGTTTCTGACATTCCAAGATGGTATGATCCCAAACCTTTTCCAGCTGTTCGATATCGAGGATATTTCCCCATTGAAAACAATGAAGACCTTGCACCTTGAGGTTTTTATAGTTCTTAAGATCGATTTCTTTCCAGTCCTCAGTTCCCAATCCGAAAGGGGTAATACTTGAGCCACCCAGAACACTTTTTAAGTCATCATCCCACTCAAGCTGCACTCGCAGTAGTATCTCCTGAGTCCGGCCAAGCTTGCCTGCTATTTCATTTAAATCTTTTAACTGATTGATACTTTCAATCACGATGGCCTGAACTTCGGCCTGCATGAGACCGGCCAGATAACTTTTGGATTTGGCAGGTCCTGTTGCAATCAAGTCCTTGGGCCCATATCCGGCCGTTCGTGCTTGCTTAAGTTCACCTAAGCTCGCTACATCTGCACCAAAGCCATTTTTATTTAAGATGCGAAGGACCTCCGTCAGAGGATTGGCCTTAGTCGCATACCAGACTTTAATGTCCGGATGGAGTGTGCCTTTAATGTTTTTTATATGAACTTCAAACTGATCAAGGTCATAGAAATAAAATGACGATTGAAATCGGTTTATCACTTCTTTGATATGATCAGCTCGGTTCATTGTTTTACCTCAAAAGAGTTTCAAGTTCTAAGGCCGCAGACGTTTTGGCGTCCTTGTATTTAATGATCATGGCGCATCTGAGTTGCAGCCCCATTTTACTTGCCCACTCGAGATTCTGAGAAACCGGACGTGAACCAGTCACGACCACGGCGTAGGGAGGAATCGGCTCACCGGCATCCAGCATGCGTTCATTAACACAGTCATAAACAGGAATACCCTTAGAGAGAATCGTTCCAGGTGCAATCACGGCCCCTTCTGAAACCTGAACACCTTCTACGATAACAGCACCGGCACCGATAAAAGCGTTATCTTCAATCACCACGGGAGTTTGTCCCACAGGTTCAAGAACTCCACCAATTTGCACACCCGCAGAGAGGTGAACGTTTTTACCAATCTGCGCGCATGAGCCGACTAAAGCATGAGAATCCACCATGGTGCCTGAATCCACATAAGCACCAACATTGATATAGGCAGGAGGCATGATGATTACACCAGAGGCGACATAAGCCCCACGACGTACACTGGAGCCACCCGGTACCAAACGAACCTTATCTTCAACCTTAAATTCACGAGCAGGAAGGTTGTGTTTATCGACAAAGCCACCTGCAAATTCTTTAAGTTCGCCGGCCTTGAAGGCGGCAAGAATCGCTTCTTTAACTTCTTTTTGGGCCACCCATTTGCCGTCCACTTTTTGAGCGGAACGAACGAGACCTTTTTCTAATAAATCGAGTGTTTCTTGCCAGTTCATTACATCATCTCCTTATACCATCGTTTAACCGCTGCATCTGCCGTAAGCACAGGTTCTGCGGATGCCATGTCCTCATGGGAAAGAGGGGCCATCATATGAGAAGATTTGATCACACCTTGCTCATGCATGAGACGCTTCACCGGAACCGGGTTAGAGGCCACAAATAAGCTATTGGCAGCAGTCGTCCAAAGCTCCTTAGCATCAAAGGTTTTCTTTAAGCATTGTTCAACATATAGATGTGTTTCTTTAGGCCAGGCGTTTGAGGCAACTGAGATAAGGCCCGCCGAACCAGCTTGAGCAAATTCCGGCATCAATGCATCATCCCCACAGAAAACCTGCTTACCGCCAGCGGCCTTAAGGTATTCTTTGAATTTTTCAACTGAGCCCGAAGCTTCTTTAATTGCCCAGAAGTTTTTGTGAGTGTTTAAACGTGAAACAGCTTCAGTTGACATCGCAATCGCGGTTCTGCCTGGAACATTATAAAGCATGCAAGGGCGAGAGGAAGTATCCATCAGTTCCTTGAACCACTGGTACTGGCCTATGGGCCCTGGTTTTGCATAATGAGGGGTGACTAGAAGATAAGCGTGAACTTTCAAAGTCTCCAAGTACTGGATCCATTCTTTTTGCTCATCCAGAAGATTTCCACCAACCCCCACCATAATGGGTGACTTTGGATTCATCTTTACGACGTGTTCAATGATTTGTTTGCGTGTTGTGAGATTTAAGTTGAGTGCTTCCCCGGTAGAGCCCAGAATTAACAGACCGTTGCCGGCAGCATCCTGATCTTGAACAACCTGAGTTAGACTCTCAAGATCTAAGGATCCATTAGAGAGTAGGGGAGTGACCACAGCGGTCCACAGAGAATAACTAGTTAAGTTCATAGCACTTCCTTTAAAGGGATAGATGGTTTTCCACGACTTTTTGAAAAGCAAAAAGTCCCGGTTCCATCTTGTTCTTAGTGATATAGTTTGCGGCCCAGAGGGCGCCTTCAGCGAAGAGGGTGCGGTTTTTGGCCTCATGAACCAGGCGCAGGATCTCCCCATTGGTCTCAAGAGTTAAAGTATGAAGTCCTACCACGTCTCCCGTGCGTTCAGAAGTGATGTCACAGGGTTCATCTAGCCATTCTTTCATGGAGAGGGCCGTGCCTGAAGGAGCGTCTAGTTTCTTGGTGTGATGAACTTCATGAATGGAGAGAGTTTTATCTTTAAAGAGATGATCAACCTGATGAAGCCTTTCAATTAATTGTTTTAAGACAACTACCCCAAGAGAAAAATTAGTGGCATGAATCCACGAAAGTTTTTTCTCCTGGAGAGTTTTGTCAAATTGAGAAGGCCAGCTAAAACCAGTGGAACCAGTAACGACCGGCTTCTTGGTTTCAAGAAGTACCGGAATCAAGGCATGGAACGCCTCTCCTGGGAGGAAAGAGACGATCACGTCATGCCTCATTAGTTTTTCATAAGTCGGAAGATTTTTAGAATCAAAGACTTCAACTTCACCCGAGGCGAGCTCAAGGACTTTAGAACCAGTTTTTCCTTTCCCGAGTAAAGCGATTTTCATACTTCCTCGATCAGCGCGCGGTGAAGATTTTGGATCACCACTTTTGAATCATCCTCCCGAACCAGGAAGTTGAAGTTGTATTGTGAAGCTCCAAGACTCATCATGCGGATATTTACGTCATCAATGGTGTTGAAGATGATCTTGGCGAGCCGGGATTTTTGAGTCAGCTCATTTCCAATAAGTGAAATCAAGGAATAGCCGGCCTCGATATGAATGTTGCCGACTTTCTCTAAGTCCCGGATAAATTTCTCGTTCTCTAAAGTGGCGTTTTCAACAGTAACAGCAACAGAAATTTCAGAAGTGGTGACACAATCAACTGAGACACGGTGGCGGCCAAAAACTTCGAACAATTCACTCATAAAACCATAAGCATTATACATGGTAGGCGTGGTGATGGTCAGGAGTGCCTGTGAGCCACGCTTAGTGATGGCCCGAACAGCTGGACGAAGATCAACCGAAGTTCTGATCCATGTTCCTGGAAGATCTTTTTCAAAGCTAGATCCAACAAAAACCGGAATAGATTTTCTTACCGCTGGTGCAATTGTTGCTGGATGGAGAATTTTTGCTCCATACTGGGCCATCTCGCCGGCCTCTGAATAAGATAATTCTGGAATGATTCGGGCCTTCGGACAAAGTCTTGGGTCAGTGGTGGCCACACCGGCCACATCAGTCCAGATCTCTAATGTATTGGCGGAAATCCCTTCAGCAAATAAGGCCGCCGAATAATCGGAACCGCCTCGACCTAGGATCGTTGTATTATTTTGAAGATCAGAACCTATGAAACCTTGTGTGACATAGAGATGATCACCGGATAAATCGAGACGTTTGGCCGCTTCCTGACTGATAACATCGATTAAGGGGGTCGCTTTACCAAAGTTGGAATCAGTTTTAATGACTGTTCTGGCGTCCAAAAGAGTTACTTTTTTTGATGGCAAGGCCTGGGCCAGGACGTCTCTGAAAATAAGGGAAGACATTCTTTCACCTAATGAAAGGATGTGGTCATAGGCCCGCGGAGTGAGCTCTTTTAAGAGCGAGAGGTTTTGAACCAGCAGTTCGAGCTCTGTAAAATAGCTCTCAAGTTGAGTCAAAGTTTGAGAATCATTACCGGTTTGTTTTAACAGCCCGAGATGTCTTTCTTTAATTGCAAAAACGAGTTTTCCGCACTCTTCCATGTTTCCAGTTGAAGCGGACTTGGCCGTTTCAATGAGTTTATCTGTAGTACCTGAAGTGGCCGATACCACGACGACACTCGAGCCGCGCTCCATACTGATAGCAGCACTTCTTTGCATAGAGGCCAGATCCCCCATAGAGGTTCCACCAAACTTTGATACAACGATTGAACGACTCATCTTCTTCTCCAGTAGAAAAAGTTTTAATCAGCATATATATAAGCGGGGAGAGTAAGGATAGGTTAAGAATATGGTTATCTTAGTACCTTCCCTAAAGCTCACCACAGATAATTTTCCGTGACAGTCTTGGGGATTCAACCCCAACAACCAATGATTCATTCCTTAAGATTCCTGAATCATTTCGGCGACCATTCCCTCAGCAGCTGTTTTAACGGATCTTAATTCCTTCCAGACTACTTACCTAATTGTCGCGCCTCTCTAGGCAACACAAAGATCATAGTAAATTAAAATTGAAATTCCAAGTTTACTTTTAAAAATTTTTCAAGCTATCTTCAATGAAGGTCTAGGTTACATATAACGGAGAGTTAGACATGAAAAAAGTTGGATTTATTGGATGGCGTGGAATGGTTGGTTCTGTTTTGATGGAACGAATGAGTGCAGAAAACGACTTCGCCCAAATGGAATCCTATTTCTTCTCAACCTCACAATCCGGCGAAGCGGCCCCTAAATTCAAAAATGCTCATGATAAGCTTTTAAGCGCAATGGACTCTAAAGAGCTCTCAAAGATGGACATCTTAGTCTCTTGTCAGGGCGGCGATTACACCACTGAAATGTTTCCGCTTTTAAGAAAAGATGGCTGGAACGGAATCTGGATTGATGCTGCCAGTACACTTCGTATGAAGGATGATTCAGTCATTGTGTTGGATCCAGTTAACCGGGATCTGATTCAGAATTCCATTCATCAAGGTGTGAAAAATTTTGTGGGCGGAAATTGCACCGTCTCTTTGTTGTTGATCGCTCTGCACGGTCTCTTTAAAGAAAACATGGTGGAATGGATCAGCTCCATGACTTATCAAGCGGCTTCAGGTGCCGGTGCAAAAAACATGGTGGAACTTCTTGATCAAATGAAATCAGTCGGCACGGCCTTTGCCGCACATCCCGCGGCGAGTGCACTCGATTTAGAAAAACAAATGACCTCATTAATGAATGGTCAGGAGTTTCCAAAAACTAACTTTGGCCATGCCCTGGCCCTTAACGTTCTGCCTTGGATTGATTCTGAAATGCCTTCTGGTCAGAGTAAAGAAGAATGGAAAGCTCAGGTTGAAGCAAATAAAATTCTCCAAACCCAAAAGATTATTCCAATCGATGGTACCTGTGTACGAGTTGGGGCCCTTCGTTGTCATTCACAGGCACTTACCATTAAGCTAAAAAAATCCGCCCATCTGTCCACCGTAGAAGAAATCATCGCTCACGCTAATCCATGGGTAAAACTCGTGGCAAATAATAAACCTGAGACTCTTAAAGAACTAACTCCTGCGGCCGTTTCAGGCAAGTTACATATTCCTATTGGCCGTCTTCGTCCCATGACCTTGGGAGATGAGTATTTCAACGCTTTTACCGTTGGGGACCAACTGCTTTGGGGAGCGGCCGAGCCGCTTCGTTGTGTCTTAAAACAAGTCTTAGAGTCATAATCGTAAAAGGGGAGTGATAAGCTCCCCTTTTAAGCTCAAGGCCTTGCTTGCGCGCTCTTTTTCCTTCATGCTTTAAATCAAGCTGGAGGTCCGATGAAACTTCTCTTTTTAATACTCATAAGCTTTTCTCTTAATGCCTACTCAAAGGCATCCGGCGTCGTCTATAGAGTCAGATCAGTTGAAGCTGATAATGGCAAAGTCATGGTTACATTCTGGGAAAACAACCGGGTTTTTAGACTTGATAAGGACTCGAAGTTTTTACCATGTATAGAGAATGGATATAAATCAAAAAAGAAAGTGGTTTTAAAGTTGAATAAGAAGGCCCATGTGATCAGTGATTGTAAGCTTAAAGGGCCGCCGTTTTAGTGATTTATGTGCCAGTATTTTTTAATGTCCTGGCCTGATCAAGACGTTCTGCAATCCTGCACGTTTGGTTATGATTGCTGTCCAAAACAGATCAGCAATCATTCCAAAGGTTCATAAACACACTCAACATTTCATTTCAGGAATTTAGGACTTATTTTGTAAAAGTCATAAATCGCTCATCAGCTTTATAACCAGCATCCATCAAGAATTGAACGATGAGGGCGCGACAAGGGCGGGCGAAATGAAATTCTTTAAGTGACCCAACTGTTGATTTAATTCTGGCCTTACAATTTTGGGCCATAAATTTCTTATCTAGCGCCAGTTCCAGATTTCCATCGGTGGTTACCAAATAGAAGTCATTAGTGCTTTTAACGAAGTCGATAGTGGAAACTTCAGTGGCAGCGGCATAGGAAGACAGGGTTAAAAGGAGCAGTAAATAGGCCATATTCCCTTAATATAGTGTGCACGATAAGAAAGATTATCGTGCAGCGCGTTAGTGTTTTCTTAATTATTCAAATGAATCCGGCCCATAAACTCATCCTGAGAAATCTTCCCCTTAATGATGGCCAATTTCGCCACAACCAAGGCTTCCTCATATAAGGGTTTTTCTTCGGCCGACACCAGGTTCAAATCGATATGTTTATTGTCATTAGTTCCATTCGCTTTTACGACTCTTTTTAATAATTCAATGGCCTTGTCCAAATCCATATTTACTCCCCAAAATGATAAAACCTTCACCAGCTTTTTATCACGGGTGAAGGTTTTATATCAATTGATGTAATTCAAAAATTAAGCGGCCCGGGTTTCTACCTGTGGAATGGCCTCGTCAATCAGTTCATTAATAGTAGTTTCATCTAAACCATCATACTGAGCGGCCTTGCAAATGACCTGTAACTTGGAATTTAGCTTTCCAATGTTCAGTCTTGTCTTGTGATCAGTCTCAGATTCAAGTATCGCTTCATGGATGAGATCGCGATACTGACAGACTAATGCCTCCTGGAAAGTTTCTAGATTACGCACGTTCAAAATGGCCTCCCGGTTAATAGCATTTTTGCCAATAAGAGATTCTACTGGCGGAACGGTTATTAATCGGCAAAAACAGTCAGGTAATTAACTTTTAAATAGATAGATGTATTAGAATTAAAAAACCGTAATCCGGTAAGTTGTTGAGATTTTATCAAATGACAATAAAGCAAGGCATGTTACCATCTTTTTATCATGAAAAACCTCGATAATTTCCTCTCTGAGGGCGAACGATTCATCCCCGGTAACCAAATTCAACTACGTCTGGGACTCATTGCTTTGTTACTTAATCGGAATGTCCTGATCGAGGATTTCCCAGGTATGGGAAAGACCACACTGGTAAAATACTTCGCCCGGGCCACAGGTCTTGAATTTCAGCGCATTCAATTTACGAGTGACCTTTTGCCATCAGATATTGTGGGAGTTTCAATCTTTCACAAAGAAACAGAAAAATTCATCTTTAAACCCGGCCCGATATTTGGCGAATTGATTCTGGCCGATGAGCTCAACCGGGGAACACCCAAAACCCAAAGTGCACTTTTGCAGGCGATGGAAGAAAAGCAGGTGACTGTCGACGGTATCACTCATCCCCTGCCTGAACGTTTCTGTTTATTTGCCACCCAAAATCCAAGAGGGCAGTACGGGACCTATCCCCTACCGGAATCTCAGCTTGACCGCTTTCTCTTCAAATTCTCGATGGGGCATCTTACTAAGAAAGAAGAGATAGACTTACTGGTAAGTGGATCACGTAATGAGCTTCTGGAAAAGATGGGGCCATTGTTAGACCGGGCCCAGCTTAATAAATATCAAGCAGACATCAAAGAAGTGACGGTTTCCTCATTGCTGCTTGAGTACCTGGTAGAAGTGCTTCAGGTAACCCGTCAAACTGAGGACGCTTTTGGCCTGAGTCCCCGTGCGGGGCTTGATCTGTTGGAAGCTTCACGGGCCTGGGCGATGTTTGAGAAACGCAACTTTGTTATTCCTGATGATATTCAGGCAGTTTTTCCATATGTGGCGGGACATCGAATGTATTCTCAACATGCATTGGCCTCTTCACTTGAAAACTTACGGGCAGAGGAATTCATCCGCCAAATTCCTTTTATCAAAGAAAAATGAAAATCAAGGCCTGGTTTAAAAAACAAACCAAGAAGAAGGCCCGCATCTACATCCTTCCGACTCGTATGGGTGGTTACTTAAATGGCCTGATCTTTCTGATGTTTCTTTTATCCCTGGGCTACAGTAATAACCTTCTGCTGATTTTTACTCTGATTCTATTTGGCTTTAATTTGTTATGGGTGATTCAAACTCATTATTATCTCCATGCTTTAAGGCCCGATACCGTTGTGATTCATGACAGTTTTGCTGGCGAGAATGCTGTGGTGGAAATTAGCTGGAAATCAACGCCAGACGGTCCTCACCAGTGGGAGATAAGTCTTGAGTCTTATGCAGAAACTTTCAGATTAGGGCGCACAGGATTGGTGGCTTTTCCTAAGCGGGGAGTCTGGGATTTTTTTCATCTGCAGCTAAGAACAGAAATGCCTTTCGGTCTTTATCGGGCCTGGATCTATCTTCCGATCAAGACACGGGCCTATGTTTATCCTGAGAAATTAAAAGTCTCCCCGCCGATTCAGGTTTTGCCTTCACTAAATGAAGGTGACATTTCTTCGCTCTTAAAAGGTCCTGATGATTATTTAAATCTAAGTTCCTATCAAGGTGAAGAATCCAGAAAAATATACTGGAAGCATTATGCCCGTTCAGGTGAGCTCTTAGTAAAAGAAGGTGAAGAATTCAAGACCCCTGAAATTCGATTTCACTTATCTTCCGATAATAAGGATAAGGAATGGGAACTTTCTAAAATGGCAACTCAGATGGTTCAATGCCTAAAAGCTGATACACCTTTCATGCTCGAAACACCCAGGTTAAAAACGAAACATGATAAAAGTGAGCGGCACTTGAAGGAATGCCTGAGGGAGTTGAGTCAATGTTAAGAACTGACTGGAAACAAAATATCGTTCTGCTGATGTTTGCCTTTTTAATGTATGAAATCCTGACCATCTCAACTATGACATTTGTCATTCTGGGGCTTATCGCTGCCGGTTTTCAGATTAAACTTCATAGGTATCTCAGAAATTTTCTGGCCCTGGGAGTCTTTGCTTCCTACTGGATGACTTATGGGAAAATTATTGATCCAGAAGTGGGCCTTAACTTTTTAACCAGTATTATTGTTTTGAAAATTTTAGAAAAAGAAACTATCAGAGACCGTTACATGATTTTCTTTGGGCTCTTACTGCTCATTTCCGCTGGATCTCTTTTTGAGAAGACCCTTACTTATGTCATGTTCTTTGGTCTCTCTTTTCTAATGCTCATTCGGGATTTTTATTCTTATCTTGGTCAGAAATGGAGAGTCAAAGACATCCTTCTGGCGGTGACCTGGGTGGCCCCCCTCACCTTTCTCCTTTTTTTTCTGGTGCCCAGACTTTTGAATCCTATCCCCTTTGGACATAATAAAACTGCTCCTGGTGAAATCGGCTACACCCCGGACGTGAATATTTCTCAGATTGATTCTCTGGCACCTAATCAGGGCCCGGTTTTTCAGGTGATGACAAATAAACCTCTTAAACAGCAAGACCTTTACTGGAGGGGAAACACTCTTTCTTATAACGACGGTTGGAACTGGATGCTAATGCCTCAGGACAATGAAGCACCAATGGATCTTTTAGGTGTGAGTCCGTCACCTTTAGAAATTAGACAAAACTTCCGGCTTTATAATCGCTCGGATTATTTTTTTGCCCTGGATGTACCACGGGTCATTACTTTTAACAGACAAGTATTAGGGTTGGGAAAGCTCAGAACTTTGCCTCAAAAGCGCTATCAGTGGATTCAGCGCTATGAGGTCATTGGAGGGCCTGGCCAGAAACTTGAGGATCCAGAACGCTTAGATCAGTATTTGCAGGTTCCTTTGCCCAAAAAAGAAAAGTCCCGGATTGCTCTCACTTTCACCGGTGTTACTGCAACTGAAATAGAGCAATCAATCAGGCAATATTTTTTGAAAGAAAAGTTTTCTTATTCACTAAGTCCAGGTCGTAGTTTGAATTTTCAGGAATTCATGGATAAGAAGATCGGTTTTTGTTCTCATTACGCTTCGGCCGTGGCCCTGATTATGAGAGTTAAAGGCATTCCAACCCGTCTGGTCTCAGGTTATATGGGCGGCGGCTATAATCGTTTTGCGGATTTTTATCTGATTTCTCAGAATGATGCCCATGTCTGGCTGGAGGCATGGACTAATGGTGAATGGAAACGCTTGGATCCCACTGAATGGATTGCTCCTGACAGGGTTCGGTTAGGGGGAGAAGCCTTTATTGAGAGCGTTCAAGATAGTCGCCAGAGAGGTGCCTCTTTTTTACGTTTGCCTCGCTTTTTGGGAGATTTGAAGCTGTGGTTTGGTCAATGGGATTTTCTCTTCTATCAGTGGCTGGAAGAGATGGATTATCATACGCAAGATGCCTGGCTTTCGAGGCTCAAATTTAAACGACAGTGGTTATTTTCACTTATCCCAGTCCTCATGGTTATTTTCATGGGTCTTTATATGTGGTTTCTAAAGAAGCAAAACAAGAAGAAAAAAATTCATCATCATCAGGAGTTATGGGATCTTTTCTTTAATAGGCTCCAGAAGCAGGGAATTAGTCTTTCCAAGGTTTCATTATCTGAGAATGAAATGCTTTTAAAGGGACTACAGGTCCCTAAGAAGGCCTTTATCATGTCTGCTTGGAGTGACTTGGTGAAAGTGAGTTTTCAGGATTCAGATCTTTGCCTGAAAGATCTAAGAAAAAAGATTAAAAAAATTTGAGTTAATCGACGACTTTGAAATCAGCATCAATGACAGAATCTTTTTTTCTTTCAAAGGCCTTTTCAGGTTGAGCTGCTTCGGTTGCGTCTTTTTGTTCCTGATTTTCACGAATGGTCTTCATGACTCGATACATCTGAATAAAACGACGAATAAAATAAATCAGGAAAATAACCAGAAGGATTTTGAGTAGTCTCATGAGCTAACCTTAGTAGCTTGAAAGTGAAAAAGCAAAGTTTTTTAACTTTCTGATTCTTCTGAGCTTTCTTTCTCTTCATTTTCATCGGCCTTTTCCTGGGCTTCAGCTTCTAATTGAGCTTGCAGGGCCTTTTCTTTTTCAATCATTTTTGCTTCATTTAGCTTTTTGAACTGCTCAGTTTCATCGTTTAATTTTGCATCATGCTCTCTGAAGAAAACCGAATTCACATAATGCCTGAGAGATTTTTTATCTTGTTCCCCTATGGAATGTATAAGACCGTGATACTCCGGGACTTTCCCCTGAGTCTTAGTCGGTTGGATATTTACAAACATTTCGACAGGAGTGTTTAGGTGTAAATTAAGCCCGATAGGTAAAGGTGTATCGCTCTGAATAATCATATCGGATTCAGATAATTTACAAACTTTTACTGAAACGAGGATCTCCCCGATTGAGGCCGGGCTGGTTTTCTTTAAGAAAACTTTTTTGTGCCCTTTGACTTTTGGCTTAGTCATCACAGATGAACCTGCAATCTTCTTCTCGTAAATCTCTGCCATACGCAGCAGGATTTCGGCCGAGAGTTCATGATCGGTTGCCATCAAGTGAGTGTAGTGCAACTGTGCCTGCATTTCCCGGGAGTTCATCTTACTATTGAACACAATTAAAAAAGGCTCGGTTCCTTCAAACTTTTTCTTGAGTGCCTGAACCAGTACTCCTAATTGCTCTGAAGTATTTTTAGGGTTTTTGACATCTTCTTTTTCAAGAGCAAAAGCAATGACCTGAGGTTGAAGACGGTCCAGTTCTTCACCAATATCTACCAGATGTGGCACGCATCTTATGATGTAAGCATGTTTATCGGTTCTTGCCTGATGATCGTAGAAGTGAAAATCATGGTCTACGACTAGAACTTTCGCCTTCTTTTCCAGGGAGCTGGATAAATTATCATCCATCCATTTAGATAATTGCTTACGATGATAAAGTATCAGGTCTTCGCGGTCTTGCTTTTTCTCTTTGATCTTTTCTTCATCCATACCTTCCGGCGGAAGGAAATCATCAATGAAGAGAAATTCTGCATCCACGTTATATTTAAAATGATAAAACATGTTTGTGTTAGAAACTTCCTGGATGAAAAACTCTTTTGAAGGAACAACCCTGTTATTAGTCCAGTTATGGTTAAAGCGGATCCTGTCCCCTTTTTGCAGTTTTTGATCTGTCTCAAAATGGATACCATCCGAATGCACATATCCAATTTTAACCGGGATACCGGCTTCCCAATCCTCACTTAATTTAGCGGTAGCAAAACCATGTTCGCCAATTTCTCCTGGAGCTATAAGTTTAGCGACGCTAAAAATGACATCGTAAATTTCTGCGCTCTTTATATGAGTGAGGTTAACTCCTGTAGCGATACTTTCTAATAACACTTCTGGCGGAGAGAGATAGTCAATAAGGCCAACTGTTGCGATTTTATGCTCTAAAGGTGTTCGTGTTATGATTCGTGCCAGGTGCAGGTAGTCCTGTGGCTGCTTGGAGAAATCAATAAATACAGCGGCCGGACGATTTCTAAAAACTTTTAAAAAAAGCGCCTGAATATTTTTTTCCTTACTCTCGTAGATTCGCTGAAAGTCGATATCAAGGCGGGTATGTTTTTTGAACTCCCCTAGTAGGGCCCGATAGTAAGCTTCATCATCTCCAAAATAATAAAACAACATTTTTGATGCCATAATTTATTATAACACGCCTTTAATTTTTAAGTGGATTTCAATAACTTAGGGTCCGCTAAATATTCCATATAGCCTTTAGATGCCAAGTCTTCATGAACTCCAAAGTGCTTCATTTGATGATCCCGGTAATGTTTCCCAACTTCTTTTTTCCAAATATCTCTTCCGTAGGGATGAACTCTGGGTCCTTCCCCCTTCATTAGGCAGAGTATTTGATAGAATTGGCCATCTTCAAAAACCAGCTCTTCCTGAACGAGTGCCAACGGCAGTTTCCCTAAAAGTGCCCTTAATTCCAGGATCTTTCTATGTGGAGAGATGACGATTCTGGAAGTGGAATCAAGACTCGGGAGTAAATGAATGATAATTTCACCAATCTCTTTTCCTCCCATTCCAGCAATGAAGATACAGTTTGAATCTGTTTCTATGATTAATTTCTGACCATGTTCGTGATGAATAAAGAGTTTGCCCTTAGTAATATACGAATCTTTAAGTCTCTTTTGAAGTTCACTAATAACTGGTGCAGATGGATCAACCAGATGAATGCTCTCTACCTCCTCCTCACTACGAAAAGACAGGCCCAACAAACCATGGTCACATCCAATATCCCAAATGTTTTTTTGTTTTTGGTGATAGCTTCTTAAGGCATTTAATCTGGCCGAAAGGAAGGTACTTACCTTAGAAGAACTCATCATAATTTTGTCCGAACTGGGCATCCAATTCTTCTGTAAAAAATTTACGGACAAAGTACTGCCCCGAACGGACGGTTTCAATGAATCCATAATTTTCAAGCACTCGAAGATATGTCCCCAACTCCTCTATTGATAAACCAAGATTGGTACAAAGGTCAGAATAAGAATTTAAAGGCCCAATACCATGTGATTTATAAAGATTTGGGCGACACCACACCTGGCGATAAAGAAACATGAGAAGAGTGATTTCAGGCCGATTAAGTTTATATTTTTGTAAGACGACATCAAAAAAAACATCTGGTATTTCGGAACTTAAGGCCATGGCATCTGGACGTGTAGAAGATTTCTGAGTCTCAGCGGTACTTTTTTTCTTCGTATGAAATTGTGAAAGGACGGAGCGAATATCTTCCATAGGATCCTCCTACATATGATTATCCTTAATATTACTTCAGAATTCAATAGATCTAATTGACTTGCAAAGACTGCCCGATAAAAAACATTTCGCTCAAGTTTTAAGCTTTTTATTCCGATGTGAAAGAGTCAGTTAATAAAAGGAGCAAGTCAAATGCCTAAATTGGCGGTTTTAGGAGCGGCCATCATACTCACTTCATGTGGTGGTTTTAAATTATTTGCCAATCAAACCCTTCCGCCTGCTGCTCAGCTCTCTCCCGCTCCCATGGAAAGACTCGCAAAAGAGGAAAACCAGCTCATCATAAAAGAATTAGATAAGAAACTTTTCTCACTTCATAGCTACTTCATTATTGGTCAAAAAAATCTAATACGCCTGGATTCCTCCTTAAAAGATTTAAATATTAACCAGCTCTATCGCTCCTATACTTACCTAAACCTCATGGCAGTCAGACCAAAAGTTCAGAAGATTGAAGAAGAAATCTTGACGCTTTCGAAGACTCTCTCGCCACATAAACTTACGATTATGACCGAAAGAGTGCGCGAATTTTCCTCTGGGTCATATCTTAAAAGTCTCAGTATCAAGAGGATTTCTGAAGCACTTCACGTCAATACCGGGACCTTAAGGCCATTCTCCAGTAAAGATATTGAAAGTGAGTATCAGCGCCTCCTTGCGACTAAAGAATTTCATGTTTTTGAAAAGAACGTCGAGCACCTTGCCCATCTGCAACAGACCAGGTTTAAAGATCCGGTCAGAAGTCCAGCATCAACCGATGATAGCGAAACGACAGATTGGTCAGTGACTTTCAAACCTATTGATGAGAAATACTTTCGACCCGGTGACTTCGATAGTTTTGACTGGCTGGCCCAAACACCGGAAAAAATTGTAGAACGGTCGCTTAAGATGATAAAAAAGTCAAAGCGAGCATCTGGAGTTATTGTTTTCCACCAAAACCACCAGCACAGTAGAGAAGCCTCCGCTAAGATAAAAGATTTTTTAAACCATAGAAAGTGAATGAAGTTGTATGTTTCAAAAATTATTAATCCTGATGCTCTTAAGTGCCTGTTCCACAACCACGAAAGTGCCCAAAGCAGCACCACAGGTTGAAGTGGCACCCAGGGAATTCTCACGAGGTGAGCTTATTTTAGGCACCCAACTTCTAACTAAAATATTTGACCAGGAAATGGCCCCACTTGAATGTGTGCCAGATGTGGATGAAGCGGCGTTACTCTTAAGGACAATTCGTCCTAGAATGGATATTGTTCAAGATGATATGGAAGCATTATTAGACGATCCAAGAGAAGTAAATGACCTGATTAAAACTTGTGATCAAAACTGTACATGCGGTTACGTGGACGAACTTCTGAGAGAGCACCTGGTAAATTTAAGTAAGCCTCAACGTATACTTCTGAATAAGAAGAAATCCGACAAAGAAATCAATCGCTGTTTAAATTTCGTACAGGCAACTTTTTGTCAAAGCGATCTCTTTAAAACACTTAATCAAGAAAAAGAAGATTTTAGCTTCGAAGAGTAACCTTGATTTCGACCGCTCTTTTCTTCCCGGCCTCAATAGCAGATTTTAGCTTCTGAGAAAGGTCAGATTCACGCCAATAATTCAGGACAGCGATGGTCACTCCCCCTTTGGAGGTGACTTTTGTGGTTAATTCATCCAAAGAATCAGAGCTAGCACTCAGATTTTTTGCGGCCCCTTTTATCACTTGCCTGACTAATTTCTCGCGATCCTCATCCCCCAAGGATTCAAATGAGGCCGAAAGATTTTTAGCAAATTCATAAATAAAAGCAGGTCCGGAACCAGTCAACAGAGTAAGCTCCTCGAGCTCAGACTCCGTGACGACCAAAGAGGTCCCAAGCTTGGCAAAAAGGGCCTGAAAAGAAGGGAGGCGGACCTTAGATGAATCAGAAGCGAGTAAAGTAACTCCTTCATTAAATTCTACCGGCATATTAGGCATGATTCTGATTAACTCTTTTATACCTAACATTTTTATTTGATCTGCTTCAGAAACTGCAGCTAACATGCTGACAAAAAGTGATTCTTTAAACTGGCCATTAAGACTTGCACTAAGAACAGGTAACTGTTGCGGCTTGCAGCCAATTAAAATCCAATCTGGTGACTCCATCAATTTGAGATCATTGATGGCACGTGCTCCAACTCTGCCTGCCAGCTTCTGGGCCGAAATGCCGGAGGGTGAATAAATCACCCAGCTCGCAAGATTTTCGGTCTTCTTCAGACCTGTAAGTATTGCTTCCGTCATTTTACCTGCGCCCAGGACGAGAACCTTCATGTATTCAACTCCAAAGGTGCCCCATGCCTCATGGTATTAATGGCCAAAGATCTCGTCCATACGAACTGATCCAAGACATGTGAAGGCAGATGAAGAGAAACTCCATCAATTTCTGATAGGATTAAACGCATGGTTTCGTTCAAGGCATCCCCATCCAGTAATTGCTTATACAAAACATTTTGAAATTGAACGTAGTGTCCGGCATATACGAAGCTGTACTTAGCTTCTTTAAATAATTTGCCCAGAGAATCAGGTGAGATCAATGTGCAGTCAATATTGGACTTGGAAAAGCCTGCTTTCCATGCCAATTCCAGAATGCCTTTCCAAGTCGCATAGGCCTCTTCAGTCACACATGCGATGGATAATCCACAGCCTAAGGCCAGAGCACTAAAAAGATAATGGATCGACTTCACGCTTGGTCGCGATCCGACAGTGACAAAGAGTCCGGCCTCTTTAATAAGCGACTTATCATTGTAACTTAATTGTCCAGGAATCACGAAATTCAGGTGCCTGCCGTTTAGATAAGAATTCAGATTAAGCTTGGTCCATTCGATGAAATGAGATAATTGGGCCTTATCTTTTTCATTCACTGTCCCCATGAACAGTTCGTACTGCTCAAGAAAAGAGCGTCCAAAATTTTCAAAACGTGAAACTCTTCCAGTAACCGAAATAAGTGATGGTCGCGGTATATTTAAATGATAACCACTGTCCTTACCCCATTTAGGCTCTTCACGATGAGTGTCTTGAGTTGAAAGAAGGTAATGAAATTCTTTTAAGTAATCAGTACCACCGGCCTTGGGCCCTGTACCAGATAGCTTAAATCCTCCAAAAGGCTCAATCCCTACCCTCGCTCCTGTGCATGTTCTATTAACATAAAGGTTACCTGCACGAAGGAACTTAACGAGAAAATCAATGTCATCCTGTGACTGAGAGTAAACCCCCCCTGTCAAAGCATATTCAGTTCCATTAAATAATTCGACTGCTTCAATTAAAGACTCGTATTCAGTTAAATGAATGACTGGCCCAAAGATTTCACGCTGTGCCCAGGACTCTTTTTTACGTGCCTGATGAGGAGGAACCTCAAAAAGCGCAGGTCCAACACAAAAGCCTGGTAATTTCTCAAAAGAGCGATCAATTAGAATTTTCCCATTGACCCGAATGGCCTCATCTTTTGCCTCTTCTACAGCTTTTCTGACACGTTCCTGATCTGCCTGAGTAATAAGAGGATTAACTGAAGTAGATGGATCCAGGGCCTCACCCACTTTTAAGTCGCGGATTGCCTGAACCAGGCGGGTGATCAAAGCGTCTTTAACTTCTTTATGTACAATCACCCGAGAAGCTGCCGAACATTTCTGACCTGAGTGACCGAAGGCCGAACTTAGTATGCCGGAAATTGTTTCATCTAGTTCACAGTTATTTGTGACGATAATGGCATTTTTACCTCCCATCTCAGTGATAATTTTCTTCTGCATAGGAATCTGGTGATAGTAATGCTCAAGCATGTTCTGCCCGGAATGACGATAAATCCACTGGCCTACACTTTTAGAACCGGTAAAGACGACACCCGCTGTTCTTTGGTGAGTGACTAAAGGTGCACCAACGACTTCTCCATCTCCCAAAATAAGGTGAAAGATATCTTTAGGGACACCGGCCTCAATTAAGAGGTTGTATAGTTCAATACCAATTAATGGGGTTTGCTCAGCAGGCTTTAAAACGACTGCATTGCCGGCAACCAAAGGTGCCACAGTCATCCCGCAGGGAATAGCGAGAGGAAAATTCCATGGAGCAATCACTGCAATGACACCACGATTTGTATATTTCTGGCCGGACAACTGAAGCTGAATTTCCTGTCGGGCATAAAAATTGATAAAATCAATGGCCTCATCCACATCGGCCAGGGCCTCAGACATGGTTTTTCCTGCCTCATAAATCATGACAGCTGCCAGTTTATTACGCCTTAAAAGCATAAGGTCTGCAGCTTTTAAGAGAACTGAGACACGATAGAGTGTCAGGGACTGCTTGCTCCACCAGCTCTTTAACAAGCTGGCTTCGGCTTCCTCGACAGCTTTAATCGCATCGGCATTGGTGTTTTCTTTAACTGTGCCTATAATTAAATCAGGACGTGAACTACAAATGACTGGAGTCTCACCCGAGTTCTTCATCTCTTGTTGACGGAAAGCAATCGAAAGACCAAATTCTTCAATCGCTTTTTCCAGCGCCTTTCTTTCATAAGGGACATAGATCTTCAGTGGTCTAACCGGGGTAAAATCACTCTTTAGTTGAGTCAAAAAAGAATCAAGATGAAGAGCGCTGGTTTTCTTTTTATTAAGATGAACTTCCACTGGGGAAATAAGACCACTGGCCTTCTGATGGGAACGCATAATAGAGAGTACGCCGACCTGAGAAGAATTCTCCATAATCCGGCGAACTAAATAGGCCATCCCAACCAGAAGATTGCCGATAGGCATATAGTTTCTGGTAGGCCATCCCATCTTCGCCAAACCGTGAGAGAGGGCCTCATAAGTCATATGCAAACATTGATGTTCTATGACTGGGGCCTGCGGGAAACGAAGCTCCCTGACACTTTCAACAAAAGCATGATCTTGAAGGTTATGAGAGCCAATCGCCAGATGAATATGTTGATGATGCTTAAGGGCCAGATAGGCCAGCTGCCTGAAGTGAAGATCAGATTCTTCCTTATTAAGAAACTGAGGAGGAGTGAATTGATGGGCTTCCCCCTCAATTGTCTCCGCATCCCAGTAAGCACCCTTGACCAGACGAATGCACATACGGTGCTGTCGCTTTTTTGCCAGCTCGATAACATCCATCAAGTGTTTAGAGCCATCCCTTAAATACGCCTGAACCACTATGCCTGTCTGAGCGTAATCTTTAAGCTCTGCCGTCTCTAGAAGAACTTTTTCATAAATACTCAGGACAAGGTCACGATAGTGGTAGTGTTCAGCATCGACTTGAATGAAGACCTCTTCTCTTTCTGCTTCCTGAAGAATGCGTTTTAAACGAGGAGCAACTTTAGCATAAGTGGCCTCAAATGCCTGAGGCCTGAAGTCATGAGAAAGGGCCGACACCTTGATAGAAACGTGGGCCTTTAATATACCGGCCTTGTTTTTCTCACCTTTGGGAATATGTTGCTTGAGACCATGAATCAGTTGAAGAACTTTTTCAAAATATTCATCAGCTTCTTTAGCAGAAACCACCAATTCACCTAACTGGTCTAAAGTCGCCTCACGGTTAGTATCACGCAGGGCCTGAAGCGTTTCATGAGAAGTATTAATGCTTTCACCGGCTATAAAGCGCTTGGCCATCATCCGGACCATAAATCTCACGATTGCGGCAAGGGGTGCTGCCGGAAGGAAACTAGCCAGCTGAAGCCCGAGACTGAAAATGACAGTCAGATACATAGGAAGCTGACGGCCACCTCTTTTTTTCTGGAGCGAGATCGCCCGGGAGTCTTCACCTAAACGTCTCAAACTTTCGAGGAGATTTCTTTTAACTTCTTTACCTGTCTTGTCGTGATCAAGTGAAGGTAGCAAGGCGAGAAACTTCAGAAGGTGAACACGGATCAGGTCATATTGAGCGGTTAACGTAAGTCCATAATCAGAAATCTTTTCAAAGAGGCTTGAGCGGTAATCGCCCACTTTCTTCACCAGCTGCTTCAGGATTTCTTTGGCGTTCTCATCAACATCTACCCACTGGTCCCTTTCAAGCAACTGGGGAAGATCATACTGCATAGACACCCACTCAATCTCACTCGGAAAATGAGAAGGTGAAAGAGTACTGATCTTTTCAATATGATCTTTTAATTTGAAAAATATTTTTTCAATGTCCTGATCTATCAGAACAGGATTCACTTCATGAAGCTTTAAAAGAGCGAGCTCTCGTGACAAACGTCTGGTCCCGATGTAAATAGATTTCTCCTCGGGTCTGACAGCACAAAGAAATGGGTAAGCATCAATTACGACTTCACGGCGAAAGCCGCTTCCAGAATTTCTTCTCATTACAAACTGGATCAATTGATCAATATCACCATGAAGTATTCCATCAGGGAAGAGAATCGAATCAAACTCCTCGTAGAAAGAAACCTGCCACTGATCAAGAACTACTCGCTTCCTTACAACAGGAATACCTTTATCATTCACTAGGGGCCTCCAAAAAATTTAAACACCTCAATTTACCCTCAAAATGTGATTCAGCATAGTATCCTGTAAGGAGAAATTGACGGCTTTACTCGAGAGGCCCTAAAATAATCCTATGGCCCAACTTTTATTATTCATGGTCTATTTTAATGTTCAGGTTTGGGGAAATTCCTATACTCTTGCCGATTTGGAAGTCCTGACTGCCGAGGAAGGCCATGACGAATTCTTTAAACATGCCCTGGATATCAGGCCCAGTGAGAGACAAGAGGCCTGGAAAAACATGGTTTCCAAAATGGGAGACCTTTATTCACGAAAAGTTCTTCAAAAAGCAGAATTAAATAAGACTGACTTCCATAAGATCGAGCAACTCTATAGCTGGCCAACCCTAAAACTGGACGATGTTTTTCGTCTAAGACGCCAGGAAATCGGACTTCGCTATCTAAAAAGCTGCTTAAAATCAGAAAATCCTTGCTGGAATGAACTTAAGGCCTTTTGGGAAAAAGATAAAACCGATGCAGACACTGCCTATAAGTTGGCAGACTTAACCTTGGGACTTCCGGACTCGCCAATTTCCACATGGACTCTTTTAGATGTGGCCCTAAAAAGTCCTTTAAGTGAATTCTACTGTAAAAAAGAATTTGTAATGGATGCCTTATGGGGGAAGATCGAAATCGATTATGTCAGATTAGGTCCGGAAGGTGACCTGATGAAGAAAATAGATCAAACCATCCATCCAGACTGTATACCAGTATTGGTCGGGGAGGCCAGAAAGCGGCTCTACCATCCACCAAAAGTATTTGATCGGGAACTATCCTTTCAGATTTTAAAATCCCAAAGTAAGGCCGATCAGGCGGTAACAGACTTCTTTTACACTGTTTATCTTTTAGATACCCCTTCTCAAGGTGAACTTTTCAATTATTCCTGGAACCGGGTCAAAGAACTAGGCGGAAAAATGAACCGGAGGGAAACTGTATTGAAAAAGCTAAAAAGTCTGGATCCTTTACCTGACGCCATCCTTTCTACATTAGACCAAACAAAAAAACGGGTTGTACTCGGCCATTTCAAAACCTACTTCCCAGAATATTTAGATCATTACACTGATCAATGCGTGAAGTTTTATGGGGGTAAAGGAAGTTTTCCTTCAGGCAATCCCACTCTCCACTGCCAGGAATTTATGAACTCAGAACTGGCCCCCCTTATCATTGATGATTTCAAAATCAAAAAGTACCAAGAAGTTAGAAAAATTTAAGCTTTAAACAAAAAAAAAGGCCATCCGAAGATGGCCCTTTTATAAGAATCTTTTTTCAGATTACTTAAGGTGATTAGAAACAAGTTTAGTCATTTCAAACATAGTAACTTGTTTTTTACCGCCGAAAACAGCTTTTAGCTTGTCATCAGCATTGATCGCGCGACGGTTCTTAGCATCTTGAAGGTCATGCTTCTTGATGTATGCCCATACTTTCTTCATTACTTCTGTACGAGGGATCGGAGATCCACCAACGATTTCAGCAAGCTCTTTTGAAGGATTAAGCGGTCTCATGAAAGCAGCATTTGGCTTACGGGCCGTCTTCTTCTTAGGAGCAGCTACTTTTTTTGCAGTTGCTTTCTTAGGAGCAGCTACTTTTTTTGTTGTTGCTTTCTTAGGAGCAGCTACTTTTTTTGCAGTTGCTTTTTTAGGAGCAGCTTTTTTTGCAGTTGCTTTTTTAGGAGCAGCTACTTTTTTTGCAGTTGCTTTTTTAGGAGCAGCTTTTTTTGCAGTTGCTTTCTTAGGAGCAGCAGCTTTTTTTGTTGTCTTCTTAGCCATAAAATTCCTCCGTCTAATTTGGGAAACGTAGTTCCCTTTGGTTTATATTGGCTTCTATAGAACTTTTACCCATTCGATAATATTATTACTGATTCCAAAAGCATTTCCGGTTCTTTTATAGCCATGACTCTCATTTAGAGCAATCATGCGGAAATTATCAACCGGACAATAGTTTATCACTTGTCGGATGTGCTGTTTTTTAGCTTCTTCCTCGTAAAAATTCTTAATCTGATGGGAAAAGCCATTCCCCTGGAAAGCCATTTTGATCGGAGTGTTCTTAGTGAAGAGGGTTTCTCCATCCTTTCTCATCAAAACTGCGGCCACAATCTCGTCATCTGTCATTACAGAGTAGAGTTTCCATCCCGTCTTAACTTCTTTTTTAATGTTATCTAATGACCAGGAGAAATCCTGGGTGTCTGTGAAGGCCTGTATGTCGAATTTAGAGAGATTAACAACCTCTTCTTCTTTTTTGGCCTCTTTAAAAATTAACGATCTGGTTTCTTCCATTTTCTTCTTTTGAATAATTGTCTAATCAACTCTTGTTCATATTGTAGCGGTAATATTTTCATTTAATCAAACTTATTTTTTTCTAAGCATCAGGAATAAAGTTTAGATTCTCCTCTTGGAAGGCCGCCACCCCTAAA
The DNA here is from genome assembly GCA_002381945.1 of Bacteriovoracaceae bacterium UBA4096. Taxonomy (GTDB): domain Bacteria; phylum Bdellovibrionota; class Bacteriovoracia; order Bacteriovoracales; family Bacteriovoracaceae; genus Peredibacter. Next base: position 50,247 of record DFXY01000017.1, read on the forward strand.
AGATGCAACTCTTCGAATGCGCTTCTTTCCCTCTCGGAGGAGTAAGGTGCATGGATATAAACCGTAAGATCTTCAACGTCAACCAACTCAGGACGGGCCATATTTTCATATAATGTAAGAATTTCAGGCGAGTTAAGGAAGGCCTTGATGGCCTTGATTTTATCAACCAGTTTAAGTCGATAAAAAGGGCCATTTTCATAGGAGAAATGATACTCAACAGGAGCTTCATAACGAGGCCAAACCCGGATCCATTGAAAGACTTTTTTTAGTTCATTTTCTTCAACTTCTGTCATCCCTTCAAGTGCGTTTTCGGAGTTACGATCTCGCAAAAAAGCCTCGCATTCCCTAAGACTGAGATCGTCCAATTTAGTAATTGGTTTTCCAATCAAAAGACTGGCCATAGATTCTAATAATATTTTTTGATGGTCTTGAAGGTCCCCGGCAAATGACAATTTTTTGACATTCGCTCCATCCCACTCCAGGGCCACCCACAGGTTAATTTCTTCCCCAGGGAATCTTTTCATAAAAGAGTCTTGCTGGTTCTTTATGTGTATAGGGTGTTCCAATAATTTTTGGGCCCGTTGTGATTTAATAGTTACCATGATGATCCTCCTACTCATGAAGTGGAATCAAGGCTAAGATACTCTCATGACCTTGCCAAGCACTCTTAAAGATAAAACAGAATGGACTTTTGTTGGACCCATGGGCCCGGAGGTGCCGTTTCACCTGGCCGAGTATCCTGTTATCGGGATAGATGGTGGTGCTCACCATTTGGATAATCTCGACATCTGGGTAGGAGACTCTGACTCTTACCAAGGTGAACTTCAGACTGAGCACATCTTTCGACACCCCATTGAAAAGGATTATTCCGATCTGGCACTGGCACTCTCTTTATTTAAGGAGCCCCGACATTATAAATTCCATTTCTGGGGATTTTTGGGTGGGAGAAAAGACCACGAACTCTTTAATTTGGGGGAGGCCTTGTCATTTTTAGAGAATAACAGTGAATCGCAGGTCATCTTTTATGGAGAAGATGGAAAGATTTATTTCCATTTGGTTGGAACAGGTCACTGGAAATTTGAACATATAGGTCTTTTTTCATTGGGAACTCTTAAGAAAACCACAGTGAAATTAATAGGAGATTGCCATTACCCTATTAAGAATGCCACTCAGCTTAATCCACTTTCAAGTTTTGGACTCTCCAATCAAGGCAAAGGTAAAATAATCCTGGAAAATGAAGGTCCAGTCTTCATTTATTACCCGGAGGGTAAATGAGATCTAATTTTCTGGACGCCCTTCGCGGAATGGCCGTGGTATGGATGATTATTTTCCATGCCTCGTATGATTTAAAGATGTTTCATTATATAGATTGGAATTTCTCTTCCGGCTTTTGGTACGCTTTCCCAAGGGTCATTGCCTTCACTTTCTTATTTTGCGTAGGTGTCTCTCTTAATTATGCCCACGCAAGCGGTATCAATGTGAAGGCCCTGATGAAAAGAAGCATTAAACTTGCCGCCGCTGCATTAACTGTAAGTATCGGAACCTATCTGGTTTTTCCATCTCAATGGGTTTATTTTGGAACGCTTCATTGCATACTAGTCGGCTCCCTGTTGGGTGCCCCGCTCGTCAAAAGAAGACTTCTGGCAAGCATTTTCCTGATTTTAATCCTGATAGGTCAGTATATCCTCAATTACGATATTAAATGGGTCTCATCAATTCTCCAGAGGCCTTCTTTGGACTTTATTCCGATCTATCCTTGGTTCTGGGCGATTTTGTTAGGCATTCTTCTTGGACCCTATTTGTCAAGAAATTCCCTGATACAGAATATGAAATCGAACCAAGTTTTGAATTTTATGGGACGCCATTCCCTAAAGATTTATCTTCTTCATCAACCTTTAATATTTGGCTGTCTATGGTTGTTTTCTTTCCTCGTCTCTTCGTGACAAACACTATTCATCATGAGAAATTAACGGCCTCATGAACACTCTTATAAGTAGCTACCGAAAAGTCGAACTCTTCTTCGGAAATTTGAAGTTCGCCGTTATTATCATTCTGCTTTTTGCCGTATCTCTTGGTTATGGAACCTTTATGGAATCCTACCACGGGACTGAATACGCCAATAGGTTGATCTATAAATCATTCTGGTTTATGGGTATCCAATTCGGAATGTTTCTTTCTATTCTTTTTGCCACCCTGATCAGACTTCCTCCTAAGAAACATCTCTATGGGTTTTATGTCATTCATTCAGGACTGATCATTCTTTTCATTGGTTCATTTATAACCTATCAATCTGGCGTGGACGGCACCATTACACTTACGCCAAACCTTCCGGCGCGAAACATTCAGGTAAATGAGGATGAACTTAGAATTCAATTTCCATCAAAAGGAAAAGAAGTCACGGTGGATTTGCCATTTACTGCCTTTAAGAAAGACTTGAATTATGAATATGAAGGAATCACCTTAAAAACATTCCTGCCTTTTTCCGAAAACAAGCAGGATTGGATTCCCATTAAGATAGAGGATGGTACTCAGTCATCCTCACGCTACCGCATATTCACTCCTAACTTTGGAGAATTCGTCACTCTGAGCCTTCATCCACAATCAGACTTCAGCAATACCCAACAAATGGGCCCACTTAATGTCCATTATATGCCGGCGTCATTGGCAGAGTGTTTCGCCCAGAATACTCCTGATGGACTTATTGTCTGGAATGCGGAGACTTCCGGGTGCCTCGCTCCACTGAAGAAAGACCTAAAGAAGAAGAAGGGCATTTCTGGTCAGGAGATGATAGAAGTTGAATTTTCAGGTCAAAAAGTTCAATTTCTCCCTGGTATGTCCCCCCTTCCTCTGGATGATAAAATGAACCTATCTGAAAACTCCCCTTTCAGGATTTTCAGCAAAAAACTTTTCGAGAAAAGCCCCCATCTCTTTTTATTTGGGAAACACGCTGCATTTTTTGATAAAGAAAAGAACGAGTGGGGATCACAAAAATTTGAAATTGGAGAAGAAGTCTCTCTTCCTTGGATGGGTTTTAAGATAAGGTTACTGGAACACAGGACTGATGCTTACCCTACAATGCTTCCTCGTTACGTGAAACCGGTTCAGGAAAATGGACAAGTCATTAGTGGTGATATCAAGGCAGTAGAAGTTTCTATTGGAGATCAGACCTTTTGGGTTAAATCTGGAGAACCGATCGCTTTTAATCAAAATGGTGAACGCATAACTTTTGAACTTGGTAAAAAGGCCTTACTTTTGCCTTATGAGCTGGTGCTGGACCAGTTCAAAATGGATACAGATCCGGGGACGAATAATCCTGCCAGTTATGAGAGCTTTGTTACTTTATTTAAAGGCAATGATGGCTCTACCAAACATCATGTTTTTATGAATAATCCATTAAAACATCAAAACTTCACCTTTTACCAGGCCTCATATTTTCAAACCAATGAGGGCCCCTTTGGAAGTGTTCTTTCTGTGAATTTTGATCCAGGGAGATTCTGGAAATACCTGGGATCAATTTTTCTAGTCCTAGGCTCTATCTGGCACTTTGTCCTTCGTAAAAAAACGGTTGTAAAACCAGGAGAAACACGTGTTTAAAATCCTTTTTGTTTTTCTCATCTCTATGACATCGGCCTTTGGGCAGATGGATTTTTGTAATAAGGACCTTGAAACCTTTCCGGTCCAGGCGGGTGGAAGAGAAAAGCCGCTTTATGTTTTTGCCAATGAAACTATCAGGTTCATGACAGGATCTGAGAAAGTTGGTGAATACTCCGCGACAGAAGCATTCTGTAAACTTTCCTTGAAGGCCTTCGGAATGCCGGTTGAGTTACCGATTATGGTCAAAGTCGATCATGTCGACGTGAGAAAAGTTTTGGGCATGCAGGAGGATCAAACTTCAATTCCGGTCAAGGAACTTGAATCCAAGGCCGATCTGATCACTAGTGAACTCTCCCAATTAAAAGAGAACAACAGCTTTAAAAAAGAGCTGACAAGAGTTGAGTCACGCTTAAATACTTATCGCGCAATTATTAATGCCCGCGCCTGGTCAGTCCCGGTTAAGACTGAGAATAAAATTGAATTCATCACCATAGGCGAGTTTCTAACTGAAAGCCGAGTTGCTTCCGCTAAAGACAAAGGCTCCAACCCGGTTAGTTTCCTATTTGCTGAGTCCAAAGCAGATTATCTCGCTTTAAAAGGTGACCAATATCTTCTGGAACTAAAATATTACAAGTGGAACCTCTTTAACTGGGCCCTGATATCAACACTTCTTTCAATCATTTTGTTTGTGGCCATGAAAAACAAGATTCCAGGCACTGTTTTTATTCTACTTACAATTGGGCTTCAAATCACGGCCATCACTCTCAGAGTGATGATCTCCGGAAGAGCTCCAATTACTAATATGTATGAAACGGTCATGTTCTCAGGATTTGGCGGTTTGGTTATCAGCTGTGTTATTTATTTCATGAGAAAAGAAATCATGTTCATCCTTGCGGGCCTTGCTTGCAATTTATTAGGTTTAATGATGATGAAGTTTGCCAATGGGATGCTGGATGAAGGGATTTCCCCGCTGGTTCCCGTTCTGCGTGACAACTTCTGGCTATCAACTCACGTATCAACCATCATTCTCTCTTATGCCGCTCTGGCCTTGTCGTGGCTTCTGGCCAATGCCCTTCTGATCAAGGGACGCTTCTCTACAGTGAGCTCTGCTGAGTACCGTTATCAAGTCGACCTGATTTATACTTGTATTAAGGTAGGCGTGGTCCTTCTTGCCGCCGGAGTTATTCTAGGTGGAGTTTGGGCCGACTATTCATGGGGTCGCTTCTGGGGCTGGGATCCTAAAGAAACCTGGTCACTCATTGTACTACTTATTTATATGGCGATCCTTCACGGTAAATATACCTCATGGATCCCACCAAAACGTTTCGTTCTCATGGTAGCTGGTGCCTTTATGAGTGTAATGATGGCATGGTTTGGGGTGAATTACATTCTGGCCAGCGGGCTTCATTCTTATGGTTTTTCTGAAGGTGGCGCTATTTTCCTGGGAACTTTCTTTTTGATTCAAACGCTAATTCTGATCATTGCTTCAATTAAAACAAGTAAGGAAGCTTAAGCTTCCTTACTTGATTATATTTTATTGAACGATATAGAAGTTCGCTCTTTGAGAGTAAATCCGGTTGATCATGGCCTGGTCGCCGGTTGATTCAAAGTAACCAATCAAAGCACCTTCCATTCGTACCTGCTGAACATACATAGAATCCATAAAACTAATCACATTAGTCTTGATCCATCCAGGAATCTGAATAAACCCAAGAGCAACTCCCGCAATATTAAGTAAAGCGCGATTTCTTTTCACTTTCTTAGGATTTGAATAGTCATAGGCCATTGAAGGCTTAGAGCTGAAAGTATGATTCATGTGGTGAAGATGGTAGATCTTACGAGATCCCTGATGAGTGACATTAGCGAAGGCAAAATTAAGCTTTTCAATATTCTCAAAGCGAACGTTGGTCATCGGCCCTTCCCAGCTTCTAATGCGAGAATTCCCGCTACGAACCTGCATATAGAACTTGTTCATACCATAGTTCAACCAGTCGGCCACAGCACGATTCGATTCAAAAATATTTGTCGCACCAATCCGATACTCAAAGATAGAAGAAACTGTACGGTCCACATCTTCTTTAGTCATCCCAAGTTTTGTCTCTGGAATGGTTTCAAAGTAATGCAGAAGCATATTGTGGTGAAAATGACGTTGTTCCAGCATCATTTCATGCACACGCACGATAACGAAACTTGCAATATTTAACACTGGAAGGTTGGAGAAACGTTTTTTTGCCTGCTCAAGACCCCATTTAACGACCTGATAGGTCACTTCTCTTCTATAAAAGAAACGTGGATCTTCCAGGTTCGCAAGAATCGTTGGATCGATAAAAAGAAAAGCTTCATTTAAACGTCTTTCAAATTCTTTCCAAAAAGATTTGGCCTCAAGTTGGCGAAAGGAATCCTCTACATTGATGTTGGAAATATTAAGGATGGATTCCTTGATTCTTCTGGCCTCGTCAGAACCATTGTCTTTAGTATATGGATCAAGACCCATTTCATACAGCATGTTGTCGACTTCGGCCTCTTTCTGCCCGTCAGTCAAACCATAGAGTTCTGCCTGTTCACCTTTGAGGTCATTCTTTATTTGCTCAATGAACGGCATGATTGAAAATTTAGTCGTGGCCTTTTTGAGCCTGATGACGGTTACTTTTCCTTGATCATTTTTGACCAGAGTAAAGCGCTTATTAAAACCTTGAACCGCCAGATCCTGGGCAAAGGCCGAGAAACTCAGCAGAAGCCCCAATGACAAGATAATGAGTCGGGACATGTAATCCTCCTTAATTTATTTAAAAACCTTCCAAATTGGTTTTTCTTTTAATGTTTAATGCTAACTGTGACTTGCATGACTAGACAATTGCAGGCGCTCCAGAAAGCGGCCCTTTCTTCTCATATTTTCTTGCATTGAGATTGATTTACTCGGTCTTTAAGGAGTATCGATACTAACCTTACGGTGTCGTAACATCCGCTGGTGCCAGGATCTGAAACTCTTAATCTCTTTGAGAGTTCGAGGTTGGACCATTCTTAATTCATCAAAAATGGTGCTGGATAAGACCCCGCGGTTGAAGGCCGATTCATTGATATAATTTCCACCGGTATGTCCCCAGTTGAGTCCAATCACTTCACTGCGATCGTTAAAGATAGGTGCACCGGATGAGCCACCTAAGGTGGGAGCATAATGATAAAACTCCCCTGATTCCAATTTAATCCCTTTACCACTTGAGGCCTGAATGCCCAGGCCGGCGGCGTTTCCAATATGCAGGAGACGAGCATCTTTGTCTGTCTTAACTCTCCGGGTAAGTCTTAAGGGTTTAATCTCTGCACCTAGTGGCAGCTCATTTTTCATGGGTCTCATCTCAACCACACAGTAGTCAAAACGAGGACTGCAGTAGCGCACTTTCTGACAGTCAACTCGCTCTTCTTTATGATTGAGCTTGATACTGAATTTCCCACAAGGAAATGCCTTGCTATCCTTAGTAAATGCCATCACATGTCGGTTAGTTAAAACAATGTTCTGCCCAACCAAAAAGGCCGTTCCTACACTGGTACCCGTGCGTGTAGTGGCCTCAAAGACCGAAAGACCCAAGGCCTGCTCTTCTTCGAAATCTTCTGCGTCTATTTCAGTTGAGTAGCCTTCCCGAAAAACCTTCGCCCCCAGGGTTTCACCGTTGATGATTTCAACCACTGGTCCGCTTACTTTAACCAAACTCTCTTCATCACCAATTTCAAAGTCTTTAAATATGTAGTGAAGGCCGGCCAAGCTTCGGGAAGGAATAATTGTCCAGGAGCTTGCTAGCCCCCGATAAGCATCACCTGTTTCTTCGATCGTTTCAGGAAAAGACAGGACAAAAAAGAGAAGAAAGAATAACTGCTTTCCGTTCATGAATTTCATGTCGGTAAAAAAAGAGGAAATCTTTATCTAAGTAAATTACTCGGTTTACTGAGGTTTAATCTCTTGAGGTCTTTGCCCAACCGGTACCCCCAAATCATGATCTGAATTCCAACGATCAGTCATAAGTTCCTGTCTTTCTACCCGATAAAAAGACAAGGACTCATCCAGTTCGTTAAGTTTTCGCATCAGTTCATTCTGAAGCACCAAGCGTTCCTGTTTTAAAGAAATCATATCATCCAAAGCTTTACGCTTTTCTCGCTGAAGACGGTTGATCTGCTCGTCATACTCGGAAGCAGTTTTTACTTTTTGCTGATCAAACGTCCAAAGAAAATGATTGATTCCATTGAGCTGCTTAAGAAAATCTTCCTTCCTTAGAATGAGCTGCTCACGGTATTTGCTGGCCTCGAAAACTCTCTGAGAAAGATTTTTGGAATAAAAGTTGAGTACTGTTCCCCGTCGGAAATACTCAGTGGATGAATAACAGGGAACAAGGCTTTCAACAAAGATTGTGAAATGAAAATCTTCAACCGAACGGACAAAACCCTTACAGAACTCCTTGCCTTCTTTTAGATTTAATTTGAATAAAACCTGATCCCCGGCACGAAAGAACTTGGTATTATTATTTTCAACCTGGACCTTAAAAATCCGTGAATCATCATCTTTATCAGAAACCCTTCCTGAAAAACGTTCATAATCAACATTCGGATCGATAGAACTGCGGTTCTCAGGTCCNNTGTCATAAAAAATAGTGTGATCCAAAAGTGGCCAAACGTTCTCATGCTTTTTATTATGATTCAGAACTCTTTCAAACCCAAGACGTTTTAATCTGACCAATTCAGGAGACTATATGGAATTTTTTATTGATACCGGTGATATTAACGAAATTAAAACTGCTTATGCCTGGGGATTTGTAGATGGTGTGACAACCAATCCAAGCCTGGTGGCCAAAAGTGGAAAAAATCAAAAAGAACTGATCAAGGAAATCGCAGAAATCGTCGATGGCCCAATTTCTGCTGAAGTGATCTCTCTTGAGGCAGATGGCATGATTAAAGAAGGCATGGAACTCGCCCAGATTCATAAGAATGTAGTGATTAAACTTCCTATGACCAAAGATGGGATGATTGCTTGTAAACACTTCTCAAAGAACAACATCAAAACTAACGTCACACTTATTTTCTCAGCTAACCAGGCCCTTTTAGCTGCTAAAAACGGTGCCACCTACGTATCACCATTTGTTGGGCGACTGGATGATGTAGGACAGACTGGTATGGATCTGATTCAGGAAATCCGAGTCATTTTTAATAATTATGGCTTTGAAACGAAAATTCTGGCGGCCTCTCTGCGCCACTCAACTCACGTGAAAGATTGCGCTATGGTTGGGGCAGACACGGCAACTCTTCCATTTAAAGTTATTGAGGGTTTATTCGCTCACCCTTTAACTAAAAACGGTTTAGATCAATTTATGGCCGATCACGCTAAATCAATGAAGTAAGTCCTCGTTAAAAAACTCATTTTTGCCCCTGAAGAGCCGATACAGAATAAAACCTGTGCTCTTCCGGGGGAAAATGAAAACTGCTCTTTTACTCACGACCATTCTAATCTCGGCCGCCTGTGTTCCATCCCCAAAGGTTGGGGAAACAACAAGCGGTAGAATGAATAAAAACTCACCTATCTATTGGGCCACAGCAAATACCTTAGAGTTGAAGATATCCGAAGATTTTTCTTCGGCCGAAAAAAGTAATATCTCGGCCATGAGTTCTGCCTGGTCAGCATCAGTCGGAAATAAAAGAATCTTTTTTAGTCATACTAATACGACTGTCGAAAAATCCAGCGCCAGCTTAAATCTGGATAGTTTGGGTGATGATGATACCTTCGGCATTTACCGTATTACCCACTGGCCAAAGAGTCTGCCTTCCTCGGCCCTGGCAGTGACTCAACTCTTCTTGAGGCCCTATAATGTGGGCGAATCCGATGAATATGCTGTCATTGAGCATGCTGATATTCTGATCAATGAAAATTTATATAACTTCCGCACAACTGATACTCACGTAAGTGGGACCTTTGATTTAAGAACAGTTGTTCTGCATGAAATGGGACATTTTCTGGGACTGCAGCACAAGACCGGTGATACGGTGATGATTGATGCTATCGGAGAGAACAGCGAAAAAAGAGCACCAACCAATATTGATATTGCGGATATTGCAGACAAGTACAATATCTCTCTTGGATCCGGTGGGGCACACGCCATCATGGCAAAAAACACCCAGACCTATCAACCAAGAACAGAAGGCCCCAAAGTGAAGATGATCATTGAATTAAGGGCCGACGGCAAATGTGTCCACAGCCTTAATGGGATCGAAACCGACCGGCATTAATCTATAAATGCTTATGTAATTCTTCAATGCTCATTTTCTGATGGACCGGATGCTCGTGACTTAAAGATTTCTGAAAAGAATTCTTGGTTCCAAAAGTATATTTCCGGAAATCTTCTTCAACCGACTCTCCATAAAAACTACTCATCTCTTGTATGAATTCTTCCACAAAAAGTGGAGCAAAAAGACGTTTTTCCAGAATGTGCCTCATAAAAGGTTTAAGCCCACCTTTGGCCTTAAATCTTCCATCCATTAAACTCATAAAACGTTCACCAAAAGTATAAGCAGAATAATCAGTTGTCCGGGTGTAGTAGGCCTGATTGGACATTCTACTGGTCCCTGAAAGTTCATAAAGTGTCTGATAACCTTTATCCCGCCAGCTTGCCAGGGCCTCATCCAGCCATCCTGAATTACCATTGGCCGGCATCATTCCTCGTGCGAAATAAGAATGAAACAATTCATGTCCTAAAGCACTAGTACTTGTCATGGTGGCGCCGTGATACTCCATCCCACCTTGGCCGGCATTGTAAATAACCATGGATGGGTGCGGCCAGGCACCGTAATCCCCTTCTAATTCATGAAAGATTTGAGTGGTAAGGGCCTGAAGAGTTTCAAGCGAAGAGGTGCCTTTTAAGGCCGGTTTAGCGACATAAATGACAACAGGAACCTCACGGCCATCAACCGACTTTAATGAAAATCGAACCTCATCAGAAGTGGTCTCTGGCATGGTATGAAAGAAAATAGAGGCAGCGTTGTAATAGTCCGGATAAGAAATGGCAAAAGTATTATTCCCTTTATCCTCAACAACTCCGTTGGTATAAATTTTCTGTTTTGTCTTATTGCCCAGAAATTCAATTTCAAATTTCATCTTCACTTGATCGTATTCAAGATTCGCGGGAAGATAACGCTCTAGAAACCTTCTCTCTGAAAGATCAGAAATCCAGAAAGCACTTTTCACTCCACCATCTCTCCAATCAAGTAAAGTTTTTAAAGGAACACTGATGATGGCAGTATGACTTCCAATGGGAAGTTCTTTATTAATCACCCTGACTTTGGTTTCCCTTGAGGGGGTTTTGATTTCATTCGCGTAAACGGCTTCACCATTTAGTGTGATGCTACTTGGATCTTCTACGCTGTCAAAGATAGGACGTCCGGCCTCAGGAGTATTGAATTTAATGGTCGCAATGACCTGAGCTGAGCGATTTCTCACATGATAAGAAATCTTATAGCTCGCCTCAATGAAATCCACAAAAACCGCTTTCCCACCAGAAACCAGGAAAGAACGTGGTCTATGAGTGAGGTCATTTTTTTCTGCCAGAACACTGGTAGAAATGATCAAACCCAAAAAAAAGAATTTCATAGGGGGACTCCTTTAAATATAGGGGGCATATGAACAAAAGCGATCACTTATGTCTAGCGGCCAGGAAAATTTGATAGGATGATTTAAAAGGGCCCCAGAAGGGGCCCATTTAATTACTGTCTGGTTTTGGAAGTTGTTGTTTTTGCTTTAGAAAAGTTTCTTTTCTTTTCCGCCTCTTTCTCATTCATCACAGCGGCGAGCTTCTTACCAGTCTCTTCGAGCTCCTCGATGAGCTTTTTCTTAAGCATTGCTGGAGACTTAAGGATCTTTTTGAATTCGTTCAAGGCCGAAGTTTCTTCTTTAATTAAAAGTAAGCGCTTCTCGACTTCTTCTTTGGTCATTCGATAAATGGCCATGTCTGCCAGATATTCAGCGTAAATAAATTTCTGCTTACTCAGATACTCAATGTAATCCTTACGATTGGCCTTCTTTTCAGCAATCGCATAATGCTTTTCGCGAATAAAGCGGATGATTTCGTTATTCTTAGTCAGGCGATCTTCATAATCTTTAATAAGAAGTTCATAACGGCGTTTGGTGACTGCAATCCGTTGAACGGTAAAGACTTCCAGGATTTCTTCAACGGTATGAAAGACCTTAACCCCTTTTTCAGTAATTAAGGTGTAATTAGGAACAACTGAGCTTGTGACCCCCATTACTTCTTCGACTTCTTTAAGAGTTGGGGTTTGACCGCGCTTAAAGATGAGCTCAATGTTGATAACGTTATCTACAGAAGAATCGATATAATCCTTCAAGAAATCATTATCCATGTGCTTATTTAGATGACGATAAATCTTATGGGCATCGTAACCTTTCGGCACTTCAGTTATAAAGATCTTATCTCCCACCTGCTTGAAGGCCATTCTGGTGATGATGCGGCCTTTTTCATCAGTGGTGATTTTCTCATTATAGTAGCGGTAATAAGGTTTGATCTTCTTGATCTTGCCGGTCTCCACAAAAGAGATCATGGATTTAATGATGTCATCATGATTGAAACTTGGGATGACCGATGAGAAACCGGTTCCAATACCTTCAGCTCCGTTTAAAAGCATAATAGGAAGCTTCGGAAGCAGACCTACTGGCTCCATGACTTTTTCATCATAGTTAGGAACCATCTGTACCTGGTTCATATCATCAAATAAAAGGATCTCAGCGACTTTGCCCATTTTACATTCAATGTATCGGGCCGCAGCTGCCTGAGTTTCCATTCTTTCTCCGAAATAACCCTTCTTATCAATCAAAGGATAGTTATTGGAGAAAGTGTAATCCTGGGCAAGATTAACAATTGATTGTTCAACTGAGGCCGGCCCATGAGGATGAAGAGTTAAAACTAATCCAGTTAATGAACTTACTTTGATTAATCCTTTATTGGAGTTTTTCCAAAGGGTAAAAAGGATTCTTCTTTGAGAAGGCTTCAGACCATCTTGTAGATAAGGAATGGCCCGATCCATCAAAGTATAAATCTGATAGGTTCTATATTCTTCTTTAACCAGTGCTTCTAAAGGCACTGCTGACATTGAATGAAGTGCTTGTTGTGGATCTTTCATAGTAATGCTCTTGCCTCACGTTCCGCTTTTTTCTTGTCGGCCTTATGTCCAGCAATAATGTTGGTAAGATCGACATCAATTTCTTCTGAATCAATCAGAAGGTCTTTTCTAAGTTGTGATTCTTTTCCAAAACAAGTCTCTAGCATATTCTTAGAGGCCCCCATGTCTTTCACAGAAATCTTTGTGAATTCTTTGCGGTTAAGGACATGCTTAAAAGCTTCCTGACTCATTTCACCCAGACCTTTGTTTCTCATGATCTCTTTAATCTTGATGTCTTTGCGGGCCTTGAGTTTTTCCATTTCATCCGGTGACTCACAATAAAGAGTGCCTTTATCCGTAATCACCTCAAAGAGAGGAGCTTTTGCAATCTGGATCATGCCCATTTCAAACATTTCAGGCCAGAAAGTGAAAAAGAAATTGGTTAGAAGTGTATTGATATGTCCACCATCAACATCCGAGTCGGCGAGGAAGACAATTTTTGAATAACGAAGTTCTTTTGGATCAGCTTTTTGCCCAATCGCCAGACCAATGGAGCTCATGATGTCAGCAAATTCCTGATTCTCCAGCACTTCTTTAATTGAAGCTTGAGAAACGTTCATAGGCTTACCTTTCAGAGCAATACCGCCTTGGTATAGTTTATCCCGGGCCGAACGAAGACCACCAATCGCCGAGTCACCTTCACAGATAAAAAGTGCACACTTGGTGCGGTCTTTTCGCTCGTTAGCATCAAGGAGTTTTTCCACTCTTTGCTTTTTACCTTTCTTGGCAAGTTTAGATGCGTCTTTTAGATCCATCAGGCGCTGACGGGACTTGGCCCTCTCCATGATATGATCCAAAAGTTCCTTATTCTTCCGCATGAATTTATCCATGCCATCACCCATAAAGGACTCGATGGCCTTTTCCAGCAGAGTGTCTCTTACTAATTTACGTTTTGTCTGAGATTCAAAGCGTGGATTAGGCATCACAATACCGATGACAAAAGTCATCCCGGCCAGAACATCATTATCAACTAAAGTTAGTTTGTCTTTTTTAGCTGTTCTTTCAAGTTTGTCTTTAACTGTGTTGATATATAGACGCTTAATACGGTCGTGATGGAAACCACCGTCATAAGTCGGAGTTGAGTTAACAAAAGAAATCATTCTTTCTTTTTCATCTGATTTTTTATCAAAAGTAACCGAGACATGAATATCGTACTTGGCCTTAACTTTGGCACCTTTGATGTTGGTGGTCTCATAGACGTAACCTTCATCACCAATGAGCTGAGCACTTCCGCTATCAATACGCTGAGCGAGTTCGAAAAGACCTTTTTTATAAAGATATTTTTCATCATTAAAATAGAAGGTAAGACCCGGGTTGTTGTAGGCCAGATCAATAATTCTTTTACGAAGAAGTTCTTTGTCTACTACCTGATTTTTATACACTTCTTTGGCGAGAGTGAGTTCAACCCGAACCCCAGAAGGACCTTTGAAGGGCTTCTCTTTAGTCTTTTTAATTTGAAGGGCACCATCAATAAACTCATAAGTTTGTTCTTTCTTAGAGTTGTAGTGACGGACAGTTGCCTTAAACATATCAGAAGTCAGACAAGTGGCAGAAGCCCCTAGACCATTCTGTCCAAGTGTCCGGTAAAGGAATCCCTTATCGTCTACTTCTTCATCCTTAAATTTAGAACCCGTTCTGAACTCCGTATAAACGTCTTTCATCTTGGCCAGTGGAAAACCAATCCCATTATCCTGGACAGTAATTACCTTACCATCAGGAGAAATATTACAATGGATCTCAGTTACGTGACCTCGATAAAACTCATCTATACAGTTATCGAGAATTTCTTCGATGGCCTTGGACTTGGCCTGATGGAAATCGACCTTTCTAAAATCCAGGGAATCTTTGGTATAAACATAAGTATCAAGCTCTTCTATATCATTACTGCCAAATACCAGAGTCACGCGATTACGGCAGTGCCAGCGCTGGTCTTTGCTTTCGATTAAAGCTTCCTTGACTTTTGCGCCACGGCGCTTCACTTCTTCGACGGCCATTGTCAAAGTCTCCTTTAAAGTTGCTTGCAAGAAAATCAATAGGATAAGATTAAGGTCATCCCAAACAATAGGTCAACGATGAGATTGTTCTTTTTATTTCTTTTTTTGAGTTTTTTTATCAATGAAAGCTCTTTATCTCAGAATAAAGTCAATCTTCCTGCAAGTTTTGATAAAACTATTTCGGCCGAGCTTAAACCTTTTTTTACGCCTACAGAAGGACAAATCGAAGATTTATTAAAAGGAGAAGTCATTTCCGTAGGTAAGGTCCACTCCCCAGGCCCAAAAGAACAACAAATGTTTTTGTTTGTTTCGGGCATACACCCACGTAATTGCACGCGAGCGATGAGAAAACTTTCACTTTATGAAAATTATCATCAGTACATGGATTTCATCAAAACCAGTACCTATGATGAGAAAACTCAGAAATTCTCGTTCTCGATTGACCATGCTCTTCTGCCTTTTCCGATGGTGGTAGGCTTTAAAATTCCCCGAATCACCAAAGAAGGTTACTACCCTTTCATCTTTGAAGATGGTTTTTTGAAAGACCTCAAAGGCACAGTGATTGTTCAAGAGATGGGAAAGTTCTGTATTTTGGGGCTAAAAGCTGACTGGAGAGGTCCGGAATCCCGCCTTCCCAATTTAATTTTTGGGACTTTCGTTCAGACGGTGGGCAAACTCGGTCTTGAGCATTTGATCCGTGTTTCCTATTTTTAACTTAAAATTCTTTTCAAAAGCTTTTTGAACCATTAATCTCGTGACGTGCAAGTATTAAGAATCAAACCCATAGACACTCATCCCATTAGACACAAGATGTTGCGACCTAATGGAACAGTGGATGACTGTATCTTTCAGGGTGATAATGACGAAATGACATTTCATCTGGGAGCTTTTGTTGATAAAAAGCTTGTCAGTGTTGCCTCTTTTTACTTTGAAAGAAATGAAAAGTTTCCCGATCCCTACCAGTACCGCTTACGGGGAATGGCAACTTTGCCTGAATATCAAGGTCAGGGACTTTCAAGTGCCCTTTTAAGAACCGCCTTTCCTGTTATAAAGCAAAACCAATGCACCCTCCTGTGGTGTAATGCCCGTGAAAAGGCAATGGGATTCTATTCCAAAGTCGGTTTCACAGCGACCGGTGATCACTTTTCTATCCCGCACGTGGGAAAACATGTCTTGATGTCTATTAAGATTGATTAGATAATTGCTTTACATCATCACTTTGAACGTTAAGGAATATTGTGTTCACACATCACGATTATTTTCGTCGGGAGCTGGCCGAAATTTTAAGTCCAGTTATTGAAAAAACCTTCAACTGCAC
>DFXY01000035.1 GCA_002381945.1 Bacteriovoracaceae bacterium UBA4096
AGAAACGAGCGGCCAGCCAACACACTTTTACGTAAGCAGTGTGTAATAAATTATCAACTTCTAGAGGGTCCGTTCCGGGCCCTTTTTTTATGATTGCGCTCAAAGTTATAACATGTTATAACGAGAGAGTATGAGTCATGCAAAACTTCAAAAAATTGGTAATTCTCTTGGCTTTCGAGTTTCAAAAGCAGACCTAGAAACTGCGGGGTTTGATGAGACTTTCGATTACGAAATAATCGCTGAAAAAGGCGTTATCCTGCTGGTAAAGAAACGTCCTCATCATTCAAAATGGAAGTTCAAAGATACTGCCTTATCAAAAGAAGATGTCGAATGGTTGGAGTCTAAGCTTGAGTCAGGAAATAAATAGAGGTGATATCTGGAATGTCGTACTTGATCCGACTAAAGGGTCAGAACAAGCAGGCATGAGACCATGTGTGATTGTTTCTCCAGATTCGATGAATGAACAACTAGATACGATCATTGTCGTTCCTTTAACGACTAAGAAGAAAAGCTGGCCTACCAGAGTAGACACACTTCATGATGGAATAGAAGGTCAGGCCATTTGTGAACAAATCAGAACGGTTTCAAAAAAACGCTTAAAGAAAAAACTCTCTAAACTCAAAATTTCAGAGATCATTCAAATAAAGCTAGTACTTAAACAGATGCTTTTTGATTAACGACAGACTACAATCAATTAATTGATTCCTTAAAACACCGGAAGCTGGTGTAACTCCAGCACTGTCCCGCAACTGTAAAGTCAGATACGGCGTTAAGGATTAGACATTCCCGTGGAGGATAATGATGTCTTTTTTGCTTTTAATGTTCTTTTTTGCTTTACCGGCCTTCTCAGAAGATCTTGAGGCCATTGAAGTTAAGGCCGATAAGGAGCTTTCCCACTTCAGTTTAGGCAGTTCCGAATCTCTTGATGATTTAGATTTTCAAAGACAACATTCATCTCTTATTTCCAGCTCTTTAAGCAGTTTAAGCGGAGTGACTCCTAGTCAAAATGGTGGTCCTGGAGGAAGAGTTTCTTACTTCATTCGAGGAACTGAGGCCCGTCATGTTTCCTTTACGATCGATAGTTTGAGAATTAATGATACATCCAACACTGACAGGCAATTTGATTCGGCTTTCTTAACGAATGCCTTTTTAAAAGATGTGACATTGTATAAAGGTCCTCAGGCAGTACTTTTTGGATCTGATGCCATGGGTGGACTGATTGATATGAAAACGAGAAAAGGGGAGAATGCTCCCGAAACCCGTTTAAGTCTCAATGGTGGGAGTTTCGGTACCTTTGATTCTTCTCTTTCACATGACTGGAAGTCACAAAAAAATCAGGGAACTCTTACATGGACCAGCATGCGAACCGATGGTCTATCTCGACTGAATCAAAAACGTTTTAATGCCACAGAGAGAGATGGAGCGGATATGACTCAGCTTACGTCTTCTTCCCAACATGCTTGGGCAGAGTCTTGGCAAACCGATTTCTTATTTTCTTTTTTAAGAGGGAAAAATGAGTTGGATGGTGCTGTCATGGATAATGATAATGATGAAAGTCGAAATGATCAGTACATGATTCAGCAAAAGACAGGGCATGACCTCAATGCTCATTCTGCAATTTCCCTGCGAACCGGTCTCTCCCGTCATCAGCGTTTCATTAAAACACAGGCCGTAGGATTGCAGCTTTACGACGGCGACCTAATTCAGAATGAGTTTTTACATAACTATGAGCGTGGTTCCTTTCGATTATTAAGCGGTGTAGCAAGTGAACAAGAGACCTTTGAGGATAGTCGTTTGGAAAAAGTGGCCAATCTTCATTCTTTGTTTTTCCAAACTGGATTTGAGAAAAATGGCCTTAAATCGCAACTTGGCATGAGAGCTGAAAACCATAGCCGTTATGGAAGCTTTCAGACAGGTGCGGCCGGTATTGCTTACACATTGGGGGCCGAGACTTTATCTTTACAATACTCTCAAGGTTTTAAAGCTCCTTCACTTTATCAACTTCATGGTCCTGCAGTATTTGGCTTTCCTGTTGGTAATAAGGATCTGATGCCAGAGCGTAATCACGCTTATGAAATTCGTTGGAGTCATAAGGGTGAAATGTTACAAACGGAAATTACTCTTTTCGAAAACCATCTGGCCAATTTGATAACCTATAGTAGCCAGGGTTATCAGAATCAAGGAAGATTTATAGCTCAAGGAGTTGAAGCTAACGCTAACTTGACCTTAGAGGAGTGGCGTATACGTCCTGCCTTTATGCTTCAAGAATTTAAAGAAGAGGAAACTCCCATCCTAAGAAGACCTTCGAAACAATACAGTCTGGAGCTGGCCTATTTCCCATGGGAAAACCTAGAGCTCTTCACCAAGTATCGGTTTTATGATTCTCGTAAGGATAAAGATGAGAATGATAACATTGTTAAACTTAATGAGTTCGATACCATTGATTTAGGGATCAGGCTAACTAGCGGAAGAAATGAATATGGGATTCAGATTATAAATTTATTTGATCGAGAATATGAGGAACTTTACGGTTATTCCATGATGCCAAGATCTGCATTTTTACACTATGGACACAGGTTTTAAAATCATTGAATGGTTTTATCATCGTCCTTGGTAAAACAGCATGAACCAGCATGGTTTTCCATTTCTTCTTCCATGCTTTCTTTGTAGGCCTGCAATTCTTCTGGTGTCAAACCAAGAGAATTAGAAAGAGTTTCACTCAGAGTAGGTGATATGACTTCAATATCCAGGCCCATTTCTTCCATTTCTGCAGCAAATTGCCATGCCTTCTCGGATTCAGTAATAGTACATTCAAAAAGTACTTGCTGAGTCTGCACATCTCGAACCAGGATTTTGGGCTTTTCTTTTTCCATGGTCCGATGGTAGTAATCACAGACCCTCTTTGTCAAAGGATACAAACTCATGGGTTTAATCCTGTGGATTGATCAAAATACATTCGCGACTGGACTTTTGGAAAAAGTTTTCAAAAAGAAGAACGTGAGTTTCTATACCATTACAAGTGTTCAAGACTTTGTGTATCTGGTAGCTGACCTGAAACCTGAATTGATTGTTTTAGACAGTGTAACAGCTGTAGCAGGCCTGGAAGCTCTTAAACAACAATATCAAGCATCTGAGTTGCTACAAGGACTTCCTGTCATATTAATAGAAGAGGCCCTTGAATTGAATTTTTTAGGCAATGTCATAGGCAAGATAGATCGTCCTTTTGATCCTTTTCAGATTCCTGAAAAGATACAACGACTTCTAGCAACAAATTAAATTTCGATATATTATTAATTTATGAACAGAGACAAAGTCATTATTACTATAGGGTTATTTTTAACCTTGCTCATCTTCGGTTTGACGCTTTACTTCAGAAGTGGTGCTTTCCGTTAGCACGTCGGCCATTTTAGGTGCGTGGTGTCGCTCTGATTGGGAGACAAAAAATGACGTTAGCTTTTTATCCATGACAGACAAAAGTACATCAACTAGTTCGTGATAATGAGTATGAATCCACTGTGCAGAAAAATGATTGGGAACTTCTAAAATCAAAACATTATGAGAAATCACTGTAGGTTTTACTTGTTTAAACCACTGATGATGAACTTCCGGTCCTAAAACATCACATAACTGTTCAGATAAAATTGACCATATATAAGAAGCCTTCACAACTGGATGTGCTAGGTTCAGACTTTTCTCTTTTAATCTGGCCTGTCTTTGCGTCCAGCGTGATTTTAAATTCCGGTTTTTTTTCATGAGCCAAGGAGCTTAATTTCTTAGCGAATTGTCTGACAACTAAATTCTTAGAATGATGGGCGATTTTGCTCCCATTCTTTTGCTTCTGCCGGAGCAAGGATGAAATTATTAAGTCCTAGTTGTTGAAAAATAAAATCAGGGATACGGATTCGATAAAAAATACCTTGTTCGTGAGATACCGTGTTTAGAATATTTGCATTACCTCTAATTCTTGAATGAGCATCTCCGGCCTCATAAGGAACAAATAAATCGTAGTGATCCTGCTTCGATAAGAAAAAATTAATAATATAATCTCGTAAGTTTTTCATATCCTCTTCATCGTACGAAGATACGAGAAATGAATTGGGAAAGTTACGCATAATGATACGAGCACGAACCGGATCATTTAATAGGTCTTTTTTATTAAAGACGATTATTTGTTGCTTATCTTCAATCTTAAGCTCTTTTAAAACTTCTTGAGTGACTCTTAGATGTTTTTGGTAATTTGGATCTGAGATATCACAAACAATAAGAAGTAAATCCGCTTCCATAGCCGATTCAAGAGTTGTTTTAAAACCTTGAATCAAAGTATTTGGTAAATTGGAAATAAATCCAACGGTATCAATCATGATCATTGGTGGCTTAGAATCCGGATTCAGGGTTCTGAAAGTTGAGTCTAACGTCGCAAAAAGTTTATTTTCTTCCAATACATTGACCCGACATAAGCGGTTCATAAGTGAGGACTTTCCGGCATTGGTATAGCCTACTAAGGCAGCAGTGACGGCCTGATTCTGGCGCTTCTTTCTTTGTTGTTCCCGGGATTTCTGAACTTCTTCCAATTGTTTTTTATAAAATTCAATACGTTCCCGAATCATACGTCGGTCAAGTTCCAACTGCTGCTCACCTTCTCCACCAATAGCGGCACCGGCAGCACGTTGCTTGGAAAAGTGACCCCACATGCTTGTCAGGCGGGGTAATAAATATTTTAAGCGGGAGATTTCAATCTGGATTTTTGCTTCTTTCGTACGTGCGTGGTGAGCGAAAATTTCCAGAATAACGGTATTTCGATCAACAACTTCCAGTTTTGTTATGGCCTTGATATTTCTTGCCTGTGAAGCAGTCAACTCAAAGTCAAATACCAGCATTTGAGAACCTTCCTCTCGTGCGGCATCTGCTATCTCCTCAAGCTTTCCCTCCCCCAACATGGTGGCAGGATCGAGCTGTTTTTTATTCTGAACATACTCCTCGCCATCAACAATACCGAGAGTGCGAAGAAGTTCTCTTAATTCTCGAAGAGAATTGTTTGTTTCCAAAATTGTAGAATGGCTTTCAAACTTATCGCATACCAGGGATACAAGAGAAGCTTTTTGACCCAGGGGTAGTTTGTAATCGTCTTGGTTCACTGAACCTCCACTTGCATATTATCCAGAAGTCGAGTTTTACCCATCTGATATACGGCAAGGATTGAAATGTTTTTAGATTGTGTAATATCTTTAGAGAATGACTCAGTATCTCTTAGCTCAAGATAATTCCATTGAGGATCATTTAATAATTCCTGAATAAAGCCCCGAGGGTCTTTTCCAGTAATAATCATTTTTTTTATTTCATTTAGTGTATTGAATAAAATAAGAGATCCCGCTTTTTGCTCTGGTGTTAGATATTGATTGCGACTTGAAAGGGCCAGACCGGAATCTTCACGGATAATAGGCATACCTTGAATCTTTATTGGTAGGGCCAGGTCTTTTACCATTTGTTTTACCACATGATACTGTTGGAGATCTTTCAGGCCAAAATAAGCAGTACGAGGTTTAATTAAATCAAATAAACGCCATACGACTGTCGCCATGCCATCAAAGTGACCTGGACGGATTTGGCCTTCAAGGTCGGCAGTTATGCCTAATACTGAAATGGTATGATTCATGCCTTCGGGAAAAACTTCCGTCGGATCTTTGGGAGCATAAACCACAACTTGTGATTTGGGAAAATCCTTTGCCACTTGTTCGATAAGATTTATGTCATTCTCAAGAGTTCTCGGGTAAAGGGCGAAATCTTCATTCTGGCCAAATTGCTTAGGATTAACAAATATAGAGAAATAGACTATCGGAAAATCCTTTAGTGCTTGCTTTAAAAGTGAGATATGCCCCTGATGAAGGTTGCCCATGGTAGGTACAAAGCCTGCATCAAAACGATCTGCCGTGCGTTTTTCCACTAACTCCTGAGTCGTCTGAATCAGAGTTACCATGTGCGTTTACCTTCAAACCAAGCTACTAACCTTTGGCCTAGTTCCATTTTACTAAGTTTTACCGGAGATGAAATCGAGTGAGTTTCGACAAAGTAATATTCCCCTGAAGATTTTTGAAATCCCTGAATCTCAGGTTCGCCAATGAGGCCGTTAGAAACCTTATTCCCAATCATCAAGTCCACAGGTTTACGTTTCATCTTTTCCATAAAAACAGTTTCCGTTGTTTCCGTTTCAGCTGCAAAACTAATAATCTTCTGATCTTTTTTGATCGTGAGGATTTCTTTCAGGATATCTGCGGCCTGTTTAAAGGGTAAAGAGGAACCCATAGTTTCTTTCTTAAGCTTTATATCTGCCGGATCAAATTCAATATCGGCGATTGCACCTGTGGATATGTAAAGATCTGATTCAGGAAATATTTTCAGAGCAGCTTCTTTCATCAAGGCCGTTGTAGGCGTCTTAATGAGCTTGAAGAATGGATGCCCTTTTAAGTTTTCAATTTCATTCAGGCACTGATGTCCCGCCAGAACAGTCACTTCATAACCGGATGCCAGAAAAGCTTTTGCAACGGACATTCCCATTTTACCACTTGAGGGATTCGTAAGATATCTGACAGGATCAAGAGGAGAAGCGGTTGCCCCCGCTGTGATGACAACTTTCTTAGGCTTCTTATGAGTAGGATCAAATGTCTCTATAAGATCGACTACAGAACCGACTTCTGGAAATTTTCCTGCGCCTATATCACCGCAAGCGAGAAGGCCTGAAACAGGATTAATTAGTCCAACGTGAGTTAAGCTTTCTAATTTTCTTTTATGTTCCTGGATGCGTTCATTGGCCCACATTTCAGTATTCATTGCGGGAAAGATAAGTACTGGCTTCTTACCAAAGGCGAGAAAGATACTAGTTAAAAGATCATTTGTGATTCCTGAGGCCAGACGAGAGATTGTGTTTGCACTGGCCGGAGCGATTGCCAACTTATCGGCCCATTTAACCAATTCAATATGCAGGACAGTTGAGTCTTTACTAAGATGACCAGGTTTAAAATCATCCGTCGGAAGATAAACGGCTTCAACACCGAGATAACGGAAAGTATCTGGTTTAATAAATTCTAAGGCCCCACGAGTAAGGACAACTTTAACTTTGTGGCCGTTTTTAACCAGCTGCCTGGCAACATCAAAACTTTTATAACAGGCTATAGAACCGGTAATTCCTAGGAGAATATTCATAGTGGCTCGATTTGTGTGGTAAACCAATATTGGAGGGCCAGGTGTATTAGGTACGGTTGTCCTTCGACCATGAACTTTTTTTCCTCATCCTGAAAAAGTCCTTCCCAAAGAGATGTTAAACCACCGGTTAGAATTATTTTTTGGATTTGATGATCACTGACGAGTTTTTTGGCAAGGATTGCAAATGCCGAATAACTTTCAGTAATGGCCTTGGCAGTGTCTGTTGGTAAAGTGTGACTAAAAGATAAGCTTAGTGGGACTGACTTTAATTGTTCGCCCTTTTCGTATGTTGAAAAATAGGCCTCTACCCCTGGAATAATGTATCCGCCAAGAAAACCATTTTCTGTCACAACATCCATTGTGACAAAAGTTCCAGCATCAATCAAAAGTGTAGGGGTCTTGTGCTTTTTAAAACAATAATAAGCTTCAATTAACCGGTCTTCACCCAGAGTTGTAGCATAGTGAACCGGCATACCCGCAAACTTAGTGCCCCGCCAATAGTCCTTTAAGCGTGTGATGAGAAATCCCATTGCTTGAAGCTGTTGAATCTCGTCTTCCCGAGCTTTTACTTCACAAACAACTACGCTGGTATTGTCGGCCTTCATTTCTAGTTGGGTAAGGTAAATGGGTAGTTCGTTTAAAGGAACTACTTTAATTAGTTCCCATTGATCTTTTAACTTTTGAAAAAGTCCGGCATGAGGATTGGTATTACCAAAATCGAGTGTGATTAACCCTTGCATCTATTTTCTCTGATCTTCTAGATAACGTTTAATAAGGTCGCTCTTAAGTTGAAAGAGGTCAGCAATCGGAGTGCAGAACTTAGGAGGAGTGTGTGATCCAAGTTTCAAAAGATCATTTATGACCAAAACTTGCCCATCGGTCTTTTTGCCCGCACCAATACCAATTGTTGGTATGGCAAGCTCCTGAGTGATTCTGGTAGCGACACTTTCTTCCACCATCTCGAGGACAATACAAAAACATCCAGCGGCTTGTAGTGCTCTGGCCTCTCTAAGCAGGCGAGAGGCATCATCCTCATTTTTACCATGAGTAAAATATCCGCCCAATTGATGGACTGATTGAGGAGTAAGACCAATATGACCCATGACCGGAATACCAGTCTGGGTGAGGCGTTCAATCAGTTTAAGCTGATAAGGGAAAGCGCCTTCCAGTTTGATGGCTTCACATTTTGTTGTTTGAAATAATTTTGTTGCTGAATGAATACCTTGGGCCACTGTAGAGTAACTGCCAAAAGGCAGGTCTATAATAAGAAACTTATCAGGAGCTCCACGGCGGACGGCCTTACCAAAAGTTTCCATATCCGAAAGGGTCACTTCGATGGTCGTTTCATAACCCAGAATGACATTCCCTACGCTGTCACCCACTAGAATCATATCAAGGCCTGAAGCATTTAAGATTTGAGCCGTTTGAAAGTCATAACAAGTAAGCATTTGCAGCTTCGTTTGTTTGGCCTTTTTTATGTCCCTAAGATTGAGCTTTTTCATTTATTATCCTGATTGATATCCCTAAAAGTTTTCATCAAGGCGGATTGTTGCCAGCGTTCTCGTATGATTCTTCTGGTGTCTTCTACATTTGTCTTATCCAGTTCCTGATTGAAGGCACCGCTTTGAATGTCCGTTAAGAGGCTTCTGAGATTTTGATGAAATTCCGGGGTGAAAAGTTTCTTAAAACCTTTTTCCGCGCCTACAAGAGCATTAGGACTGATGAGATCAAAAAAGCCCTCTGGTCCCTTATCTACCATGGCATTAACAATTAATTTTAGTTCGTGCCAGCATTCGAAATAGGCAAGCTCTGGCTCTGTCCCGGTTTCTACCAGATGTTGAAACATTTCCCCTGCAGCATAAGGGATGAGTGAACAGAGAAGACCTTGTTCAGAATAGAGATCTGCCTGAGTTTCAGATTTAAATGTGGCCTTAAAAGGTCCCATATTAATACCCATTGCCAGCGCAAGATTTAAAAGCCATCTTTCGAACGCTTCCGAATTACCCTGGAAGTGTTCCAGTGAATATACAGCGCCAAGTTTACCTTTTAATTCAAACTGTCTTCTGAGCTCAGAGCCAATTGATTTAGGAGCATATAAGACATGCTGCAGATGGGGATATTTTTTATGAAATTCTGATTTTACCAAAGAAAATCCGTGAGCATAAAGAATGGCCGTGCCTTTTTGGAAAAGGGGGCCATGTTCCTGCATGAAATCGTGATGTGACTGATCCGGAGTAAGAAGGGCAAAAGCCTGGTCGAGGTAAAAATCTTTACTTCCAATTTCAACAACATCGAACCCCAGTTCTTGGGCCAACTCAATTGAAGGACTTTTAGGCTTTAAGCCTACTCGGATAGGGAATCCTGAATCTTTGAGGTTTTGTGACCACGCCTTCGCTTGATTCCCAAAACCGATGATGGTTAGTCGCATCATAAAAATAAGTAGTTTGAAACTCCTGATCAAAGCTATCATGAGAAGCGTGAAACTGGCCAAGTTTTAAGGGGATCTTGTGACGGAAAGTATGAATCGTGCCTTTATGTATGGAGAGTCTGTTTTCACTACGATGCGAATGGTAGATGGAGTTGTCCAGGATTGGGGGTACCACTTCGAACGATTGCGAAAAGGAGTGGAATTCCTTTATGGGCCTTTTACGGATGGTCCTGATTGGGTGCCATTATTTAAAAATCGTCTTGAAACTAAATTTCAAAATGAGACAGGAGATAAAGTCTTGAGGCTAACTGTTTATAGGGAACAGGCCCGGGGAATGCTTCGTTCTAGCTTGATTTCTTTTCTCGACCTTAAACTTCATCTTGCCTCTAGCGTTTTTGATAATACCAGAATTGAAAGTAGAATGTTCAAGCTAAGAACTTGTCCTGCTCCAACCAGACCACACTGGTGGCCATCTTATCTTAAAGCGGGAAATTATCTAGAAACAATCTTGTGCCAAAAAAAGTACTTAACGGCCGAAGACGATGATATTTTGTTTCTTTCTCCCAGTGACACTGTACTTGAGTCATCAGTGGCCAATATTTTCATTGTCAGGCATGACACTCTTTATACGGCCCCTCCCGGACCAAATGTCCTTGAGGGAATTATGAGGAAAAAAGTCATTGATGCTGCTCCTGATTTTTTTTCGGATTTCATTGAGTCAGAAACCACTATGGAGCAGTTGCTCAAGGCCAATGCTGTTTTTGGAACAAATTCAATTAGGGGTCTATTTTTAGTAGACCGGATTGATGACTATGAAATAACGTATAGTGACGAGTTTCTTGATAAATTTATGAAATTGAAAAACAAGGTTTTTTATGAAAAAACTTGAAGTCACTTGTCCTACTTGTAAAAAACGTTTTAATTATTACGCTTCGGATTTCAGGCCATTTTGTTCAGAAAGATGCCGCCTGATTGATCTAGGAGAGTGGTTATCAGAGTCTTATGCAGTTCCCGTTGAAAAGTTATCTGAAGAAGAAATTCAAACCTTAGAGCAGTTGGTTCATGAAAAAGACTCCACAGAAAAAAGCGAAGATTAATCAGGAAGAGGTTCTCAATCTTATGATTGAATGGGCCTTTGAATGCGGAGAAATCCTCAATACTCATCTGGTGCGTTCATATGAAGCACCATTAAAACTGATTGATAAAGGAAAGCAGGGATTGGCCACTGAAGCTGATGTTTTATCAGAAGCCTTTGTGATGAAAGAAATTAAAAAGCATTTTCCCAAGCATAAAATTCTTTCGGAAGAAGATGCTTTTACCCGTGAACTAAAAATGGAAGGAGTTAAAGAGGATGAGTACCTTTGGCTTATTGATCCTCTCGATGGCACCAACAATTATTTTAACCGGGTTCCATTCTTTGCTGTCAGCCTTGCCTTGAATAAAGGAAGCACTACCATTGCCGGAGTTGTTTATAATCCTGTCAGTTGTGAGCTCTTTTACGCCATTAAAGGTGGAGGAGCTTACTTAGTGCGATTAATTGGTGATAAAGAAGTTAGGATTAAACTGAAGGCAACTAAGAAAAAGAAAGCTTTCAAGGAAGCACTTTTGTCGGCCAATTTAAGCAGTAAACGAGTTGAGAAGGATCTTCTGAAGAGTTTTCCAGAGGTTCGGGCCATGCGCCGATTCGGAAGTGCGGCATTGGAACTGAGTTATGTAGCGGCCGGAATGCTTGATGCCTATTGGGAATATCGTCTTCAGCCGTGGGATATGGCAGCTGCCGGATTGATCTGTCAGGAAGCTGGAGTAAAGTTGTCTAATATAAAGGGCGAGAAGTTTGATCCTTTTGGATCTTCGGTCCTTGCAGCTGATCCCACTCTTTATACTCCTTTGAGGAAGATCCTTAACAAGTAATATTTTCTTTACTTTGACAAGAATTCTGATGGGTTAGATAATAGTCAGAGCAGCGCTTAAGTACTGCCTAGAACTCATATCCACGGAGGGGTTGTGTTCGATTCCGTTATTAATTATATGGATAAATTTGGACCAGAACTTTTAGTTATCCAGTTCGGGTTTCTTGTTATCCTTTCAACTCTTTTTCTTTGGTTATGGTTTTCCAATCGTAGGAAATATCACAATTTAAAACATGCTATTCCAGCAAATGTTGTGAAGACTTATCTTGATTCCATTATTCAAAATTCGACCGCTTTAAAGTCGTCTCTTTTTAGAGGAGGCGGTACAGAAGTGAATGGTGTTCCATCAGTGATGCCTTTGACAAACCTCATGGGTGGAGAAGGTCTGGCCGTTAATGGAGCGCCTTCAACGGCACTTCTGGAAGAAATTAATGAAAAGAAAGCTCTTATCGCATCCTTAGAAGCTCAATTATCTTCATCGCAAGGTTCTCAGAGGGAAATTGAAGCTAAGCTAGGTCAGTCGCAAACCCATCTATCGTCAGCGGAAAGTAAAATTAAAGAGCTGGAAGCTCTGTTAGCGGCAGCAAGAAAATCAGATGGAGGAGGGGATGCCTCTCTGAAAACTGAAATTTCAATGATTACAAAAGAAAGAGATGAGATTCGTGATCGTCTAAGAGAATTCGAAATTATTTCTGATGATCTGGCGAATCTGAAACGTCTGCAACAAGAAAATGAACAACTCAAACGTTCACTGGCCGCGCAAGGCGGGGCCATGCCTGCGACTCCAGCACCAGCACCAGAAGTTAAGACTGTCGCTAAGGAAATCGACACTGATAACATCTTATCTCAAACAGATGTCTCCGATCTTCTGGAAGATCTCGGTTCTAATGAAACTCCTGAGAATGAAGATAATAAGGCACTGGAGGATTTTCTTTCAACGCCTGATCCCGCTGCTGTGGACGAAGATACTGCTGAGGCAGATATGTTGGCGGCCATGAATGAATCAAGTCCTGAAACTGAAAGTGATAATAAACCTAAGTCAGATAAGACTCCTGAAGATCTTCTATCTGAGTTTGAAAAAATGCTGGGGTAAAGATGAAACTAGTTTCCTTAATCTGCTTAATGGGAATCTCCACTTCATCATTTGCGGCCATTGAAAAAAAAATACAGTTATTAAAAGCACCAAGTGGTAAAGACATAAGTCTTCAAAAAGAAGACATTGTGACTCTAGAACGACTTGAGAATATGTTTACCATGGACGCCAGGACCCCAGGTCTTCAGGCGATGCTCAAGAGACAGACATTTAAGCACAAGCAAAAAGCAGTTCCGGTATTAATTAAAGTCATGAAAGAGAATAAATTCCCGGAACAGAATCGTTGGCACGCCACCATGTTGCTCGCCCAGGTGATGGGAAAAAAATCTGCCCCTTTTATTGCTAAATTTTCAGATCATCCTCACTGGATGATGCGAGTTGCTTCTTTGAAGGCGCTTTTAGGTCTTAGACAAGGTGATTATCATGCTGTTTATTCCAAAGCTCTTAAAGATCCTTCTCTTATCGTTAGAGTGCAGGCCTTGGATAATATCTCTCAATTAAAAATTGCTGAACTTGCCCCGAATGTCTGGAACATGATGTATGACCAGACTAATTATACTGGTGAGAAGGGGGCACGCAAAAGAACATCAATTGTTAAAAGTGTGATCCGGACTATTGGTGATTTACGGTTTGAGAAGGCGAGAAAGCCTCTCGCCAAACTGATTCAAAAACCGAAATATCAGGATTTGATTGATGATCTTGATTATTCGCTCGAAAAAATCACCGGAGAAGTTTCTCCGAACTCTGTCGAACAACGAAGAAAGTTCTGGTCCAACGTGGCCTTGAATTCGAGTAAGAAAATCTAAAGGCCAGAGTTTTCTAATTGTTCTTTTTCACGGGCCCGATCAATTTCTTTAAGCTTGTTATCAGTGGCGATGAGTCGCTCTATACGATAGAGAAGAGTCTTCTCAGTGATTCCATCAGCTGCGGTTTCTTTCCAACCCTGAAGAAAATCCTGTTCTACTAATTGTCGTTTATAGATGGTTACCTTCGTAACTTCTCTTCCATTCCTGAAACCCTTCACCACATTTACTACCAGCTTAAATTTAGCGGCCTTAACGGCATCAGAAGATCCAAAAGAGTCGGTGAAGTTAACTTCCAGAGTATTATCCATCCAGCGGGTTTTAATAAAGCCAGCTTCCTGGTTTTGTTGTGCGATGTCGAATTTTCTCATGACCTGAATGACGGCCTGCCAGGTTTGATTGTAATCGGCCTTGTAGATTTTTACCGGGATTTCAAGTTCTTCAGTCACCTGACGAAACTTTTCATAACTGGCGCAGCCGCTTAAAAAGAGCATCATGGTGATTAAAAGATAAAATTTCATGACTTTTATGTTATCAATGAATCATATAAAAAGAAATTCTTTTGGATGAACTTATGGACCATAAAAACCTCTTTACCCAAGTATTATTGACTGAAGCCGAGGCGCTGACTAAAGCGGCTGCCCGCTTTCAAGATCAAGAGGCCCAGAAACTTGTGAAGCTCTTTGAGATTCTAGCTCACACCGGTGGCAGTTTAATCATTTCAGGGGTAGGGAAGTCGGGCCTAATCGCTCAAAAAATAGCGGCCACATTCTCATCCCTGGGATTACCTTCTTTTTTCCTGCATCCCACTGAGGCCATGCATGGGGACTTAGGACGAGTGACAAAATCCGATGCTATCGTTCTTATCAGCAAATCCGGAACGACGGAAGAGCTCTTAAATATGCTCCCCTATGTTTCAATTCCTAAAGAAAGAATTATTGCTCTGGTGGGAAAAGCTGATTCTCCCATTTCCCATAAATCAGGTATTGTGTTGGACGCTTCTGTGGAAAAAGAAGCTTGTATCAATGATCTGGCCCCTACTACAAGCACGACTGTCGCTCTGGCGTTCGGTGATGCCATGGCAGTGCTTTATGAAAACGTGATGGGTGTTTCCAAAGAAAAATTCGCCGTTAATCATCCTGCTGGTCTTTTAGGAAAATCTCTTTCTCTCACGGTTGATCGCTTAATGATTCCGGCAAAAGATTGCCCGCATATTTCGGATGCCTCAACTTTGCAAGATGCCATCCTGGCCATGACTCAAAAACCGGTTGGTATGTGTGCGGTCATTGAAAATGATAAGCTCGTTGGAATTTTAGTTGAAGGTGACATTCGCAGGGCCTTCGCTAAGAGCGCCGATGCCATTAACACCCCTGTTAGTGAGCTGATGACCAGAAATCCAACTGTACTTACGACTTTAACTCTGGCCTTCGATGCTCTGAAAACCATGGAGAGTGGTCAAAGACAGCTCAATGTCGCACCTGTAGTAGATGCCGGTGTATTTCAAGGGGTCTTGAGATTGCATGATTTATTTAAGGCCGGGTTTAATTCTTCTTTGAGTAAATAATTACTTCCAGAAAAAATCCCAATTCACATAGTGCATATACTGAATGGAGTAGGCCAACGAATCAATCGTTAAAGATTCATTATTTAAATTGTCAAATTTGGCCGTTTCAAGCTCAGTGTATTTCCCTGATAAGCGAATTCCGCTTTTGTTGGATAATATATATTCAAAGCCTGCGTCTAAGTAGATTCCATTATATGATTTGCTTTCACTTTCAACAAAACCATTCCTGGAACCAGTTTTAAATTCAAAATCATTCTCATCATAGGTGAGAATCTTGCTACCAATTGTGAGTCCACCACCAATGAATGTCTTGAAACGTTTGAAATTAATAATTCTAATTTTAGTTCCAACTTCTGCATTAATGCCAATCATGGAAGCATCAAGGTCATTGGCCGTAGCAATATCATTTTTATACTGGACACGTGCTGATCGTGCTTGATAGCCAACTCCCACTCCTAATGTGAATGGGCCGAAAACTATCCAATCCAGATTTAATAATAACCCAGCGCCAGCACCAGCATCTAAAAGAGCTTTACCTGTAGAGTCTTCTTCATAGGACTTAAAGGGTGAGCTGAGGGTCGCTCCAGGAGAGAGGATAAAATCTGCAAAAGCGTTAAATGATATAAGAATAGATATAAGAAAGATTAATGTTTTCATTTAAAAATCATAAATGACATTTATGAAATGATCAAAATAGCTTTTTTTTCCATCCAATAATCTTTGATAACTAAACGTTGGTCCAATCTGAAGATGTTGCTGGGGAAGGAGAAGCCGTAAATCGAATGTTGTATCCAACCTTAAGACGTTTGGGCCATTGATAAGGGCCTTCGATATTGAGGGAGATAGATCAAGGAGAAAGTTTCTTTTTTCTTTTCTAAACTTAAGATCAGTTTTGAGCCAGGTGACATGACCATTCTCAAGTTCTCGGGAGATTTGCTCTTTTAGTCCTTGAAGAAAAATAAAATCAATACCCAAAAAGCTACTTGCTCCTCCAATCAAAAATTGCCCCTCATAAATTCCTTCATTATTCACAAGCAGGTCTCTATCAAGATACTGCATATTAATTTTCCAGGACAATTTAGGGTCAATAGGATGAATAAGATTAGTATTTTGCAGCTCTGCTAGAAGAAATTTCCCTATTAAAAGTTGATTATTCTCAGAAAAATACCTCACCTTGGACTCTAAAAAACTAAAATTAGAATGTGTCAGAAATCCGCTGGAAGGATCATTCAGACCATGAATTCCTGGTCTGAACTCAAGATACTGATAACTGCCTTGGCTTAAGTTTCCTAAACCCAAATGCATAAAACGAGGACGATGGGCTTCCAATGGTGAAGAGGGAAATGGGGCGGTCTTAAGTGTATAGTTTTTTTGCTTGGATCTCGTTAACATCGCCTGATTGAAAAAGTTCCTTTGTTCAACTTTAAGATTTCCTTCATTACGGTGCTTTTGAAGGAGGGAATAGGAGATGAGAGTGTCGTAATAAAGAGTCGATCCCGTCTGGTTAACTTCAAGATTCTGGATATCTTTAAGAATGGTATTCTTTTCTATATTGTTTAAGTTTTCATATTGATGAACTAGCTGTGACCGAATTGATGGTCGGTATCTCTTATCTTTAATAAGCTTTGCCTGGTTAAGCCTAATAAGTGTCATGTATGGAGTTACAAAGAGTCCGTAATCATTGGTCAGTTCTACTTCTGGAACAACAGCTTCAATAAAGGCGAGGATCATATAGGAGCAATTTTCGTCCAGGAAATAATACGGGAATTCTGCTCTTGTTTTTATTTCCCAAAGTAGATTTAGCAATTGATCAGATTGTTCTGCATCTAGATTGAGTACGTACTCCCATATGTCACGTTGTTCCATATTGCTGTACTCATGAACCTTTTCATAAAAAGGATTTTCAAAAATTTTTCCAGGGTAATTTCCGGTTAATCCTTTAAAGGCGTAGATGAAAGCGTTGTCCTGTACGTTCACTTCTGCAGCATAACCAATTGTCGTATTAAGAAAATCTTTAACTTTAGGGTCTTTGAATTTTAAAAAAGTATGTCCCATCACGGATGCAGGATTTGATACAAACTGTGTAGCATAAACAATAGATATCTCTTGTGCCTTTAAGCGAGATTTCCATTCTGTTAAAGCTGGACACTTTTTCTTCGTTATCTTGAGGTTGTACCTTTTTTTTAGATAGCTAAAACGAGCAGGATAGACACATTGAGGATCACCTTCTCCTCGAGAAATGAAATCTTCCGGATGCAAAAAGTTTCTTAATGTTTCTACCAGTTCTTCTTCTGGGTTTTGATACCCTTTAGAGGTTAGAAAGAATTTTGCGTCAGCATTTACCAGACTACGTGATTCATGATCCCTTTGAAAAAGCAGGAGTCGGCGCCACTGCTTGGAATCCGAATAGCTATTACTACTAATGAATAAAAAAACTAAGTTGATTAGAATCAACTTATGGCCCAGAATATGTATGTTCAACATTTTAAAGGATGACAATGAAATTCTACTTCTTATTGCTAATTACTATTTTCCCTTTAACTAGTATTGCATTAGATCATGCCGCTTGTTCAAGACTTTTAAATAATGGCTTTTATAAAAAATACGAATATGGCGGTATAGATCAGCCTTTAACGAAAGCAACTAAAAGACATGGTTCATCTAAAGGAACATCTGCAACTTCAACTGAAGGTACGACAGCACTTCTTGATCCTAAATATTGGTCAAACGTTTCTACATCTGAAACTCAATCAACCAGCTCTACTGGGGAATGTAATCTGTTTGGTTTGAATCAATTAAAAGAACAACGTGAATTATATTTTTCCCAAAACAGAGATGAGTTAATTGCTGATATCGCTAAGGGATATGGAGAACATCTCCAGATCTTAGCCTCTTATAGTCTTTGTGATGAGGACAAGTATCATCTTTTTAATAATAAATTACAGGAAAGGACCGGATATTTCATCAAGGCAGAGAATGGTTATGGGGAACTTATTGATCAAACAGTTGCTCAAGCATCTGATCTAAGCGGAGTATGCCATATCTATCAATGAGGGATGTAGCCTTGAGCGGATGAAGATTCTATCGTCGCCGCTCTCTTAAATACGTCACGACTAACAAAATCAAAAAAAATACCACTAATGGAAACACTCCATAAGTCTGGTAATAAGTCGCCTGACCTGAACCCAGAGGGACATTCACATCGAGAATACCCTTAGCACCAACATTTAATCTTTCTGATTCTGAACCATCAGGATAAATGACGGAAGAAATACCCGTATTGGTACTTCTCACAATCGGCAGCTGGAATTCCAGTGCTCGCCATTTTGTTAAGAATAAATGCTGATAAGGCTCGGCCGTATCACCATACCAGGAATCATTGGTGTGATTGATAATGAGGTGATTATTACCCCACTGATTGAGAAGAGTACGCATGTAATTAGATTCTAGAATTTCATAACAGATGGGAGTCACAAAACGCTCACCACCATCTAGCTCCATTTTTGGAGTACCTTCGCCTCGGGCAAACAAGGATACTGCTGGAACTATGGAAACTATTTGGCGATTAAATGGTCCGAAGGGCAACGTCTCACCAAAAGGGATCAAAATATTTTTATGATAACTGGTCTTTACTTCATTATCACTCAAGAGGATGGAAGAGTTAAAAACCGTTTCAAAAAAATCAAATGGCGACTTCGTTGTATCCTGATCATACCCACCGATTAACATTTCTGAATCAGTTGCTTGCATGATATTGAGAAAGATGTGAGCAAGCTTGGTTTTCTCACCATAAAAACTCTCAGGATAGGCCGTCTCAGGCCATACGATCAGCTTAGGTTTAAACCCGTTCTGAGTAGAGGAGAGATTCTCATATGTCTGATTAATGGCCTCAAAAGAATTTATATCACCTTTTTCTGATGAGACTTTTAAAAAATTTCCAATGTTGGCCTGAACAATGCGCACTGGTAGAATTTTATCAGATTGGATTTCTTTTAAAGGAAAGAAGGCATTCGTCAGAATAAACAGCATGAAGACTATCCAGACTTGTGGCCTCATTTTCCTCAATGCAAGTTGAGTGAAAGTTTCAAGGGCCAACCAGTAGGTGATAAAGCTAAAGACAACGACTCCGAAATAAGGAGCTAATCCCAGATAAGGGGCCAGATTAAGCCAGGGGCTTCCAACATAAGATGGAAACTGTTGCGGAAAATATCGTTCCAGAATGGTCATCACAAAGGCGGTAATGAGAACGCCTTTCTCAGAATACCATTGAAACTCCGGCCGATACTTTTTCCATAAAACATACAACCACCAATGAGGCTGCAGAATAAAAGAAAAAACTAATCCTAGAATAATTGAGATGAAGTAAGGAAGTTGCCCGAACTCCCGTAAAGTCTGAGGAATCCAATAATACCCAACAAGATTTAATCCCAGATTATAGGCCAGAATGTGAAGAAGAGTACTTTTTACGGTCGGGGCCACCTCTAATCGCCATAAGAAAAAAGGTAGAGCCACAAATAACAGAGGCAGCCACCCGGAACCTATAAAGGAGGGATAAGAAAGAGCGTAGAGGCCCCCGGCAATGGTTGTTAAGGATAAGGAGAGAAGAAGAGGTTTCATCTCTTCATTGTAAGTTAAATCTTAGCGGTTTGCCACAGCACGAGTTGCTGGAGACTTAAGTTTATTTGAAACTTCATCAGCTAATTCAATGGCACGACCAGCATCAAGTTTACCAGCACCCAGAATCTTACCTTCAAAGTTTTTCACTTTAAGTGAAGATGAAAGAATGATGTTTTTAATCTGATCATATTTCATTGTTGGGTATTTTGACTTAATCATGGCAGCAACACCTGTGACAAATGCAGTTGCTTGAGAGGTTCCTGTCATATATCCAGCACCGTTACCTGGAATTGCAGAACGGATACGGTGGCCTGGAGCTGCGATATCAACAGAGTTTTTACCGTAGTTAGAAGATGGAATGATATTCAGACCATCATCGTGAGCACCAACTGTAATGATATTTGAAAGACCATAAGAAGCCGGGTAGTAAGCGTGGCGCTTGTCGTCAATATTTGAGCGCTCATTACCAGCAGCTGCAATCACTAAAATACCTTTCTTTTCAGCTTGTTTAAGAACACGTAGTTCTTCAACTGAAGCTTCAGGACCACCACCAGAATAGTTAATAACATCAACATTGTTATCAACAGCATACTGAAGCGCCTTGATAGTAGCATCCAGATTTGCCTGACCAGAAGCTTTAGGATTGTAATATTTAAGAGCAAGAATTTTAACTTCCGGGAAGATTGATTTTACGATGCCGGCAACGTGAGTTCCGTGGCCATGAGCATCTGTTGGAGTGTTGGTAACTTTGCTACCAGAGAAATCTACGCCGTAGTTTGTAGTTGATGCTTTCTTACCAGGAACATAAATATTTTTAGCAAGAAAAGCGTGGTCACCTTGAATACCAGTATCTACAACGGCAACGATAATATCTTTATTCTTTTTAAAGTTTGACCATGACTGCTTCAAATTAATGGAGGCCAGGTGTTTATCCGGATCAATTCCCCAAGAAGCATATCGAGAGATTAATAGTTCTGGATTGTAAGCAAGACCAGCAGCAGATGCTACTGATAGATTTAAGCTGAGAGCAATCGAGAGTAGGGTTTTAACAGCTTTTTTCATTCCCAATCCTTACCACGGTTTTAATTCGTATAGGAGAACCTTTAGGCTTCCATGTAATAAGTAAAGCAATCTACTTGCCAAAACTGGTCATGGATTTTTGGAAGGTTAGGAGTGATTAGGTGTCGAATTTCTGTAAACTGTCTAAACTTTGATCAAAAAAAAGGGCCCGGTTAGGGCCCTTTAGATAAGTACTGGTTTTAATGATTAGGCCTGGCGCCAAATCTGTGATTCTTCACGCTCTTTTTCTTCAGCGTGCTGAATACAAAGTTCCGCCCACGGCTGGTTTTCCAAACGTTTAGCGGTGATCTCTTCATCGCACTCCTCACAGTGACCGTAAGTTCCCTCAGCAATCCTGTCCAAGGCCGCATCTATACGACGAAGCTTTGCATATTCACGATCCCGAATCGTGCAATTTAACTGCTGTTGAATAAGAGATGAGGCGAGATCCGTTTCATCAGCGCGATCTTCTTCGGCTACATGTAAGTCCTCAGATTTATTTAGTAAGCCCACATTCATAATCTGCTGTCTTTGCTTTAGCAGCAAATCTTTGAAGTGTTCTAATTTCTTTTTATCCACAGGATCCTCCTCGGACGTTCAATAATAATGAGTCTCTGTTAGGTACCCATCTATTCTATTTTAGAGGTTGAAGGGAACACACTCAAGTGATCCGACTTATCGGCAATATTTTACCAGAAATTCAAAAAAATGCCCCGCATTAAGGTAGTTTTAAGCTCCTATAATTGACAAATATAGTTATGACTCGTTAAGCTCTTAAGATGACCCTAAAGAAAACGAGGACTTATGTTGCATAGCAATACTGCTACTTCTGTGGGCCATATACCATCAGGACTTTTTATTGTGGCCGTTCAAGATGAGACCACCAACTCTATTGATGGATATCTTGCAAGCTTTGTTCAGCAGGTCTCTTTTAATCCATTAATTGTGGCCCTTGCTATTAGGCCAGGCCGACCAGCTTATGACTTAATTAAATCGGGTAAGATCTTTGCCATAAATACTGTCGGAGATCATGATAAGTCCTACTTAAAACATTTCTGGAAAGGATACGATCCGGCCCAGAATCCATTTTCTGAATTACCACATCAAACTGGACAAAATGGAGGAGTGATTCTGGAGCAGGCCAAATCTGCTTTTGAGTGTCAGCTTGTTGAGTCAGTGAAACCTGGTGATCATGATATCGTCTTCGCGAAAGTTCTCTCTTCTTATGTCATGAATGAGGAATCCAAGCCCCTTGTCCATGTTAGAAAGTCAGGGGCCGATTACTGATGCTTCTTCGTCACTCTATCAAAATTAGCTCTCTATTGCTTTTAGGACTTTGTGTTCTGATAGTTGGTTGCGGTAAAAAAACCAAGACTAAAATCATGCAGACGGAGCCTTATCAACAGCCCATTTCTGTGACTGAACGGTTTCTTGAAAAACAAACTGTTGCTTGCGAAACAGATACCTATTGTCCAAATTACATCGCAAAAATTGTTGTCGTGGACGGTGTCAATTCTTATCGCTATTGCACTGGCTTTTTAACGGATGAAAATACGATTGCTACCAGTTCAAGTTGTCTGCCATCGCTGATGCGACGAGAGCAGCAAGATTGCAGTCGTGATATTTTCATTTTTTTCCCCAGAACAACTAATCGACCTGCGGAAAGAGTTGGTTGCAGCAAAGTCATACAGTTCTCCGCTTTAAACGGGAATGACCCTAATCTTTGGAGAGATGACATAAGTTTCCTGAGGCTTAACAAATCTATACCTTATCGAAGACAGGCAACCATTAGCCGTGACGGTGTACCTAATAACCGTTTGTTCACAACATGGATGGTAGATCAGCAAGGTGATTTCTCGGCCTTAATAAAAAAATCCACCTGTCAGGCCGTACATAATAACTATGTGAACCCATTAGTTACTGGTTATTCATCACCAAATATGATTTTTGCTGATTGTGGATTAACCATCGGTAGCACAGGTGCTCCTGTCATAGATAATTATGGCAAGGTCCGGGCCATGATTTCAAAAGGCATTTCACAAAGTCTCATTTCAAGTATTCATAAGTTTGGTTGGCTGTCGGAACCACTGCGTGAAATGGCACATGGAACTAATCTGGGATGCGCTCCAACCGTTTATGATGATGAAAAATTGGATGAAAGGGAATGTCTTAAAGAATTATCGGATAGGGACATTGCAGGTATCCGGGATTCAATGACGTCTTTTAATATTCTTTTCCGGGAGCCAAAGCTCAAACTCAGGGAACAACTACTGGAGAAATCTCAGTATATTAACTTTGACATGAAGCTCACCACCCATGGGAATGTTCAGAATGTAGATGTGCTTCCCAAGTGTTTTAAGCCACTAAATAATTGGCTACCTATGCTTAACATAAGAAATAATTATGTCTTTGATATTGAACTTCCTAATGTGCAGTTCAAAAAAATCATGGATGGGAGTGGCAGGGTTTCTGGACTTGTAGAGGAAGGACCACACAAACCATACTTTGTTCAATTCTCTGTGAAACAACTAAAAGCAATTAAAAAGTCTATGGTTTGGATGTGGAATCGGATTGATAATCGTTCTTTTCCTGATATTTCAGAACAGTGCTCAACCTCACTGCTTTAAGTTTCTCCAGCTCTTACCTTTGCGGGCCCTTGAATTCTTCTGATAATCCTGAACGGCTTTTTCATGATCCTGGTAATTCTTAGAAAAAACATGAGTACCGTCATTCTTACTTACAAAATAAAGATAGTTATGTTCTTCCGGATTCAGTACGGCCTCAATCGCGGCAAGACTAGGGTTTGAAATGGGTCCCGTTGGAAGGGCCGGAATTTTATAAGTGTTATAAGGAGTTTCCTCCAGAAGATCAGCTTTACGAATGTTGCCTTTGTATCGACTCCAAATTCCATAAATGGTAGTTGGATCCGATTGGAGTCTCATTCTTCTTTTTAGCCGGTTGGTAAAAACGCCAGCAATCGCCGGACGTTCTATCTTGGCCCCGGTTTCTTTTTCTACAACCGATGCAAGAATAATGATCTGATGTTTATTCAAGAATGGGTGTCCAAAATTGATGTCTTTGGTTCGCTCATTAAACAGATCAATCATGCTTTTAGCGACAGCTTTGGCCGGTGTATTCGGTGCAAAACGGTAAGTTTCAGGGTACAGGTAGCCTTCAAGGCTGGTTGCTTGGATGCTTAATTTTGAAATGAGATCCGGATGTTGAACGGCATTCAGAAATTCCTGTTCACTGGTAATGCCAGCATTTTCAAAAAGCTTGGCAATCTCGTACATATTCTTTCCTTCCGGAATTGTAATGCTGGTCAGATTAGGCTGCCCATAGACTAGTGTGTCCAATACCTGTCTGAGATTTGAACCTTTAGTTATGGTAAAACTTCCGGCGCGGAACTTTGTCATCACACCTTTATACTTAGCATAGTAGTGAAACATTCTCTTATCCGGAATTAACCCGCTAGAAAATAAGCGGTGATTAATCCGACCAAAAGTTTCTCCATTATGGACAACGAAGACTTTGTCAGGACCGGTGTAACTTTGGTTGAAAACCATGGTTAAGTAAGTGCCAAGTCCAGCAAAAAGCAAAAGAGGGATAACAACAAAAATAATTAAGAGCGATTTTTTCATGCCTAGATTATAAACCAGGACGGTGCTTCGTGCGGCGAATAAAATCTTCTAAAATTACACTGGCCGCAACGGCATCAATTTGTTTCAGATCTACTTGAAAATTATAGCGAGGAGAATTTTTCATTCGAGATTCAGCTTCAAAGGTAGATAAGGTTTCATCTTGTTCTTCAATAGGTAGAGTAAAATGCTCCTTTATAAAATTCACGAATTTCTGGGCCTTCTCCGTAGTACTTGTTTTTTTACCGTCAGTTAAGTGGGGTAAGCCGATAATGATCAGATCAATGAGTTCATCATCAATGATTTTGTTCAAAGCTTTGATCACTGCTTCTGGGCCAGTATTCTGTATCCTTCCGTAGGGGGTCGGAAAAGGATCTCGATTTACACAGAAGGTTGCAACACCGATGAATTTTTCACCAAAGTCCATGGCCAGGATATTTTTTAAATTTAAAGGATGTTGAGGTGGTAGTGTGAATTCAGACATAAGCTTTTTTACGTTAAAAGAGGAAGCTGGGCCAGCTCTTTTGTTTCTTCAAATTTAACTCCCACTCCTAGGAGGCGAACAGGTCTGGGGTCTTGAGTCCATCTCTCTTCCAAAAGGTGCAAAAAGTTCTCTTCATTAAAAGGCATCTGCCGTTCAATGGTGGTCTGCTTGAAATCGTAATATTTAATTTTCACATGGAGATTTTTAATGCTCCGGTCTTCATAACGATTCAGGGAATCTCTGACTTCACTTACCATGCGAATAATATGTTCTTTCATTTCTTCATAATTCTTAATGTCTTGGGCGAAAGTTTCTTCTGTTCCCAGAGATTTTCGTTCATGTTCTGTTTCAACTTCCCGTTCATCCACACCCCGGCAGAAATCAAACAAGGCATCACCAAACTTTCCAAAATAATGAATCATCTCACTACGTGAGTAGTGCTGCATGTCCAGACAGGTCTTAATTCCCATCTTATGCATATGGGCGGCAGTGATTTTGCCAATTCCCCAAAGCTTTTCAATGGGGATTGTTTTGATGAATTCCTCAACCTGATGAGGAGCTATTGTGAATTGCCCGTTAGGCTTCTTGAAGTCGCTGGCCATTTTAGCTATTAGCTTATTGGGTGCGATACCAGCAGAAGCAGTAAGCCCGCCGGTTCGTTCAAAAATCTTTGTTCGAATTTCCTGCGCTATCAGGGTCGCTGAATTATTAAACAGAGGAGAGTCAGTCACATCCAAGTAGGCTTCATCCCAAGACAGTCCTTCAACTAAATCTGTATACTGATGAAAGATCTCAAAAATTTGTTCAGAAGCTTCTTTATACTTATGCATGCGTCCCCGGACTAAGACCAGATGAGGGCAAAGCTTTAAAGCGTGGGCCGAAGCCATGGCAGAGCGGACGCCATATTTGCGGGCCTCATAATTGGATGTTGAAATCACTCCTCTACGATCACTAGAACCACCGACTGCCATGGGTACATTTCTGAGGGACGGATTATCCCGCATCTCTACCGCTGCAAAGAAAGCGTCCATATCTATGTGAATTATTTTTCGCATATGGAGCATTGTACGGAAATGTTACGGCTAGTGCTAGTGATTTTTTGCAAGCCATCAATAAACTTAACTTGCTGATATTACGCTTTAACTCAAGTGGTTTAAAACTAGAATTTGACTTTGATTCAATTCAGGTTAAGATAGTCGGGAATCATACAGATAGTCGACCGGCCTTCGTAATCGAGACCAAAAATCCCAAAAAATTTTACATGAAGAACCAAAAATACAGAACCTTATTTAACATCACCGTGGAGTCAAAATGCATTTGAGTGCTTTGCGCGAAAAAGACATCGAAGAACTAACTAAAATGGCAGAAGAAGCCCAGATTGAAAATGCGGCCGGTTTCAAAAAGCACGAACTGATCTTCTCCCTTCTCACAAAAAAATCTAAAGACAATGAAGAAATTTTTGGTGACGGCGTTTTGGAAATCCTACCTGATGGCTTTGGTTTCCTTCGTTCACCGTCATATAACTATCTTCCAGGTGCGGATGATATTTATGTTTCTCCTTCACAGATTCGTCGCTTTGGTCTTCGTACCGGAGATACGATTGAAGGTCAGATCCGTACTCCTAAAGAGGGTGAGCGATACTTTGCATTGCTTAAAGTTAATCACATTAACTTTCGTGATCCGGAACAACACCGCTCTACAGTTCTCTTCGATAACTTAACTCCGCTTTACCCTGATAAAAAAATTAACCTTGAATCAAAACCAACCAATTATTCAACTCGAGTAATTGATCTTTTTGTTCCTCAAGGTTTTGGTCAGCGTTGTTTGATTGTGGCACCTCCTAAAGCTGGTAAGACCATGCTGATGCAGGATATTGCCAACTCAATTTCTGATAACCATCCAGAAGCCAAACTTATCGTTCTTTTGATCGATGAGCGTCCGGAAGAAGTAACAGATATGAAACGTAACGTTCGCGCAGAAGTTGTTTCATCTACCTTTGATGAACCTGCTACTCGTCACGTTCAGGTTGCTGAGATGGTGATTGAAAAGGCCAAACGTCTGGTAGAGGCCAAGCAGGATGTAGTCATTCTTCTTGACTCAATAACTCGTCTGGCGCGAGCTTATAACACTGTGGTTCCACCGTCTGGTAAGATCCTTTCCGGTGGTGTGGATTCAAATGCTCTTCACAAACCGAAGAGATTCTTTGGAGCTGCCCGTAATATCGAAAACGGCGGATCATTAACGATTATTGCAACCGCCTTGATTGATACTGGTTCGAGAATGGATGAAGTTATCTTTGAAGAATTCAAAGGTACTGGTAACTCAGAAGTTCAGCTGGATAGAAAGCTCATGGAGAAGAGAATATTCCCGTGTCTTGATATCAACAAATCTTCGACTCGTAAGGAAGATCTCCTTATGGCCGACAAAGATCTTCAGAGAGTGTTCGTTCTTCGTCGGGTACTTAACCCAATGAATACTATGGATTCCATGGAATTTATCCTTGAACGGATGAGAGATACCAAGACCAACATCGCTTTCTTGGATAAAATGAACGGATAATGAAAAAAACTTTAAAGCGCATCATCCTCTTAACAACAAAGCAATATACCTCTATTGGAGGGCAAGCTGTTATTGAGGGCGTGATGATGAGATCACCCAATGCTTTCGTGGTGGCCGTTCGGAAGCCGGATGGATCAATACGTTTACGTCGGGACCAGTGGTATGGGCTTTCTAAAAAATTAGATTTTTTGAAAAAACCATTCTTACGTGGAATTCTCATGCTGATTGAAACCATGGCCAATGGTCTGGTTTCTCTGAACTATTCTGCCAATATTGCTATGGCGGAAGAAGAACGAGAAAAAGCTCTTAAAAAGGGCAAGACGCTTGAAGAGTTTGAAGCCAGTCAGAAGAAAAAAGAGAAAGTCGATATTGCAACTTTCTTAACCATGGCCGTTTCTTTTTCGTTCGGAATTGGATTATTTGTTTTTCTTCCTCACATGGTAGCTTTCGGAATTGGTGACCTTCTCGGCCAAAATTGGACCCTGGACAGTTTTGCTTTTCACGCTGTCGATGGTGTTGTTAAGGCCGCCATTTTTGTGGCCTACATCTGGGGCATCTCTTTTATGAAAGATGTCTACCGGGTTTTTCAATATCATGGTGCTGAACATAAATCGATTGCGACTTTTGAGGCCGGCCTGGATCTTACTGTTGAGAATGCTAAGAAGTTCACAACTCTGCATCCTCGATGTGGAACCAGTTTTATATTCTTCCTTATTCTAATTTCTATTATTCTTTTCTCGGCGGTCTTTACGATGATCCCGGTTGGAGTAAACCTTCCTCCG
The DNA here is from genome assembly GCA_002381945.1 of Bacteriovoracaceae bacterium UBA4096. Lineage (GTDB taxonomy): Bacteria > Bdellovibrionota > Bacteriovoracia > Bacteriovoracales > Bacteriovoracaceae > Peredibacter. The sequence goes on from DFXY01000035.1 coordinate 28,135, forward strand.
CTTCTTCGTCATGTTGTTGCCGTTCTGTTTAAAGTTGCTCTGATGCTTCCTGTTGCTGGAATCAGTTACGAACTGATCAAAACAGCAGGTAAGTGTTCTGATAAATGGTGGGCCCGGGCCATGAGTGCGCCGGGAATGCTATTGCAGAAGCTGACAACTAAAGAGCCGGATGAAAAGCAGCTAGAGGTTGCTCTCTCCAGTATTAAGGCAGTTCTCTTCCTGGAGAATAAGTACAATCTGAAAGAGGCAACTGCCAAAATTCTCAATCTAGAAGAAATCGATATTCAGACAATACATGAAATCGAATCCACCAATTCAACGCTCAAAGAATTCTTAGAGTAGCTTAGCCCCAAGGAAAATTCCGTGTTCGATAAATTAGAAGCTGTCGTTAGACGTTATGAGATATTAACCGAGAGGTTAGCAGACCCCTCTCTCTATGATCGTGCTCAGGAATTGCGAGAAACTAATGAAGAGCGTTCTAATATAGAGCCAATCGTTTTTAAATTCAGAGAATATAAAAAGCTGGTTGCCGATATCGAAGGCAATAAAGACATCATTCATAATGAAAAAGATGAAGAGATGCGTGAAATGGCCAAGGAAGAACTCTCGGAACTTGAGACAAAGCTTCCTGTCATTGAGCAAGAGTTGAAACTGCTGCTATTACCTAAGGATCCCAATGATGACAGAAACGTTATCCTGGAAATTCGTGCTGGTGCTGGCGGTGATGAAGCCTCTATCTTCGTAGCGGATGTCTGGCGTATGTACCGAAACTATTTTGGTACTAAAGGTTGGAGATCAGAAGTTGTTTCAATCTCTGAAGGCGACCGCGGTCTTAAAGAAATTGTAGTCAACGTCTCAGGGGATAAGGTTTATTCCAGGATGAAGTATGAGTCTGGGGTTCACCGGGTTCAGCGAGTTCCTGATACAGAGGCCCAAGGTCGAGTTCATACTTCTACCATCACTGTGGCCGTAATGCCGGAAGCTGATGAAGTAGGGGATGTTGTTCTGGATATGAACGAAATTCGTATTGATGTTTATCGTTCGGGCGGTTCGGGTGGTCAGTCAGTCAACACTTCCGATTCAGCTGTACGTTTGACTCACATGCCATCTGGTATTGTGATTGCCATGCAAGATGAACGTTCTCAGTTAAAAAACAAAGATAAGGCCTTCAAGATTTTAAAGGCAAAATTATATGACCTTCGCATTCAGGAAGCTCATGCTAAAGAAGCCGCCACTCGTAAGGGCCTAGTGGGAACCGGTGACCGTTCTGAACGTATCAGGACTTATAATTATCCTCAGGGAAGGATCTCTGATCACCGAATCAATTACACAATTTATAACCTTCCAAGTTTTATGAACGGCGATATCGATGAAGTCATTGATGCTCTGATTGCCCATAATCAGGCCATTCTGCTTCAAGGGGCCGAAGAATAGAGACTCTCAAAGAGAGCTGGAGTTCTTTTTTTAAAGAACACGAAGCTCGATTGTCAGAGCATTACCCAGGTCTCAATCTCCACCGTTTTTTGATGGAGGTTGAGGACATTCTTAAAAAACGTCTTCATAACAATATTTTTCATCTCTCGGATGCTGCCTTTTCTCTATCAGATAAAGTCAGTCATGATCTCACACAATCTTTTCTAAACGGGATTCCTTTCGCTTATCTTCTAGGTAAAAGTGAATTTTATGGGAACGATTACTTCATCAATAAAGATGTACTCATTCCACGACCTGAAACTGAATACCTGGTGGATATGATTGTTCAGGAATTTAGAAATAAGTCTAAACGTATTCTGGATGTGGGGACCGGCAGTGGCGTGATTCTTTTGAGTCTTCTTCAGAATCAGGTTGGTCAAGCCGGGGTTGGGGTGGATATTTCCGAGAAGGCCCTGAAGGTTGCAGCGATTAATACTCAGCGTTTGCGGCTGAAGAAAAAAGTCACTCTCTCGGTTTCAGACCGTTTGCAAAACGTGGAAGGCACTTTCGATTTAATTGTCTCCAATCCACCATATATCAAGGCCTCATCCCATAAGAGTTTGGTGCATAATTCAGTAGATTCTTATGAGCCCCATCAGGCCTTATATCTACCCGATGATTTTTATGTCTTCTGGTTCGAAGATTTTTTTCAGTCTATCCGCGCCCAGCTTAAAGGCACTTTTTTCATGGAAGGCCATGAGTTGGAAGTAGAGGATCAAGCGAAGCTTCTGAGTCGATTAGGTTTTACCAATATTTCGGTTTTGAATGATTTAACTGGGACTAAAAGATTTTTGAGGGCGAGTATTTAAGCGGCTTTAATACCAGAATTAGGTCTAATCCTGGATAAAAAGGCTTGTAGAGAATTGAACTCCGCAAGTAAGGCTCCGCTTTGGTAATCATTCTTATCATTCGCAAATTTTGTCTCATTTAACTTTATTTGCTCATTTGCTTCCATTATTGAGAAGTCAAAGTCGATGTCACACGTATTTTCTTCCAAGTCATAAAAGATTTTTGATAATGAAAAAGCAGATTCAAAAAAAGATTCTGTAAAGTCAGTATACCCTTCAATGAAGGTCACTGTCTTATGATGTGGACAGCTTTGCATAACTTCATTCTTTAAGTATTTAAAATCAAGGGAGGCGTTTTTTATTTTCATAATTCGCCTTATCGGACACTAATTGTAAATCTTTTAAGACTAATCTCACTACCAGTTATAGATTTTGAAAGTAAGGTTCCTAAAAAACTTGATAAGAATCATGTTTAGATTAGCTATGTTTTCCTCAGTGAGCATTTGTTGTGGTTGTTGTCGCGCGCAAAGATCTTTAGTTTGGTAATTTAAAATATAAGTTAAGCTTAACTCTAAATATTTTTAAGGAGTTAATGTTGAAAACGCTTGTTGTTGCTCTATTATTTGTGTCTACAGCTTTATTTGCGCAAGAAAAAGAATCAAAGCACATGGTGATGTTTGGTAATCAGTTTACTGCTGGTTGGAGTGGTTCAGCATCGCGAGCTGATGTCGATTCAAGGCTTGGAATTGATAATCTGGATATTATGAATGGTGAGTTTAATATTAACTATGCTTACAAAATAGCTCCGCAAATTCAAATCGGTATAGACATTGCTGCTGAATCTACCACAAATGAAACTAAATATAATGCTGGAGGAAAAGTAAAGTCAGAAGATGACACGAACTCTTTAACTCTGTTTGGTATATTTAATTTTTCAGAAAATATTCAGGATTCTTATTATTTTGGAGTCGGACTCGGTAGAGGTTGGTCTAATGAAGAAACCAAGGATACTACTGAAGTGCCAGTTGAAAAAGTTAAGACTGAATCAACTATGACTCTTTATTATCTTGCTTTTGGGAAAAGATTTAATCTGGAATTTATGGGTATTCAAAATCTCACTTATTCTCCTGGAATTGCTTATTCACATTTTGAAATGAGTGGTGATTTAGAAGATCAGGGAGTGAATTCTATTTCCAATTTTCGAATCGATATTATGAAGTTTGATCTACTCTTCTAATTATTGTCAGGCAGGGAATTTTACCCTGCCTTTTTTTTCTAGGCTGCAAAGTTTTCCGGATAAATATCGAATGCAAAAATCAAGATTTTTATCGATATGGATTCGGCCAGCAAAGTCCCTTTCCAGAAATCCTTTTGTGGTTGCAAAATAAATGCTTGGGCGAAATCATTAACTTCTTCATCTGTGTCTTCAATTGCAAAATTCAAATCTAGATCATAAGTGCCATCTTGATTACGAAAGGGGGCAGATGTGCAATCCACATTTATAAAAAATCTCCAAACATAGGTGATAAATCCATCTACAAATTCTTTGCTTTCATATTCTGGGCATTGGTCCAGTGCGCTCATGGCAAGTTGATCAAGGATTCCATACTCTTTAGTTATTTTCATATAGAGACTTATCGGCCAAATGGTCTAAATCTTTTAGAATCATTTTCCAGATACAGTTGATGATTCTTTGAGAGCGATAGGCACAAGTGTCTTGCTTCCCTTGAATCTTCATCGTTTTTACGATATTTTCACCTGTTTCCAAATGTTTCTCATATTCTAGTATCAATTCTTCTAACGATCTATTCATCTTACCTGGCACCTTTTTGACATTATGAGTTTCTTAAAACTCTTAATTATCAATATAGATGCCGGCCAGTTCTTCTATTTAACCTTTGAATTTAAAGCTTCATTAACGCAAACAGGAAAAATATTTACTACCTAAAGATTAAGAAGCCACTCCAATCGGAATTGGAGTGGCACTTTAAAATAAGACCTAAAAGAAGCCCATTGGATTCTGATCGTAACTGACCAAGAGGTTTTTTGTTTGCTGGTAATGAGCAAGCATCATTGAATGATTCTCTCTCCCGATCCCTGATTCCTTATATCCACCGAAAGCAGAGTGAGCAGGATAAAGATGATAACAGTTGGTCCAAACGCGACCAGCATGAATATTGCGGCCAAATCGATAGGCAGTAGATTGATCACGCGTCCATATACCGGCGCCTAAACCATAGGGAGTGTCATTAGCGATCGCCAAGGCTTCAGCTTCGTCAGTGAATTTTGTCAAAGCGAGCACTGGTCCGAATATTTCTTCCTGGAAAATGCGCATCTTATTGTTGCCTTCAAAGACAGTTGGCTGGATATAGTAACCATTTTTAAGATCTCCACTCATTTCGGCCGCAGCTCCGCCTGTCATGATTTTCGCTCCTTCTTGTTTTCCTAGTTCAAGGTAAGAAAGAATTTTGTCATATTGGGCCTTTGATGCTTGTGCGCCCATCATGGTTTCCGTATCGAGAGGATTTCCAAGTTTCACTTTTTGAACTCGTGCGATGGCATCTGGGATAAATTTATCAAAAATACTTTTGGCCACAAGAGAACGAGAGGGACAAGTACATACTTCACCTTGGTTCAAGGCAAACATAGCAAATCCTTCAAGTGTCTTTTGATAAAAAGCATCATCCTTTGCAGCGATGTCTTCAAAAAAGATGTTAGGTGATTTACCACCCAATTCAAGAGTCATAGGAATGATATTTTCAGCTGCATATTGCATGATGAGTTTGCCGGTGGTCGTTGAGCCCGTGAATGCTATCTTGGCAATTCGTTTATTCGCAGCAAGGGCCTTGCCGACTTCTGCTCCGTAGCCATTGACGATATTCACTACTCCAGGAGGGAGGAGGTCTTTAACAAGATCAATCAGCACAAGAATACTCGCCGGTGTTTGTTCAGCTGGTTTGAGCACAACACAGTTACCGGCCGCAAGTGCGGGAGCAAGTTTCCAGGCCGCCATTAAAATAGGAAAGTTCCATGGTATGATCTGTCCAACGACGCCAAGTGGTTCGTGGAAATGGTAAGCAACTGTGTTTTCATCCAATTCAGAGATACCGCCTTCCTGAGCACGGATACAACCCGCGAAATAACGAAAGTGATCAATCGTGAGGGGAATGTCAGCGGCCAGAGTTTCTCGAATCGCCTTCCCGTTATCCCAGGTTTCGGCGACGGCAATCATCTCCAGATTGGCCTCAATCCGATCAGCGATTCTATTTAGAATGTTTGCTCTTTCTGCCACAGAAGTCTTTCCCCATTTCGCTTTAGCATTATGAGCGGCATCCAGGGCGAGTTCTATATCTTCAGCTGATGAACGGGGAACTTCACAAATAACTTCTCCATTAATCGGAGTGGTATTTTGAAAGTATTGTCCTTTTTTCGGAGCAACCCATTCTCCACCGATAAAGTTTTCGTAGCGCGATTTGAAATTAACTTTCGCTCCCGTGCTATTTGGTTTTGCATAGATCATATTAATTCTCCTGAATTTTGAGAGCATGTGAAAGAATCACTCTCTTTAGTCGTGGGTATAGTGTGAAATTATTTCTAGGCTTATTAGATAATTAATCCTAATTTTAAAGAATGACCTAAGTCACTCTTTGGGAATATTAGGCCAGGGATCTGAGATAGTTTGTGAGCTAAATTGTCAGGAAGGTTAAAGAATGAAGTCCCCGTGTAAAAGGGACTTCATGACATCTAGTGGAAATTTATAATATCTAATTGAGGAAAATGAACTTTAAAGAGAATGAGTTCGATAATATCAGAAATAGTTATTTGTTTACCTGAGTATTTCAAGTCAACTTCTTGGTTTTGAAATTTACCGAAAATCTGAAAGCTATCTTTACTGATTTTGATGATCTGAAGATTTGTCCAGTATCCGTTGGAGTATCCTCTAAAAATAAAGCCTTCTTCTCTTTTGACAATATAAAGGTCGTAAAGATGATTGAGAAGAAATCCTGTGATGTGGTGTTCTTTTCCTGATTTCTCAATACGAAGTGAGGCGCTGTTGTTTAAGTAGCGACCATCAATAAAACTAACATAAGTATTTAAAGTGAATTTGACATTCGTCTTGGATGAATCATCGATTAGCTCAGTAACCTCAGCATTAGGTTGAAGATTCATATTAATTTTAGAACCCTCAAGCGTTCCTCTAATGGCATAAGCAGTTTTCTCATTGACTATAGAATAGTCGTACTGGCGTCCTAAAAAGAACCCCTCGAGTTGAATACCATCTTCTGTTTGATTAATTTTTAAGGTGCTGGGAAGACGGCCATAACTGCCGCTGAGGATCTCATTAGCATAAACGTGGCCAAGATTGAGCAATATAAAACTTAATAAAATTTTCAACATAAGTTGTTCCTTTAGTGAATTATAGTACCGAGTTCTCTACCCAAGGCGCACCTTCACTCATGCATTTAAGGTAGGTCGGATTAATGGCAACATTTCGCTTCTGACCATCGAACCATCGCACTTCAACAAGATGTCGATTATTGTCGGCGGTTTCAATTATGGCATAATCCCCATACATGATATCGCGATCAGTTTTTAAATTATCAAACATCATTGCATCGAGGAGCAATTCGGAACTGTCATTTGTTTGATTTGTAAGAATTGGACCTGAGATATCAAAAACCACTGTGCCCTGATCAAGTCCTGACTTGATAGTATCCTTTACAAATTTTGCCACTGAATCAAACTGACTAGTAGGAACTACATTCCAACCGAGGGCTTCATATTGCGTCTGATATTTACATGCATGGGCAGTGCTTACATAAGTGAGTATAAGAAATAAGAATGTAGTTGTAGTTTTCAACAAGAGAACCTCCATTTAGGTTTGATTATTTAATTCCTGATTTTATATTTCCATAAATTCTTAGAGATGTAAGCCTTTTCAAAGATGAGCATCATCATGTTTTGAATTGTGCCATTTTTGAGTGCATCATCCCCTTTAAAACCTTGCACTCCTTAAGACCTTTGAAATGTTTTATACCATTTGCTGTCCGTACAAAACCCATTGGGTAGACCGGGTCGTTATTGAACTGCACCAATGATTTTCTAGTTGTTAAGAATATTGCTAGTCCTGAAGGGATTTTGAGTTTAGGCAAATCTCGTTCGTCACTCTTGTCCAATAGGATGTAGACGTCATTTTTATCAAGACAATCAAGATCTTTTAATTGGATCTTGCAATAACTGCACTGCGGAGTGATCAGGAGGACAATTTTATTTTGGGGGATTTTTAGATCTTCGAATGACTTTATATCCACCCGTAGATGAGGCCCCAAATTCAGGGCCTCTGCATAAGCAAAATTTATGAGTAATAAGATGCTAAAAAACACTCTTCAATCCTGCATAAAGCTGCCGGCCCTGGAGCGGTCCCCATGTATGGGCAACATCAAAGTCCCCATTGCTATTAAAATAAAGAGGGGATTCTGTTTGCGTATAATCGAAAAGGTTTTTTGCTCCAAAGTAGAGGTTGGTTTGCTTATTCAGCTCATAGGACACATTTACATCGACGGTAAAGAATTGAGGTGAGTATCTATCTTTCTTGGAACCAGGATTTGTCCCATCAAAAGTGTTGTAGTGATCCTCATAACCGTAATCATGCAAATCTCTTGTTCCTGTCCAGGTCAGAGTTGAATTCACATCCCAGGCCCCCTTATCCCAATCCATGAGTAAACTAACTCTTTCTTCTACCGCTGCTGTAATGAGAAGCTTTTTATAGCGGTTTTGATAAAAGTATTTTTCCGCCACAATTCCAAGTTTAAGTTCTGGGGTTACTTTATAACCGAATGAAGCATCCACATTGGCCACTTCCACGTCTTTATCATCCAGATTTATTAGAACTGGTGTCGTGCCGGTGTTATCAACAAATGCTATGTCTTTAACTTTTGTCCAGGCACCACTTAATGTTGTCGTACTCTTTTCACCGTTTCTATTGAGTGAATAGGTAAAAGAATCACTAGTTTCTAATTTTTCGATATCCATATCGAAACCATCGTCTAACAGACCATGCTCTGATTCAAAAAAAGTAAGTGGCGAACGATATCCCTTCCCATAAGCAAAACGCGAATCAAGACCCGGGTTATGTCTCCAAAGGATATGTACTCTGGGAGCGATTATCACATCATCAATTTCATTTTTTTTGACATCCTTATCAGTAAAATCCGTGACGATTTGGTTCAATCTGAGCGCAGAAGAAACTTCCAGATTGTCGTTTGGAATCCAGATGTCCTGAATGTACATTCCGGGAGCGTGATAATCAAAACTGTCTGAGTCTCGTCCCTGGAGCTCAAAAAAAGTATGCGACTTTGATCTTAGTGTTTCTTTTTTATAATCCAGACCAAGGGTCAAAAGATTGCTTTCATTGGTGTTAATGTTAGTTTTTACATCATAGAATAATGCCTCATTGGTATTCTTATAATCAGCACCTTCATACCAACTATCCTGTTTTCCCAGTGCATACGATATTGTCGCTCCCAGATTGAGCATACTATTAGTGGCATGAGTTAGTTTTAGAGTTCCTTCATTCCTGTCAACATCAATGATTTCTGCAGTAGAACCAGGTGCTCCAATGAATTTCTTCCTGACGTCTCCGTTGATGAAAGAATTAAAATCAATGGCAGGAGTGGGCTGATTTATCGTCTCAAAGGTCCCATGATTCATTGGCCCTCCGAAGATGTGGGCCCTAAGAGCATTAATCCTGATATCCATGTTAAGTTTTTCATTAAGATCTTGAGAATATTTTGCCATCAGTGAACGAGTGTCTCTCACTGGAATTTCATTGATTCCATTATTGTCCTTGTCCCATTGTCCTTGCTTTGAATATTGGCCTGCCAAAGTTGTTCTTCTTTTTCCGTTATCTCCTACGGCCGTTGTGACGACCGTTAGATTTTTATAGTCATTGTTTCCACCTGAAACATCGATAATGGTTTTATTTTCCTTCGCCTTTAGAGTTACGACATTAATAACACCACCAATGGCTTCCGGTGCAGATAGAGAAGCTCCAGGTCCGCGAGAGACTTCAAGTGAGGCAATTCCTAATGTTCCAAGTGACTCGAACCCATAATAGCTTGATACAGTTGAGTGAAGGGGAACCTCATCCACTAGAACTGTGGTGTATTCACCTCTCAAGCCATTGATCTGAACCCTCTTTATGCCACAAATTGAACATCCATTAAGAACTTGAAGGCCTGGTTCCTGCTCTATGGCCTGAACTAGATTTTGTGCGTTTTTCTTTTGAATTTTTTCAGCGGTAACGACTTCGGTTTTCACAATTGAATCTTTTAACTGCCCTGTTCTTTTTAGATTTTCGTTGATATCGCTTACCTCAACTGCTTCAAGTTCTTCGGGGCTACTCTGCCCTTGTGGAATAGAAAAAAGAATGAATAAGATTAAAAGGAGTGATATCTTCATTGGTTTAGTATCCTAAGTAGTTAATTTTACTATGTGTTTAAACTGACTTACAATTGTTTGGCATACAGTACATATTTGAGTTGTTTTTGTAAATGATCTTTGGTCAACTTTAAATGGAGGCCTTGGCGAGCTTCGATCAAAGGAGACTTTTTAAAGAAGAATTCCTACAATCAGCTCAAAAACACTTTTCTGGATGGTTTATGGATAAGCTTATTGTCGAAGGTCCTTGCACTCTAAAGGGGTCTGTACAAATATCATCAGCAAAAAACGCCACACTTCCTATCTTGGTGGCGACTTTATTATGCCCATACCCTGTGACTTTCGATTTCATCCCTGAGCTTATGGATGTGGGAACTATTCTGAAGCTATTGCAAAGCATGGGAGTGAAGGTCACTAAAAATGGAAGTCAGACTATTGTCGATGCTTCTCATTTAAATAATCAACACGCAGATTACGCCTTGGTCAAAACTATGCGAGCTTCAGTTTTGGTTTTAGGACCTCTTCTTGCTCGTTATGGAGTGGCCTCAGTTTCTCTTCCAGGAGGGTGCGCTATTGGTGCCCGTCCGGTTGATATTCATCTTATGGGGATGGAGAAATTGGGAGCTGAAATTGAAATTGAAAACGGTTACATCAAAGCCCATTGTAAAAAATTAAAAGGCGCAACCATTACACTTCCGTTTCCGAGTGTCGGGGCCACGGAAAATCTCATCATGGCGGCCGTCTTAGCGGAAGGAACTACTATAATTGAGAATGCTGCCATGGAGCCTGAGATTGATGATCTGGCCGATTTTCTTATTGCTCAAGGTGTGAAGATTGAAGGAGCTGGGACTTCTCACATTACTGTTCATGGAATGGATATTAATCAGCTTAAGGCCCCTGCTAAACCTTACCGGGTCATTGGTGATCGTATTGAAGCTGCGACGTTTATCATTGCCGCCATTATGAGCGAGGGTGAAGTGAGAGTTGAGGGATTTAATCCAAAGCATCTGACTTATGTGCTTGAGACCTTAACCAAGATGGGAGCAAGTCTGGAAGTGGGAGAGGATTTTGTTTTAGTAAAAAAATCGAATCGCCTTAAAGGTGCAATCATAGAAACGGCTCCTTATCCTGGATTCCCTACCGATGTTCAGGCCCAGATGATGGCCCTTATGAGTGTGGTTGAAGGTAACTCGGTTGTGACTGAAACTATTTTTGAAAACCGCTTTATGCACGTGCCAGAAATGGGACGAATGGGGTCAAAAGTAACGCTTAAAGGAAATTCGGCCTTAATTGAAGGAGTTGCTGACTTAAGTGGGGCACCTGTTATGTGTACCGATTTAAGGGCCTCTGCTGCTTTGATTCTTTGTGCTCTGATTGCTAGCGGAGAAAGTGAAATTCAGCGTGTCTACCATCTTGATCGAGGCTATGAGAAAATTGATGAGAAGCTCACTAAGCTTGGAGCAAAAATTAAAAGAGTGAAGGGTTAATATGAGTGACTGCATTTTTTGTAAAATCATTGAAGGTAAAATTCCCTCAACCAAAATATTTGAAAATGCTCATGTGATTGGATTTAAGGATCTTCGACCTCAGGCCGCGATTCATCAGCTCTTCATTCATAAAAGACATTCAAATGATATTAATGAGCTCTCTAAAAATGATCCTACCCAGTTGGTGGATCTGTTTGAAGCGATGAGGCTTTATTCTGAGGAAGAAGGTTTAACCAAAGATGGCTTTAGGGTTGTGACGAATCTGGGACCAAATGCAGGGCAGACGGTTTTCCATACTCATTTTCACTTGCTAGCAGGTGAGCCTTTGGGCCATTTTGGTTCTTAGTTCTGTAGGCCATTGAAAAGACCGGCCAGCAATGTTCTTTGTAATTGATTAAGCTGAGCGGTTCTTGCCATAAAGATAATCGGGCTTCTTTCAATCTGTGTAGTTGCTACAAACTGACCTTTAACTGAATTAAATTCTGTGACTTCGAAAACATCATGAAACTTTTCAAGGTAGTTCTGCATAAGTTCTTTTTCCTTAGCAGAACCTTGCTGGAAATTGGCCTTTTTAGAACCTGAAAGAAGAGCTTGAGTTAATTTAGGTCTTTCTTTCTTTTCGTTATTCTCATCTTTTTCTTCTGTTGCAATGATGTCATTGAAAAGAATCGTAAGATCAGTGGCACCAATATTTCGTTTCATCCAGTACCAGAGTTCTTCAAAAAAACTTAGGCGATCTTTTTTCCAAAGATCCCGGAAATGATTGGTGAGTTTATAGAGATTCTCAATCGAATTGAAGTTTTGATGCATTGTCCAGCGATTTGAAATTTTAAGATAAAGATCTTTGCATTGTTGGGCCGGCATGGTTTCAAAGGATGACAGGGAAATATTCTCGTCCTGAGCATCCAGAATAGGGTAGTGGGCCTTTTCTTTTTCCAGTATTCCGACGAGGGAGCTGAAATGTTCATTATCATGAATGAAAAGTGCCTGGAGGTTTTGATCCGGCAAATCTGTCACATCAATAATCTTGGATTCCAATGAATTTTGCTGCCAATCAAGCTCCTTAATAAGCACCTGACTAGAAGAACGGACAAAACCGAGTGAAATAATCATGCAAAACCTTCCTTTGAACAATGCATTCTAACAAACGCAACTTTAAGTTACAATGGACTCATGGTGCAGCAATGGTGCTTTTTCTTCATCCTTTTACTCTTTGGCAGGTCTGGACTTGCCCAGGATGAGCGTTATTACCGCCAAATCCTGACTGGTGAGTTACCTAAGTTAAATTTAGAGGTCAAAGAAGCACCTATTGGACAATTTAATGTCCTTGGTTCCAATTATAAAATTGATCTTAATGATGACCAGATTGAAGAAACTATTCAACCTCAAAAACGAGACGGTGTTGATTGGCTGGAAATCAGAAACTCTTCTGAAACCAAAGTGTTCGAAGCTAAGCTTCTGGCCATGGGTGCTCACAGCAAAATTTATAAAATTAGGCTGGTTCAGATTTCTAAAAACGTCAGGGCCCTGATCATCTTTTTAGATGAGGGAGTCACTTCCGGAAAAAGATTTGAGTCCACCGGCCGGTTTTATGTTCTTAGTTTTGAGAATAATGACTTTTCAACCATGTCTTTAGTTGAAGGTCCTCACTTCTATCACGAGAAACAGGCCCAGCGGGAACAATACTGGCGACGGGATTATGCTGTTAATGTCTTTGATGTTGATGGAGATGGGGCCCGTGAAATCACTGTGCAGTATAATCACATCCAAAGAATTATGAAATATATCGGTAGAGGAGTATGGAAGAGGTTTTAAGAAACTTTTCTAATTTTCTCTTCACTTTTTCTTTCACGTTCTTTGCGATATTTCTCAAGCACTTCAATATTTGAAGCACTTTCCTGTGAAGCTTTTTTCTTGAAGTGACTCATAACTAAAAACCAGACAACCAGAGGTAATCCAAAAATGATGGAAATGCCAAAAATGGTACTAATGTTTAAAGGTTGTTCCGGAACGATTTCAGTTGCTGGTGCCTGCTTGGCCATGTTCTTCTTCTTGGCCTCAAGCTTACTAAGATCCTGTTCCAGATTATAGAGTGATTCAGTTCCTTGAGGCAGTACTTGAGGTTGGTCGATTTCAATTCCCACAAAATCCTCTACGGCCGGCTTTCTACCTTGCGCGAAGGAAGTTGTTGTAATGATAAGCAAGACAAAGCCAAGTGTACGAAAACCCATAGTGAAATACTCCTATTGAACCTATCGGTTGAATCAATTCCTATCTTTAACTAAAGATCTGCTCTGAATAACCGATAAAAAAGCGGGTTATTCTTTTGATTCTCACAGGTGAGCCACATGAAGATATTTTTTGTTTTTTCACTTCTCGCTTTTGGTTATGTCTTTTCCCTTTGGAAATGGGGAGGTATGGAGAAAGCGGTTGTCACCAAATGGGAACAGCAGACTCAGATGGAAAAAAAGGCTTTAGTGCTGGCGAAAGAAAATCGTTTGCTACAAGTAAAGATTTCCGATCTTGAGTATCAGATCTCTGAACTTGAATCAAAGAATAAATACTTTGCAGCTCAGGCACAGAGGAAAACCGGTCCGGCGAGAACGATTGCAAGTGTGCCTCAAACGAATACGAATGATCTGGTTAACTATGAAATTTACAAGTGGACTCCGGAAAAACTACTCGCTATTGGTGAAAAAGAATTTCATTTCAAAAACTATGAAAAATCTGCTCAGTTCTATAGCGAGCTGATTAACCGTTTTCCAAAACATCAGATCGTCAGTGATCGGGTACTTTTTGGCGCAGGTGTAGCTGCATTTGAAACAGGAAAGCGTTTTGACTGGTCAGAAAAGTATCTTGATCGTTTAGTGCAAAATTACCCGCAGTCAGAGTTCTATCGGGGTGCCAAACTTTGGCTTGCCTTGGCCCAGTATAACCAGGGCGAGCATCAGAAATTTCTTAAAACAGTTGAAGAATTTCGACTTAAATACCGTAATACAGAAGAATGGAAAATATTAAGCAGGTACTATGAAGACATCTCTTACAAAATTAAGCAGTAGCCTTTTACTTCTTTCACTTTCCTTATCAGTCTGGGCCAAACCAGTGGCACAGGTTACTGAGATATCAGGGACAGTGTTCATGGTAACTGCCGATGGCAAAACGAGTGCCCTAAAACTTAATCAGCATCTTGAAGAACAGTCGGAGATTATGGTTTCCAGTGGTTCTTCAATCACTTTGAATGATTATTACGATGCCACTTATCATTTGATCAGTGGATCTCATTTGAAATTTTTCAATAAATCCGTTCAGCTTAAAAAGGGTAAGACCTGGATACAAGCTTCCAATGCCAAGCATCCACTGGCCCTAACTACTGCCAATGGTTATGTGAATTTCAGCAAGGGCGAATTTATTACAATTTTTGATCAGATGACTTCCCGTTCACAGGTTCTGGTCGTTAATGGTGAAGTGGATGTTTCTAATATTCTTGATATGGATATGAAGTACGCTATTCCTGCCGGATCCTTCACTGTTGTGGATTCTGAAATTGAAAATGGTTCTCCACGTGCTCCCACTAAGATTGGTCTTCAGTCTTTGAACGCTGCTTTGACCGAGTTTAAGCAGTTACCGGTAGAACTTAAAACAAATGAAGGTCGCTCCATTGCTTCGGTTGAAACTTCTCATCAAGCACCGGTTAAAAAGGGTGAAATCATTTTTATTAAGTCCCACCGACTTCCAGCTTCGGTTGAGACGGTTCGTAGGAAAAAAGTAAAAAGTCCAAAATTCTCACCGGTGCCAATCAAAATTTATGGTACATCTTGGAAGAAAGCTGAGGCTTTTACGGCCCCAAGAGCACCAGCGTCAATTCAGTCTGTGGCCCCAAATCTGCCAAAAATAGTGGCCCCAAAGGTGGAAAATGATCCAGAGTTTGAAAACTCTCTTAAGAAGCAAGCTAGTAAGCAACCTAAGTACTCAAAAGAACTGGAAAAACTTATTGATGATCTGAAGAGTTACTAGGACTTAGCACATCTTTCCAAGCTATTAATTTCACTTTAATAGTTCCTAAGATAACGGGACCTTCTGGCCCGTTTCAGAAGCAACTAAATAATTAAGATATCTTGAGTTTTAGTTCCATCTAAACCTGCCTTAATATACGTTCATGGAAAAGAACAGAATGCACGTTACAATTATTGACGACAACAAAGACCTTCTAGATGTTTTATCGAGTACTCTAGCAGATTCGTTCACTATCGAATCTTTCACAGAGCCTGATAAAGGACTCGATTTCATCCGGAACAACCACACTGATGCGATCCTGCTGGATCTGCACATACCGGGTAAAGATGGTTTCCAGGTCTACGAAGAGGTAAAAAGGGCAAAGCAAAATCTTCCTGTACTCTTCCTAACTGGTGATTCCGATATCGGAGCGCGAGTTAAGGGCCTAGAGATTGGGGCAGATGACTTTTTGCTTAAACCTGTTCAAACAGAAGAGCTAGTGGCCCGTATTAGAAATCGGATTTCACTTTCAAAACGAAATCTTCAAAATAACAAGGTCATTAAGTTCAAAGATCTGGTAATTGATCTCGATGGCCATCAAGTTATCCTAAATAACCAAGCGGTAAGGCTTACTCCAAAAGAGTACCAACTTCTTCTAGTTCTTTCTCAGAATCCTAATCGAGTCATTCATAAAGATGACCTGATTCATATGCTGTGGAAAGATGTCCATGTTGAAGTGAATAATTTAGATACTCACTTCTCGAACCTTCGCAGAAAATTGAAGCCGTTTTCAACCCACATTAAAACGCTCAAGAATCTAGGTTACGTCCTGCGCATATAGTTCCCTCTACAAAATTTACGTAAATCAGCTATCCTTTGGTAATCAAAGGATAGCTTTATGTTTTACACTGAAGATTCAGCTCTCACCTATGACGATGTTCTCATCGTTCCAAATTACTCCGAAGTCCTCCCGACTGAGGTCAATTTAAAAACCAGATTTAGTAAAAACATTTCGATGAACATTCCCATCGCCTCGAGTGCTATGGATACGGTTACTGAATCGAGAACGGCCATTGTGATGGCCCAGGAAGGCGGGATAGGGGTCATCCATAAGAACATGACACCGGAAGAGCAGGCCTTTGAGGTTGAGAAAGTAAAGAAGTATGAGTCGGGCATGATTATTGACCCATTTACTGTGACTCCAGATCAGAAAATATCCGATCTCTTTGACCTGATGAAAAAATATAAAATTTCAGGTTTTCCGGTTGTAGATAATGAAAAAAAATTGGTGGGGATGATCACTAATCGTGATTTACGCTTTGTTTCTGATCATTCAAAAAAAGTAAAAGATGTCATGACCTCAAAAAATATAGTGACAGCTCCTGAAGGAACTAGCTTTGCTAAGGCTAAAGAAATCCTTCAAAATCACCGGGTCGAAAAACTTCCCGTGGTTAATGCATCCGGAAAACTTTGTGGCCTGATAACCATTAAGGATATTGAAAAGACTATAGCTTATCCCAATTCAAATAAAGATCAGTACGGGCGGCTTAGGGTGGCAGCAGCTTGCGGAGTATCTGAAAAGGAACTGTTAAGAGTAGAGGCACTCATTAAGGCCCATGTAGACGCTATTGTTGTCGATACGGCCCATGGTCACTCAAAAGGAGTGATTGAAATGGTTAAGAGTATCAAAAAATTAAATGCAGCAGTTGATGTTATTGCAGGAAATGTTGCCACTGCCCAAGCATGTGAAGATCTGATTGCGGCAGGAGTAGATGGAATTAAAGTTGGGATTGGACCTGGTTCAATATGTACCACCCGTGTAATTGCCGGCATCGGTGTTCCGCAAATGCAGGCAATTTTTGATTGTAAAAAAGTTTGTTCTAAGCACGATATTCCTTTCATCGCCGATGGAGGGATTAAGTTTTCAGGTGATATCGTCAAAGCTCTCGCCGGTGGCGCATCTTGTGTCATGATTGGTTCTCTCTTTGCAGGGACTGATGAAGCCCCTGGTGAAATGGTTCTTTACCAAGGTCGAGCTTATAAAATGTACCGAGGAATGGGATCTTTGGGAGCGATGGAGAAAGGTTCAAAAGATCGTTATGGCCAGAGTGCTGTTGAAGAAGTTTCTAAACTTGTTCCAGAAGGCATTGAAGGCCAGGTACCTTATCGTGGGTCGCTTGCCAATAATTTGTATCACCTCATTGGTGGGGTCAGGTCCGGTATGGGATATGTTGGTGCTGCGACCATGCTACAACTCTCAGAGCGGGCAAAGTTCATTAAAATCACGGCAGCTTCTCTTAAAGAATCTCATCCACATGATGTCATTATTACTAAAGAAGCTCCTAATTATCGTCAGGTTTAATACATGAAAAACTCTATCTGGATTGTTGATTTTGGTTCCCAGTACACACAACTTATTACACGAAAATTTCGTGAACTTGGATTTACTTCTGAGATCATGACAGTGGAAGATGCATTTGAAAGATTGAAAAGCACCGAACCTAAAGCACTAGTTCTTTCCGGTGGGCCTCAGAGCGTTTTTGAGGACGTTACAGACTACCAACAGTTTTTTTCTCATGAGAAACTTCCGATACTTGGGATTTGTTATGGCATGCAAATTTTAGGGCAGAAATTCGGCGGAAAAGTAGAGAAGGGTGTTCAGGGAGAATATGGACTGGCCAAACTGCGAACTGTTCCTGGTTTTACGATCCCAGGTTGTCCTCCTGTTAGCGATGTCTGGATGAGTCACTCCGATCATGTCAGCGTACTGCCTGAGCAATTTAAACTTATTTTTCAGAGTGAGAATGGTTTAGTCGCCGGAATTAAGCATGAAGTGCGGCCTATTCTCGGGTTACAATTTCACCCTGAGGTTCATCATACGGTTCATGGTAAAGATATCTTGTCCTACTTTTTAAATGATGTTGCTCAATTGAAGGCCGACTGGTCTTCAAAGACCATGCTTGAAACTTCATTGGAAGAAGTAAAGGCGATTAAAGGCAAAAAAGTGCTCTGTGCGTTTTCAGGGGGAGTGGATTCACTTGTCGCTGCTACCCTTACGCATAAAGTAATCGGTGATGACCTATATTGTTTTTTTGTGGATCATGGCCTACTTAGACCACAGGATATTCACCACATCAAACTTCTCCAGGAGAAAACTTCTCTTAATATAGAAATCATTGATGCTTCAGATTTATTTTTAAAGGCCCTTCATGGTCAGAATGATCCTGAACAGAAAAGAAAAATAATTGGTAAGACCTTTATTGATGTCTTCGAAGAAAAAGTTCATCAGTTTGAAAAAAGTCATGGGATAAAATTTGAGTATCTCCTTCAAGGGACTCTGTATCCGGACGTGATTGAATCTATTTCACCTCATAAAAAAGGTGGTAAATCAGTCACCATAAAATCCCACCATAATGTGGGTGGGCTCCCTGAAAGGATGCACCTTTCCTTACTGGAGCCACTACGCTTTCTCTTTAAAGATGAGGTAAGAGCAATGGGAGCCGAGCTAGGCCTGGTTCACGACTGGGTTTATCGTCATCCGTTCCCCGGACCTGGAATTGGAGTTCGTGTACTTGGGGGATTGGACCGGGAGTCCATTCGTAAAGTTCAGGAATCAGATCAAATTTTGTTTGAAGAATTAAAAGAACACAAACTTTATAATTCCACCTGGCAAGCCTTCACAGTTCTTTTGCCGGTTAAAACCGTGGGAGTTAAAGGTGATGGTAGAGTTTATGAAGAAGTAATTGCTGTCCGGATGGTTAACTCCCAAGATGGAATGACGGCTTCGGTAACCGAAGTGCCGTGGTCATTTTTGAATCGTGTTTCATCCAGAATCTGCAATGAAGTCAAAGGAATCACCCGAGTCGTTTATGATTGCACATCAAAACCACCCGGGACCATTGAATGGGAATAACCTAAAACAAGATATCTGAAAAGTTGCCTTCTACGCAATCATCTGAATCTGAACTGGCGCAAAAGACAACATTCGTAAGGTCGAGTGTTTGCACTTCAATGTCTGCTAAATCCTGAGTGATGATCGAGAAATTTTTTCCGTGAGTGGATATCATGTTTTTGAAAGAAGGCTTCCTGAGATCATATTTGATGGAAAGGGCTTCTTTAGTTTCACCTAATTCAAGATTCATTGTGATAATTTCTGAAGATTTTGAAAGGGAACGAATCTCATCGGCCGAGGCGTCCAGGTCTGCCAGGTCGGCGGCAAGAGTTGGTTTTTCTTCGTAGAAAAGAATGGTTGCTTCGCCGGATTCGAGATTTTCTTCTTTACATGCAGGTGTCTCAGCAGCAGCAATGATCTCTTTCGAATGAATAATAACTTTAGAACCATCTATCTTTAGAACAGTTTGAACAGACGTTTCAGTCAAATTGCAAGCACCTAGTGCATTCGTAATGACAGAATTGGTGATAAGTTTTTTTGACATCCCCTCATTGATGGTTTCAAGTTGTGCCTGTCTTTGCATGAGTAGACTTTTAAAATCATTTAGATCCAGAGTTTGAGCAAAACTGGTTGAAGTTATCAGGCATGAGCACAGAATCAAGGCCTTCATTTAAAAACTCCTTTAGACATTTTTGAACTACTTACCAAGTTGTGATTGAGATTTACAGCCCCCAAATTGACACCAGTATATGTCTTTGTGCGATGCCGAGAATGTTTTTGTAAACCTTTGAAAGCAGGTTACTGCCGGCCGTGAAAATTTGGTGAAGAAGTCTTCGTCTAATAGTGCTGGCCGTGGTAAATCGAGAGGCATGAAAATCTTCCTCATCCTCCTAAGTCTTGCCAGTTGCACTCAAAAATACGCCGAATATGATTTAATTCGTAAGGTTGATTTTAATAAACAAACCTATGAGCGGCCTGTTCTGATGACTCAAGTCATACCTCTGGGAAAAGACAATTTAAAAGCTTGTTTTAATCAATGGTTCTTTTTTTCGAATGCTGAAAAAGAAAAGGAATCATCGATCCCCATGTTGATCAGAAGTCTTTGCCCAGGTAATGATTATCTTCTTCAATCGGAGATGATGGAGAGTTGGTGGACAACCATTCTATTTACCCGTGCCTGCGTAAGTGTTGAAACCAAATGCGCTGAGGCCAGAAAACCTTAAAGCGTTTTTGCATTAATTCTGATGATCTTTAAAAGCCTTCTATTCATTTGCATATTATTATTACCTTCTATGGTCTGGTCCCAGGCAATTGTTCACTCCATTCATTCTCCCAACGAAATTCTGGTTGAAGTCTTTGAAGCCGAAGGTTTCTTCAAAGGAAAGAAAGTTATCGTTCTATCCGCTCGAGATGATAAAATTATCGCAATAGGGCAGATTAAAGATGCACAGATCAGAAAAAGTTCCGGTCTGGTGAAGGTGCGCATTGATGAGGTAGTAGAAAACCTCATGGTGATGGAGGGTGATGGGGTAGAGCTTCTGGACTTCAAACTTTTTGAAGAAAAAAGAATACCTGGTTTCACTTCGTTAACTCTTAACAGTAATCAAAAGGTTCCTTCAAAATTTAAAGAACTCGCTTATTTTGGAGTTTTTACTTCTGAAGGTCATACGCTGGATAAAAATGAACTTTTGCTAAGTCCCTTTCAGATTCAGTACGGCATGACTAATCAGGCAGGACTCAGAGTTGTGAATGCCCTTTGGTTGGATGGTTATGCTAATCTGGGTGGCAAATATAAAGTCATGCAAAACCGTTACGCCAAAATTACCTTTAATGGTCTGGGGGCCTATAAAGTTCAGGATCAGGACTGGATTGGACAGCTTGGAGGTGTGATCACCCTTCCGGCCAATTCAAAATTCCAAAATCATTTAATGGTTAATATTACTTTTGACCCCCAATATGAAAAAGCTAAGGCGACTGAAGACCTTGGACTCTTTCGTGATTCTGATATCAGAAGCATTACTGAATATATGACTGATGATTGGAATAGAGTCCTTTATGGTCCAGTTTACAATGTTGAACTACAAACTTTTGGAGGAACGATTTCTTATATGTGGATCTGGAATTCTTTTCACGTCAGTCTGGGATTGGCCACCCGTGATCTTACGAATCTGACTTTTGGAAGGAAAGGATACTATTACGTATATGATTTCTTCTGGCGCTTCTAAAGGAAGTCCATAAATACCCTGAAGTCACTAACAGCTTCAAAATGAGAAGGCTTAGTTCCCGCTCTTAAAATGTGAGTAATCCCCATACCAGCATCCTGGGCCGCCTCCAACTCTTCTGGAATGTCTGAGAAAAAATGAATCTCAGCAGGAGATAGACGAGTCTCTTCAGCGATTCTTTGATAAGATTTTCTCTCTCGTTTACCACCAACTTGCGTATCAAAATAATAAGAAATCATTGGAGTCAGATCACCCTCAGTTGAATAACCGAAAATCAGTTTTTGAGCATGAATAGAACCTGATGAATATATTCCGATCTTTAAACCTTTATCTAAAATCTTCATGAAAAAAGGTTTAACGTCAGGGTAAACGTGGCCTTTAAAATCATTCTTTGTATAACCTACGTCCCAGATTAGCCCCTGGATTTCTTTTAAGGCGCCATGTTTACGATCTATTTTAATCCATTCCAGAAGTTTTTCTATAACCTCATATAAACCGAGTTGCTTCTGTTCCTCTTGCTGGACGGTCTTTCGAACATCTTCTAGGGCCTTCACGACAGTCGGATGATTTTGATGATTGAGGACATAATCTTTCAGACATTTTTCCGAGTATGGGAATAAAACTTTATGAACAAAGTTTATGTCTGTTGTGGTGCCTTCAATATCGAAAAGAAAAAGCTTAATCATAAATTATACTTTTGTTCTTTACCACTATTGGTATAGTTTGCGACCCATCCTTCAGGCGTTTGAAAAATTCTAATTGCTTTCACAAAATAGCGAGGAGCAAGGTCAAACCAGTGAGTAAAACCTTTAGGGACAGAGATAAAATCCCCTTTTTCACAAAGAAGTTTGAAAACCTCCATCCTGTCTTCCAGATGAAAATAAAAAAAGCCTTCACCATCAACAAAAAAACGAACTTCATCCTCAGCATGAGTATGTTCAGAGAGAAATTTCATTCGGATCGCTTCTACATTTGGAGTATCCTGATGAACATTGATTACGTCGGCGTTAACATACCCATTTTTTTTCATATAGGGGCCAAGTTCATGCTCATAGGCCTTGAGGATCGTTTCTTGCGAGTCGGTATCCTGAAGAGGCATTGAGGCATGCCACTGTTCAAAAATAATCCCACGATTATTCATGAATATTTTAATGTCGGCAGGATTCTTGATCTCTTTTCTCACAGGATCCAAAAGTGTTAGAATGGCCATTAATTTCTCCCCATCATTTTGTAGCACTCAAATAAGAACTCAAAAGTTTCAACATGTCTTTTGGCCGCAGCAACATCCTTACCCCAAGTATAAAGACCATGGCCTGCAATCAAGAATCCATGAATATCATTGTGGCAGAAGTCTTTCATGCCGTGAAGAATCTCAGACATGTTCTGGGAATTTGGAACAATAGGTAATATTTCTGTGAGTTCATGAGTTGCGTTACCTTCGAGCCCTTTGAGAATTTCAAAATCCTTAAAAATGATTTGTTTTTCAATGGAATGGGTTAGTGAGAGTACGGTCCCTAATACGGAATGAGTATGAAGAATGCAATTAATCTTGGGATATTCGCGGTAAAGGGCGGTATGAATCTCTGTTTCTGCAGATGACTTGAAGCCAGATTTATCAAAAGGGGGAAGCACCTCCCCTTGAGAATCAATCATAATGAAATCATTGAGGGTAAATTGGCTTTTATCCACTCCGGAGCGTGAAATGATATACTCATTCTTTGTCTCAGATCGGACGGAATAATTGGTAGAAGTGGCAGGAGTCCACCCCTTTGCGCTAAAAAAATGAATCGACTGGAGCAATTCTTCTGCCAGTATCTTATTTGGTCCGGAAAACATGATCTAGGTCTCCTTGTGGGAGCTTTACTATCGCGAACACCTCGATTTTACAAGAAGTGATTGTCCGCGTTATTAGGGCAAGTTTTCTAGTCACTATTTACTGTTTAGATGCATAGCCGCTTTTGTCATATTCAGGTAAAAGTGGTTATCTAGAAGAGAACAACACACCAAATTTTTCGAGGATTACAGAATGAAAAACCCCTTTCTTGGGAGTGATTTTCAAAATACACATAAAGACAGTTTTACCCACCTGCATTTGCATAGTCAGTATTCATTGCTCGATGGTGCTATCCGCTTAAATGATTTATTTAAACGGGCCAAAGAGCTGGAGATGCCGGCCATTGCCTGTACTGATCATGGAAATATGTTCGGTGGAATTGATTTTTATACACGTGCTATCTCGGCCGGAATTAAGCCAATTCTGGGATCCGAAATTTATTTTACACCGGGGTCACGCCATGACCGTAGGGCCCCCCGCAATTTAAAAACTCTTGATTCTCAGGATGAAGTTGAAGGAAAGCATCAAATCCATCACTTAATCCTTTTGTGTAAAAATCTAACCGGTTATCAAAATCTTTGTAAGCTACTTTCAAAGGCCTACCAGGAAGGCTTTTACTATAAGCCCCGGGCAGATGTTGAACTTCTGCGAGAATACTCAGAGGGTCTTATCGCAACGACTGCTTGTCTGAAAGGTGAAGTTGGCTACAACCTTTTCACAGGTCAGGATGAACGTGCCTACCAGGCCGCGATGAAGTATCGTGAAATTTTCAAGGACGATTTCTATCTGGAGATCCAGGAGAATGGTATTCCTGAACAAGCAGATGTTAATAAAAAGGTCATTGCTTTTGCCAAAGAAAATTCCATACCGCTGGTTGCTACCAATGACTGTCATTATGTAACCAGGGAAGATGCTGCCGCTCAGGAAGTTTTAATGTGTATTCAAACGGGTAAAACCTTTGAAGATGAAAAACGCATGAAGCTTTCCACAACTGAGTTCTATTTTAAATCCGCCCAGGAAATGCGCCAGTCATTTAGTTATATTCCTGAGGCCTGTGACAATACATTAAAAATTGCTGATGCCTGTAATCTTGAAATCCGCTGGCAGGATGATAAGGGAAAACAGATTTATCTTCTTCCAAAGTTTGAAATTAAAACTGCGGAGACTGAAGATGAGTATTTTACCCGATTGACTCGAGAAGGCCTGGAAGAGCGTTTCAACGGGCCTCACTTTAAGCAGCTGCGTGAGCAAGCGAATTGGGAAAGTGAGCTTAAACAACAATATCTTGACCGATTGGAAGTTGAGATTGGTTTGATTAAGCAAATGGGATTTACCGGATACTTTCTGATTGTATCTGACTTCATCATGTGGTCTAAAGCGCAGGGCATTCCTGTTGGCCCTGGCCGGGGTTCAGGTGCAGGTTCCATTGTCGCCTATGCTTTAAAAATCACTAACGTTGATCCAATACCATTTAACCTTCTCTTTGAGCGATTCATTAACCCTGAACGTATCTCCATGCCAGATTTTGATATCGACTTCTGTCAGGATCGCCGCCAGGAAGTTATTGAGTATGTGACTAAAAAATACGGGGAAGAAAGAGTAGGGCAGATTATCACTTTTGGCACACTCTCTGCCAAAGCCGTTTTAAGGGATGTATCCAGGGTTTTTGCTCTTCCGTATTCAGAGGCCGATACTTTGGCAAAACTTGTACCGGAAGAACTAGGAATAGAACTTCAGGAAGCGATAGATAAAGAACCTAAGCTCAAAGAGCTTGAAGATAATGATCCTAAGATCAGACGAATTCTTCAAATTAGTAAACGACTTGAAGGATTGAACCGACATGCAGGTATTCATGCTGCCGGAGTGATTATTACCAATGAGCCACTGGTCACTTATTGTCCTCTATTTAGAGGGGCAAAAGGTGAACAGGTTGTTCAGTTCGATAAAGACTTCTCGGAAAAAATTGGTCTGGTGAAGTTTGACTTCTTGGGGCTAAAAACTCTCACGGTTATCTCAAACGCCCAAAAATTAGTTCAGCGTGACTTGCAGCCTGATTTTGACATTGAAGATATCGATATGAATGATCAGTCAGTCTATGAAATGATCTCTGATGGTCAAACCGTGGGAGTCTTCCAGCTTGAATCCAGTGGGATGCAGGATCTATGCAAGCGGATTAAACCGGGTTCAATTGATGATATTACAGCGATCAACGCCCTTTATCGTCCAGGTCCAATGGGCTCCGGTATGCACTTGGAATTTGCGGAGATCAAAAACAAAATCAACGGTAAAGTTGAAACTTATGCGTTTGAAGAGTTGAAGCCAGTTCTTAGAGATACCTACGGAATTATTGTATATCAGGAACAAGTGATGAACATTGCCCGAGTGGTGGCCGGATATTCACTTGGTCAAGCGGATATGCTTCGTAGAGCGATGGGGAAAAAGAAAGCTGAAGAGATGCAGATGCATAAGGAGATCTTCAGAAAAGGCGCTGTCGAACGAGGATTTGATCAAGAAAAAGCGATTGCTCTTTTTGACTTGATGGAAAAATTTGCAGAATACGGCTTCAATAAATCACACGCAGTTGCTTATTCTGTTGTGGCCTATCAGACGGCATTCTTAAAAAAATATTTCCCTGCCCAGTTCTTTGCTGCTTTGCTAGGAACTGAAATCAACAACAAAGAAAAAATTACTTCATATATTCAGGAAGCAAAAGAATGTGGCATTCAAATCCTTCCGCCGGATGTGAATGAGTCGTTATGGTTATTCAACGTGATCGGAGACACCATTCGTTTCGGACTTGGGGCCGTAAAAGGTGTGGGTGAAGGTGCTGTAGAAGAAATCGTAAAAGAAAGAACTGAGAATGGTGCATTCACAGGTTATGTCGATTTCTGTGAACGAGTGAATCTTAAGGCCGTCAATAAACGTGTGATGGAAGCTCTGATAAAAGTGGGAGCATTTGATTCATGTGAAAAATTTAATCGGAAGACTCTTCTGGAGAATATGGAATTCATCATTTCTTTCGCTGAGAAGAAGCAGGAAGAGAAGCTTATGGGCCAGACTTCGCTGTTTGATATGGGTGAGGTTGTCCAGAGTTCAGAAGAGCAGCTTAATATAAGTGAATCACCAGAATTTGATGAAAAACAGAAACTCTCATTGGAAGCAGAACTATTGGGGATTTATGTCTCAGGTCATCCGCTTATGAGGTTTAAAGATATCATGGGCAAACTGACTTCGATGGACATTGCCAGTATCCAAGAGCTGCCAACGGTTGCCCGCCCTGAAGGCATGGGGCCAAGGATTAAAGATGAGAATGATCCAAGCAAACGCAGTATGGTGATTGCAGGAATGATTTCAGAGTCCAAAATTATCGTCACCAAAAAAGGCGATAAAATGGCCTTTGTTACTTTTGAAGATCTTTCAGGTAAGATCGAATGTCTTTTTTTTCCTCGAGTCTTTGCTGAATTCCAGGAGTTTCTGACCATGGATGAGCCGCTTATTCTTTCGGGAGTCGTGAACTTGGCAGAGGACCCAAAGAAATTTTACCCGAGTAAGGTTGCTCTTTTGAAGGACGAGTCTGATGACCGGGTAACTTCAGTGAGAGTAAATGTTCCTTTAAACCATTTAAACGCCTATTCACTTTCTCAAATGAAGCAAATACTTTTAAGTTATCGAGGTTCAATTCCTATACATTTTATTTTTGATACGCCGGAAGGGCGTGCTCGATTACCTTTAGATGATAATTTCCTGGTTAGTCCTTCTCCTCAAATGGCAGCTAAGATCAATGAGCTTCTAAATACAAATTCCGTTTCATTCATCATTGATGGCAAGGTTGAGGAAGTTCATCTGTGAAATTACTGACCCTGTTACTCTTCTTACTTTCCACCAGCGCTCTGGCCCAACTGGTCAGTGAAAGAACTGTAAATATGGAACTCAAGGTCGCCAATCTTGAGGAGGCCAAACCTATACTGCTTCATGAAGCAGTTGAAGCTGCGATTGAGCAATACTCAACGGAGATAGGATTTGATATTAAAAAGTTTCACACACAGCTGAATGCAAAATTTATCAGATACTTTGAAGCCTATAAAATCCGTAAAATGGCCGAGAAATTTGGGAAAAATTACGCTGCCGAATTAACCGATGATCAGAAGAAGATTTTTCTGGATGGGCTAGAAGAGCAGAAACATAAACTCTTCATTAAGTTCTCGCGACTAGAACAAGTTTTAGATTCTTACGCCTTTAAAGAGATTCAGCGTGATCAGGCAAAGCCTGAGTTATGGAAGGCCAGTGTAGTCTTTAATTTAAATCGTGCCAAATTGGAAAAATTAAACGCCAGGCTTTTATCCGCTGATTCTAAACAGTATTCAAAGCTCCTGATCATTTCGGAAATTAATCTAATCAATATGAATTGGAATGATTTGGGCCTTGAACAAAGTTCTGTTTTTTCAAAACCCCTTATGTCCTCATGGTTAAAATGGATGGATGCTAATGGTCCTTCAAATGTGGAAGAGATTAATCTCTGTACGGATGAATGCTTAAGCTTATTTAACAGTTGGCAGGATCTCCCTCAGGAAGAGGGAATGAACGTTCCGGAAAATCTTCTAAATGGTGCATGGTTAAAAGTTTCCTTTAACCTGAGAAAGGTTAGCTTTTCCAAGGGCCTTAATGAGTGGGAGTTTGAGTGGGATGGCAGTGTGGTTATGCTGGACATGAACACTAAAAAAATTCTTTCCTCACATACCATCCTTCCTGAAATTAAAAGTTGGCGAGGATTAGATCAGAAAAGCCTGAACTCAAGCTTGGCGAGTGCTATGTATCGTTCTCCCTTGGATGCCTTTCAGAAATCAGTCCGAAAACTTCAAGATAATCTTCGCCTCAACCGACTGAGTCGCTTGGTCATTCAAGGCCATCATCATATGGGTGATATCCTATCGTTGATGGAATTACTCAAGAGAGAAGGAAATAAGCTCAATTTAGAGCTGCAAATGGACTTATTTACCCAAAAAGAGGCCCAAATCCTGTGTTTTTATCAAGGTGAGGAAAAATCGTTTACGGATTTATTGTCACGACTAAAAGAGTTAAAATCATCTCATAGCTATAGATTGGTGAATGAATTTACAGGCATTCACCATGTGTTAAAGTTAATAGCTGAATAAATTTTCTCGAGGATGAGATAATGCTCTTTTTGCGATATGGACTCTTTCCCATTTTAACTCTCTCATTTATCACCAGTTCATGCGCTCCCATTACGCGCAGAAAACCGATATCCCAGGCATCTAAGGTACGAACAGTTTCAGAATTTAGTCCAATTAAAAAGAAAATTGCCCTACTGCCTTTCTATAATGAAACCCCAATGGGAGGGGATGATCTTGCTATTACTGCCACTGAAGAATTCCGTCGTGAAATATCCAAGTCTCGAGAGTTTCTTTTTGATCCGGAAGCCGAGAATATTTTTGGTAGCTCTAAAGAAATCTATGCAGGTGGAGGAGTGAAGCTCGCTCAATTATCCAGAAAGGCCAAGATGTCTGGAGTCAATATTGTTGTATTCGGAAGAATCAAAGAGGCAAGAGTCAGACAAAAAAGTGATGAGATCGGTTTTGTGAGAAAAGTAAAATCTCTTGCTGAATCCTACGTTGAGATTAAAGTTTTTGATGTCCTTTCCAATAAAGAACTATTTTCTGAAACCGTTGATGGAAACATTTCTGATGACAATCTTCGCTTTTACCAAGTTGAGACTGAGGACAACTTGTCCTATCGTCAGGAGCTACTACGTTATTCGGTAAAAGTGGCAGTTCGTAAGTTCGTTCCTCGAGTGATTAAGGTTGGCGCCCGTTTGGACTGGATGGGAAGAGTAGCAAAAATTATCGGCACTCGGATATATATCAATGCCGGTCGCTCGTCTGGATTAAACTTAGGTGACATTCTGAAAGTGATCACTGAAGGCCAGGACATTTATGATCCTGAAACTGGGGCCATGATCGGTATGTCTCAGGGAGAAGTGAAGGGAACTCTGGAGGTTGTTGATTATTTCGGCCCAGATGGAGCTGTTTGCAATCTTCATTCAGGTGGCTCAGTGACTGAAGGGGACTTTGTCCAACTTTACTAATGACAATAATCAAAAAGCTCCCATTCTTAGTCGTTTCCCGCTCTCCTTATATGAGGGGTATTCTTAAGTTTGTTCTGGAGACACTTTTGCATACTGAGGTAACGGAACTTGAATCGGAAGAGACGGCACTGTCTTTTCTTAAAAACCTTGAATCCGTTCCAAGCATGATAATTTATGATTACACACCTAATGCTTATCTGGTGGAAGACTTCATAGGATATTTAAAAGATCATTCAAAACTAGTTAAAATCGTCATTCTGGTGGATAAGGTTCGCGAAGAAGGAAAAGAGCTTCTAAAGGATCATCACCAGATGCTTTTGATGGATGAATCTAAACTACCAGGTAGTTTAATTGAAGAGGGAAGACATCTCTTTTCAAGCTCACCTTATTTAAACGAAGAACCCTACTGCCGGATTGATATCAATTTTTTATCAATTCTGGATGGAATTAACAAAAATCTTTTCATTCGGCTTGGGCAAGATAAATACATAAAACTCTTCAACGAAGACGATACGACTAATATGCTCGACATCCAAAAGTATAAGAGTAAAGGTATAAATTATTTATACTTGAATCGAGAAACGGCTGACTGGGTTATAAATCAAATTCAAAATCAAATAGATATTTTTTTAAAGGCCAGTAATTTTCGTTTTGTCCTTCGTGGAGCTTCAGATAGCCCTGAGAAAAGATTTGAACAAAAAATTCTTCGCATGGATGATGAAGTCCATGTTGATAAAGATTTCAAAGAGTCCATTGATAAGGCCGTTGAAAAGATCAGATCAATTGTAGAAAAAGAAGCCAAAGTAGACCACTTTCTGAAGATGCTGAAGGAAAAGCAGGACTCCTATGCCCTGTTTACTCAGAAGATGAATTTAACCAGCTTAATTGCTTGTGTCCTTGCTAAGCAACTGGACTGGATATCAAAGACCACTATGGATAAGCTGGTGTATGCCGCTGTTCTTAGTGATATCACGCTTGCTGTCCGGCCTGAACTTTTGAAAATTCAAAACATTCAGGAATTTGAGAAAGTGAAACATTCTTTAACTGAAGAAGATCAAAAGATTTTTTTAGCTCATCCGAAAGATGCAGCGAATCTGATTAAAAGATATTTCTCCAATGCTCCACCTGATACGGACGCATTGGCCTATCAGCATCATGAATTACCTGATGGTAGTGGCTTCCCACAAGGACTGCGCGCCGATAAAATTTCTCCTCTCTCCGCTTTGTTCATTGTTGCTTCTGACTTCTCCTTTTATTTTCTTAAGGATGATGAGCCGACTCTGGACGACTTTATTCTGAAGTGCCATAGTCGTTACGATTTTATGAACTTTCGTAAAGTCATTAAAGCTTTGGAGAGGATCAAGAGAAAATGAAAATACTTTTCTTCTTTTTAATGCTGGTTTTAATGTCTGCATGTGCAACCGAAAGACCCCGCTTTGTAAAAGAAAAAGTCTGCTCTACTGAAGCTTTGAAGTATCTTAAAAATCCCCGAAATAAATACAAGCGCGCTATTAGTAGCCCATCTCTCCTTATGGATATTGCAAATACTACTAAAAGCATGCAGCTGTGCTACGAAGACTTTAAGAATAGAACGGGTTATGAAGAATTTAATACTTGTCTGGTTGTTGGCATAGATCATTTAGGAAAAACAGAGTTTTTGAATTTTTCATCCAAAGAGATAAACTTGGATCAAAGTTTTATGAATTGCGCCAAAGCGGTAGCAGCTTCTGTACCTTATTCTAAGTATGGTAAGAATTTTATTCTTATAGAGTCCTACCAGTTTTACGTTTCATCTGATTTATAAAAAAAAGGGTCTTTCGACCCTTTTCATTATTCTTCTTTATGATGCTTATGTTTTTTTTCCCGTCTCATTTCTTTCATCGATTCACGTCTTTCTTTACGATGTTCTTTCATCTTTTCGTGGCAAGCTTTTAACCCCTTATCATCCTTAGCGTTGGAAATGCATGATTTGCTCTCCTGAAGAGCTGCAATCCTTTTATCCAGATGGGTAGAAAGTTTGGCCTTTCTTTCTTCAAACTTGCCGTCATCCTTTGGTTTTTCTGCAAAGGACAAGAGGCTTCCAAAAGCTAAGACAAGTACTAATAGGGTTTTCATACACACTCCTTGTGTTTTAAAGAATAAGCTTAGTTTAAAATGGACCTATTGATAGTCAATGGGATCATTAATACCAGCTTCTTTAAATCCTCGTAAGCGAAGTGCACAAGAATCACACTGGCCACATGCGTTGTCGTCACTTTTATAGCAAGACCAGCTAAGTGCAAATGGAACCTTAAGATCCTGGCCCTTTAAGACGATGTCGCGTTTCTTCATGCTGATAACGGGTGTGATAATTTCGATGTTACCGGCCTTGGTTCCCTCTTTAATGACTTTATTGAAGGCTTCATAATAAGAAGGTCTGCAATCAGGGTACCCTGGAGAATCCTCGTAATTGGCACCAATAAAGAGTTTCGTGGCCCCTACAACCTCGGCCCAAGAGACGGCAAGTGACAGGATGATTGAATTTCTAAATGGGACGTATGAATCAGGAATTTCTTTTGAATCTCCCTGATATGACTTCACAGAAATTGCTTCATCAGTCAGTGAACTTCCGCCGATTTGTTTCAAGAAGGTCATATCAATGATTTTTCGATCCCTTTCAGGGATTTTATAAAACTCAGCGATATCATCAAAAGATTTTCTCTCTCTGGCAGATGTTTTCTGACCATAGTTCATATGGAGAAATGACACCTTATAATTTTCTCTTAAAGCAATCCCGGCACAGACTAATGAGTCCATACCACCGCTTAAGAGGACGATCGCTTTTTCCATCAGGCCTTCTCGCAGATTTCTTTAATTCTATCTTCGATAAATTTAACTTTTTTAAGAGCATTGAGTTTTTTTTGAGGAAGATCGCCCTCAGTTTCTCTTACCATAGTATAGAACTTGATCTTGGGTTCGGTTCCTGAAGGTCTTAAGAAGAGACGATTTCCACTGGCAAAGGTAAAACTTAAAACATTACTTTTAGGTAAAGCAATGGCCTTGTTGTTTTTTAAGCGAATATCCGTAGAGATAGATGTCTCATAATCTTCTTTAGCTATGATTTCTTCACCAGCAAAGTGTGATTCAGGATATTGTCTGAAATATTCCATTATTCGGGCAATCTTCTGGGCACCCTGAATACCTTCATAATCCAGTGAAACCAGAGACTCAAAAAAGAAGCCGAATTTAGTATAGATTTCATCTAAGGCATCAACTAAGGTCATGCCTTTCTTTTTGTAATACAAAGCCACTTCAGACATGATGGCCATCGAACTCACACCATCTTTATCACGGGATTCATTGTGAGGCATGTAACCGAAAGACTCTTCTGAAGCAAAGACAAAATTATAGGGAGATTTTTTTTCTTCCAATTCTCGTAAAAGGCCTGCCATCCATTTAAAGCCCGTGAGCGTATCCATGACTGTTCCGCCAAAATGCTCAACTATGGCGTTTTGAATGGGAGATGTGACGATTGATTTAATAACCAGTGCTTTTTCCGGAAGTGTTTTCTTCTCCGATTTTACTGAGAATACATAGTAGAGCATAAGGGCCGCAATCTGATTTCCATTAAGAATGGCAGGTTTACCATGGTCATTGACCACTACCCCAAGTCGATCGCCATCTGGATCAGTTCCGTAGGCCACATCTCCATTGTTTTTCAACATGTAATCAATTGCCATGGCCATGGCCTTAGGATCTTCTGGGTTAGGGGATTTAACCGTTGGGAAATTTCCATCCGGCATCGCCTGCTCAGGTATGGAATGAAATTTTGTGAAGCCGAGACGGCGTGCGGTCTCCTGACATGGAACTTCACCTGTTCCGTGAAGAGCGGTAAAGACAATGGAGAGTTCCGATCCGTGGGCTTTGCACATATCGAGATCCTGAATGACTTTCTTCTCAATCACTTGATAAAAAGCTTCTTCCACTTTCTCATCAGTCCAGCTGGCAAGACCCTGTTTTAGAGCATCTGCAAACTCCATGTGTTTAACCAGGTTCCAGTCGGTAAGTTTGTTATACTCATTGATGATTTCTTTATCGATAGGTGGAACTACCTGAGCACCATCATTCCAGAAAGCTTTAAAGCCATTATAGATGGGCGGATTATGGCTGGCCGTAATCATGATACCGGCTTGGGCTTTATAATAACGGACTCCAAAAGACAGCATAGGGGTCGGGGTCAAGACTCTGAAGACATGGGCCTTGATGCCATTGGCAGCAAAAACTCCAGCTGCTTCCAGGGCAAACTCTTTAGAGCAATTTCTGGAGTCATAAGAAATAACGGCACTGCCACCACCAAATTGTTCAATAACTTTGTTTGCAAGTGCTTGCGTGGCACGACGAACATTGTATTTATTCATCCGGTTTGGTCCCATACCCATAGGGGCACGTAAACCACCAGTTCCAAATTCCAAATCCCGGTAAAATCTTTCGGTTAATTCAACTTCATTTTTTGGGAGATCCGATAAAAGAAAATTAATCTCTTTTCGATCAGCTTCACTAAAGTAAGTGTTATTTCCCCATAAAGTGGCGTTTTCGACTATCTTTTGGTCCATAAGTTATTCCTTAGGTTTTAACTAACAACAAACTACGAGTCGGGAGAAAAAAAGTCAAAAATAACACATCGCAAACATGTCTTGGAACTTGATACTCCTTCTTTGGGCAATTAGAATGAGCCCATTATGGCAAATGTAAAAAACAAACACCCAAAAAATATCCCAGGCCCTTTCTTTTGTACTGACCCAGATGATGACGGAGGCGAAGGCTGTATTGCTTGCAATGTCTGCTATTCCGGTGCACCTGAGTTTTTTGCTGAAGATGATTCAGGCAATGCCTATGTAAAAAAACAGCCGACGACACCTGATGAAATTGCTTTATGTGAAGAACAGATGGATGCCTGTCCCGTAAATTCTATTGGCAAGAACGGCTAATTTCTTTTCCATAATCTTCAATTTCCCTTTAGACTAATAGAAATTATTTCTACAAGGGGAAGGCATGAATCCTAGTTTCATTCAGGTGGCCGCGACAGTTATTTTCGCTATCGCCATCATTCACACTTTTTTGGTAAGCAAATTTGCTCATATTGCTCATCAGTATCCGGAAGGATCAATGGGAGAAAACTTCTGGCACTTTATGGCAGAAGTTGAAGCTGTTTTTGGTATGTGGGCCGCTGTCTTTATGGGCATAATTTTTGCCGTTGAAGGCTATGAAGCTCCGATTAAATATCTGGAGAGTTTGAATTTTACGGAACCAGGTTTTGTTTTTGTTATTATGGCCATTGCTGGTACACGTCCAGTAATTAAACTAGCCGAAAAAATCATTGTGGCCATTTCTAAATTGATCCCTCTTCCGAGAAAAATGGCGTTTTACGTAACCGCCTTGATTGTAGGACCTCTTCTTGGTTCATTTATTACTGAGCCGGCAGCAATGACTGTGACGGCCATTATCCTGCTTAAGAATTTTTATACTCGTGAAATGAGTACTAAGTTTAAGTACGCCACGATCGGTCTGTTATTTGTAAACATATCTATCGGAGGAACTCTTACACACTTTGCTGCTCCTCCAGTTCTGATGGTTGCTGGAAAATGGGGTTGGGGTATTGGGCACATGTTTTTAACTTTTGGTTATAAAGCCGCTATTGCTTGTATCATCAATGCAGTTGCCATTTCTTTTATTTTCAAAAAAGAACTTACTGGTGATTTTTCCTTAAGACCTGATAATACGGATAAAATGCTTCCTCCGGCCTGGATCACTTTGGTACATGTCATCTTTTTAGCACTTGTTGTTTTAACTGCTCACCACATGGTGGTCTTCTTAGGTCTCTTTCTGTTCTTTTTAGGCTTCACTATTGTGACCAAAGAGTTCCAAGACGAAGTTCAAATTAAGTCATCCTTGATGGTAGGATTCTTTCTAGGGGGATTAATTGTCCTGGG
Organism: Bacteriovoracaceae bacterium UBA4096; assembly: GCA_002381945.1. Lineage (GTDB taxonomy): Bacteria > Bdellovibrionota > Bacteriovoracia > Bacteriovoracales > Bacteriovoracaceae > Peredibacter. The sequence goes on from DFXY01000035.1 coordinate 63,336, forward strand.
TAATGAGCAGAGATGGTGGTTGCAGCCTCTTATCTCTGGTCTTTCTGACCAGATACTTTTCTTTGGAACGACTGCTCTGACTGGTATTACTGATAACGCCGCTCTTACTTATTTGGGGTCTTTGGTTGAATTAACTGATTCTGCAAAATATTATCTAGTGGCAGGTGCCGTTACTGGTGGTGGTCTTACTGTGATTGCCAATGCTCCTAACCCGGCTGGTTATGGAATTCTAAAAGATTCTTTTGGAGAAGATGGTATTTCACCTCTAGGCTTACTTAAAGGGGCGTTATTTCCTACAGCAATAGCTATTCTTTGTTTTGAAATATTGCCAAGTTTTGGCTAATAAGGAAGGGGCGCTTCGGTGCCCCTTTTTATTTAAATGGATCCTTTTAAAAATCTCATCAATGAAAATGTCGTCCGAAAACTTGCTCGGGGAATCGCTCGTCATCATCCTGAATTTAACACCAAAAAATTTCTAGTATTGCTTAATGATTTAAACGCTCTGGAATTAAAAAATCGCGTTCTCTTAATTACAAAGCATATAAAGTTAAATCTAGACCTGAATTATCCTGATTCTCTCGCGGTTTTAATGCAAACGATGGAAGATAGTGATCTTAAGGGATTTGAGCTTTGGCCATTTTCGGAGTTCATCTCTCAATTTGGTCTGGAGCATTTTGATGAATCCATGAAGGCGATGTACCAGCTAACTCAAAGGTTTACTTCTGAATTTGCAGTGAGACCCTTTTTACTTAAGAACCATAAGAAGGTTCTCAAATACTTTGAGAAGTGGTCTAAAGATAAAAATGTTCATATCAGGCGGTGGGTATCGGAAGGTTCACGTCCACTGCTACCTTGGGGACAAAAAATTCCTCTATTTGTTATGGATCCTACTCATACCTTATTACTTCTGGATAAATTGAAATTTGATGAAGAGCTTTACGTCAGAAAGAGTGTGGCCAATCATCTTAATGATATTTCAAAAAATCATCCTCAAGTCGTTATAGAAATTCTGAGACTATGGGGTGAGGATGTGCCTGAGATTCATGTTGATAAAATCCTATGGATCAAAAGACATGCTTTAAGGACGCTGATAAAAAAAGGCCATCCTGGGGCCTTGAAACTCATGGGAGTAGAAGGTAAGGCCAAGGTCAAACTTCATAAGCTAAGCTCAAATAAGGCCATCTATCAGTTGGGCGAAGCACTTCATTTTAACTTTTTGATAGAGTCAAAAGCAAAAAAAACTCAGAAACTTATCATTGATTACATCATTGATTTTGTAAAAGCGAATGGGAAACAAGGAAAGAAAGTTTATAAGCTTAAGACTATTGAGTTAGATGCTGGTAAAAGTCAGAATATAACGAAAAAACATTCATTAAAAACCATTACTACCATGAAATACTATTCTGGAACCCATCATCTCATGATCCAGATTAATGGTGAGATAATGGGGCAGATATCATTTTATCTAGAAACTTAATTCTCGGATTGGATAAACCCAACCTGCGGGCGCATCCATTCTGCCGGCCTGGATAGCAATGAGCTTTTCACGCAGCTGCATACTGATTTTTCCCTGAGCATCTCTAAGTGTATAAACCTGGCCGTCTTTATCTAGGAAAGAAGCAACAGGTGCTATGACGGCGGCAGTTCCACACATAAATGCTTCCGTGCAACTGCCATCCTGAACACCTTTGAGTACTTCATCAATGCTCAAGCGTCTTTGTTCTACGGTTAATTTTTCCCCAGTGGCAATGTCAATAATTGATCGGCGGGTAACTCCATCTAAAATGGTATCGGTCAAAGCAGGGGTTACAATTTTTCCATCGATAACGGCAAAAAAGTTCATGCCTGACATCTCTTCGATGTACTTATGCTCGACTGAGTCGAGCCACATGGTTTGATCGCAGCCAAGCTTAATAGTTTTAGCATATGAATTTAAACTGGCAGCATAGTTCCCACCAGTTTTGGCAAAGCCCACACCACCGGGAGCGCAACGAATATCTTCTCTTTCAATATAAACCTTAACTGATTCACCGGCAAAATAAGAGCCGGATGGTGAGGCCACAATGATGAAAAGAAATTGATTGGAAGGCTTAATACCCATGCCAACTTCAGTGGCAATCATGAAGGGGCGCAGATAGAGAGATTCTCCTAATCTCTTTGGAACCAGATGTTTTGAATAAGCACAGATGACTTCACATGCCTCAAGAAACTGATCTTCCGGTATTTCCGGCATCGCCATCCGACGAGCAGACTGGTTGAATCTTCGGGCATTCATCTCCGGACGAAACATGTGAATACTGTCGTCAGGATGGCGAAAGACTTTCATACCTTCAAAAATTTCCTGACCATAATGCAGTACTTTTGAACAAGGATCGAGTTGCAAAGGGGCATAGGGAAGAAGATCAAATCGTTGCCACTCACCATTGGCGTATATGGCCTGGATCATGATGGGAGACATGTACTTACCGAAGCCTAGTTGAGTGTCATTAATAGTGAACTTTTTTACTCTCTCAACTGCATCCGGATGGATCTCCACTTTCTTCATAGGGCTCCCTTAGCTTTTTTAACCAGTTACCGATAAATAAACATAAGTTTAATAACACGGATTTTGCGAGATGAAAAACCTAAGAAACCTAACCCTGTCATCTGGGATAGCACTTTTGATTACAGCTATTTGTATGATCCTTCTGGCAGTGACAAAGAGTGGTAATTCTCCTGCCTTACATCGTATCTCAGTTCTTTTGGGAGGAGATGTCATGAATGGAGGATACATCCAGTCATTGACTTATCTGGCATTTTTTTGGTCATGGTTTGAGGTACGGGAGAAACTTAAAATCATCGCACGAGAACGTAAGGCGTTTAAATTAAATTTAATCCCTACCAGTGAAAAAGTTGTTTTCATGCCTTCAGATGTCAACAATCTCAAATTCAAATTGATTGAATTTGAACGCAAAGAAAAATATGTATTAAGCGATTTGCTGAAAAAGGCCTGCACTAAGTTTCATACCTCAGGTTCTCTTTCAGAGTTAATCGACATCGTAAGTATTCAAATCGAAGTGTCACAGGAAAAGTCTGAAGGTGACCAATCCATTATCCGTTACCTGACCTGGGTAATCCCTTCCATCGGATTTGTAGGGACCGTTATTGGTATTTCCCAGGCCTTGATTGTGGCCAACTCGGGTGATATGGATAAGATCACTTCACTTCTGGGAGTGGCCTTCGATACTACCTTGGTTGCTTTGATTCTTTCTATCATCATCATGTGGTTTGTACACCAGCTGCAGGAAGAAACTGATAGGTTTCATTCTGATTTGAAAGAATTTGTGATCGATAATTTGATTAATAAGATTGAAATTCAATGAGAAAACGCCGTCCTATTGAACTCTTTTCAATTTCTTTTTTAGATATCCTGAGCGGAGCATTAGGTGCCGTGATTATTCTTTATGTGGCGATACCAAAAAATCAAGCCAAGGAGATTCCACAAATAGATCCGGTCAGGCAGGTATTGGAAAAAGATCTGGCTTCGTCTCAAAAAGTAATGGACGAATTAAAGAAACAGCTTGATCAGGCCACAATGAAAATTGCCTCATTAGAGAAAGTTGTTATTCCTGAAGCTCCCAAAAATACTGGTCCTGAATTTGAAGCGGGATTTAACTTTAAAGGTAAAAACATTGTTTTTATCATTGATACATCGTATTCCATGACCGAGGAAGACCGCATGGGGCAGGTTAAAGCAGGACTAAAGATGCTGCTGACATCTTTACCGGGTAGTTTTAAAGTTGAAATCGTTCAGTTTCCTCTCGGGGAGAGGGCCCCATTCAGAAGTATGTGGGGGAATATCAGAGACAACACTTCGCTTAATCGTTCGGACGCTTTTGATTTCATTTATGCTTTAAGGCCTTCAGGCGGAACACCCACCCGGGACACCCTTTTATTTGTCTTGAGAAACTATGACCGCATCAGTGACATCGTTCTTCTTTCAGATGGTGCTCCGACTTACCATAACTCCAATAAGAAAGATGATATTTATGAAATACTAAGAACTGTCAGGGAAGAGAATTCGACAAAAATACAGATTAACACCATCGGTGTGGGGTCAAATTTCCTAAGAGATAAAACCAGTGAGCAATATAAGTTCTTGAGTCTTCTTGCCTCTGAGAATAACGGATTTTTTGTTGGTTTCTAGGTGAGAGGTGGAGGCAAAAGCTGATACTTTTCAATTATTTTTTCTATCGCAAAATTTTTATAGAGTATCTGATAATATACCCATGAGTAGAGTTTATCCTTCTTCATTATTTGTTGAGTCACATTTCTAGCTTCTTTAGGACCCAGGAAGTGTTCCAGGGCCTTAAATTCTAAATAGCAGGTAATTATATGAAGATGAATGGAGTGACTACCTCTAGGAGTGGGTACCTTGGGGTATATCTTTTTTAATTCGTTTACGGCCAAATCTGCATTCACTTTATTCTGGCGTATCCACCAATGGAACTCTTCCCTCAACCACATGGATAGTATATTTTTTGGCTCTTCAGAATATTTGGTATTTAAAGTCATAACCGGAAAAGCAGTCGATATAGCATTCGATTGAACTAGAATTTTATTTGTATATAAAAAAGGACTCAGATCATAAACTTGTGCTAATTGCAGCATGTTCTGCTTGGTCAGATAGGTCCATTTATTGGGATTAACTTCCGTAATAACAACCGACGGCGCTTGATCTAAGCGTTTAGAGGAACAATTTACAAAGTTTAATATTAATAGAAGTAAGAGCAGGCATTTCATCCAGTGAATTATAGCAGAGGATAATTGCTGAACCTAGAGCAGATTTCCTGATCTTTCTTGTCAGGTGCTCGTCCGCTAGGCAAAGTCTTTTTAGATAGGTCACGTTTTAGTGCTCTGGCATAATTAACAGGTGAGGTAATGATGAAATCCTTATTCTATATTTCTTTCTTTTTAGTGTTGGTGCTTAATGCACAAGCAGGGGATTTTGCCCAAGAGCTTTGCGGTTCGGATGCAAAAGAATCTAAACTTGTTTCTGGTTGGAAGAAAAAAGAAGGGAAGTACTGCTCACAAGTTGCCTGTAAAATCGGGAATAGAGATATCCAGCGCGAAAAGTGTTTTTATCAAAAAGAATATGAGAATGAAGTCACTGTTACATATAATGATTCCTTTCACGGTCCCGAAACTACCGGTTACGAAGGCAAGGCTGAATTTGTTCAGTTATATGAGAATGACAGCTGCTTTGATGCTTGCCGGCCGATGAAGAAAAAACTTCTAGGCCTGAAGTTAAAAGATGAAGTGGGTCTTGATCGTGAATCCTGTCGTCAATGTTTTGAAGCAAGAGATCATAAGAAATATGATGATTCCATCCATTATAAAGAAATTGGCAAAAGACTATATCCTTCAGAGAAATGTTATCAATTATGCAAGGATCCTAAGGGTCCTTTTGTGCTTGAGCGCAAGCCTACAGTAGAATGTCAGCAGTGTGTGGGTTTGAACGGTTTTACAGCAGAAGCTTTTGAGTACATGTTAGTTAATGATGGAACTTGTTTTGAAATCGATAAAGACAATACGAAGAGGAAAGTCCCGAATCATTTCTGTGCACCTCATGATGGAATTATTCTTACTTATTATAAGTCTGGTTCGCCCTATACTCTTTCTACCATTTTCATGAAAAAGAAACCGATCTGTCAGGAGTTGGATGAAAAGACTGGTGGGGTCCTTTATAAAAAAGGCGTTGACTCATCTTATTGTGAGACTGCGGCCATGGATAACTCTGATCGAAATCATATTCCTGAGAAGACTAGTAATGGCAATTCAAAGCGTCCTTCAAAGGGTAATGCTACCAAACAATAATTCATCGCTAGTAGAATCTAAATTCATTCTCGTAATTTCCTTTTTGATTTCAAAAATTCATTTTCTCCCATGAATCAGTTCAATCACTTAACTCCCGTCTCATGCAGGCCTAAGAATTGCGGACTTTTATCTTATGATGATGTCTTTTTTCTGCTGCTGTAATTTTCTGTTCAACGATTTTTAACTTGTAACAAAAGGATTACAAATGAAGTTCTTTAAGTCTCAAACAGGTTTTTTTCTGGCGCTCTCCCTTCTCATGAGTACTGTCGTCCCACAGGGAGTTCATGCCAGCATCATGGAGAGTTACGACATGACGGCTGCCTCGATTGAAGCAAAAGTGGAAGAGACATTCGATCGTTTCCACTACACCATGGCAGTTGAGTGGGATCAAAGAGATGAGAATTTTAAAGCGCAGGCAGAGAATGATCTGGCCGAAGCCTTGATGGCCTTACAAGCTTCAGGAGTTCCAATGTCGGCCATTCAGAAGCGCATGGAAACAAGTCTTCTTAATGGAAAAAACCAACAAGAATATCGACGTTTTTTAACTGCCCTTAAGGCCCAAAATGTATCACCGGAGGAGGCATCTGCCCTCACATCTAAGTTCATGGAAAAAAATTACGCCGAAGGAACGAGCTTCAATGGAGGTGGGACACATAGTAGAGGAAAGATTATTGCTGCCATCATCATCATTGCGGTCGTGACTTATATAATCATTCGTAACAATCGTGATGATGGTCATGATCACCATGACAATAACGATAATGGAAAGCCGGGCCATGGCAAACCTTGCAATAATTATAATGCTACTGCTTGGAACGGAAATCATAACGGTGGAAACCAAGGTAGCAACAATGGTAATCACGGATGCAGTCCGGTTTGGAACTAATCCAATAATTAATCTGGAAGGCACCTTGGGGTGTCTTCCTTCTTGCACAGTGATATTACACAGCATATAGCTTATCTCTTCAGTACTTACTATAATCGCTGGTAATATGAACAAATACCTTTGCATCGTTACTTTAATTTTGGCCTACTCAGGATTTTCGTTTGGGAGTAACAACTTTCATACTGAATTCGGTCTGATGCAGAACTCTTATAACCAAGTCCAAATTCCTGGCGATGATGGAACGCGCTTCAATATTCGGAAGTCTTTACCTGAAGAAAGTCCCTATTTCAGACTAGATTACAAAAAGTCTTTCGATAATGGACACGGTATTCGTCTTCTGTATGCCCCTTTGAAAATAAATGGGGACCGTACTTACAGCAAGAATATTAGTTTTAATGGTGAGATATTTAATCAAAACGAAAAAACAGAAACTCTTTATCAGTTCAACTCATATCGCGCCAGTTATTTTTATCAATGGATTAAGAGGGAAGACTGGAAAGTGAACATAGGCATTACAGGAAAAATCCGTGATGCCAATATCGAACTCAAGCAAGGAACCAAAGAAAAAAAACGAGATGATCTTGGATTTGTCCCTCTGGTTTATCTCTGGAGTGAATACTGGTTCACTGAGGATTGGAAACTCACTTTTGATTTTGACGGATTAGCGGCCCCTCAAGGGCGGGCCTTTGATGTGGCCTTAATGGCCGGACGTCGTCTTTCTCCATCTGTTATTGCAAATTTTGGCTACAGGATACTTGATGGAGGAGTTGATAATGACCGAGTTTATAATTTTTCTCAGTTCAACTTCTTTTTTGCGGCCATTGAAGTAGTGTTTTAGCTATGCTCTAAGTCGGCCAAGAATAATGAAATTTATAAATTATGCAGCATCATTGATCATGAGTTATCTCGTAGTCAATTTGCTCTTTAGCTTTTAATAAATGAGTAATGTATGTTTAAACCACAAGTTTTTGCCGAAGACAGATTAGAAGTATTACAAGGTTTTATCAATCAACATCCATTAGGACTTCTGTCATCAATTGGAACTTACAATAAAATTGAGGCCAACTTGATTCCCATGGTTTTATACCCAAATAAAGACAAGGGTGTGCTTCGATGTCATTTGACTCGAATGAATAGTCAGATTACGAGTTTAAAAGATTCCCAGGAAGTTCTGGTCGTGTTTTCTGGTGCCGATGGTTATGTTAGTCCAGTACTGTATCAGACCAAAAAATTACACGGTAAGGCCGTGCCAACATGGAACTATTCAATGGTTCAAGTAAGAGGTAAGCCTACCATTATTGATGATTCTAAATGGATCTTGCAACAAATTGAAGACATGACAAATACTCTTGAAGCAAAGAGTTCTCACCCTTGGAATGTTGAAGATGCTCCTGAGGATTATATCCAATCACAATTGAAGTTAATTGTTGGTCTTGAAATATCGATCACTAACATAGAAGGAAAATTTAAAGTCAGTCAGAATCACCCAGATGAAAATAGAAATGGTGTTGAGAAACATTTTCGAGAAATTGGAAATGAAGAAATGGCCGATTATGTTTTAAATAGGGGTGCTATAAAGAAGAATTAGAATGGTGGCCAGGATTGGTTTAAAGAATCTGTGTTTTAAATGGTGCGCCCGACTGAACGAATTTCGAACCTCTTGCCAGGGTTTAGTCTTTAAGACCTATTTTCTTCCGGTTAGGCTTTAAAGAGGGCGAAGATTCTTCAAGTGAATCTAATCTTTCAAAGACGACTTTGAACATTCCACTAGTTCCTTTCTTCAGACTGGTAATCTCGTTTCTTAGTTCTTGCTCAAGAAGCAAGAAACTTCTGAGGCGCGTAAAAATTCTCATAATTGCGATGTTAACTAATATGGCCCGTTCTGAATTCAGGATGCCAGATAGCATGGCGACTCCATTTTCTGTAAACACTAGGGGTAATTTCTGTTTACCTCCACTACCTGTTTTTGAAGTGCCAATTTGGCACTTCAAAACTTCATACTCTTCAGGAGTAAGCTGGAACATGAAATCACCTGGGAATCTTAGAATGTTTCTTCTAACTTGGCGGTTGAGTTGCTTCGTTTCAACTTGATAGAGTTTCGCTAAGTCTGAATCAAGCATGACTTTTTGTCCTCGAATGACATAAATCATTCTTTCAATTTCAGAAAAACTGATATCGTTCATAAGTTGCTCCCGAAATGTGGCAATGTAAATCTTATCTGCGAGTTAAATCAATATAATGAGTGCTTAGATCTTCAAATGATTCAAATTTGAAGTCACAAATAGTGACTTAAAAAACTCTTTTCTGGATTCTGAATGAATAATTACTTTCTGGTTAATTCTTGAACCTTTTCTAAAGATTTTCGTTTAAAAATCATAGTTTTTGAAAATTGTCTCATCTTTACTGAATTTGAGAAACTACGAACAGCGCACTTCTCCTTGATGCTTGAATCAACTTCAATCATTATCTTATCTTCATTTGCGTCTAATATTTTTACTTTACCTGATATGCCATGACCAATGCATTCTCCTCCCCATACGACTCTCTTTACTGAAAAAACTAATTGTGATTCATCCGGGATTGAGAGTTCAGCTCCTTTGTTTATAAAAGATGGAGCGATAGACATTGTAACTTTCTCAATGGTTTCTTCATCAATCGATTGAGGATCATCTTCGTAGAAATGGTATGCAAATAAATAGTTTGAACCTTTCTCAACTTCATGAACTGCATTTGCGTTAGGCCGCATTTCACTTGCAGTAAGAAGCTGCGAATAGTTTTTTAAATTAGCTTTTGAAATAAAAAAACGTTCCCCGTCGTAAATGTATCTCTTGTACATAAAGACAGATGTTAATATTAGAACGAAGGTTCCCATTAAAACTGCTATAGTTATGACTGTTAGTTTGAGGATTCTCATAGACTCCAAAGATTGAAAGTAAACCTGTGGTGTCTATTGTAACGTAAAGAAATTTAAGGGGAGACTAAAGATGGTGCGCCCGACAAGATTCGAACTTGTGACCCCTACCATGTCAAGGTAATACTCTAACCAACTGAGCTACGGGCGCTTTGAGTTCACTATGTTAAGAAGATTTATTCATTCTGTCACTAATCTTTCCTATTGCTTTTCATGACTTTGAGCAAAAAATGGGCTAAATTTATCCTCCTATGACATCACGATTACACCGGAGATTCGGTCCCTGGGTCATTCACCACGCTTTTGAGTTCAAATGGTTCTATTTAGGGGCCTTCCTGTGCTTATACGTATTGCAGGTTTTTCAAAGTGAGATTCCTGGCAGGATACGTAACCTGACTGAACTTTTGGGGACGGGAAGTATTGAGGGGAGCTCGGTTTGGATTTTTGTAGGGCTGGCCGCGGGCATTCTTCTTTTCAGAACGTCATCACGGTTGCTCTTCTTTTATCCTGCGCGGGTTCAGCAGAAATTGCTGAGGATGGAGCTGTTAGAGCTTTTGGAAAAAGTACCTTCTACTCGTTATCAGCATCGCAGTCAGGGGCAAATTTTTCAGATTCTGTTTGATGATATCAATAATCTTCGGGCGTTTATCGGGTTTGGGCTTTTGCAAATAGGAAATCTCTTGATCGCTGCTTGGGTTTTGATTCCAAAACTCAATGAGACTGATGCTTATTTATGGCCTGCCTTTACTCCACTCTTTTTATCTGTGGTTTTTACAACCATTGCTTCATTAATTAATCAAAAATATTTTAAGAAGGTGATGGATAAAAAAGGTGAAGTTCAGCAATACATCATTGAATCTTATGAGGCCAAGCAGACCATTAAGAATTTTCATCGCGAAGAAAGTTTTATTAAAGGGTTTGTGAAGATATCTACTGAAGAGCTAGCGTTGTTTTTTAAATCTTCTATTGGCTTTGCCGTAACTGGACCCTACGTAAAACTGGGCCTAGGGCTATCCTTAATTTGGGCCGCGATGCTTGTTCGTGCTCAGGGTGGATCTGCTTCTGATCTGGTTTTTTTTGCAGGATATCTTTATCTCTTTCATGAACCTGTAATGTTTATGTCCTGGGTAGCGGTAGTTGTGGCCCAAGGTTTTGCGGCATGGCGGAGAGTACAGGAACTTTACGGAGTTTTAGTTGTACCTTCCCTCGATGAAAAAGAATTGGCCGAGTCTCATTTAGATCTGGGGTCTGATGGCCTTAAGCTCTCTCTTCTTTTCTGGCAGAAAAAAATCAACTTATTTTTTCAGGCCAATAGATGGACTGTTCTTATTGGTGAAACAGGGATTGGGAAAAGTTATTTATTATCCAAGCTTGCGACCGGGCTTATCCTGAAGGGGCATAAGGTTTCCATGGTTCAGCAGGAGCCTTATCTTTTTAATGACACCATCATGGAAAATATTTTTCTGGGTAAAGAGGTTACTGAAAAGAATATGGCGCTGGCCAAAGAACTCCTCAGAATGTTTCAGCTGGATAATCTGGCGCCGACCATTGATGAAGTTTTGAAACTTGAAGTCGGTGAAAATGGAAAGCGTTTGTCAGGAGGTCAAATTAAACGAGTGGCCCTGATTCGTTCACTCTTATCAGAGGCCAAAACCATCGTTTGGGATGATCCTTTTTCATCTGTTGATATCATTCTTGAGAGAAGGATTATCCATAAGATGAGAAATAGTCCTGAATGGAAAAATCATACATTCATTATATCCAGCCATAGGTTAACGACAGTCAGACTATCGGACGAAGTGATTTATATTGATAAAGAATCCGGTGTTAAGGCACAGGGTTCATCAGAAATGATTTTGAAGGAAGAAAATGTCTCAAGGTTCTTTAAGGAACAACTGGTGGACGTATCTCTGGCTTAGGTCAGAAGCGTTTTTGGTTGTTATCATATTCTCCAATATTCTGATCTCGGCGATCACAGGCTATCTTACGCCTCGTTTTATTACTTCATTTTATGATTCCCTAAATAAAGATGCTGAGTTTCAGCATCAGCTCATCCTATTCGTCATTCTGATTTCTTGTGAATATATTAATCGCTTTTGTTTTAGCTTGAGCACCAATCGTTATGTTCAAAAACTTCTAGTTGAAATTCGTAGAAAGAGTTTCGCGCTTTGGTTAAAGGCACCTTTTAAAAGAAAGTCTGGTAAGCACGAGGAGTATCCATTAGGTGAAGTGCTGGCCCGTCTCATGAATGACACTGACGCCGTCAGAGAAGTGGTGAGTTCTGGAAGTTTTGCCATCTTCATTGATATCATTTTTATTCTTTCCTGCTTAATTAGTTTTCTTCAATTGAATTCAACTACAGGTCTTGCCTTATTTGCGGCCGAAGTGATTGCCTGTTTACTTCTGATAAAAGGTAGTAAGGCCATGGCCCGAATCTTTATGGATGTAAGGCGTATCACTGGGATGATGGCCCGGGTGGTGACGGATATTACCTCAGGACTCAAGGAACTTTTCTTTTCACCTAATGATCGTTATGCCTCAAAGCGTGGACAGAAAATCTTTGAAGAGTTTCTGGATAAACAGCTTCATGCCAATATTTGGGACGCTGGATATTATTCAGCTGCCGAATCGCTTTATCCCATCCTGGTGGCATTAGTGATGATTATCGTGCCGTATTCTCAGATAGTGGAAGTGGCAATCCTTGCGGCCCTGATTGATCTGATTCAAAAATCGATTACACCCATTAAAGATGTGGCCTCTAAGATATCTGTTTTATCACGAGCTAAAACCGGAATTGATCGGCTTCATCAGTTTAATGACAGTTTTGAGCAGGATCACTTTGAACGGTTAGACTTTGCCACTCTTGAAGCTCAAAGCATGGTTTTTGATCTTCAGGTTTTCCAGTATGAACAAGGCTTTAAGCTTGAGAATATAAAATTTGAACTTAAGAAAGGGGAGATCCTGGGGATTCTAGGAGAGTCGGGGTGTGGCAAATCGACTTTATTAAAACTTCTATCCGGCCAGTATCATACCTTCAGTGGGACAATTACAATTGATGATAAAGTTATTCATGCCGATAATGAAAAGGCCCTTCGTCATTTTTCTTCTTACGTCAGTCTGATCGCTCAGGATTCCCATGTTTTTACTGAGAGTTTAAAGTTCAATATTACCCTTGGTGCGGAAGTTGGATTCGAAGAATTCTGGTCGCTGGCGGAAAAATCTATTCCTTACCTGGTGCGGTGGGGAATGAATCCTCAGGACAAGGTCATGCCTAAGATGCTTTCCATGGGACAAAAACAATTAATCTCTGGTCTGCGGGCCTTATACCTTAAAAAACCCGTTATCTTGATGGATGAGATATCCAGTGGACTTGATTCTGAATTAGAAGCAGCATTGCGAGACCTCATTACTTTTTTTCAATCTCGTTCAATGACCATTATTGTGACACATCGATTGGAGACGATTCTTAATTCTCATAAGCTCGTTCTCCTGGAAAAGGGGCAGATAATTGCTACTGGAACCCACCAAGTCATGCGGAGCTTCCCTAAATATCAGGAATTTTTAAATCATTTGCATTAGTTGATAAAACCAGTTTGTTTTTATTCTTCGCGGTTTAAGTTAAGATAACGGAAGTTTTTTAACAGGAGACCTCGCTTATGAAAGCTATTTTGGGCTTATTGTCCCTTGCTGTAATTCTCTCGTTCACTGCTTGCTCTGATTCTACCAGTAAGCCAAGTTATCTTTTCAAGCCTGCCGCTAAAGAAGGCCTGGCAGCTAAAGTCGGTGAGATAGAAATCACCAATGCTGAAATTCAAGATGGTATTGAGTCTGAGCTTTTCGAAGCTGAGACCAAGGTTTTTGAAATTAAATTCAATCGTCTAAAGAGTCTGCTCCTTCAACGCTATATGGATAAAGATCCCCGCAAAAAAGGAATGTCAAATGATGACTTTCTGGAAAAGCATATTGCTAAAGAAGTAGTTATTTCTGAAAAAGAGATTGAAGCTTTTATTAAAGATCAGAATATTCCGGCCGAGCATATTAATCCTCAGGTAAAAGAAAAAATCAAAAATTACCTTGAAATGGAAAGAAAAAAAGAAGCTGTGGATAAATGGTTAGCTGAGCAAACGAAGAAATCACCAGTTGAAGTTTATATTCCTAAGCCACGCCGTCCGACTTTCCCTGTGGAAGTAGGCAATGCTCCCATGACTGGTGGTAAAGATGCAAAAGTAACCATTGTTGAATTCTCTGATTTTCAATGTCCGTTCTGCGCTAAAGGTGCTGATCTATTAAAAGACATTAAGAAGAAATATGGAAACAAAGTAAAAGTGGCCTTTAAGAATTTCCCACTTCCTTTCCATAATCATGCTGAAACTGCAGCGGTGGCGGGGCTTTGCGCAAATGAGCAAGGGTCCGAATACTTCTGGAAATATCATGATGAGATGTTTGCTAATCAGGATTCATTGGATGCTGAAGGTCTGAAGAAGATGGCCAAGAAGATTGGACTTAAGGCCGACGCTTTTGATAAGTGTTTAAGTGAAAATAAGTACCTGGCACAGGTTAAGGCCGACATGGAAGAAGGGCGAAAGATTAAGGTCAAGTCGACTCCAACTTTCTTTATTAATGGGAAGCTAATTAACGGTGCTCAACCGTTAGAGGTCTTTTCAGAGATTATCGACGAAGAATTGGCCCAGTAATACGCTCTAAAAGTTTTAAATCTCAAAGCCTTGGGCCAAATCAGCAAGATTTACCCAAGGCTTTTTTGTATCCCGCCACCTGCTATACTAAGACATGATGTCACAGGAAGTGACTCATAAGGGATTTCACGATGAATGGGGTAGATTACACCAAACAATTGGCAAAGGAACGTGAGTATTTTCAGGATAGCTCACGAAAAACCAAAGAAGCCGCTGAAAAGCGGATCGAGGCCACCAATAAACGCGCTGACCATGTCATGGATAAACAGCGTGAGAATTTTATAGAAGATAAGGCCGAACTCGAGAGTAGTTACCAGAGCAATCTGAATAAGCTTAAAGAAAAAACCCATGCTTCATTACAGGGAAGTAGTTCAAAATTTAATGAAGAGATGGAGAAAGAGCGACAGAACTTCACTCAGGAGTCGCTTAAAAAAAGTCAGGATTTTGATCAGCGCTTAAACGATATTAAATCAAGTTATGGTAAAGCATTTGGTTCTGAAAAAGATCGCAATGAAGATCTCACCAAGACACTTAAAAATAAATACTCAAAAAATGTTGATGAACTTAGGTCTGATTCAGATGAAAAACTGAAAAGTTATCAGGACCGCATGTCTGGCAGCGGAGCGAGCCTCAAGGACCAGTATAATCGAGAACGCCAACAGCTTGTTCGTGCTCAGGAAGATCGCTTAACAGATGCGTATAAGGACTCTGCCCATAAAAGAGCGGAGCTCAAAGAACAGATAAGTAACGAAAATAAGAAAAATAAGATCGCGCAGGACGCTGAATCCGCCCAGCAACGGCAATATAATCAAGATCGATTGACTACGATGCAGAATAAGTATCAGGATCGCTTTGATGCTATTTCAAAAGATTATAGCCAACGCAGTGATGAGCTAGCACAGTCTCAACAATTGGGTTCTGTTAAAACTAACCGTGAGCATCAGGAAAAAATCAGTGATATCCACCGGGGCTACAATGAAGAGTTGAGGAGCATAGAGCTCGAAAAGCGTCGTAGGGACAATGGATCAGGGGAGTTTGCTGAAGTTTCTAACAAGCAGCAAGGCCTGAAAGATGAAGTTATTCATGAAAATAAGGTAAGGCATTTAAAAGGTGAACTGGTTGAAGCTCAGCGAAGTTATCAACATCGAGCAGATCGCGAGCACTCGGCCAATAAAGTGACTCTTAAAGAACAAGCTACAGAAGCCACTGCTAATCTTGATCGTAAGTTAAACGAGGCCAATGCCAATAAAATTGTAACAGTTTCCCGCGAAAGAGAAAAAGCTGAAAAGCAAGTCCAGAACCGTGATCATCAAAACCGCCTGGATAAAGCGGCTTATGAGCAACAGCTCATGCTCGAGCGCAATAATGCCAATACCCGGATGGATAAACTTAAGGAGAACTTCAATTCTTCTATGTTGACCCTGGAGGAGAAGCATAAAGCAAGTCTTGAAGATGTGACTAAAACGACCAATGAAGATAAATCCGATTTCATGAAGAAAATGCAGGAAAACCGTTCCAATGAAATCTTCGCTATGAAACGAGAATTTAATAAAATGATGGATGCCACTGTCCAGGACTATGAACAAAGAATTGCCACCTATCAGCGAGACAATGAGTATCTAAAAATGTCGATGAATCAAAAAGTCGCCAATATCATTGACCAAACCGATAAGAAACTTGAGTCACAACGAACGTTATTTGAAGATCGTCGATCAGCTGACGTCAAGAGTCAACAAATCATGATGGATCAACGTGAAACTCAACTTAAGAAAAACTTCAGTGAAATGAATATCACTTATCAGAAAAAAATCGATAAGATGCAGCTTGAAAGCGACACCAAATTAAAGTTGATAACGAATGATTATGAGTCTAAATTAAAGGAACTCAAGGCCATGACTAGTAAGGAATTGGCCCAGAAGGAAACTACTCATCAAGTTGAACTTGATCGTCTGAAGCAGACTTACGAGGCTGAGAAGACTAGAGTGGTGAGCTCTTATGAAAGCCAGATCCAAACCATGAAGCAAGGTCATAAGGACCAGATGGAACAGATGGCCAGTTATAAGAGCCTTAGTTAATTTAACAACTCTTATCAAAGAAATAATCTATGTCTATCCGTCGCGCTAAAATCATTGCGACCATCGGGCCTTCTTCCAACACTATTGAGATGCTGGAGAAAATGATCAAGGCCGGTATGAATGCCGCCCGAGTCAACATGTCCCATGGCACCTATGAAGCTCATGAACAATCCATCAAAAATATTCGTCAGGCATCTATCAATGTTGGACGTGAAATCGCCATCCTTTTAGATCTTCAGGGACCTAAGATTCGTGTTGATAAGTTACCCGAACCACTTGTTCTCAATGATAATGATATTTGGGTTATCGGTCCTTCTCATGTGAAGGACCAATATCCGGAATACGCAAAAAATTTCATTCCCACCATTTATAAAAATTTAGTTAAGGATGCCCATGTGGGCGCACGAATCCTTTTTGACGATGGGCTTCTGGAAGCGGAAGCAATCGAAAAAGATCGTGATGTTTTAAAAATTAAAGTCAGTGTGGGCGGGATCCTAAAGTCTAATAAAGGGATTAACCTTCCTTATGTAAAAGTATCGGCCCCAAGTTTTACCGACAAAGACCGGGAAGATCTCTTATTTGGATTAAAGCAGGGAATTGATTACGTTGCTTTGAGCTTCGTTAGAACAGCAGATGATGTTCTGGAAGTGAAGGCCCTTCTTCATAAAATGAAGATTCAAGTGCCTATCGTCTCAAAGATTGAGAAGCCTGAAGCCTTGGATAATATGGAGAGTATTGTACAGGTCTCCGATGCTATCATGATTGCCCGTGGAGACATGGGAGTGGAAGTTGGGAATCACCTGGTTCCAGGTATTCAGAAAAAAATGATCAAGGTCTGTAATGAACTGGGCAAACCAATTATTACGGCAACACAGATGCTTGAATCAATGATTACTAATTCGAGACCTACTCGTGCTGAAGCTTCTGATGTCGCTAATGCCATTTGGGATGGAACCGATTGTGTCATGCTCTCAGGTGAAACTGCTTCAGGGAAATATCCTCTCGAGGCGATTCAGATCATGGGTCAGATTATCCTGGAAGCTGAAAGTAAACCAACTGAAAGACCATTCCTTCGACATATGGATATTTCCAGTGTAACCGCTTCAGTTCAGGTTGCAGCTTCAATCATTGCTGAAAAGCTCAAGGCCCGTTGGATTATTTCTATTACTGAAGGTGGCAATTCGTGTCTGAAAATGACCCGCTTTCGTCCTAAGACTCACGTACTTGGTGTGACTAACTCTCTTCATGTCATCCGCAAAATGAGTCTCTATTGGGGAATTAATCCT
Organism: Bacteriovoracaceae bacterium UBA4096; assembly: GCA_002381945.1. Taxonomy (GTDB): domain Bacteria; phylum Bdellovibrionota; class Bacteriovoracia; order Bacteriovoracales; family Bacteriovoracaceae; genus Peredibacter. The sequence goes on from DFXY01000035.1 coordinate 81,044, forward strand.
TATTATTTTAATATCCACGAGAATAATGATCTCACTAAGCTGGAAGAGCTTATGGTGGATAAACTCAAAAAAGAAAATCTGCTTCAAAACGGCGATAAAGTCGTCGTGACAGTAGGGGATGGGAAGTTCTTCCGTCATGGCACAACTAATTCTATTCGGGTTGAAACCATCAAAGATGTTCCCAAGGCGATACTGAACACTGATCAGGATTCTATCCAGGAGGTGTCTTTCGACCAGGGAAAGTTTCTACTTGATACATCGATCTGCGCCTCATGCCAGGTGTGTATCAGTGTTTGTCCTTTTGAAATCTTCTCTGCTTCAATCGAGGACAACCATGAAACCAGAATTAATGGTTTGAATGTCCACAAATGCGTTCTTGATATGGCATGTGTTGAGGGATGCCCTACCGGTGCCATTGAAATCATTCCTTTCTCTAAATGAAAACATCCCCGATCTTAAACAACGAGCTTTTAAAAGAACTAGGTGTTTTGGATTGGGGTTACACTGAGGAATCCATTCCTCGCTCCCTTCCAAATTTTGAAAAATGGACTGAAGGCTCTCAGCATCTTCCTCTTAATTATTTAAACGACTACCGAAAAGATCTCCGCCGTGACCTTCGGCTCGTCTTTCCTGAATTTCAGTCGGCCCTGGTTTTTCTTTTCAGTTATCAGGAAGCTAAGAAATGGCTATTGGATGAAAAAGAACATTCGGTTGCTGCCTATACCTTGGGGTTCGAAGGTGAAGATTATCATCGGGCCCTTAAAAAACGTCTGACAAAGATTTCTGAATCAATTGAACTAAGCGGTCTTCAGTTTTTTCATACCATCGATGCACAGCCTGTTTTAGAGAGGGACTTAGCTTACCGGGCCGGATTGGGATGGTTTGGAAAAAACTCCATGTTGATTAATCAGAAAGAGGGGAGCTATTTTATAATAGCCAGTCTTCTTTTGAATCAGAAGTTACCAATTAAAGAAAGTAAGCTTGATGTGGATCACTGTGGTCAATGTACTGCCTGTGCTGATGCCTGTCCAACTGTTGCAATCAATCCGGAAACCAGAACTCTGGAAGCATCAAAGTGTATTTCAACTTTTACCATCGAAATTTTTAAAGAGGCGGAGGCTCCTGAAGGATTTGATAAATCCCGAGGGGAAGTTTTTGGCTGTGATATTTGTCAGGATGTTTGCCCCTGGAACCGAAAACCTCTTGCTCGAGTCATCGGTCAGCTTAAGATAAAAGAGTCTTTCTCTTATTTAAAAACCTGGCTTTTTGAATGGCCGAAAGAAAAACTCGAAGCTTTCATACAGAATGAATCCAATCGTAGTTTCAAGAAAAAATTATTTGGCACACCTTTTGATCGTCCGGGTAAAGAAGGCTGGCTAAAAAACCTCAAAACGAAAATTAACTCCAACCAAAATGATCCTTAAGAAAGGCGTAGATGTGAGGGGAAGCAATTCCCGGTTCATGATGAGGGAGTCGTTTCGGTCTCTCCCAAGTCACCACATTGCCGTTTCTTTCCAGAACCTCAATAAACGGTGTCATCCCATTGGCCCCGACAACTAAGTCATCCTCACCTGTAATAAGATGAACTCTTTGATTTGAAACCGTCATGTTTTCTTTTTCAGTTTTAATCCACGAAAAAACCTGTCTTGAATCAAGTTCCGGAGACACTAATTGCCGTCTCAGCGATAAAGTTTTTTCATAAAATGCCGTTTCAAATAAATGGGCCGCCTGACCCTGGCCGATTCCAATTCCCACTGCCACTGCAACTTTTTGATAATCTTGAAAAACCGGTAACTCGAGAGCGCGAATGGATGTGTAGGCACCTAGCGAGTGTCCTCCCAGTATGATGCTTTTAGGAGAAGGGTACTGACCTACACCCAGATGAGTTTCCATCAATCCCTGAAGACGAATAAAGGCCTCTCCGAAGAGTTCATGTACATGGGCCTTAAAGTCTTCCCAGGAGGAAACTTCATGGAAGCTTCCCAAATAATGTCCAGGCTGGTCGAAAATTAAACAAGGAACGCCTGATTCCACTAAACGTGAGGCCCAGTTCAGGCAATCACCTTTGTGGGAAGTGTATCCGTGGCTAAAAAAGGCCCATTCGGATTTAACTTCTCGATCTCCCTCGATAGAAGGGATGAAGGCCAGGGCGTTTACTTGAAACCATGGAAGGGAAAGTTCGAGAGTTATTACTTTTGCGGCCATCTTTTACACCTTGACTCAGCTTGTTATGTGAAACTTTTCAGAATATTGATTGACGAAATTTCTTCAAAACATTAACTTAGAGATCTCTTTTTTAGAAGTACAAGTTACGAAATACGATATGCCCGCTTAGCTCAGTCGGTAGAGCAAAGGACTGAAAATCCTTGTGTCCGTGGTTCGATTCCGCGAGCGGGCACCAAAAAAAGCCTCAGTAAATTTAACCCATTTATTGAGGCTTTTTTTATTTCTGATGATAAATAATTCACAACACATGAAATGCCGTAGTTCTTATTTGAAAATTTCAACACAGAAATTCTCTGTGAGGCAATTCTAAGAATCATTATCGTTGGAAGTAATGAAGGGAAGGTTTCTGGAGATGGTGTGTCGTCGCGGCCACTTTAAATACCTCACCAGTTTTTTAATCATATCAATTAATGCAAAAAGATCAACAGTCTGTTTTGGTTTGAAATTATCTAGGTGTATCAATCTCTTGAAAATTCAACAATCTCACTTTTTAAATGGCCCATCTAAGAATCCCTTAAGAGAAAATAAAGATGATGTTACTTAAACTTCTCATCATGGAGGAATAGCATGAGGTG
>DFXY01000003.1 GCA_002381945.1 Bacteriovoracaceae bacterium UBA4096
CGACTAAAGCTTGAGAAGCTATCAGTAAAGCGTGAATCAATCATATTCTTTTCCGCATCACTGACCGGAATAGAAGCACCAGTTAAGGCACCCAGACCGGCACCTAAGGCAATGTAGCTCATAGGATCGAGATTCTGTACTTTCTCTTTACTGGTTTGTAACCCTGATGAAATTTTAGTTCTCGCTTTGTCATAAGAACCTGATAGGTTTTCCTTTAACTTATCCGTTCGTGACTGAGAAGAGCCGATTTGATTGTTCACACCTTCGAAGTCAGCGCCCATGGATAGATGCGATTGTGCATCCCCGATCTTATCTTTTAATTCACCTGTTTTATCCTGAAATTTATGTCTCAGATCTTCTTTTTTATCTTGAAGATTGTGTTTGAACTCAGAAGTTTTTGTCTGCAAATCATCTTTAAGTCCAGTCAACTTGGACCGGGCCCTATCCATTGCATTTGGAACTTGACCAGCTTGCAACTCTTTATGTGGCATTTGATTCTTCACACTTTCTTTCAGGGAGCTAACTTTTGATCTGGCACTGGTCTCATAGGTCATATGATTTTCATCTTCCATGAGTAATATTGTCCCTAAAGATAACAATGCCGTTCCTATTGGGTTGTTCTTTAAGTGATTAAGGGTCGCACCCACACTTCGTCCATGTGGGTAAAAGATAGCATCATCAATTATTTGCCCCGGTGAGAGGCGTCTTTGAAGTTTATCAAAATCCTTACGAACATTACGTAACTCTTGATGTACTTCATGTTTTACGTCATCAGAAGATCTTTTCTCAGTGTTTTGTGATTTCATTGACTTTCTCCTTGAGCGTGTGTCGTATTTCACCAAAGGCCGCAATGGATTTATTTGGTTTAATTCGATCGGATTCAAGTTTTTTCTTCGCCGACATCAACATGATTCCACCAATAGCTAAGAAAACAACTGTGACTATGGTTGAGGCCAGCCATAATTCAGTAACAATGTCTAAAGCAATAATGGCCGTTGCGGCAACACACAGCAGTCCTACGAAGGCAACAACTCCTCCAGTGACAAGTGAGACACTGGCCGTTTTAACCTCAGAAACCTTCTCACTCATTTCAGTTCTGATTAATTCGCCCTCTTTTTCAAANNATTGATGAAGGGATCAATATCTTTTGGCATATTAGGTTCCATAAAAAACTCCTTTATTAATGAATCGATTCATCGAAGGTTGGAGGTTCATTTGTCATTGTTTTTTGTCTGGCCACATGTCGACCAAGTCTTCCAAAGAAAAGACCTACGACATAAGAAGTAGAAAACATAATACTTGGTCGCTTCTCGGCCTGCTCTTGAAGAAAACTGGTAATAGCATTCATGTCTTTTGATTCTAGTTTTTGGCAGGCCTGTTCCAACCCAGATGCTGCCTCCTGAAAGAACCTGGAGACGTATTTTTCTGGTTCTGTGGCATTGTCTTGCCCTAAACGTTCAACGCCACCTTGCAAACCTTTTACCAAAGCATTTATGTAAGGAGTGAATTCGTCTTGATATTTGGAGACAACGTCGACAATGGGGCCATAAGCTTTTTTCCCGTACTCTTTCAATTTGGTAACTGACACGGGACCATTTGCCCCTTCTGCTTGATCAAAGTTATTATTTTCGTTGGGATCGATCATATTTCCTCCTTAGGAGAATGGAATATGATCAATTCAAGCAAACTTCATACCAGTGCAATCATTCGCCTGACTTTTTTAATTCAAACTCCCCGGATAATTTATTACGATTTAGAACTTTACCTGTTAGAAGCGGGTATTTTCTTAAATCCAAGATAATTGACCCAGTCTGAGTTAGCATTAAGAGCAAATTTTCATCACCCGGTACACTTTTGAAAGTTTTATCAGTCAGCTGGAGTAGATTCAGGGTGACATTGTCATAGCTGTCAATAATTTCAAGTTTAGTCTTATCTTTTGATTTATCTTGATTAATCTCAAGAACAACTTTTTCCTCTTCTCCTGTGCGAGTGGGCCCGCTACTTTTTAGTGGTCCTTCAAATCGACCGATTAGTTTTAGGATACGGGAGTCCTTACCCGAAAGATATGGAAGATTAGTAAAGGAAAGGAAGGTATTCACATCCAGATTGTTAGAGTGAATTTTTTCGGCCGGACTTTGATCCTTATCAAGACTTCTTGTCTCCTGAGGAAGGCTAGGCCTTACAGTTGTTTTGGAGACTTCTTGTATGATTTTCTTTTCGGGCTTAACAGTGATATTAATTTTAGCGGGTTCATTCTGAGGGGCCTTGAGAGTCAATTCATCATCAAATATCTCTGTCATTCTGCCATACATTTTATCGGCAGCTTTAAGTTTGTCTTCAGGGTCAGATGCCTGGGCAAAATTTGTTGCTTCTTCCAGTAAGAATTTCTGAAATAAATTTCCCAATTCACCTGAAGGCTCAGGCGTTTTTGGGTTTAAAAAAGGATAAGACCCATAGCCTAAAGCAAAGGCAACAATAACCAGAAGAACAGACTTCACTTTAAAGCATCCGTTAAGTCATTTATCAGGTCTTCAGCATCTTCCAGACCTATTGATAAGCGGAGAGAGAGAGAATTTATTCCCATTTCCTCTCGATCAATAGGACTCAAGTCAGTTCCAAAAAAAGTTCCGGTAGGGCAAATAATACTTTCCGTTGATCCGAGACTCGCAGTGAGTTGCACTAGCTTTAACTTATGACAAAATTTATCAGCAGATACCGCAACGTCAGGATCAATTTCAAACGCAATGACTGCTCCCATGTCTTTCATTTGTTTTTGAGCGAGTTCAAAGCCTTTATTATCCGACAGCCCCGGATACCGCACTTTACGCACTTTTGGATGAACTCCTAAAAACTGGGCAACTTTTTGGGCCGTCTTTGTTTGCCGCTCATAGCGAAGCATGTACGTTTTGAGTCCTCTTTCAATTAAATAAGAGGTTTGAGGATCAATCGTGGCCCCAATATAAATACTCATTTCTCTAATTTTCTGTAAGACAGATATTTTTCCGGCCACGGATCCAGCGATTACATCCCCATGTCCATTTCCAAATTTAGTTAAACTATGAATCATGACATCAACGTCATATTCAGTATGCTGATGCAGTCCCGCAAAAGTTCCGTCCATACTGACTAAAATATTATGCTTTTTTGCGATCTTTAGGATTTCATCGATATCAGCTATCTCTAGATTGGGATTAGATGGACTTTCAAAATGGATGAGCTTTGTTTTTCCTGTTATAATTGCGCCCTCCAAATCCTCGAGATGTGAAAGACTTAAGACCGTATGCTCAATATTATAACGAGGAAGAAACTCGCGGATATACATCCTTGCGGGTTTATAGAGTTCCCGAAAAGTAATGATGTGGTCTCCGGCCTTTAAGAGCGCCAGGAAAGTCCCCGTCAGTGCCGCAATACCAGATCCCATAACAATACAATCTTCCCGGTTCTGAAGTTCCGCTAAAGTCAGCTCAAGCTGGCGAGTTGTCGGGTTTGACACTCGGGTATAAATGAACTGATCCCAATAAGGGAAATTTTCCGAGGGAGTAAATTTGGCCGAATGATATATTGGTTGCAGAAGAGGCTTATTACCTTCATGCAACTTAATCTCAACAGGATGGTTAAGCTTTGTATTTATACTCCAATGACGACGATCATTACTCATGAATCCCTCTTAAAATGCGAAGCCCGTATTAGCTCCATATATAATACCTAAATTATCAAAACTATCTCTTGCTTTCAAATAAAGTCCCCCAACACTTAGCCCAAATAACAGGCCAGATTGATCCAGCCAATTAATCGAGAATTCAGCACGAGAGACTAGACCTAGATCAGAGTCAAATGAAGTGCCACCCATCAGATCAATCTTTCCAAACAAGGAGTCTGTATCGTAATCACCTATGACAATAGATGGTCCTGCCAACCAGTAGACTCCTTCAAAACGTTTCTTTTCGTTAACTAAATAATGACCTGATTCAACAGCAAAACCCATTTTAAGCGTTTGGTCTTTATCCAGACGTTCTTCTAAAAAACTATAGCGTAAACCTATCAGGCCGCCACTTCGATGAGTTCCCAAGAACGGATTCCACTGAGTTGTAAGCAACTGATGAATTTTTAAATTCTCATCCCCTTTAATGATGTCATGGATGAGCACCGGAAGATAAGGGATCCAGGCCACAATAACGACTAATCCAATGACAGCAAAGATGATTAGAGCAGCCTCATCTCCGCTACTTGAATTGGCGAGCACGTTCGTGCTCAAATCAATGCTATCCAAAAATGATGAACTCGTTTCTTCAGGCTCAGACTTAAGTTCATTTTCTTCTTTATCTTTATCATCTTTCTTAGCATCAGCTTGAGCTACAATAACTTTCTGTGCCTTAACTTGCTCTAGAATTGAATGAAACACTTCAGGAGAGACTTGTTTAATGGTCAAACGATTTGAGACGGCGAAGGCCGGTAGTGAATGACACAGCAAGACACCAGAGAGCAGTAGACCTAAAAATTGTTTCATGATTTATCTAAACAAATTATCTTAATTACTGCAAATTCCAAATCTTTTTTTTTCCTCTTCACTATAACCATAATCCACAGTAATTTCTGACCCTTTCATGATCATTTTCTTAGCTCTAACTTTTAGAATTTTCTTTTTAAAATCAAAGTCAAATTCACTATTGGGATCATCAGAATGATTATAAAGAGAACCATTCCCAAGAGCTATTGCTGCAGTATTGGTACTATATTCATAGATATAGCTCTCCAAGGAGCCATGGACATCATTCAAATCCATCAGAATTAAATGACACGCCTCAATTAATTCATTCTTTTTTATATCGGCCGCAGCAAAAACGCCTCTGCCCTTTAAACGAGTATCCTTAACGAATGTCTTCATCTAACTCCCGGGCCATTTCTTTCACAATATATCCTATTGCATAGGGTACGCTATACTTCCTATTATCGTTTTTTTTCCTTTCATGTCCAAATCCTAATTTATGTAACCATTCATGAGTTAAATGAGAAGCAACTTCAGCCGGAGTATGACGATTAAAGTACTTAGTGTTCATCCAGATTTTCTGAGTAAATGGATTTGTGTATCCCATTACGATAGAGTTATTATTAGTGTAAAGTTCTACAACAACATCCATTGCATTATTTTTAACAGGATAAAGCTTTTCCACTCCATTTAGAATTCGTTTGTAAATCTGATAATTGGAAAGACCTCGATTGTGAGCAAACTGATATCTCCTGTTATAACGATGAAGCAGAATTTTTCGCTTAAATTCAGGAGAAGCAAATACTTCCCGAAGCAATTCAACTGCTTCAATTAGCTTTTCTTCTTTTACAGGTCCCATCCTTGAAGTTTCTATATTGAAATCGAATGTATAAGCTTCAACAGGAACAAAGGCCCTTACATTTGAAAGATTCAAAGCTAAAACTAAAAACAGAAAGAGGATTTTAAAAGCTTGCATAATCAGCTCCTTTTGATGGAGCTAGCATGACATAGAAAAATTAAAATTGGTTGCTTTATGGCACCATTTGCTTTGCAGAAGCATTGAACAAGCAGTAATACCATTTTTCGACATGTGTCTCTTACATCTTTAACGTGGATTTGATTTCGCAAAGTAGTGACTCAAAATTCTTGCAATAGAATGGGAAAACATGGCAGGCTTAGTGAAAATTTTTGTCAAAAAAAAAGCGGCCATCCGAAGATGGCCGACTTTTTATTCAGTTTGGTTATCAGTTTCGATTTTACTCTTAACTGTTTCATCTGAACAATCTCATCATATAAAAAGCAAAACTTTTTGAAAACAACAGAGATCTTATTTTATCCGCAAGATTCCATAGAAATTAACTTATATCCTAATCCCCTGACTGACTTAATTTGCAAGGCCTCACCTGCAGCATGCTTAAGCTTTTTTCTTAATGACAGCATTCGTTCATCGGTGATGAGTTTATCAGGCGTGACAATTTTCCCGGCCTTTCGTGTAAGGATAATCAGGATTTCCAATTCGTTCTTCCCTACTGAAATGATTTTATCTTTCACATAGACCATACTTCTTGCGACATCAATTCGAAGATCTCCGAAGACTAGCGGTCTGGTGGTCAATCGCTTCCGCTCAAGTTGTCTATTAATAATCATACGTAATTCTGACATACCAAAGGGTTTAAGGATGTAATCATCCATCCCAGAATTCATTCCTTCCAGCATTCCCAATTCTTCATAACATTCTCCCATGACGACTAAAGAAGTTTGAGTGCCATATTTTTTCACCTCTTGGCAAAAATAGATACTCTCGCCATTTGTTAGAAAATCAATCAAGATTAACTGAAAATTTATTTCTTCCATCAACTTTAAGGCATGAGTCGTATTAGCAGCACATTCAACCGTGAATCCGCTGAAAGTAAGGCTATAATTGAGTATTCGGGATAATTGTAAATCTTTACTGATAATCAAAATCTTAGTCACGGCCTACTCCTTGTTTTTAAATGAGGATGCCACAATCATGAGTTTGATAAAACCATGGAATTAAACTCCAAAGAATTCATTCCATACTCTTTCAACGATTGTCTCTTCCTCTCACTTAGTCCCAGGGATCAATGCTTTTCTGAGGTATTTCTTCCACCTCATCTTTCCAGACATCTGCATTTTTCAATTGGTAGTCATGAAACGCTTTTTCCAGTCCCCCCAGCACTTCAGCTGAAGTTTCCAGCAAAGCCTTCGCCTTTGGATCTTGAAAGAGATAAATCTCACTTCGACACAAAGACTTCAGGGAAGAAAGAATGTCTTCGATGTTTCGGGCATGTTCTACTTGGCTATGAGAAGGTATTTGTAAAAATTCCATGGGCCTATTTAACTTAAAGCTGATGGAACTTGGAATCTGCAAGGAGTTAAAACAGATGCAAGTGCTTTGCTGAAGATTCAAAGCTCCATATTATGGTCTCATTATTGCTGATCAATTACCAACTTAAGTGGATCGATGATCTTAACATCATGGAGGATCAAATGAAAAAAATCGGATTAACAGGAATGCTCATGCTTACGATGTCACTGGTAAGTTGTACGATGTTCAAAAAGAATGAACCTCAACCACAGACTGCTGCAACAAGTACTCCAGAAAGCACTGGTGTACAGTCAGAAAACATTAACCAGGAAGCATTAGCGAAGGCCACGAGTTTAACAAGTGGATGGCCCGATAGCTCAATTGCCGCTGCCAAAGACATGATTGCCAAATATGGTGATCCGCAAGAGACGACCTCTGACTCACTCATCTGGAGGAATGTTGCCCCATTTAAGAAAATTGTGGTTCATAAAGAGGTCTATTCTCACCGTTTCCCTCTTCTTCATCAGAATGCACTGGAACACATAGTGGATTATAAAGCTCCAGTCGGAAAGGTTGACGATGTTTGGAATTACAATGGATCAGTTGTCCTTAACCGAACAAGAGGTGAAATGTCCTCATTTGCCGATAATGAGGCCATGAATATTCTATCTCTGAACCTCGCGCACCGTGTTCTCACAGGTAATATGTCGGCCGATGCTGCAAGAATTACTTATGGTAAAGAGACGATGGATTTTCTAAATGGTAAAAAGACCGCGAACACTTCCGTACTAAATTTTGGTAATCAGTTCAATACCGCAGATGCAGGTGAGTCTATTGTGAATAAGATTCGTTGGATTGGTGATCCTGCTCAAAGAAGGCCAGCTGAGCAGAGAAGAATGAATTTAAAACAAGCTCAGGAAGAGAAGAAGTAATTCTTATAGGGGCCTCTCTCCGGAGAGGCCTTTTATTTCTTAGAACGATCTGTTACCAGCATTGTGATCCTTCCAGAAGAAACCAGCTTCCCTTTTTGATTTGAAATATCCACGTCCCAAATCTGGGTCGTTTTGCCAATGTGTATGGCCTTTGATCGTGCCGTCAGCTTATCCCCCGGAAGCGCGATTGAAATATGATTAGCATTTACTTGAATGCCGAAAGAATTTTGTTTGGCGAGATCAATATATAAACAGGAGCTAATACTGCCCATCGTTTCAATAAGGACTAATGAAACGCCTCCGTTCATGATATTTCCCGGCCGCAGATGTCTGGAGTCAACAGTTAGTACTCCTATAACAAAATCCTCACCTACTTCCTGGATCTCGATACCAAATGATTCAGGAAGCTGATCTTTCATAAAAACATTCTGAATCTGTTCTAATGAAGGCCTACTCTTTGGGTCCATAAATACTCCACGGCTTGATTTAAACATTTAACAATCATTAAATGATTTAAACTAAAAAGGAGTCTTATGGGAACTATATTCACTTTAAAAACTTCTTCCTTTGACCCAAAAAAGCCTTTGCCGAACAAATACGTATTCAATGATTCCGGATGTAGTGGGGAAAATATCTCACCTGCACTTGAATGGTCTGGGGCCCCGTCTGAAACAAAAAGTTTCGCCGTAACTGTTTTTGATCCGGATGCCCCAACAGGTCATGGCTGGTGGCATTGGACTGTGGTTAATATCCCTGCAAATATAAACAGACTTGAAGAAGGTGCTTCCAATGATCATCGACTCCCATCAGGCGTAATTGAAGGTAAAACGGACTATGGTCAGATTGGTTACGGCGGGGCCTGTCCTCCTACAGGTGATAAGGCACATCGTTACGTCTTTACGGTCTATGCTTTAAAATCCGAGAAGATGAACATCAATCCAAAAACTTCAGGAACCGTACTAAAAGAAAGTCTGGATGCGGAATCATTGGCGAAAGCGAGTTTTACTGTCGAATATAGTCGTTAATTTTTATAAACTGCCCTACTTAATTGGTGTTGAAAAAAGAATTTTTGACTACTCTGGGTAGGTCATTTATTTTTCTGAATGCGTCACACACTTTTAACTTCGAGCGGTTACGATTTTATAAGTAGGATCTCTTTTTGCACTATCTGGGCATGAATAAAAATTGCCCTAACCCCAACTGCGCATTTCCCAAAAATTTCATTCGTGATGGATCTTTTCGTCGCAAGGAAGACTCAAAATACATTCAACGTTTTCGTTGTAAAACTTGCAGAACTCGCTTCTCAAATGCCACCTTTTCAGCGACCTATTGTCAAAAGCGACGAAGAATTAATTTCCCTCTTTTGAAACTACTGGCATCTGGTGTTTCAATGCGGAGATCGGCCCATTTTCTTGGAGTCGATAAAAAGACGGTTGAAAGAAAACTGCCGTACCTTGCCCTACGTTGCCGAAAGATTAATCAAAAGAAACTGGAACAATTTAAAGGTCGAATTCACAATATGCAGCTTGATGATCTCATCACGAAAGAAAATTCAAAACTAAAACCTCTCAGTGTAACGGTTGCGGTGGATGAGGATCGCCGGAGAATTTTGGCGCTTGAAGTCTCGCAAATTCCGGCGTTTGGGCATCTTTCAAAACTTGCAGTTAAAAAATATGGCCATCGAAATGATGAGCACTTCAATGGACTCACAAGGGTGTTTCAAATTATTTCACCGATTGTATCCGCCGAAGTGGTGGTAAAATCCGATGAACATCAACGCTATCCGGGATTTGTGTCGGCCTATTTGCCGAAAGCGAAACATCTGACCTTTAAAAGTGAACGGGCCTGCATCGCAGGACAAGGTGAACTTAAAAAAGTTCATTTTGATCCGCTGTTCATCGTGAACCATACCTGTGCCATTTTGCGAGCAAATGTGAATCGGCTGATACGAAAAACCTGGTGCACAACCAAGGATCCAGAGAGGCTGAAAGATCACTTGGATATATTTATGTATTTTTATAATGAAATACTGCTTTCAAGGAAATTAACACCAATATAAGGGGGCAGTTTTTAATTTTTAAATTCGACGTTTTTAAATGTTCCGTCCCAGCTAAACATGCTGACTCCGGGAGAGATGATCATTTTATTGAATGTCTTCTTATTATGAGTCACTTTGGGTGAATTGACATCAGGATCAAAATTTAAAGGGTAAGTTTGAAATTGCTCAGGAGAAAGCTTTGATCTGACTTTTAACTTAAAGTCGTAATTACCTTCTTTGAAATCGGGACCTTTTTCCAGCATGATGGCCTTGCCCGGTTTATCAGTGTTTTCGTAGATTAGCGGATTACCTTTTGCCAGCTCATCAAAAGTAATTTGCTTAACAACAGTGCCATTTCCATTTTTATAGGTAAGCTTTAATATTTTTGGGACACCTTTTTCAAAGAAAACAGAAAGTTTACCTTCTCCATCATGATTCACCTTGAGGGTCGCTATATCTTTATAAAGGCCCTCACTGACACTTTTTAACGTACCTAAGAGCTCACCCGCCGCCACTGGTATGGCCAAAGCAGGATCACAATCAACTTCTGAAGCAAAAGCTAAACCAGTTTGCCCTATAATGAGTAAGGCCATGAGATGTGAGTATGCGAATTTCATGCCCCACTTGTCGGGTAAAATCCCAAAAAACTTAAAGAAACTCCATCTTAATTCTGACTAAAGGAGTCCTTCGGTTTTAAGCTCTCGATATCTATAACGAAACGGTATCTTACATCCCCCTTAACCATTCTTTCATAGGCATTATTGATGTCCTGAATGGCCATCCTCTCGATGTCAGAAACAATATTGTTCCTTCCACAGAAATCCAGCATTTCCTGAGTTTCAGCGATACCTCCAATCAAAGAACCTGCCAGACTTTTTCTTCCGGCAATCAGACCAAATGCGGAAACTTCAGGGGCCTTACTTGGTACTCCCAAAATCACCATAGAACTATCCCGCTTCAATAACCCCAGATATAAATTCCAATCTAGTTCGACTGAAACCGTATTGATGATTAAATCCAGGGTATTTGTGAGCGCTTCCATTTCATTCTGATTTTTTGTCACGACGAAGTTCCGGGCACCAAACCTCATGGCGTCTTCTCGCTTTCTTTCAGAATGACTAAAAACAGTAATCTCAGCTCCAAGTGCATGGCCAATTTTAACTGCCATATGGCCTAAGCCTCCCAGTCCAATGACACCGACCTTCTTTCCAGGTCCGGCCTTCCAGTGTTTTAGTGGAGAATAAGTTGTGATGCCCGCACAAAGAAGAGGAGCAGCTGCATCCAGTGGTAAATTTTCTGGAATTTTCAAAACAAAATCTTCGTGGACAATAACATGAGTGGAATACCCTCCAAAGGTTGGGGTTTTTCCATCTTTTTCCAATCCGTTATATGTAGGAACACTACCGTTTTCACAATACTGTTCAAGCCCTTCCTTACAGGAAGAGCATGTTCTGCAAGAATCCACCAGGCAGCCAACTCCAACCTTATCTCCTACTTTATATTTTTTAACAGCATGGCCTGCCTTGCTGACTACTCCTACAATTTCATGTCCAGGAACCATAGGAAATATAGATCCTCCCCATTCATCCCTTGCCTGATGAACATCTGAGTGGCAGACACCACAGTATTTTATATCGATCTGAACATCATGGACCCCAGGCTCCCGTCGACTAATAGTAAAAGGTCCAAGTGGTTTCTTAGGATCAAAAGCTGCATAGGCCATAACATTATTCATAAGACCTCCATCTAAATTGGAATTTTACATATTCTTACATTATTACAGTAACTGAATCTTTGACCATCTCTTGGGTCAAATTGCCTCAAGAAACTTCAAAATAACACTCTTAATCTTGGCCTGCCTTTTGAAGACACGGTGTAAGGGGGGCCCAATGGATAATAAAAAAATCTTAAGCCATGCAGAAGAAAAGGAGCAGTGCGAACGTGACTACTACGATCATAACCTGACTGATCTGCCTAGCCTGGAGAAGATTTTGTTTGAGGCAATAGAAATATTGGAGGTCAGTAATATTCCCTATGCTCTGATAGGAGGATTTGCCGCCAAGAGTTTAGGTCGACCAAGAATTACTCATGACATTGATCTTTTTGTAAGACCAGATGACGCTGATAAAGTTTTAAATGTTTTAGAAGCGAAAGGCTTTACCTCACAAAAGCGTGATCCGTTTTGGCTTTTTAAGGCATGGCGGGAAAATATATTAGTTGATGTTATTTTTAAATCCAGCGGAGACATCTACTTTGATGAAGAAGTTCGATCCCATGTCAGACGAGTGCCCTATCTGGGAAAATTTGTGAATGCAATTAGCCCTGAAGATTTTATTGTTATCAAGGCGGCCGCACACCAGGAACACAACCCTCACCATTGGCATGATGCTCTTGCTGTTCTTAAGCAGGGAAATATCGAATGGGAATACCTTCTTAGAAGGGCCAGACATGCACCAAGACGAATTCTTTCCTTGCTCATTTACGGACAATCAAATGATATTGCGATACCTAATGATGTGATCCAACGACTGTACCGTTCAGTCTTTGATACTGCGACTTATATACCAGAGGCGGTTGTCCATCCTTATCGTAAAGATACTCAAGAGATGCCCGAGACATCTGAGGATGGTATGGATTCTCCTATATACATTAAGGGTCGTATAATGGAGGCCCTCACCACGGATGAAAGGATTGCAGAACATGATGTGAAAATTATGGTGTCAGATGAGGTTATCGTTGCAAAGGGCGAGGTTTTTACAGAAGAACAAATGGAAGCTTTAAACCAGGTTATCACTGAGATGGCACCAGGACATGAATTTAAAAATCTCGTAAGTGTAAGAGAACTAAAGGCTCCTGAAGGCAGTGAGGCCATCAAATGATTCGGATAGCTGCGGCTGGAGACGTACACTTTGACCGAAAATCTCATAATAGATTTTGTCAGCATTTTATCAATCTCAAAGATAAGGCCGATGTGATGTTACTTGCAGGAGATTTGACTCAAACCGGTCATCCTGAAGAAATGAAAGTCCTTGCCGAAGACTTACGAAAATGTCCCATTCCTGTGGTCGCGGTATTAGGCAATCATGACTACCATGTAGATCAAGTGGAACAAGTCACAAACATTTTAATGGAAGCGGGAGTAATCGTACTTGAAAGAAATTCAATCATTCTTAGCATTAATGATTACAGGGTTGGCATCGCTGGAGCAAAAGGTTTTGGAGGTGGATTTGTCGGTGCCTGTGGTTCAGATTTTGGAGAGCAAGAAATGAAGTCATTCATGCGCCATTCAAAAAGTCAGGCGCGTGAATTAGAAAATACGATTAAGGAAATGGAAGCTGATTATAAAATTGTCCTACTCCACTATTCCCCCACTGCTCAAACTTTGATGGGCGAAAAGAAAGAAATCTATCCGTTTTTAGGCAGTTATTATCTAGCTGAAGCAATAGATTATGGGAAAGCCGATATTGCCTTTCATGGTCACGCCCATGGTGGTGTTGAGAGAGGTGAAACACCGGGAGGTTGCCCGGTTCGTAATGTGGCCCAACCAGTAATCAGGCATGCTTTTAATATATATACTTTGGAACGCTCTCATAAAAATCTTGAGAATCATGCTATAAAAGAAGCACTCACAGAAAACTCTTAAATTTTCTACATTCAAATCTTTAAATAGTGTGGAATCAATCACTAACTTTTCTATTCAACAGAATAATCCATAGTTATTTATCTGATTGATTTAATCTCAGGAAACATTTACCTCGATTTAGAACTAAATTCCTTCATGGCAACATGCATGCCATGAAGAAGATGACATTAATTTTGGTCTTAATGACCTTTCTAACGGCTTCATGTAACCAATCAAATCGCAACAATAGCGACAACACTTCCGTCAAGCTCACTGACAATATCTACGGGGATCATAGCGATCAAGATCCTATCCCAAATGAAGCATTGACCTTTGATGCAAGAATTCATTTCGTTAACTTCACATCAGAACAACAAGAGAAAATGGAAGAGGCCATTGAGATCATTAAAATGGTGGTAGCCACAGAAGAATTTCGAAGCAAAGTATTAAATCATACTTATAACGGAAAAAAAACGTTTGTAGACAATGGCGGTTACAGCAATGCTCAAATCTATCAGATCATACTCGATGGGGCCGAAAGGCTTCTTCCCGCAAAAAATAATACTATGGAAGCCGAGGTAGAGCTTTATTATGCTGCTACCAATGTCGTTGGGTATACCTACGCTTCTTCCAATCGAATCTGGGTGAACACAAAATATTTTAATATTTATACGGCTGCAGGTGTTGCTCATAATCTTTTTCATGAATGGATGCACAAATTGGGTTTCATCCATGACTCATCCTGGTCTAGTAGTCGTGATTATTCAGTCCCTTATGCTTTGGGGGATTTGGTTGGTGAAATCGGAAAGGAATTTTTATGAAAATCAGAGTAATAGTTGTTGGTATTCTTATTTCAATAAATAGTTATGGAGACATGGAACACAAACCCGGTCAGGGTATTCAACCTTCAACTGAGAGCTTGACTCTTTCCCGAGGATGTTTCCGGGAAATGCAATCCATGGGATGTGGTCATCCACGTGAAGACCATGGATATTTCATAGCTTGTCTTGCAAACAATCGTGATCAACTTAGCAACAATTGTCAGAGTTTTTTCCAGCGCCTCTATGAAAAAAAGAATTAGTCGCTTTTCTCTGACAGTGAATCTCCGGTTTTATTTCTATTTATTAATTTGTTCTTTAGAGTAATATTCGAACTACGAGGAAATCTATGTCAAAAATTCTTATCATTGAAGATGATCCACAAATCACAAAAATTTTAAAACTTAATCTCAAGTTAAGTGGTTATGAAACAGAAAATGCCACCACTTTCCAGGAAGCCTGGAGCAAAATCAACTCTGAGCATTTTGATTTGCTACTTATGGACATCGGCTTGCCAGATGGGAGTGGTCTTGATCTTTGCCAAAAAGTTCGGGAAGCCGGTAATGAAGTACCAATTGTATTTTTGAGTGCTCGTACTGATGAGGCGACAGTGGTTAAAGGTATTAAAAACGGTGCTGATGATTACCTTCGTAAGCCATTTGGACTTGAAGAGCTTAAAGTCCGAGTCAGTAAATTTGTGAAACGTATCGCTCCCCACATGCAAACTATAAAATTCGGAGAACTATCCATCGATCCTGCCAAACGTGTGGTTACGCTGATGGGAGAGATGATCTCTCTTGGCCGAAAAGAACTGGATATTCTCATGCTCCTTGCAAGACGATCAGGTGATATCGTAACAAGAGAAAACATTCTCTCAACTCTTTATGACAATGCTGATCTTTATGACCGCACTGTAGATTCTCACATGAGCCATTTAAGAAGGAAAATTCGTGATATTGCAGGACAATCACTTCAGATATCCTCCGTTTATGGGCTAGGTTATCGCCTCGAGTGGAAAACATAAATGAAGTCGCTCTTTTACTTTAAGCTTTTCTTCATAAGCGTAATAGGAGCACTCACCCTAAGCTTAATTTCCCTTTACAGTCTTGTTCGAATTTCCGATATGGCAGTAGAAGAATATCGATACGGCTACTTCATGTATGTCGCCCGCGTTATTGAAAAGCGAAATAACTATCAGCCAGTATCTAAGATTAACGTCAATAAAGTAAATGCCCCTCCTGAAGTCAAAGGAGACACTTACAATCTTCTGAAACTTACAGAATTCGGTCCGAATTTAGGAACTTCTAAAGATGACCATCGGCCCAAGCCTTCATTATGGCTAGTGAGCCAGAAAGGAACAATCCTATCTACGACCACCAGTCAACCTCTTCCCATTGAATGGAAGAAATTAAAAAAGCCAAAAAAAATTCATGGCATTCAATCAAATGAACAAACGTTTCTTCTTGAGCCTAAAACCTTTGTGGTTAAACTTGATACAACACCAGTGACATACCTTATTTCGTATAATGAAAGGACTCTATTTCAAGGCCCCTATCTCATCATTCAAGGTACCCATACATTTACGACTGCGGCCCTGGCAGTATTTTTAGCGCTTTCAATTAGTTTCTATTATCTCCGGCGTAAATCAGGCGAAGCCAGGAAAGTATTATCAAAGCTCGGAGCAGGTGACTTAAAGGCCCGTTTCGAAATAAAGCGCTTTGATGAATTTGGAAACTTGATTTTGGATTTTAACCGCATGGCCGATGAGATTGAACGTTTAGTTATGAGACTGAGAGATACCGAAGTTTCCCGTTCCAATCTATTACAAGAGTTAGGTCATGACTTAAGAACTCCTCTAACAAGCTTAAGTACTGCTTTCGAGACTTTGAAAGAACACCATGATCTATTGAGTGCAGAAGAAAGGAGCGAAATCTTTTCTATGGTTGGTACTGATATCCGCTATTTTAAAGATTTATTAGATAAACTAACACTTATTGCCACTATTGATGGCCCACACTACAAAACAACTACAGAAAAAATTAATCTAAATTCATTATTAGAAACGGAAGTGCTTTCACGCCAGATCGCATCAGGTCAAACACTTAACTGGAGGCTTATCCAGGATGACGTGGCCACTCCTGTAATTCTGGGTGATAGCCATTTAATTACGCGCCTATTTAGAAATGCCTTTGATAATGCCGCTCGCTATGCTGTAAATTCCATTACCGTCAAAATTAACAATCTTAGAGATCAGGTAGAAATATTAATTATGGATGACGGGCCTGGCCTTTCAGAAGAGTCCATTCTGGCATTTGGGAAACGCAGAGAAAGACGTCAACGGAAAGAAAAAGATCCAGATGATTTCTCACTTGGGCTTGGATCAGTCATCATGAAAACGATTGCACAAGTTCATGGTGGGCAGGTCGAGATGGTAAATCTCTTGAACCAGGAAAAAATTAATGGCGCATGCCTTCGCGTTTTGTTGCATAAGATCTAAGGCAATATTTACCATCATTAAGATCCACAAAGAATCAACATTCTTTTTATAAAGTCATGACAAGGCAATAAAAAGGAGCTTGCTCATGAGAATGTATCAGACAATTTTTTTCTTCAGAGTTCTAACGACAATGATCCTTAAGCCGCGCTTGATGAATGGCTGGATGAAAATCTCTCAGTTCCTACACCCTCCGTAGGTGTTGCGTTAAATGCATGGTTTCTGTCCTTCGCAATCTCTTAATACTATACTTTCTCACATGAAGAGAATGAAACTGAGAGAATTCAAGCAGCACAGATTTTATAAATACTTACTCTCCTTTATTATAGTTGTCGCTGCAACACTTATTCAAAAAGCTCTCTGGGAGTACATCACTCCTGCTCCTTTCTTGGTTTATTACCTCGCCATCATCTTTGCCAGCATGTACGGAGACGGCATTTCGGCAGTTTTAATGTCCCTGATGGCTTCTCAATACTACTTTGTTCATCCTTATGAACGCTTCGAGGTCATCTTCCCTCAGGACTATTTACGTCTTTTAATTTTCGCAATCTCTGGATTCATCGCCCGCAAGCTTGTGAACAACTTGATACTGGCGAAACTTGAAGCAGAGAACGCTGTAAAGTCATTGGAAAACGAAAAGGAGCTCCGGGAAACTTTTGTTTCGGCCTTGACTCATGATCTACAAACACCACTCACGGCCATGCGTATGTCTACGGAGCTCCTCATCCGAAAAAAAGATGACAGCGAAGCCTTTGATAAATTTTCAGAAAAAATCCTATTTAATATGACGAGAATTGAGCATATGGTAAGAGATTTACTTGATGCCAATAAAATCCGAGCAGGTAAGACCCTTCCTGTCGAGTTTGAAGAAGCAGATATATGTGAGTGTATACGTGAAACAGTAAATGAGCTTGTGGGTATCCATGGACCACGTTTTCAAACAATCATGCCGCCTACTCTAATCGGACGATGGAGTAAAAAATACATCCGCAGGATACTAGAAAATCTCTGCCAGAATGCTGTCAAGTACGGCCATGATACAAATCCAATAACCATCACTCTCTCCCCTGAAACAAAAGGGGTCATCCTTACTGTGCATAATACCGGCAGGCCAATTCCTCCCGATGATTTGCCTCTTCTGTTTAATCCTTTTGAACGTTCCAAAACGGGTCATGCCAGTGGCAAACAAGGATGGGGCCTAGGCCTTACTCTGGTGCGAGGTCTGGCCGAAGCGATGGGCGGCAGTGTGAGAGTCACTAGTGATGCAGTTAATGGTACAAATTTTATCGTTTTTTTGCCCTATCACTAACGAAAATTCCGCAGTTTATCCTATAAGTAAATCTTATACGAATCATTAGCCTGGCTTGACACCATCCTCTCTCTCAATGTATCAATGCTGCACATCAATAGAGAGGGCCTTCCATGAAGCAATTATTCCTTGGACTACTACTGATCTCAAGTTCACTTTTGGCAGCACCAGTTTTCAAAGCTGAATTTCCTCAAGGTCCAGATACTTCACTGACTCCAGGTGCCTTATGTGACCGACCTGATTCCTATCGATATCCTGAAAAAATTGCTTACTGTAATCGAGAAGTAGATCCAATGTTAAAGGATGATGTCTTCAGAGAATATCGTCATAATGGTTATCGTCTTAAATTGAATAATCGATCTGATTATAAAATAGATCACTTGATCCCACTTTGTGCAGGTGGAAGTAATCGTGAAACGAATTTGTGGCCTCAACACATTTCAATTTTTAAAATCACAGATCCAATGGAAAGCCTTGGCTGTGAAAAGCTTAAAACCGCGAAAATCAAACAGGCCCAATTAGTTAAGCTCATTATTGCGGCAAAAAGAGATCTTTCTTTAGTGCCAAGAACCCTAAAATACTTAAATAGTCTTTAAGCTTAATGAGGGTGCTGAAATTGCGCCCTCTCAGTAGATCCTTCATAGGCCAAAGTCGAAGAACAGCCTCCGGATATAACTGAACTAACCTCATCAAAATAGCCAGTCCCGACCTCTCTTTGATGTTTAGTTGCCGTATAACCGTATTTTTCACTTAAAAATTCTTGTTCCTGAAGTTTTGAATAAGCACTCATCCCTCTTTCCTTATAATCCAAGGCCAATTCATACATGCTATGGTTTAAAGCATGAAAACCGGCCAGAGTGACAAACTGAAATTTATATCCCATTGCACCGAGCTCTCTTTGGAAGCTAGCTATCTCGCTATCACTTAAGTTCTTCTTCCAATTAAATGATGGAGAACAGTTGTAGGCCAGCAGCTTATCGGGGAATTCAGAACGAATTGCCTCAGCAAACTGTCGTGCTTGCTTAAGGTCAGGTGAAGAAGTTTCACACCATACCAGATCAGCGTAAGGCGCATAAGCGAGGCCCCTGGCGATAGCTGAATTAATACCTGATTTAATTTTGAAGAATCCTTCAGTCGTTCTTTCTCCGGTCATAAATTCTCGATCCCTTTCATCTATATCACTAGTCAAAAGTTCGGCTCCTTGAGCATCAGTCCTGGCAATGATAATCGTTTGAACATCCAGAACATCGGCCGCCAACCGAGCAGCAGTTAAAGTACGGATAAACTGTGCAGTAGGTATCAGAACCTTACCACCAAGATGACCACATTTTTTTTCTGATGCCAGTTGATCTTCAAAATGCACACCAGCGGCCCCAGCCTCAATCATGCTTTTCATGAGTTCAAAAGAATTTAAAGGGCCACCAAAACCAGCTTCCGCATCGGCAATAATCGGTGCCAGCCAATGACGACCTCTTTTTCCTTCTACACATTCAATCTGATCGGCACGTATCAAAGCGCGATTTATTTTCTGAACAACATTAGGAACGGAATTCGAGGGATATAGACTTTGATCGGGATACATATTGCCAGATAAGTTCGCATCAGCGGCCACTTGCCAGCCACTTAAGTATATCGCTTCGAGACCGGCCCTGACTTGCTGAACGGCCTGATTTCCGGTTAATGCCCCTAAAGCATGAACATAATCTTCTCTTTGCATCAGTTCCCAAAGTCTCTGTGCTCCTAACTCTGCCAGTGTGTATTGAATGTTTATCGAACCCCGGAGCTTTATAACGTCTTCGGCAGAGTAATCACGCTTGATATTTCTCCATCTGGGATCAGAAACCCAACGTGCTTTCAGTTCACGGGACCTAGATAAATTTATTTCCATGTTCAACATCCTTTCCGAAGATTAAACAGATTCAGAAACAAGCGAGAGGAAATCTTGCAAATCGTCCTGAGTAAAGAGCTTTAGAGCAGCCGTTTTAGCATGATCAAGATCAACTTCCAGTTGTCGGTGAAATTTTTCAGGGACCTCATTTTTCATTTCAAGCAGAATGTTTTGAAATTCTTCCTGGAAAATCTGAGTAATCAGGCCCTTGGTGACAATGGTCCCATCATCCAAATGTAACTTATGGTGAAGCCACTGCCATGTTTGAGCACGGGAAATTTCAAGAGTGGCGAGATCCTCCATCAGATTATCAAAAGCAACACAACCGATGTCTTTTTGCCAACCATTCATATAGGCAATGCCCACTCTTATATTTGTTCGTAGTCCTCTCAGGGTATGAGGACCAGTGCCTTTTGGGAGTATATCTGCATATTTATCAAAGGAAGTTTTATTATGAAGTTGATTCACAAAATTCATCGCCTCCATCGCGACCCCGATGAAGTAAGGATGAGAAACCCAACATCCATCATGCCCCCATTCACGTTCACGATTTTTATCTTCCAGAACTTTCTTCGTTTGTTCTAGTCTAAGTTCTTTGGTTTTTCCCGGTGTGTAGGCGGCCATTCCTCCCATCGCAAACGCTCCTCTGTCATGACAGATTTTAATCACGCGTTTGGCATAGTTTTCCATCCA
Source organism: Bacteriovoracaceae bacterium UBA4096 (assembly GCA_002381945.1). Lineage (GTDB taxonomy): Bacteria > Bdellovibrionota > Bacteriovoracia > Bacteriovoracales > Bacteriovoracaceae > Peredibacter. The sequence continues at coordinate 20,610 of DFXY01000003.1, forward strand.
AGGCATGGTCATCGTAATCGAGCCTCTGTCGGCCATGATTCGATCCGGATGATTCTTAAGTATTTTAATATCGCTGAATATTTTGTCCCAGCGTCCGACATTAAGACCAGCAGCATGATCTCTGATTTCATAAAGAATTTCTTCAACCTGAAAAGTGGCCGGTAATGTTTCAATTAAAAAAGTTACTCTGAGGAATGGTTTCTCATAACCCATGAGCTTTTCCATTTCCGTAAATAGATCGTTCCACCAGCGTGCCTCAAGATAGTGTTCGCATTTAGGAACATAATACTTCGGAGTGAGCTTTTGCTCTTGATACAAACGAGCAGTATGATAAAAACAAGTGACAAAATCGAGAAGCCCCCCTGATATCTCTTCTCCATGAACTCTGAAATTCGTTTCTCTGAGATGAAGCCCTCGCACTCTAACCATAACGTAAGCTTTATCATGCGGATTAAGCTGATATTTCTTATCCCCCACAAAAGTCGTCAAATTTCCTGCCACTGCACCTATTACATTTTTATATCCCTTAAGAATGTTCTCAAAGCTTGGTTTCATTGAGTCTTCAAAATCCAGCATGGCCATATCGGCCCTATGCCCATCCTCGTTGCGGCTTAACATGTTTATCACCATCTTGGCCGAATTAACTGGTCCTGTAATTTCGACCCGTCGACAGAGTAGCTCTTGAGGTATTGTTGCAACTTTCCAGTTTGTTGTGACGGCTTCAGATTGAGGATTTAAAAACTCAGGCAAAAGACCACTATCGTAACTCTTTTGTCGCTTCTGCCTTTCTTCTAAAAGTTTTAATCTACGTGAATTAAACTTTTCATGAAGGTTAATCAAAATATTTTGTAGTTCAGAAGGAAAAAGTTCCTGATAGTCAGAAGTCCAGTATCTTTCAGAAAAGGAAATGACATCATGAATTTTCATCAGTCCCATAGGACCTCCTGCTGATTATATAATGAACCGCTTAAGATTTCAGTCAAGTTGCACGTGCTGAATCATAAGCTTCTTTCTCATAGGAGATATTACGGTATGCCTGATAATGAGTCATACCACTTTGACGTCCTTTGAAGTATTCAACTAAATATCTTGTATAGAATCGAATAACACCATCTCGCTTAATTTGCTTAAGATGAATGGATTCGTGCATGACAATATTTGTATCCGGACATGAGTCACAATAGAGTACAAACGGATAAAGCACGATGGCGTTAACCTTAAAGATTTTAAGAAATTTACAATTAGTTACTTTCATAATTAATAAAAGAAGGGACCCCGCAGGGTCCCTTTCCCGGCCATAAGACCTATTCTTCTTCCATGATGAAAATCACAATGGATTTCGACGCCTTCCCTGGCACCTTAACTGTCGTATCGGTGTTCGGTATCCCAGCTGTCTCAAGTGATTTTTTTATTCTGGCATCATCTGAAGAGAACCATTTAGCTAGTGTTGAAGGCCTTTCGGCCATACTGATAGTTTCAATTTCAGCGTCCATCTCAATTGTCTTTAAATAGTTTTCTAATGTGGCATTCCTCTCTTCAACCAGCTTTACCTGTACCTCAGAAAGTTTTTTTTCATGAACCGATGGGTATTCCTGATCTCCCCATGAAATGACTTTAATCTCTTCGATCTTTCCTTTCTTAGAAGCTTTCCGATGAAGATCTTTTAACTGCTCCCGTGCCTTTCCAGAAATATTCGCCTTTTGACGATCAAATTTGATTTCAGTAACCAGATTACTTTCTTGCTCATTGGCCAGCAGCTTACTTTCCATGCTGATTGTTTCTTTCGGCTGAACTGGAGTCTTTTCTTTAGAAGTCATTTCCTTAGGATCTTTAGAACTACAACTTATCAGAAAGATAGAACTAATCAGGCATAATACTTTGAACATTAGTCACTCCTATTCGAGTTTTAAGCGGTCCTCTATACCAGGATTAAGCTTCTGCTCAAAACCGTGTTGAATGGCCTTTGAAAGTGCTTCACCTTTATCTACATGAACACCAGATTTATCCATTGTGAAGGGTATAAGCGTCGCTACACTTTTTTTATCAGAAGTCCTAAGTAGCAGGTTCCCAACTGCTGCAATGACCTCAATAAACCAATGCTTAGCACCTTTTAAATTTTCTTCGGCCTTCATGATATCTACATTCTTCATAAATGGTTTAACGTAGCCCTCAATTACCCCTTCCTCTGACTTTGCTTCTGCATAGACGTCCAACTTTCCTTTGGTGAAAGTCAAGGGTACTTTTTCTTTTAAAAATTGGTTGGCTGCTGTTAGATCAAAGCCCTGAAGTTCAGTATCGATACTCCATGCTATTGGTTCTTCCAAAGTTTTCAGATGACCCGCAATCTTTAAAACAGAATGACCAAAGGCGGTAGCTTTTAAGTTTAAAAAAGATAATGGGTTTTTCTTATCTGCCAGAAGATTAGTGATCCGTCCTTCAATTTTTGTGAATGCCGGAAAATTATCCATTTTCAAGATACTGTTTTTAATATCTAACCTGACGACCTCAACCGGGAAGAGTTTATCCTTTGCCTCTTTGGCGTCTTCTTTCTTAGGAGTTTTAGCGAGGGCCTCTTTTAGTTCCTTAGAATAGGAAAGATTTAAACTGGTGACCACAATATCAGTAACAATTTTACCTTTGAAAATTTCTCGCCAAGCTATGGAAGTATCTACCTTTTCTATAGTAAGAAACTGATGGTTATTTTCCTTTAATTTGCCAGTTACAGATTCAAAACTATAAGCGCCACGTAAAAGGTTAATATCCAGATCTTCAATATGAAAAGTTATTACTGGTGAAAACTGACTTAGGAATGTATTAAGCTGCTTATAGATAATGGGTTGTACCATCAACCTGATTGCCAGTAATAGACCAAAGAAAGCTAAGGGAATGATCACCTTTTTCTTTTTAAGTAAGCCTTTTCTTATACCTATAAAATTCATGGACCCTCTTAGATAATTTCCATGTGAATCTCATTGTATTTAAAATAATTTATTGGCATGACGGTATCTATAGCTACTTTCAGAGGTCCAATGGGTTTTGATCCCCTGGATAAAAGCCAACGAGCAAGCTCGTCACCTTTCCGGTGGAAAATATCTCCGGAAATTTTACCACGATATCGGAGAACTCCAACTTTCCCAGGATTCAGCTCTTCAATTCTTACCAACCGATTAATCGGTTTGGGTGTATTGAGAGCTGTAAATGTTTGAGGTAAGATGATACCAATATCCCATGTAGAGATTTTGTTGACCTGAAAGAAAGAAGCTACACTTCCAATTCTGGCCATTTTGAAATTATTTCCTTCAATATATTCTATCAGTAACCTGCAACCGTCTTTAAAGGCATCATGAAACTCACCCTGAATGGAAACTTTTGCACTCCACATTTTTTGATATAAACGCACTTCATATGGGCCATGAGAGGCCAGTCTCCTAAACCTTAGGTCTTCAGTGGCCTTCGAGCGCAAAAGTGAAGAAAACAATGGATTCATGTTTGTCCTCATTCTTTTTCAAAATAGTAAACGCAGAAGAGACTATTTTCATCTTTCCAGTATCTTTTAATTTCAAATTTTGCCTTGGAACATAACTCACAAAATTCTTCCACTGAATACTTATAAGAATTTTCAGTATGAATCGTCTCCCCTTTACGAAAACGAAAGACAGTCTGATTGACTTTTACCAGCTGATCTATCTGACTTTTAAGGTGCATTTCCACTCTTCCTAATTCTTCATTATAAAAAGCTTCATGTGAAAAATTAGATGGATCAAAAGAAGCATCAAGTTCTCGATTTAGCCGTTCAAGTAAATTAAGATTAAAAGTGGCAGTAACGCCTTCAGGATCATCATAGGCGAGTTCAAAAATCTTACTGTCTTTTTTGAGATCAACTCCAATTAAGAGCCCACCGCCGGAGCTAATCAATTTTCCAAATTTTTTTAAATTCCGGATGGCCTCTTCCGGTACCAGATTCCCTATGGTTGAGCCTGGGAAAAAAATTACTTTTTTCCCAGAGTAGGAATCTACAGTTAATGGAAGTTCCAGATCCCCGGTAAAATCTGCGCAAACGGGAATTATGTTTAATTCTAAAAATTCATCATCCAACTCATTAGTCATCCTTAATAGAATCTCTCTGGAGATTTCAATTGGGATGTATCCTTTGGGATTCTTCAATTTCCGCAAGAGATGTCTCACTTTATCTCCGCTACCGCTTCCTGGTTCTATCAAAAGAGCATCAGGTCCAATAAGTTCGGCCATTTCATGAGCATTATTTTTTAAAATTTTATTTTCAGTTCTGGTTGGATAATATTCAGGCAAAAGACAAATCTTTTCAAATAAATCAGAACCTTTCTGATCGTAAAGAAATTTTGGAGGTATGGTTTTCTGACTTTTGGACAGGCCAACCAGCACTTCTTTCAAGATGTTGTTCGACTTAATGGTTAAATCAAAAAACTCAACAACTCGATTGTTTACAGTCATGCAAGATCCTTTGCTAATCTTATGCCGGAGTACTGCCACCGCATATGTGGATAATAGAAGTTTCGGTAAGTTGGCCGGTAATGTGATTTAGGAGTTACACAACTTCCTCCTCTTAAAACGAACTGATTGCACATAAATTTTTCATTATATTCTGAAAGTCCTGCCTGGAATTTTTCATATCTGGGATATGGTAAGTAAGCACTTGATGTCCATTCCCATAGACATCCATGAATCTGAGAGAAAAATTCATGATCCTCAAAAGCAGGTTCGGGCTCAAAATATCCCTGATCTAAAAATGAGCAATCACTTTTTTCCATTTTGGCAGCTGTTTCCCATTCATATTCAGTGGGAAGTCTTGCGCCCTTCCATTTTGCAAAGGCCATCGCTTCATAATAACTTACATGCACTACAGGTGCTGCGAGGTCTAAGGGCATCATGCCACCAAGAGTGAAAGTCCACCACTTTTGCCCGTCTTTTTCCCAATACAAAGGGTGTTTCCAATTTTCTTTTTCTTTTAAATCCCAACCATCTGACAGCCATAACATTGGGTTTTCATAGCCTCCTTCTTCAATGAAGGCGACATACTCATCGTTAGTGACAAGGTGAGAAGAAAGCATGCAGGATTCAATCCACTGGTTATGAATGTCTTTTTCATTATCATAAGCAAATTCGGTAGTTTTTTTATCAACACCAATCTTTACAATACCAGAAGGAATGTTTTGCCAGACCATCTCAGCAGAGACATAGGACCCATGTGAATGTTCTGGATTATATTTGGGCCTTAACGGATTCTCAAAAAAGTTCCTCTTGATATCCATCAATAAAAGCTCCTGATGCTGTTGCTCATGATTGATACCTAGCTCAATGCAACTTCTAATTTCATTAAATCTTACTTCATCCAGGGCCTCCACTTGAGCAACTACTGCCTGAGTAATAGCATGACGATAATCCATAATTTCAGAGACGGAGGGTCTAGAGAGCGAATTGCGCTTAATTTTCGGGAGATATTTTCCTGAACTCCTGTAATAGGAATTAAACAGGAAACTGTACTCGGCACGGTATGGTTCATAACTTTTCCGAATTCTTCTTAAAACGAAGTTCTCAAAGAACCATGAAGTGTGTGCAAGATGCCATTTAGGTGGACTTGTATCTTCTGTTACAGCAATAACAAAGTCCTCGTAGACAAGGGGTCTTGTTAGTTCTTCGGTCATTTTCCTGACTGTCAAAAACTGTTCGATTATTGTTTGTTTTTGATAATGAGAATGATCTTTTGTTAACCCCATTATTTCTCCATTAAATCTGACAATGCCGGACCTTCAATCACTTTTCCCTTAGTGTTAAACCTGCTGCCATGACAAGGACAGTCCCAGGTTTTTTCAATATCATTCCAATGAACGATGCCTCCAAGATGAGTACAAACAGCAGATTTTTTTTCAAAATGATCGGCATCATGATAAAAGCAAGTTTTAGAAACTCCCTCTCTGATTAAACTGCCGGTATCTAGCGGAATTTCATCCAACGACTTGACGTCGGAAGGTGTAACCCAATCCGTGTACTGTCGGGCCACATTCAAATTCTCCATAACAAAGTCTTTAATACCATTCACAGGTGGGCGGGAAGGATCAAACACTCTGGACCAAGGATTCTCAGTTTCTTCAATGAGATCAGGAATAATTTTTGATGCAATTGCGGCCGAAGTCATACCAATCCCCGACTCTCCGGTTGAGATGTAAACATTCTTTTCAAGACCTGGATTTTTTCCAATGAATCCAATTTGATCCATTGGTTCAAACACCTGCCCTGACCAGCGATAGACAACTTCATTCACAAAATTAAATTTCTTCCGTACCCATTCTTCCAATTTCAGGAATGGATCGGCCGAAGATCCCTGACCAGTCCGATGATCCTCACCTCCAACGACTAAAGTATCATCCACAAAACGTATGTAATGATAAGGATCTTCAGTATCCCAGAGTAAGCAGGATTCTTTGATTGGTTCCGATACTTTAAAGGCCATGGCATACGTACGATAAGCGAACTGTCGTGTATGAATATGGAATCTGTTATTTACCGGGGTATTGGTGGCGACAATTAAATTTTTTGCTTGAATATGATGATCAGAATCGGTTAAGAGTAACCAGTTTTCCCTGTCCTCTTGTCTTATATCCTTGATGTGAGTCCCTTCAAAGATTATGCCGCCTAATTCAGTAAATGCCACGACAAGTCCGCGAATGTATTTTAATGGATTAAATTGAGCTTGATTCTCAAAACGAAGTGCAGGAAGTGTCTCATTCAATAGAGGAGTTCGGTCCACCCATTCTAACTGGGCCCCACATGACCTGGCGGACTCAAGTTCATCCAGCATTTTATTTCTATCAAAATTTTCACCTTGGAAAAGATAACCATCAAGCCGTTTAAAATCACAATCAATCTTTAAATTTTTAACATTCTCTTCAAGGATATCAATTGCACTCCGATGAGCGTCGTAAAAGATACTGACTGTTTTTTCATCATGAATTTTTTTAAGTTCTTTAAACTGCTCTTCTAGTTGGCATGTAAGATGAGCAGTGGTTCTTCCTGTCTGCCCTGAACCAATTCTGAAAGCTTCTACTAAGACTACTTTATGGCCTCTTCTGGCCATTTCATACGCAACAGATATTCCGGTGATTCCACCGCCGATAATGCAGGTTTCAGTTTTTTGATTATTTTTTATGGAATCGAAGTGTGGCAAGTTGATATCCTGCCACACCGACTCTGTTCTGTCTTTTATACTCATATTCTCCTCTCAAATTCTGAGCGTCTCTGGGAGTCACTTTTCCGGTTGACATCAGATCGGCCGAGTTCGACATCTGGTAGACTCGACTCAGAATTTGGAAGATCTGCATTTGACCGGGAATTGCGAATGGTGAAATTAGAACGTCCACGCCCTTCCTCTACTCTGTGCCCCGCTTCTGCGCGACTTCTTCTGAACGCATAAGCAGTAATAAGAAAAACTGCCGAGATAAGAATATGAACGGTATGATCAGCTGAACCTAACTCAAGCGCATTGGGAATGATTCTTAAAAGATTCTCATCGGCTTCCATGTGGCCAACTCCCGGATAACCTGGTTCACCGAATATAAATCCTGCAATCCCCAATAATCCATAAAGGGCCCCGAAACCTATACAGAAATTATAAGCTTTTCGTGTATTATCCGCGTAGCCAAACCATAAAGCGAGAGCTCCAGAAGCCAGATGGATAAAATTGTGTGCAAGGCTTAAGTGCATATTCAAAAATCCTGGCATTATAATTCCGGCCAATCCTACAATTACGAACAAGACTCCCATACCAATACAAATTTTCTGTGTCATCGTCCTGGGGCTCGTCATATGATGTGGACGCCGTGGATTCATTACTGTCGCCATAACCTACTCCTTGTTATAAAGGGAGAATGAGTAGCTAGTGCTGCATGTTCTCCACTACTTTGTCCATTTTGCTTAAAAAAATTCTTGAGTCTTTTTCAATTGATTCTTTCCATTCAATAAGTTCTCCAGTCAGATCCGGATAGGCCGCTAGTTCTTCAAAGGTAAACTTTCTTAGCTTCATGAAATCCCGGCCGATTTCTTCAAGAATATAATCTGGTAACACTTCTTTCATTTTTGGAAGCATTTCGCTTTCTTCTTCCATCAAATGAAGTTTCACCATTTCAGCTAACACTTTCAGTTCTGCTTGTACTTCATCCTTTAAGCTCTTTGAGTTATGTATCTTTCGTTTCAAAGTTTTGATCTTATTATCAATAATACTGTGTTCAATTTCTGCTTCCAGGATATTGAAGTGTAGCTCTTCATTTGTTTTTAAAGGAGCGTATACGGCTTTCTTCTCTGCATGTGAATGAAGATACAGAACATCCAGAAAAATGCTGGCCTTTGATAATTTTTCGGATTTTTTAGCGTGTTGATTGGTAAGAACGTCAATACATTCCTTAATGATAAGGTGATCCGTGAGAATCAATTCAAGTACAGTCAGGCCTATGACATCAGAAAAGGTCTGATGAACCACCTTATTCTTTTTTGTCATCTTTTTACCTCCTGCCTGCTCCGAGACAATCATTCATTAAGCAAGCATGGGGCCAATGATGCACGACTTGAAGTAGTGAGAACCACATCTTTATGTTATTAGCATAAACCAGGCCGTGGAGGTTTGCCCCGAGTGATATAACTCTTTTAGTCACTCAGTTTTAATCTGCTTCATGTCTTCTTCTTGCTATGAGATAGTTTCTTTTCCAGGAGGTTTCTTATGCGCCCTCAAAAAATTGCTATTGCTCTACCACTCGAAGAAACATTACTGGGACCACTGCATGAATGGGGACGAAAGTTTGACTTTACACACGTTCAAAGCGTTCACTTCATCCATGTTGTAAAAAAGAATATTACTCCCCTGGAATTTGGTCTGGTAGAATCGCCTGACGATGGGACATACGAAGAAATGGTCCCGACATTAAAAAAATTCCTAAAAGAAGAGGCCCGAAAGATTATTCCTGCTGCCTATTCCGGAAAAATTGAATTTCATATCACTAAAGATTTTCATCCGGAGGAAGAGGTCATTGATATTCTGAAAAATATCCAGGCCACATTGATTGTAGTTGCCACTCGTGGGAAACATGGATTTGAAGGGTTATTTCACAGTTCCTTTACTGACTATATGGTTAAATTCGCCCCCTGTGATGTCTTTGTTGTAAGGCCTGAGATACCAACGACCGAGCATTTTACTCAAGCACCTTAACTCCCCAATAAATCTCATCTATAGATTGGACCTCAAAATGCCGATAGCATAATGGGAGTTCCAAATGAAGTTCGGGTTGTCACTAATCATCCTTATCCTATGCATAAGCTGCGTGAAAGACGATGGCACAGTCTCACGTCCACAAGCTGGCAGCACTGGTGGGACAGGTGGTGGGAATACCGGTGGAAGCTCAGAAACTCAGGAAGATCCCCTCGCCCTTTATGCCTGGCACTTAGATAATACCGGTCAAAGTTCTTTCAGTTCATATCCTGGAAATTCTGGTCATGACATCAATCTTAAACCAGTGCATGAGCAGTTAAACATATTAGGCAGAGGGATCAGAATTGCTGTTTCAGATACCGGTGTTGATATTGATCATCCAGACCTTATCAATAATACTCTGGCCAGTGAGCATCGCAATTACTCATTTAATAATTCGCTTTACTGGCACAACACCAGCCCCTTACCTTCCAATGGCGATTACCATGGGACATCGGTTGCTGGACTTTCCTCCGCCACAGGCTGGAACGGAATTGGCTCAAGAGGAGTGGCACCGGCCTCGAAGTTCTCGGCGTTTCGCTATATTTATTCGCCATCATCTTCTGAGACTGATGAATCCCGACTGGCAAAGTACCTTGATCAGATGACAGGTGACTTTGACATTTTCAACTATAGCTATGGGTATTCAGACACCATCTTTCACACAGAAGACTTAACTGCAGAAGAAGCGCTTCTTGTCGGAATTAACAATGGACGAGATGGTAAAGGTTCATTGTATGTTCAATCAGCAGGTAACGGATACGCTGCCAGCTACCTGGTGTGCCTTCCCAGCACTGATCCAGACTGTGTTATAAAATCTGCTGCCAATACAAATGCTCACAGTAATCTTGCTTCTCCCTATAAAGTTATTGTGGCAGCGGTCAATGCAGAAGGATATTCTGCCAGCTATTCAACACCTGGAAGTGGAATTTGGATCTCAGCTCCGGGGGGCGAGGATGGACTCATTGAGCCTGCTATGATCACCTCTGACATCCAGGGATGTAACGCTGGGGCCAGTTATCGTGATATTAATCAGACAAAATTTAATTATGGCTCTCANNATTGCGCTAATGCTTGAGGCCAACCCTGACCTGACCTGGCGAGATGTGAAACACATCCTGGCCATTACGGCCGATATTATTGATTACGATCCAATTTTTAATACTCTCTCACATCCTTGGGGTTTTGGACTTAGCGGGTATGTCTACGATTATAAATGGGTTAAAAATGCTGCCAATATTTGGTTTTCTAATTGGTATGGTTTTGGCCGGATTGACGCTGATGAGGCGGTAAGAGAGGCCATAAATTATGATTCATCCACTTTAGGAGAATTTGAACAGACCATTAATCAGGCCGGTGTTTGGTACTATAGTTCAGGGGATCTCATTGGAAGAACCATCAGCGATGAAAGTAACTTCCCCCAAGAAGAAAAAATCTGGGTAGGACATGATTATATTATCGAATCAGTCCAAATTCAGATCACCACTGATCATCCTTCTCCTGGTGACCTGGCGATTCACCTGGTATCTCCAAGCGGGACTGAAAGTCGTCTACTAAATATTAATTCTAAACTTGAAGGCTCTTCCCTGGAAGCCGATACGGTTATGCTTTCAAATGCTTTCTATGGAGAATCTTCTGAAGGATACTGGACTTTAAAAGTTTATGACGGAAGTGCAAGTAATGGGACCGGCGATTTAATAAACTGGAAAATTCTGATTAGTGGGCACAGGTCTCAGTATGAATTATCTCTTCCCTATCCAGTGACAGATGTGATCCTTACAACTCCGGGTTCACAATCTCTTACGGCTTCTCCGGTATTTTCTTTTTCAAATTCACTTAGCCATGCCTCACTATTTCAGTATCAGGCGGCCATTGGTCTTTCAGCTGACGACGTCTCAGTAAAAAATTGGACTAATATTGGTCTTGAAAATTATGGACATCAACTTACAGGCCTGTCGATGAATCTGGGTCAAACCTACTACTTGCAAGTTCGGGCCGTGAGCCCCTTTGGCTTTTCATCAATACAAGTAAAACCTTTTGTGGCCAGTACCCTATGAAATTTTTCAAAAGAATATTTTGGGCCTTACCACTTCTCTTTTTATTTTATGCTCTCAATCAGGAGGATAAAAAAGAGACTCCTCCACTTCGAATAGAAAGGAAAGTGGCTTCCAGTTCCGATGTTCAGCAGAAATACTCCCCTCAGAAAATTGTGCATAACAGGACTGTTCAGGCATTTAGGGGTAAGACATCGCTTCATGCTCAACTGATAAACCGAATCCCTCAAAGTGTTGAGTCTACTTTTGAAAAAGACTTCGCTATAAAATTAAGTCGAGGGCATGTTTTCTTAAAAAATGTAGCAGCCGTAGCTAAGGATAATTTTGATCTATCAATGGGAGAAGTCATTCATAAAGATGACCTCTATGTATATTTTAAAACTGAATCTGATCATCATCACATTCCCGTTGCCATGACTAAATCAACCAACAAACTCTATCCGATCTCTTCTATAGTCCATATTAAAGAGGTGACTGACGATATTCGGGAAGAGATTCTTAGTTCTGGTCATTCACAGTACTATTACCACCCCTCACTTAAATTCCTCTCAATTAGTACAAATGGTGAAAATGTGCTCAAGATCTACACCGAACTGCTCGGTAAGGGATACAAAGTCGAGTTAGAAGTCCTCAAACCCATGCCTGGGGCCCTCTGATTCATTTTTTCACATATATACGCGCTGCACATCCTCGACAAATGACCCTTTTTTCCCCAATATATAAGTCCTTCCAACAACTAGTTCCTTGGAGAATGTTATGGCCAAAATTAAAGTGCAAAATCCTGTCGTCGAACTCGACGGCGATGAAATGACAAGAATCATCTGGTCTTTTATCAAAGATAAACTCATCACTCCTTATGTCGATGTCGATATTAAGTATTATGACTTAGGGATGGAAAATCGTGACAAGACTGACGACAAAGTAACCGTTGAAGCTGCTGAAGCTATCAAGAAATACAACGTCGGTATTAAGTGTGCAACAATCACACCTGATGAGAAGCGGGTTGAAGAATTTAACTTAAAACAAATGTGGAAATCTCCTAACGGAACAATCCGGAATATCCTTGATGGAACGGTTTTCCGGGAGCCAATTATCATTAAAAACATTCCTCGCCTTGTTCCTGGCTGGACTCAGCCAATCGTAATTGGCCGTCATGCTTTCGGTGATCAGTACCGTGCTACTGACACAGTAATTCCAGGTAAAGGAACTCTTAAAATGAGTTTCACCGGTGAAGATGGCAAAACTCAGGAATGGGAAGTTTATAAGTTCCAGGGTCCAGGTGTCGCTCTATCAATGTACAACACTGAGGAATCCATCAGAGGTTTTGCTGAGTCATGTTTTAACATGGCATTAGTCAAAGGCTGGCCGCTTTATCTTTCTACCAAGAACACTATTCTTAAGAAGTATGATGGCCGTTTTAAAGACATCTTTGCCGATATCTATGAAAAGAATTATAAGAAAAAATTTGAGGCCAAGGGCATCGTTTATGAACATCGTCTGATCGATGATATGGTTGCAGCTTGTATGAAATGGTCTGGTGGTTTTGTTTGGGCCTGTAAAAACTATGATGGTGATGTCCAATCAGATACTGTTGCTCAGGGATTTGGTTCACTGGGTCTTATGACATCCGTACTTCTGACTCCAGATGGAAAAACACTGGAAGCAGAAGCAGCTCACGGAACAGTGACTCGCCACTTCCGTTTACATCAACAAGGTAAACCGACTTCAACAAATCCAATTGCTTCAATCTTTGCATGGACTCGTGGTCTAAATCACCGTGGGAAACTAGATGGAAACAAAGAGCTTCAGAATTTCTGTGAAACTCTTGAGCAGGTTTGTATTCAAACTGTTGAAGAAGGTAAAATGACGAAGGATCTTGCCGCTTGTATTCATGGTGATAAAGTGACAGCTGATAAGTATCTTACGACAGAACAGTTCCTCGAAGCGATCAATTCAAATCTTCAGAAAAAACTTTCTTAAAAAATCAAAGGCCCCGAAAGGGGCCTTTTTTTATGTAAGCTTGATAAGTCGACGGATCTCTACATTGTCAGGAAACTTCAAATGCAGAAGCATTAGCTTCTCTCTTCCCCTACCCACAGAAAACTTCATCTTTTGGATGGTAAATCCCTGATTATCCCGCAATTTATGGATTATGCTGGTAAGCTGCACTTCAGAGCCTTCGAAATAAAGGGCGTGCAACTTATTTGTTAAGTACTGGAAAAAGATCTGATCATCTCCCTGGTCAAGAGGAATGATTGATGTTCCAACCCGGGGATTCACCACTTTTAAGGTCGGTCTTTTCACAAGAGCGTATCGCTCCAAAAGCTTCTTCCATCTCATAACTTATTCCTCTGAACTTTATACAAACTTAATAAGCTGTAATTAGTTTTTTCACCAGACTCTGTGTAATATTAACTCATATGCCAAGCTATCTTAATAAAGTCCTGAACTTAGAAACACTTGCTGCCATTGATTTGGGCTCTAATGCTCTCAGAGCGGTTATCGCCCGCAAAAGAGGCAATGAAATTGAAGTCATTAAGAGCTTCCGGGAGCCTTTACGCTTAGGTGAAGACGTTTTTAACACTGGTAGCATCTCACCAGAGAAGATGAAAATGACCGAAGAAGCTTTTATCAAACTTTTTCATTTATTCACAGAATATAACGTTACAGATACCCGGGCCATGGCGACTTCGGCCATGCGTGAATCAAAGAATGGAGAGATTCTGGCCAGGAAAATTGCACACTCAACCGGTATAGAGATTGAGACGATCAAAGGCGATGTAGAGGCCCAGTTAATTTGCAACGCCGTCAAAGGTCAGGTTAACCTTAAAAAGAAGGCAGCCGTTTTGATGGATATTGGAGGCGGCAGTACCGAGATTACCATTGTAAAAAATGAACAAGTTCTCGCCGCTCATAGCTTTAGCGTGGGAACGGTTAGACTTCTTAGCTACAAGAATAAAGAAGAGCTTGAGGAAAAAATATCTGAAGAACTTGCAAAGATCATGAGCTTCATAAAAGACCATATCAAGTTAAAAGACCTGGATCTCATGATAGGAACAGGTGGTAATCTACGTCGTATTGGAAAAATCCGAAAAAAGACTCTGGGCAAGGCCACTTCTCAGATCGCCATGTTTGATGAGATTAAACATATGGAAGAAACTATCTCATCCATGAGCTATGTGGATCGCATTCGTCGTCTGGAGTTGGATCAAAATCGCGCCGATGTTATCCTGCCAGCGATTATGTTGACTCTTCATTTAATGAAAGAACTAAAAATGGATAAAATCCATCTACCTAAGGTTGGACTTAAAGAAGGCATCATCTTGTCTATGCTGTCATTTATTCCGAAACGTCTTATACTGAAAGACTAGTCGGTAATGGTCTTTAAGAATTTAGGACTCACCAGTAATTCCATGGTAAAGCCATCCCACATCCCACCTTCTAAAACGCAGACTCCACCCTTTTTGATCGTCATAAAATCATGCTCTGGGTGTAAGGCCAGTAGAGCGGCTATTACCTTCGTGATATGAGGGTCATGCCCTATAAAGGCATACTGTCCATCTGTGGGAAGAAATGAAATATACTCAATTAAGTGACGAGGATCATCCAGAATATCCAGATCGGCCATCATCTCCAGGTCTGAAGCCGGATAATAACTCCAAAATAACTCCGCGGTCTGAATCGCCCTTGCCAAAGGTGATGAAAAAATCACATCAATATTAGATTGAACCTTTTTAAAGAGCTTGAATGTTTTATGAAGACGTCTAATCCCCTCTTCAGTCAATTCTCTTTCAAAGTCTTCATCCTGCTTTTTGGAGAAATGACCTTCGGCCAGACCATGTCTTAGAAAAATTAATTTCATGATACGCCTTTTTCACGTTGAATGGTTTTCTTCATAACGATGGCATGAGTACCTTGTTCTTCCTCACTTTCTTGAGGAACTTTTTGGGTATAAGTGCCATCTTCATTCAAGCACCAGGCCAGGCGATTGTCTTTTAGCATGATATCAATAAACTCCCAAAGCTTCTCTTTGAGCTTCAATTCATGTATCGGCGTTATTAACTCAACCCTATTGTGCAAGTTTCGATGCATCCAATCCGCAGAGCCGATATAAAACTCCCCTGCGTGATAATCTTCAGAGCCCCCTGCGAAATAGAAAATTCGAGAATGCTCAAGAAATCGTCCAATAATGGAGATCACCTTGATGTTTTCTGAAAGATCCTTTACTCCTGGCTTTAAACTACAAAAACCTCGGACGATAAGAATAATTTCAACGCCGGCCTGACTTGCCTCATACAAGGCTTCTGAAATAACTTCATCTTCCAAGGAATTCATCTTAGCGATGATTCTTGCAGGCCTACCTGCCTTTTTGTTTTTTATTTCCTGATGAATCTTATTCATGAAGCTGGACTTCATATTAATGGGTGCAATCAAAAGCTCAGAATAGTCAGTTTTAAGAGAGCTACCGGTTAAGTAATTGAAGACCTCACCTACTTCTTCACAAATCTTTTTATTACAAGTCAGAAGTCCGAAGTCTGTATACAAATTGGAAGTTTGAGAGTGGTAGTTCCCGGTTCCAATGTGAGCATAGCTCATGATTTCACCGTCATGTTCCTGGCGAATAATGAGAGTTGTTTTTGTATGGGTCTTAAGTCCTAAAATTCCATAAACAACATGAACACCGGCATCTTCCAGTTTCTGGGCCCAAACAATGTTTCTTTGCTCATCAAACCGTGCTTTTAGTTCAACCAGACAAACCACTTGTTTGCCTTTTTCAGCTGCTTTAATAAGGTTTCTGATAAAAGAAGAATCATCACCGGTTCGGTATAAGGTCATTTTAATAGTCAGCACATTCGGATCATCTGCGGCCGACGAAATAAACTTCTCCACAGTTCCAGAGAAGCTTTCATAAGGATGATGAACCAGAACATCACCCTGTCGGATAAGATTGAAGATGTTGGAATTTTCAAAAAAGGCTTTCGGAATAATAGGAGACCACGGTTTAAACTTGAGTTCAGGACGATCAAGATCAACAATACTTTTTAAAATGGAAAAATCTATTGGAAAATCCATCAGGTAGATATCTTCATCCACTATTTCTAAAGAGTCTTTCAAGAAATTGGTCATATTGGGATCAGTATCCCGGTGAATCTCGAGTCGCACACATTCTGCTAAACGACGTTCCTTAATACCTTCTTCGACGAGGATCAATAAATCCTGAGCTTCATCTTCCCGATGATCAACATCAGCATTACGTGAGACGCGAAAAGGTACGGTTTGCTGGATATCCATTCCAGGATAGAGAAGATTTAGATTAGATCGAACCAATGTCACTGTAGTCACAAATCTCGATTTCTTTTCACCTTCAACTTTTGGTAATTGAATCAAACCAGGAATAACTTCAGGAATTTTCACTCGGGAAAATAAGATAGTCTCGCTCTGAGGATTTTTGAGAATCATGCCTAATGAATAGGAAAGGTTTGAAATGAAAGGAAATGGATGACCAGGATCTACAGATAAGGGAGTGAGTACCGGAAATACTTTGCGCTTAAAATAATTTTTAAGGTATTCCTGATCCTCCGGACCCAGGTCATCGAAGTCATATATGTAAATGTCTTGACGTTCCAGCTCAGCGACGAGTTCCAGATAAATGCCGCGCTGTCGCTCTAGATCTTCATTGATGTGTTTTCTAATATTGGTCAATTGCTCTTCAGTTGTCTGTCCATCAATTGATCTATGAGTAAAACCTGAAGCAATCTGATGTTTTAAGTAACCAACTCGCTTCATCACAAATTCATCAAGGTTGGATGAAAATATGATTAGAAAGCGTAACCTTTCCAGTAAAGGATTTCGTTTGTCCGAAGCCTCCATCAGAACTCTGCGATTGAAATGTAACCAGGATATATCCCTATTTAAAAAATGCTCGGGATCGACGTTGAAATTTATTTTCTTCGGCTGACGGGTAGCACTTCTTCTTTTTCGCATGAATTATCCAAGCTCCGAAGCAACATTTAAATTTTGGTCTAAAAGCGGTTCACGGTTTAGCATTTCTATTTTCCAACCTATGCTGGCAATCAATATTGCCATAAACGGGTTAATAAGATTGAAAAAGCAGAACGGTAAATAAGCTGCCGTAGAGACTCCTAAGATCGTACTGAAATAGGCCCCACAGGTGTTCCAGGGGACCAGGACTGATGTCAGAGTTCCTCCATCCTCAAGTGATCTGGAAAGATTCTGAGGAGCGAGATTAAATTTTTCATAAGTCGGTTTGAACATTCTGCCTGGAAGGACGATGGCAAGGTACTGATCGGATGCGGTTAAGTTAACAATGACTGTACTGGAAACTGTTGCTGCTATCAAAGATGCACTTCCATGAACCATCTTCAAAACGGCTTTTCCAATTTCTTCCAACATCCCTGTCACTTCCATCACCCCACCAAAGATCATGGCCATTAATATAAGCCAAACAGTATTCAGCATGCTTCCCATTCCCCCACGGGTAAGGAGAGAATTTATAATTTCCTTATCAGTTTTGATTTTAAAACCTGAATGGGCAATCTCCACTATTTTACCGTAGATGGACCTAATGCCATATTCTTCACCCAACATGCTCCTTAGAAGCTCTTGTTGAAATATCAAAACAAAGACAGCACCCATCAAAGCGCCAAAGACCAGAGCNNTATAAAGAGAAAGGGAGTTAAATTGAATGTTGATTCAAGGGTTGTCAAAACCATTTTGACCTGAGAGACGTCACCACTATCTCCTGAATAAAAGTAACCCAAGATCGAAAAACTAATCAAGGCCAGAATCATTGAAGGAGCAGTTGTGTAAAGTAGATATCGGATATGAGTAAATAGATCTACGCCCGCCATGGCAGGAGCGAGATTCGTCGTATCAGATAAAGGTGAAAGCTTATCTCCAAAATAGGCACCTGAGATAACCGCACCTGCAACCATAGGAGTTGGAATATTTAATGCTTGTCCTACGCCAATGAATGCAATCCCGACAGTTCCTCCAGTAGACCAAGAACTGCCTGTCGCAATTGAGACGACTGCACATACGATACAAGTAAGTGGTAGGAACCAGCTGGGATTAAAAAGTTTAATACCGTAATAAATCATGGCGGGTACAATGCCCGAGAAAATCCAAAGACCAATTAGAGTGCCTACAACCAGAAGGATGAGATTTGCCTGCATCGATAACCCGATGGAATGAATTACCTTCTTCTCAATTTCAACATAAGGTACTTTCAAAAGAAATAAACCAATGGCTGAAGCAACCAGGGCCGAGATGAAAAGTGCAATCTGATTGGGCCCCATCAAGGCCGAATCTTTAAAAATACTGATATTCAAAGCAAGGAGGCCAACCAGTAAAATGATTGGCACAAGAGAAAGTAAGAGACTTGGCCTTTTGAAAGTTGAGGTCATAAGAGTCTTCTCCATCGGATAAAAGTGTCTAATCTTTCAACACTTTCAACTGGGCCTGTGAAAGTATTAGTCGATATAAAATTTATTTTATTAAGACCAACCCCTTCTTAGCAAGGTTTATCCCCCTGAATTTAAGGGTTTTATTGCCCCTATCCTCTCGAGGGATGAATTCGATGCCATTTGGCATGGATCTTGGAAGTACATAGGCAAATACAATAACTCTGAGGGGGGTTACTTATGTACCATTTCAATCGTCATTCTCTGGCCATTTTGCCGCTTTTATCGATTCTTGCAATGTCACCTAGTGTGATTGAGTCCAAATATGCCGAACGCCATATTGCTTCAGTGGTTGAGGAAGTCAAACCTGAAGTCGTAAAAGAAGAAGTAAAAGAATTCAAAAGATTCAAAGAGATCAGCGCCAAGGTGGCCCCTGAATCTATAATACGAAATGAAAACTTATCTGTAGAAGATCTAAAAAAACAGGAATCAGAGCTAAAAGAAAAGCTGACTAAAATTCAGATTGATTCCAAAAAAGAAGATCTAAAAAAAGAAATTGTGGCCCAGGATAGAAAAGACCGGGAAGCCCTGGTGGTTGATCTCCTTTTTATCGAGGATGGCCTTCTGGGTCTCGAAGAAAGAAAAATACTTGAAGCTTCGGATAAAGAGGTAATCGAGAAGAGTATTCTGGCCCATAAGGGTCAAATAGAAGAACTCTTACTTGACTTGGAAAAGAGTGAAGAAATTCTGGCCCAAGCAGATGCTCCTAAAGACGAAGAGCCTAAAAAAGATGACGAAGAAGTTAAGCCGGTTCTCGCTGAAGAACCTAAGAAAGAAGAACCTGTCGTAGTAGCAGAAGATAAAAAAGAAGAAGTGAAAGAAGAAGTCAAAAAAGAAGAAAAAGTTGTTTGTGAAGCTGAAGAAAAGAATGCTCTTCTAACTAAGCAAGTAGAGCAATTAATGAATGATCAAAAACAGATCATGCAGACCATGATGGGTATGGCACAAATGATGGTGAGTATGTATCAGAATCAAAACCAGAATCAACAGCCCAATCCATATTATGCAAACTCAATGCATGCTAATCCGTATCAATACAATCAGCCCTTCTCGTCAGGTAACTGGGTTTATTATCCAAGTGGATTTCAGCCGCAGCAACCAAATATCTTTGCTCCACAGCAGCCACAACAAGTAATGCCTCAGCAGGCCGGCCACTTTCCAGACCAGGCCCATATGCCTCAATCAAGCTGGAACCTGGCCCCTCAATATAACTTCCAGGCAGATCCCCGTTATACAGTTCAACCGATCATGCCCGGCTCTTTTGGAAGTGAGGCCTTCAGCTACAATCTCAGTAACCCAGGGCCAACTAATCCAATGCCCGGCCATCCAGTGGCCATGGGTCCAGGCTTAAACATGGGAATGAATTCTAGCTTTGGAATGTAAAAACAGACTAAAAAGCTTCACCTGGCAAGCCCTTTTGCCAGGTGAAATTTTTTGATAAATGCCTTAAGAAAAATTTTTCCTCCCCGAGAAGTTTATGGTGAAAGCTTAATCTCGAGGACAGGATGAAAAATACAGAAATAAGATCTAAAGAAAAAATGCTTATCAGGGCCTGCCACTCCTGCCTGAAAATTAATGAATCCAGCAAAGAATTAGAGCGCTGCATGCATTGCAATAAATCGTTCCTACCTCTTCGATATTTCGATAAAATAAAAAATGATCGCGACGTAAACTGGGAGAATCACTTCTCTTACTCAGATCAGCTAGAAGAAGATGATTTAATTAAAGGCCTTTTTGTTTTGTGGTGAAATCATTGTTCTCTATGTTAGCTTCTAGGAATGCAATTAACATCAAACGCTCCTTCTGAACTTAATCCAGTTCTTGTACGACTCTTTAAAAAACGCGGTTTTTCTCCTCTGCAAGTTCAAGAGATGCTGTCCTGGAATTTAAAAGATATTCCTGAACTTACCAACATGATTGACCTTCCCAAGGCTTCTGAGCGAATCATTCGTGCCTTAAGTGAAAATGAAACCATTGGAGTTTACGGAGATTATGATGTTGATGGGACAACTTCCTGCGCCCTCCTCTGGCACTTCTTTAAAATGATTGGTGCCACCGTTGAAGTCTTCCAACCAAGTCGATTCGTAGAAGGTTATGGAATCCATGATTCTTCCATTGAGGCCGCACTGGAAAAAAACGTAAAAGTTTTGATTACAGTTGATTGCGGTATTACCAATGTAGCTACTGCCGAATATGCAAAAGGTAAACTAGACCTTATTATTACCGATCACCATAGAGATGCTGCCCCCACTATCCCTGAAGCTTATGCTGTCATTAATCCTAGTCGACGGGATGAACCAGAATCCTCTGAACTTAAGCCACTTGCAGGAGTGGGAGTGGCATTTGCGCTGGCACTTCAGATTAAAAATGATCTGGCCAAAAAAGGCACTGAAACTCCCAGCCTCTATCCTCTCTTGCAATTTGTGGCGATTGGAACCATCTCAGATCTGGCCCGTATGAGTCCGTTAAACTTAAGACTCACCAGACACGGCCTTAAACAAATCCCCACATCACAGTATCCTGGAATTAAAGCTTTTTTTAATCCGGAAGAATTAAAAGTTCAGATGGTCTCGAGTGAAAAAATTGCTTTTCATGTTGGGCCACATATTAATTCCAAAGGCCGTCTTGATCATCCAGATCGCGCTTTGAGACTATTGATCGCTGATTCTTTCGCTGAATGCCGTGAGCACTACACCCATCTTGAGGTGGCCAATCGGGACCGTAGGGTAATTCAAGCAGAAGTTTTTGAAGAGGCCAAACAGGATGTGATTAAATCCATGAAGGGTGAGGAATTACTCATCAACATTATGTATCGGCCTCATTGGCATGAAGGTGTCATTGGAATTGTCGCTTCAAAACTGGTGGAAACTTTCGAAGTACCTGCCGTGGTATTTACCAATGCGGAAGAAGAAGGTGTCATAAAGGCAAGTTGCCGTTCAGCAGGTGAGCTTAATATTTTCGAGCTACTCGATCAGTGTAAGGACCTCTTCATTAAATTCGGTGGTCATAAAGCGGCCGCTGGCCTATCCATGAAAAAAGAAAATTTCTACGCGTTCAAAGAGCGTATGAACGATTTACTACAACCGATTCCATCCAGCCTCAGGACTAAGACTCGCTCATTTGACGTGGAATTAGGAATTGAGGAAATCAATACTCATCTTTTAAAAGATTTAGAAAAACTTGAACCATTTGGACCGGGACACGAAAAGCCCGTTTTCCGAATGAAGAATGCTGTCATTCAGTCTTATCGAATTATGAAAGATGCCCACGTTCGNNAAGTGGAATGAGATGTCACCAGAAGAACTTTTTGATCTTCAAGGGAAGGCAGGTCTTACCGTTCAATTTACTTTAGGTGTTAATCGCTTTAATGGGAATGAAACGATACAGTTAATGGTGGACAAGTTAATGCCAGGCCAAATTAATTAATTGGGCCTGGCAATTTAATTTATGAACGTTTAATTTCTAATGCTTCAATCACTACATCAGTTTTCGGACGATCCATTGCTCCTGTAGGAGTGTCCCCAATCTTTTTAACTACATCCATTCCTCTTACAACTTTACCGAAGACAGTATGACGACCATCTAAATGAGGAGTTGGAGCAAGAGTGATGAAAAACTGAGAACCATTTGTTCCAGGACCAGCATTGGCCATAGAAAGAATNNCCAGAACCTTCAGGACATCCACCTTGAATCATAAAACCACGAATGACTCTATGGAAAATAAGACCATCATAGAATTTACCCTCTTTATTAGTTTTCTGGGTCCCTTCCGCAAGGTTAACAAAATTCCATACAGTCTCAGGACAATCCTTATGAAAGAGTTCAATTTCAAACTCCCCCATTGATGTTTTAAAAACAGCAGAGAGGTTATTCACTTCTTCTTTGTGAGAAGATTTCTCGTGTTTCATACTTCCGAACATACTAACTCCTTCTTATAAAACAATTTCCGTAGGTAAAAGAATCTCTTTGGGAGAAACAAATTTAATTTTCACATTTTCATTCATAAGTTTTTTAATTTCAAGACGAAGACCTGACTTTAAAACCAGATCGCTGCCAAAGGGATTCAACCACTCAGCGGTTAAGGTGTAAAATCCGACCTGATCTAAACTGTTTTCAATTAACCACTGGTTCAGATCTTGTTTGGACAAGCAAGAAGTAAAGAGAACTGGCAGTCTTAAATCAAAACGTCCCAATTCATTCATTTTTTTAAGTTCATCAACTCGATTTGAAGAAATAAATCCATCAAGCCAGATGATATCAACCTCATTTGCCATTTCAGGCAACTTAAAATGCTTAACCCCTCCACGAACCTGCTCAAGTGTATTCGAAAAGAATGCCGCTTCTTCTACGGGTTTAAGAAATCTCACAGCGGTTGAACGGAAGTATGCTTCCAGACGTTCATTGTACTGGGCCTGAAGCTCTATTAGCTCCGGATACTTTAGCTGATAAGTAGAACTTAGTTTTGCAAAATCCAGATACTGGTAGGAATGCTTCTTAAAACATTGACCTGAGGGAGAAGTATTGGCCCAGGTGGGTAGTTCAGGTAAAAAGAACTGCTCAAGCCCCGAGGTTCTGTACGGAGTATCCTGGGGAACTTCCCTAACAGTGCCGTTACTGCAACTAATGGCCGCCAGCAGGAGAAAAAAGTTTAAATATTTCATCTTCAATACCTTCTAATTTTACCAGATCGTTTTCCCAGTCCTCTTGTAAATTTGGACGAGCGGGAGTGAGGTTAAAGTAACCAGGCTCATTGGCATCTAGCTCAATTAACCGCTGATTCTTTTGAGCATGTGCAATCAAAATATGATCTACACCAATTGTCTTTAAATCGAGATTATTATTCTCTGGATGTTTCATCCCTTCACGAAATTCCGGTTTTTCCAAAGTTAAGAACATCCGCTTACGATCAATGAGTTCATCCATCGCTGTTACATTATGGCCGGAAAAATAATTAATCCTTGGAATCGGTTCGGCCGGTCTGGGATATTTGACCTGAACAAAATCATCCAGCTCCTGCCATTCACGGAGTTTTTGAGTAAAGGCTGTAATTTCCTTTTCGAACTCCTGATCAATAAACTGAAAAAGCTCCGTTAATTTCTGAACAGTAAAACGATTTCCCTGCGAAAGAAAAATTGAGAATGGATCTGCTTCAGTGGTGGCTATAAATAAGCGAGAACGAGATTCCTTGATCCAGTCTTCCATCGCCAGAAGGATTTCAGCTGCCAAGGAATCGGAACCAATTAAAGCGATTTCTCTAAGATCAGGACCAGGTTTAAAACTTTGAGCAGCTTTAAGGGCCTCGAGGGCAAAGCTCACCTTATCTGAATTTCTATTCTCTCCTAATGCCCTTCCACTTGCGGCAGCCGAGGCCCGGGATAGGTCATTTCGAAGATCCAAAATGAGATCATAGTCCTGATACATTTCAATGGAACTAGCGAGGGAATTAATAAACTCTTCTGTTAAACGTTTGTAAGTTTCAAGATTGGCCTCTTTCTGCTCTTCAATGAAATCCTTGGGATTCACCCGATAGATAACTCTAAAGAGGTCCAAAAAGCGGGAGCGACCCTGAATCTGTTCCCCAGGGGCCAAAAAGCGCTTGGTTACAGAAATCACCTCATCAGTTTTAATTTCCTGATGAGATTTTAAATAATTAATCAAAGGCTTTTGATAATCTTCTTCCCAACTCTTCCAATTAAAGCTTTTGGGTTGATAACTAACACCAATCTCTTTCAGCACACCTGTTCCGAGATCACTTATAAAATGCTCCGGAGACAATTCCATGGATGTAAATCCACTAAGATCATCAGCATCCATATACCATGTGAGGGCCGCCCCATGGAGATGAAATCTCAGGGCCGTTTCAAGGGCGAGGGGTGAATTACCTAGAATGGCGAGCTTCATAAAATCCTCCGAAGGAGGTTATGATCTTAACAAAAAAAGATTCAGAGGGCGATGTTCTTTTGCTTTTTGCGAGGCGTGTCGTAAGAGAGAATGGAGAAAGAAAAAGGCCCCTAAAAGGGGCCTCGAAATTTTATAAAAAGTAGACTTTGCTCTCGCCCTTATCCAGGCAAGAAAATTCAGCGTACTGATAAATGAAATCAATGAAGCTTGCGAGGGCCTTAAAACTCGGAAGAGACGTGTCGAACTCCCCTCCTAAACGTAACCAGGCATCGCCTTGCTGATCAATATATTCAGTAGCGTGACGTACTGTCACAACCGCAGGAAGATAAGAACCTTTGGTAAAGAAAAGTTTTAGTGTTGTCTCAGTTCCTGACTTGAACTGGTTTTTTGCTTTCAAACTAAATGGCACCTGGAACTGACAGCCTTCGCCAGAAATATCCAACAGCTTGATAGGAAAACTCGATCCCTGATCATCAATTACAGTATAAACACCAAGGAATTCCTGAAAAACCACCCGTTCAAAAGTCCGGCGTTTTTGTTCGATAGACTTTCTTCTTTTTTCATTAAAATCGACAACTTTTTTATCATCAGACATGGTCTCTCCTTGAACTAACTGCATGTCTTATCGACAAGTGTTCATAGGAGCTGAGGAAAAATTCAGGAAAAGAGACTATAGGACAACTTTTTCCAGCTGACCAATTGGCTCAGGATGCATCAATTGATGGGCCAAACGTTCAAAATGATCTGTTAAATCGGTAATACAGACCCTTATTTGTCGGGTACTACTATCTGCGGGTCGAATCGTTCCATTGGTAAATAAAGCTTTTATCTGTTGATAAAGAACCTCCCCGCTTTCCACTAGATTTACGTCCTGGCCCAGAACTTGTTTGAGATCTTCCTTTAAAACTGGATAATGAGTGCAACCCAAAATAACTGTTTTAATTCCCGCCTTCTTGATTTCTGCCAAATATCTTTCGGCCACTAATTGGGTGATTGGATCCTGAACAAAGCCTTCTTCTACCAATGGCACTAATAAGGGACATGCCTGTTCAAAAACTTCCACTTCTGGTGAAAGTTTTTTCAGAGTTTGTTCATAGGCATGAGAACGAATAGTCGCTGAAGTTCCTAGTACTGCAATTTTCTTGTCCTGTGAAATCTTAATGGCGGCTTCAGAGCCGGGGCCGATTACATTCAACAAGGGAATACCTTCAAATTCTTGTTCTTCAAGGAAAACAGTTGAAGCAGAATTACAGGCAATGATTAATGCTTTAACTTTTTGGTCTTTCAAAAACTTGAGAATTTGCAGACCATAACGTCGGATAGTTTCAGGTGATTTATTTCCGTAAGGTAAACGAGCAATATCACCCAGATAACAAAAAGATTCGTGGGGAAATTTCTCGGCCAGTACTTTAAGTACCGTTAGTCCACCGAGTCCAGAATCGAAAATCCCAATAGATTCATTCATATTTATTTTCTTGAAAGGATATCTTTTAATTTACCTACTCGCTCCAGATTCTTCAATAATTCAGGAGAAAGTAGACCTGATTGAGTTAAGATCTTATCTGACAACAGACTCTTCAGGAAATCTTTTTCCCACAAGGGAGCATAATGAGTCCTGGATTTTACTCGAGCAAGTTCCATTCCCTCCCTGAGTCCCATGGGCAATATTTCAGGAAAGATTTTTTCAGAGCGTTTATCCAAAACAATTGTAGGGTGCTCAAGACTTATCGCAAGTTTTTTTCCAATTTGAGAGTGTTCGGGCACTGAGTAATCCAGCGCTTTAAGCAGGACTTTTAAATCTACTTCCGGAATCTTTATTCTGAGTCTTTTAAGACCTGCTAACTCAGCATAAAGATCCAGAAGCTCACCATAAGTCGTAACGTCAGGTCCGCCAATTTCAAAAATTTCATGCCCCGAAGGATTAAGTTCTAATGATGCTTTCAGATATTTTAAAAGGTCATCCAATGCCAGAGGCTGACAAGGGCCGTTTAAAACCTTCAACTCAGGTCTAAAGGGGAACCTCACGGCCATAGCTTTAATCATTTCAAAAGATAAGGACCCCTCTCCGAGAATAATGCTGGCCCTAAACTCAATGGTTCCTAAACCACTCGCCCCTAATATGGCACCTGTTAATTGCCGGCTTCGAAGATGAGGAGATAAATCAGGAGTAAGAGGACCCAGAGCACCCAGGTAGACAATGCCGGCTCCCGTAGGTCTGATCCAATTAATAAAATTAACGGCCGCCAAAGATTCATGATATTCAAAATTCTCAGGTTCATCTTTAAGACCATGGACTAAATAAAATGCTTTATGAATTTTACCTAACTCAGGCAAGGTTTCGGGCCGAAGCAAATCCCCTTCAATCCATTTTACTTTTTCTGATTTTTTACTTTTTCTTTTTTTTCGGCTCAAGGCAGTTACATGGTGACCTTCTTGCACTAAACGGGCAATCAGTGCCTGACCAACAAATCCATTTGCTCCCGTCACTAAAATATTCATATTAAATCCTCTTTTGAGAAATCACATGCCATTTAAGATGTTCTGCAAAGGCCTTCATCACAATTAAATGAACAATCGCCTGAGTCCAGCGGTAAATATACCAGGGAAGCGCGGGTCTAAATTCGTGCAAGGCCGCCATCACATAACGATGTTCAAGCACTTCACGAAATTCAAGTCTTCCTCTCTCCATGTCTCCGGCCAGAAGCCCACCTACTACATATAGTAATTGACGGTCTGGAGTACTTCGCTCCTGACTTTTTGAAAGGATTAAAATCTGTATTTGTGGATGGATCAGATAAAAAGTACATCTATTTCCAACAACAGTCACTTTTACTAACGTCGAAAAGAAAGTGGGCAACCAATTGAAGTAAGTATTGGCCACCCATTCGGCATTTCTTCCATCAGGCAAAACTAAACGCTGAATAGAACGCACATCCTTTTCCACTGGCCGATTCTTCTTTGCTGTATGAGGAACAGTAGTCTCTAGAGCTGTTGCCAGAGCATTTTCCAGGCCGGTCTGAAGATCACCAGGATAAGGCCACTGATGGAGAGAACTAGGTAGCATTTCATGCTTTAAGCTTAAAACCAATGGGTATACCAGATTTTTAGGAACACCAGTGATGAACGTTATCCACCAACGAGACATCATGAGAGGAATAATGTTCAAGGTGAATAACCTAGTTGTTTTTCTTATTTCCGCAGACACTCTTAAGATCAGCTCTTGATAAGTAACAACTTCCGGCCCTGCAATATCATATATTTTTCCATGAACTTTTTCGTCTAACAGGCTACGCTCCAAGACGTTGATACAATCATTCAAAGCTAACGGCTGGGATTTCGTTTTAGTCCAGGCAGGACAAATCATTACAGGCAATCGTTTGATTAAACGTTCCAGAATCGTAAAAGACGATCCCTGAGGGCCGATAATAAGGCCAGCTCTTAAGACAGTGGTCTTTATGTTAGAGGAGCGAAAGGTTCTTTCGACTTCAAGACGGCTTTTCAAATGCCACGAAAGCTCTTGATTCGGTGGAATCATTCCTCCCAGATAAATAATATGCCTGAGATTTTGGACAGCTCCGGCCCGGATGAAATTATCCGCCATGATCAAATCAAAATCGTAAAAAGTTCCCTGAGATAGAGAAGCGGAAGGAAGCATGGAATGAACCAGGTAATAACCCTCTTCACATCCAATCATGGCCTCAGTGATATCCTTTAAGGAGAAAAGGTCACATTTTTTCCAGACAACTCGTGGGTGCTGAGACTGCTGTTCACTACGCGACAGGGCCACAATCTCGATGTCCGAATGCTGTAATAAGCGTTCGATTAACGCGCGTCCAATGAAACCACTGGCACCAGCTATAAGAATTTTTCTCATACAAATCCCTGTGATTATTTTTCAGAGTGTAGCATAATCAGAGCATGATTTTGATGAGAATCTTACCGGCAGTATTGAAAGAGTTGTCAAAACACGTACCCACCGTACTCTTTCAAACAGTTGAGTGGAGCGAGCTTGCTTCGGAGCTTCCTAAAATCACTCGACGCATGATTCAAAAAGAAGGCTTCCAGGAACTTTTTGACGAGCAGATTCAATTGTTATCACCTTATAACATCAGTCTAACTAATAGCAAACATCCCGACTCAGAATCAAAACTCAGTAAAAAAGATGGGGATAAAATCCTCACTCTCTTTTTTGTTCAGCTATTCTCTCCCTATGGGCTTTTTCTGGACCTTCGCCCGCTCCATTTTAGTTCTTTCAATGGAACTCTTGAGTGGCACCCTTCGGGTTTTTGGACCAAATTTGATGAAGCTTTCCGTTTAGGTCTGCTTGAGGTCTACGAAGGCTTTTATCTGAATAAAGATGATCTATATTTCAATGGTCTGGAAAAAATTGGACTTATAAAATCAGACTGGCCGCTTGAAGATAAAGAAACTCTGGCCGCACTCTTTCGAGGGCAATTCGGCAATGACGATATGACATTTAATCTTGAACAATTTAAAGATTCCATCATTCAAATGTCAGATTTCATGCTCAAGAAAAAGGTCAAAATATCAAAAGATTTCTTGTATCTGGGTATTTACCTTGTGACCTTATACTCTAGCTTAGAAGAAACTCGAGAGTGCTATTCTGTTAAGACTACATATCTGGATGTGAAGAATACATTTAACGAAGAAGAGAGCCATTAGGCACGACTCGTTCGACCGTGGCGAGTACGACCTTCTTTTCATCATTATAAAAACCCGTAACCAATACCTCTGAAAGATAAGGACCAATTTGTTTCGGTGGAAAATTACACACGCACAAGACTTGTTTCCCCAGAAGTTCATTTATCTCGTAAAGGTCAGTTACTTGAGCGCTGGATTTCTTGACACCTAATTCCCCAAGATCGACTTTGATTTTGTAGGCCGCTCTCCTGGCCTCAGGAAAAGCTTGAACATCCACAATAGTCCCTACACGTATTTCTATTTTTTCAAAATCTTCCCACGTAATCATAGTTTTAGGATACTCCTGGCCTCAGTAAAATCATGGATAATGATATCCGTTTTAACTTTCAATTCGCTTGTTTTATGGGAAGTTGCCACACCAACGATGGTACATCCCGCTCTCTCACCGGACTCAAGCCCTGCCAGAGAATCTTCAAAGACAAAACAATCTTTAGGTTCCAGTCCAAGCTTCATCGCACAGAGCTGGTAAACTTGTGGGTCAGGTTTACCTCTTTCGACCTGAGCACCATCAACAATAACTTCAAAATATTTTCGAAGCTTTAATGTATCTAATACAAAATCAACATTCTGGGTGGGAGCAGAAGTTCCCAGGGCAATTTTAATTTTATTCTTTTTAAGATACTCAAGGAAATCAACCAGCCCCGTATGAGCTTTCATGTGAGAAGCGTAAAGTTCATGATACAAACTTTCTTTTTCTTCAGCGTAATGGTTTATATCCTCATCACTTATATTACCAAAGATCATTTTAAACAGATCAGCATTGGTCTTTCCATTGTATTGATCACGATAGATTCTCTCATTGAGTTCAAACTTATACTTTTCAGCGAAGGCCATCCAGGCCTTAAAGTGAAAAGCATGATTATCAACGACAACCCCGTCCATATCAAATATGGCACCTTTCATTAGTGACCTACCCTCTAAGTGTTATAAGAAAAGAATAGCATGTTTTATTTTAGCGTCGAGGAAGTTCCACAATAAAGGAACTTCCCTCGCCAAGAGTGCTTTCAACAAGAATCGTACCACCATGACCCTCAATAATCTGCTGGGCTATATATAGTCCAAGTCCCAGTCCTCCAAAATTTTTATCTGAAACAGCTCTTTCGAAAGGCTTAAAGATCCGGAGTTGGTCCTCTGAAGATACGCCCATTCCATAATCTTTAACCGTGATGGTTATATGGTCTTTATTACCCAGCATTTCAAATTCGACCGGCCTTTTATTCCCGAATTTTAAAGCATTGCCCAGAAGGTTTGAAACGACCTGCTGCAATCTTATTTGGTCACACATACCAAATAAATTTTCCTGGATATAAACTCTTAAAGGGCTTTGATGAAGATCAAAATCTTGCTTAAGGCGGTTAACCTCTTCTTGAACGACATTTGAAATATTCATTTGCTGCAGATTTAAATGGAGTTTTTTTGCCCGAAGCTTGGAAATATCCAATAAAGTCTCAATCAATTTCGAGAATTTCCTGATGTCCGGTTGAATCTCCGAAATGATCGGCTTAACTTTAGCTGCTAATTCTTCACTCAATACATTTTTATCCATCAGGCGTGCCAGGAGATCAACTCGCATTTGAAGGGAAGTTAAGGGAGTTCTTAGCTCATGAGAAGCTACCGAAATAAAGTCTTCACGATTCTGAATCGACTGCTGGGCATCCCGATAAAGCATCGTATTATCAATGGCAATGGCACAAGAGTTTCCAATTTCATTCATTAATGCAAGATCGCTCCCATCATAGTGGCGACCTTCTTTTGAAGATGCTACGACCAATCCTCCCAAGTATTCTCCCCGTACGATCATGGGTATGGCCATATAGGATTTCAATCCAAGATTACGAATGACACAAACAAATTCAGGGTCTTTTATCCCTAATTTGGGCCAGGCTTCACCCTCAGTAATAAAATCTTCATCGGTTAAATGCGAATATAAAATGGAGCGACCTTCCCTAAGAGCAAGGGGCAAACCATGAGGAGAAGTTAAATCTGTTTTACAATGTTCAAATATTCTCAAAAACTCTCTGCATTCTGGTGTTGCGGCCGCAGTAAGTGCGCGAAGCGCACCATTTTCATCAGATAAAGTAATGTAACTCCAATCAGCAAAATGGGAGACAATTAATTCAGGGATATTTTTTAATACTTTTTCATACTCAAGGGAGTTGGCGAGAAATTTTCGGGCCTGGGCCAATAATTCAAGGTCCTGACGAAATCTTTTTTCTTTTTTTAATAGTGATTCCTGTTGATGAAGCATGTTGATGTGTTCAATTGAAAGGGCCGCCGCGGCCGTCACATCCTTAACTATTTGCAACTCATAATCAGTGGGCTCTCTTATTTTTCTAAAGTATAAAGCAAACGTTCCCAAAACCTTCCCTTCCCGGGATAAAATGGGACAAGACCAACTGGCCCTTAAATCAAACGACAATGCCAATTCTTTATAGTTTTTCCATAGAGGATCATTTTCGATATCTGAGACGATGACTAGTTCCTTCTTAAATGCCGCTGTTCCACAAGAACCGGCCTCCGGACCGATGGGTTCATTTAGAATTCCTTCCATATACGCATCCGGAAGATTAATCGCAGCTCCCTTAGTAAACTTCTTTCCCTCTTTATCCAACAGGAGTATCGAACCCAACATGCCATCAACCAGTTCTTCGATGGGGGACAATAACTCGTTAAGGGCATCTTCCAAATTGCCGCCTCTAATGAGTATTTCAAATACCTTTCTTTGAGCACCCAAAAGAGTTTCACTTCTTTTACGCTTTGAAATATCAATCAACAGGCCGACACTGCCGATGTATTTTTCTTCCGAATTGAATAAGGGGTAACATGAGGCGAGAGTCCAGATAACCACTTTATCCTTTCTTATGACTCGAATTTCATGTTTTTCGCTTTGGCCTCTTTTTCTGGTTTCTAACTTATCCAACAAAGTTTTTAAGTCTTCAGTTTTAAACAGACATGATAAATCGGTGTTTTTGATTTCATCCAGACTGTAGCCAAGCATTCTGGACATGGCAGGATTAACATAAACACTCTCATTCCCATCATCGATGATCCAGATTCCCTCCAGAGAGTTCTCGATGATTTGCTTAAAGAGTCCTTCTGTAATTTCCATATACTTTATTCTTTAAAATTTTCACTTACTGCTTGAAGAAGTGTGTCGAGTTCCAAAGGCTTTTGTACAAACTTATTACACTCGATAGCTTTAGCACGTTCCGAGTAGGCGGAAACGACGACGATAGGAATGCTCTTATATTCGGGATGTTTTTTAATTTCTTCCACAAATTCCCAACCATTCATGACCGGCATCATAAGATCTAGAAGGATGAGACCGGGTTTGCTTGACGGAAGCATATCAAGTCCTTCTCTTCCATTCTTGGCGAGAATCACTTCATACCCTTCAAACTCAAGGGCCAGCTTAAGAACTTCACGGATATTAGAATCATCCTCTACTACAAGGACTTGTTTATTACTCATTATGTAAAGTTATCTAATTTTAAAGACATGCGCTTCTTAATTTTCTCATCAGACCTGACGCCAATTGATATAAGAAAGTCCCAACAAAATGGGACTTTCTCTTATCTTCTTAAATTTCTACTGTCTAACAGCATCTAGAATTTTACTTCAAGGCCAGCTGACCTTCCCTAATTCTATCCATTGCTTGCACCATTAATCTGGCCGCTTCTTGAGGTGCATGGAAACCTGTAGAATTCTCGGCTTCGATGAAATCAATCAGGAATTGAGCTTCTCGCTGGGCCAATTGAGCTTTTTTAATTTTATCTTCGCTAACATTTTTCTGTTTTGCTTCCTTAATATCATCAATAAGGGCCATCAGAGCATCCATAGACTTATTCCGCATTTCCATGTGTCGGGTCTGAATAGTCTCCACTTTTTCTTTTAACTCGTTTTCAGGAGTGTGGTGACATGTCTGACATGATTTATTGATATTTAGCATCGGACTTCGAACCTGGTGGTTAGTGATTTTCATGGCACCAACGCGCTGGTAAGGCATGTGACAATCGACACATGAAACACCAGACTTGGCATGCACGCCTTGGCTCCACATTTCAAACTCGGGATGCTGGGCCTTTAATGCTTCCGCTCCAGACTCGGCATGAATGAAATCTTTATGTCCATTTTCTTTATAATATTTATAAATTTCATCGGCCTTAATCCCTTTGCTCCAAGGGAAAGTCAGAGTTTTCTCAGGTCCTTTAAAATAATATTCAACGTGACATTGAGCACAGACAAAACTTCTCATCTCTTGTCTTGTGGCCATTTTATTCACGTCATAATTATGAACACCCTGAGATTTTTTATACTCTTTAATCCCTTCCATGAAGGCCGGACGAGTGATTCTCAACTCCATATTGTCGGGACTGTGACAATCAATACAACTCACCGGATGTTTCACATTCTTTAGCGCATCATGATAAGGCATTTTATTCATGATATCGAAACCCTTCTTAAGATCCCCATCACCAAGTTTGAACATGGTTGTGTAGGTTGAAGCGTGACAGTTTAAGCATGCACCTGGTTGAGGTGAGGCAGTTTGTCTCTTGGTGTGAATTTGGTCATCCAGCATGTAGGCATGACCTCGCTCTTCCCGGAAATCGACACTAAAGGCATAACCAAGCCACATTTTCTTCAAGCGAGGATCTTCTTCCAGCTTGGATTGCGCTACAACACTTCGAGGATCAGCATTATCCGGAATCCGTGGCAAGGCTTCAGATCCACCAAACTTGGTCCGCTTCTGATCCACGGTTTTTAGGTAGCTGTCATACTGAAGGGGATAATTCTTACCCCAGACTTCAGGATCATCTTCCATCGGTCCAATATCCACGACTTTAAAGAACGGATTCTTGGCCTCGATTTTTTTCTCAGAGATACTGATCAGGACATAGCCCGCAACAGTTCCCAGAACAGCTGTCAGTAACACCAATAAAAGTAACTTGCCTTTAGATGTCATAAACTCCCCTAGTGACTATGGCCAACATCCCGATGACAACCGACACAGGATTTTCCTTCCTGCATTGGGCCCTGATGAAGTGTGGATGACATCAAGTCACCATGGCACTTCAAACAGGCCGACATCGTAATGTTAAAATTATGCTGCCTGATTCTAATCGGATCCTTAAAGGTACCCGTAGTGAACTTCAGAGCATGCATAAAACCATTATCCATTTTATTAAAATACTTAAAGTAAATGTTTTCGGGAGTGTGACAGGAATTACAAGTTGTCACTTTGTGATGGGAACCCTTGTTCCAGCTCTCGTATTGATCGCGCATGATATGACAGTTTACGCAGGCCTTAGGATCATCCAACAAGTAAGAGTAACCCTTACCGTAAATGAAGGTGAAAGAACCAAGCCCAAAGGCAAAGCCACAAACCGCCAACAAGATAATAATGAGTAATGATGTTTTAGTCTTTGCATTCATGAATAAGCATTCTAATAGTATTTTCGTTATATTTACTGCAAGAATCGTAGTCCCATTCCAAAAAATTTAAGCTGATAAGCATCAGAAATATATGTGATAATGAATTGAAATATGTGTCACTTGCTTGACGCGTCAACAAATTCGCTTTTTCTTAACATTTCCAAGCTTTCCACTTTCCATAACTAGCTCAAAAATGCCAAGCTAGTTAGATTGATGAAGAATCTCAAACGAGAAACCTTTTCTGTCCCAAACGGCTGGCCCATACTTCTATTGGGGATTCTTATTACTTTAGTTTTATCTCTCTATCTCCGTCATAAAGACCATAAACAATTTTTACTTCAATTCGAATATGAAACTGAACAGGCCATGCGGCGGATTCAATACCGAATGGAAAGGTATGAAAGTGCGCTGATCCAGGCCCGGGCCTTTTTTCATAGTTCAGTTATCGTATCGGCCGATGAGTTTCATGAATATTTTCAGGAAACTCAATTAATGGAGCGGTTCCCAGGTATTCAAGGTATGGGACTTGCAATCAAAGTCCCGAAGGATAAACTCAAGCAATACCAAGTCTGGCCACAAGGTAATCGAAACGAATTTTTCACGATTCTCTATCTTGACCCCATCAATGAAAGAAATAACAGGGCCATTGGCTATGATATGTTCTCGGAAGCAAACCGAAGAGAGGCAATGATCAAGGCCAGAGATAGTGGCCAATCCGCCTTTACCGGAAAGATTGAATTAGTCCAAGAAACTGATATTGATCCCCAACCAGGCCTTAATTTATACGTTCCTTACTATAAAAAAAATGCACCACTAAATACGATTGAAGACCGGCAAAAAAATCTCATCGGATTTATTTTTAGTCCTTTCAGGACCTATGACCTTTTTAATGAAATTTTCAAAGAAACCAATTTAAATATTGATGTAGAGATTTTTGATGGGAACGAGCTCGATCCAAAGAATCTGCTCTATGACTATAATCTCGTTCCAGAATATCAAAACCCTCATCACAAATTTAGATTAATAGAACGAATGAATCTCTTTGGCCGGACATTTACTTTCCACTTTGTGCCAACTCCGCTCTTCATCCGTCAATCTCAGAGCTTGATGCCAATCATAACTGCCATAATTGGCATTTTATTCACACTCCTCTTTTGTCGAATTTTCTGGATTACCAAAAAGCAAATGGAAATCAGTAAAGCTTCTGAAGAAACCCTCTCAACGGCCCTAAAAGTTCGTGATGATTTTTTTTCCATCGCCTCCCATGAATTAAAAACACCTCTGACTTCTTTAAAACTTCACACACAGATGATTCAAAGAGGAATCAAGCAAAATGATCCCACTGTCTACTCACAAGAGCGAGTCAACGCACTGATTGAACAGACAGATAAACAGACTCAAAGATTAGAACGAGTAGTGGATGATATGCTGGATATTTCCCGAATTAAAACCGGGAAACTGACTATTGAAAAAGAATTTGTGAATCTCAGTGATCTTGTCTCGGATGTTATCGCCCGAATGACCGGCCAATTTCAAATGATTCCTGGTGGTGCTCCCCGACTAAAACTTTCCAAAGACTCAGACGGGTTCTGGGATCCTATTCGTATAGAGCAGGTCATCACCAATCTCCTTACGAACGCACTTAAATACGGAAGTAATAACGAAATTGATGTTGAAGTATCAGCGCTCCCTAATGAAGTTCTCCTTAGCGTTAAAGATTATGGCAGGGGAATTTCTCCTGAATACAAGGAAAAAATATTTAACAGTTTTGAAAGAGCTGGGGTTTCCGCCAGTGAGATAAGTGGGTTAGGCCTGGGTCTATATATCTCAAAACAAATTGTGAGATCCCATGGAGGAGAAATCTGGGTTGAAAGTGAACCAGGCCATGGCTCTCTTTTCAGGGTAAAATTACCACGTAAAGCATAAGTTTTCTTTCTTAGAAATAACGCACTCGCATTTTAAGTATTATATTAAACTCTCCCTAACAGTTCTCACTGCGTCTTACTAAAAAATAATTCCAATAATAGCATACAAGGTGTCGATTAACTTTATCCCAGAAAAAGTCTTACAATCATGAACGATTACGATGCTCCCGACTTTAAAAAAATTTTCGACTCTACTCCCGGAATATTTTTAGTCCTGCTACCAGATGCTCCGAAATTCACCATCATGGCCGCCAATCAGGCAAGATTAAAAGCTACCATGTCAGGAGTCGATCAAATAGGCCGTGGTTTATTTGAAATATTTCCTGATAATCCCGATGATCCTAATGCGAGTGGGGTTCAAAATCTTAAGCATTCTCTCTATCAGGTCCTGAAAGAACGAAGGCCCGATACCATGGCCGTGCAAAAATATGATATTCCTAATCCTGAATCTGAGAGCGGTTTT
Source organism: Bacteriovoracaceae bacterium UBA4096 (assembly GCA_002381945.1). GTDB lineage: Bacteria > Bdellovibrionota > Bacteriovoracia > Bacteriovoracales > Bacteriovoracaceae > Peredibacter. The sequence continues at coordinate 57,863 of DFXY01000003.1, forward strand.
GAAGAAAGATACTGGAGCCCGGTCAATACTCCCGTGTTGGATAAAAACGAAAACATCCTCTACATCATTCATCAGGTGGAAGACGTAACCGAATATATTCGTCTCAAGCAACAAGGAAATATTCAACAGAGACTAACAAACGAGCTGCATGAAAAAGTGCTTAAAACAGAGTCCGAAGTTTATATCAGGGCCCAGGAAATTCAAAAAACGAACCTGAAACTGCAACAGGCCCATGAAGAGATGCAACAGCTCTATGCCAAGGTGAAGGAACTCGATGAGATAAAGACTCAGATGTTTGCCAACGTTAGTCACGAGCTGCGAACCCCGTTGACGTTAATCATGGGCCCAGTAGAAGAGCTTTTAAACCAGGGTCATCTTACAAAGCTACAGCGGGATAATCTCAATCTCATTCTAAGAAATGCCAGGATACTACTTAAGCATGTTAATGACCTTCTCGATGTGGCAAGGTTTGAATCTGGTAAGATGTCCATTAATTTTTCTGAATTTGATCTGGGGAAACTAGTACGATTAACGGCTTCTCATTTTGAAAGTGCTATGGCCTCAAAATCAATTAAACTTATCGTCAAAACTCCTGATCATTTAAAAATTCAGGCCGATGCTGAAAAAATCCAACGCATTCTCATGAATCTTTTATCAAATGCCATGAAATTCTGCTCTCAGAATGGTTGGGTTGAGTGTTCGCTCAACGAAGATAAGCATTCTGCTATTATTACTGTCGCGGATAATGGAAGCGGCATCAGGCCCGAACTCAGGGAAGTCGTCTTTGAGAGGTTTAGACAAATTAAAGGTGGGAATGCTCGTTCAGTCGGTGGTACGGGACTTGGGCTGGCAATTGTTAAAGATTTTGTAGAACTCCACCATGGCTCGGTAGATATATCCGACACTCTTGATGGAGGTGCAACCTTTACAGTCAAATTACCTCTTCTCGCTCCGGCAGGAACATCAATACAAAAATCGGTAGAAGACTTTCAACTCTCTCAGGATACTTCTCAAGTTGAAGAGATTCCAAAGGATGAAAATATCCCGGAAGTTTCTCCCAAAGGTAAATTGCCTCTGGTCCTCGTAGTAGAAGACAATTCGGATATGCGTGATTTCATTGGGAACACACTCAAGGGAGAATTTCAAGTCATCAAGGCAGAAAATGGATTAGATGGACTCCATAAGCTAAGAGACTTAGTGCCCGACATTATTCTCACCGACATCATGATGCCACAGATGTCAGGTGATCAAATGATTGAGGAAATCAGGAAGAACGAAGACTACAAGGACATTCCCATCATTCTTCTGACGGCCAAGCTTGATGATGAACTGAAGTTGAAACTTTTAGGAGAAGGTTGTCAGGATTTTATAAGTAAACCTTTTTCACAAAAAGAACTTCTACTTAGAGTTAAAAATTTAGTAATAATGAAAGAATCCAAAGAAATTTTATCTTCAGAACTTTCCATTAAGTCCAGTGACATACTTTCTTTGACCAGAGAATTAACCCTACGTAAGCGTGAACTCCAAAACTCGTTAGAAACGACCAAAGTGGCCAAAGAACAAGCCGAAGCCGCGAATGAAATGAAAAGCCGTTTACTAACAACCGTCTCCCACGAATTGCGAACTCCTCTGACGACCTTGCTACTCGCCGTTGAGATGATTCCTAAAAAGAATCCCACAGTAAAAGAATCCTCATCCTATCGAAACATTCTTGAATCCAGCTTGAAGTTGAAAAATCTTATTGAACAATTAATTGAATATTCCTATATCCAAAGTGGTAGTTTGATCATCAAGGAGGATTCATTTTACCCACAAGAACTTATCGAGAGCATGATTGAAGAAATGGATATAAGCGCTAATGAAAAAGGGATTCATATTTCTTGTTCTTCGAACATTCAGGAAATGATTATCGCAGATTGCAGGTTAATAAAGATTGTCCTTTATAATCTCTTTTCCAATGCCATCAAATTCACCGATCGGGGAAATATCTCTATCAAGGCATCAGTCAAGGACGATCATTTACTCCTGGAGATTAACGATACTGGTGCCGGTATTGCAGATGATGATTTAAAGAAAATCTTTGAACCTTTTGAACAACTTGGCCCTATCCAGAATAAGGGCCTAACTGGAATAGGGTTGGGACTTCCCTTTGTTAAAGGCATTGTTGATGCTCTTAAAGGTACAATCGAGGTTGAATCCGAACGAGGAAAAGGATCCACATTCAGGATATCTCTTCCAGTAAAAAGACTTAAGTCTTCCTTCATTAAATAAGATTGATATCACTTAGATATTCAAGACAAGTTGACCCCATACATGTGATAAGGAATTCATCTGATAAAACATCCACTTTCTTATTCTCAGGATAACCCGGCTCAGGAATCCCCCATACGTAAATCACTTTCTCCCCCGAAACATACTTCTCAAAAGTTTTTGCCTTAGAGAGTGCCCGTCCGAGATTTCCAGAGATATAGATCATAGCATCCTGGAAATGTTTTAACTTATAAAACATCATTTCCTTAGGGGGTGCTTGGGTTTCATAAGTAATTATCATTAACTCTTTAGGAGATTTTTCTCCGTATGCGAGCTTCATAAATCCGGAGTTATAAAAGTCTGTATTTGAATTATAGACTTGATTTCCATTTATCAGGAAAAGCTGTTGATCATCATAGGTGACACTACAATTTGACTCGGCTTCAAAGCTTTTATCAACAGGTAAATCCGAGAATAACTTCACTGGAAAGAAATGATGGCAAACTTCATGCTCAAATTTATAGGGAGTGCGAGTACTTGCTTTCAGCTCTCCCCTATCAACTAATTTAGGTTCAAGGTTTTTAAGCTGTTTTACCGTCAAAGACAAATAGACAGAAAACGAAACAAGCCCAATTACAACAAGAGAGGTGAGGACACTCATCCCAATGAACAATTTTTTCTTCATAAATTATTTTTGCATTCAAGAGAGTGGAATGGCCACAGGTGTGAAAAAATGGCGCACTGGACAGGATTCGAACCTGTGACCTACCGATTAGAAATCGGTTGCTCTATCCAGCTGAGCTACCGGTGCGCTTATAACAGTCCTGAATTTCGAAAAATCCATTGATTCCAAGGAGTTTAGACGATTCAGAGCGTTTAGGCGACTACTTTAATGAGCGTTATTAATCTTGTCAATCGAAGGAGCAACCTTTTTGTGGTAGCTTCTTTAAATGACGATAATGGCCCGTATTTTTAGATCCTCAAAGAGGCATTTTGACTGCCAGCGGGAGGATACCAAGGAAGTGGTTCCCGCCACTGCCCTCGCTACCCTCTTAAAGGGAGACGATCATCTTGTGGTGGGTGACTGGGTGGAACTCTCCCCGCCGCCTCAGGGGGGGGAAGAATTTAAAATTGAATCCGTCCATGAAAGGTCGAATGCCATTTTTCGCAATATTCCCCGAGAGCAAAAAAAGAAAGTCATAGCCAGCAATGTTGATGTCATGATGGTGGTGGTGAGTGCCGGGAAACCTGACTATAAAAGAGGCCTGGTTGACCGCTACCTTGCCCGCTCAGACTTCTGGAATGTTCCCGCTTTCGTGGTTTTTAATAAGATGGATCTCTATGATGAATCCGATTTTGATATCAAGTTTGAAGCTGATCGATTGAAATGGTTAAACGCTAAATGTTTTGAGGTTTCAGCGGAAGATCTGAACTATAAACCAAAATATTTGAGTGCAGGTCTAGAAGAACTCTCACATGATCTTCATCATAAGACTGCGATTCTCCTTGGGCATTCAGGAGTCGGCAAAAGCCGTCTGATTACTGGTCTTAGTAAAGGCAAAGTGAATCTTTTAAGTGGAGATTTAGGTAAAATTGGAAAAGGTGCTCACACCACCACCTGGGCCGAGCTCATCTATGCTGAAGAGTTCACCTTGATCGATTCCCCGGGAATCCGCTCCATGTCTCTGAGTGATCTGACTAAGCAGGATCTGCTTTATTGTTTTTCTGACGTGAATGAATGGACGACAAAATGTCAGTTCAGTTCCAACTGCACCCATGAGGCCAATAGTAAGGGATGTTTTTTTCAGAAGCTGGATAATGGCAATAGAGAAGATCAGTTGATCCTCTCTCGCCTGGATTCTTATAAACGTGTTCTTGAAGAAGTGTCCAACATCCCCGATTGGCTTAAAAAGCCAAATGAGCGTTAACGGACGTAAGCTCTATCAAAATGATGAACATGTTCTTTCTCTTGCTGATCTACTGAAGAGATTCCACGCTCATTATGATAAGAAGCACAGCTAACCATTAATCCAAGTAC
>DFXY01000007.1 GCA_002381945.1 Bacteriovoracaceae bacterium UBA4096
CCTTCTAAAATATGTGCACGTTCTTTGGCTTTTTTGAGTTCATAAGTCGTTCGACGAATAACGATTTCACGACGGTGTTCGATGAAGCATTGAAGCTGCTCTTTTAGATCCATAACCTTCGGCTGACCATTAGAAATAGACAGGAAGATGATACCGAAAGAAACCTGCATCTGAGTTTGTTTATAAAGTCTGTTCAATAGAACTGAAGCTTGCTCACCACGCTTAACATCGATAACAACACGGATACCTTCACGTGAAGATTCATCGCGAATGTCGGAAATTCCTTCGATGGCCTTATCAGTTACCAGTTCCGCAATTTTTTCAATCAAGCGGGCCTTGTTAACCTGATATGGCAGTTCAGTAATAATGATTTTTTCACGGTCATTTTTACCAATTTCAATTTCCGCTTTTGCACGGATTTGAATAACACCCTTACCAGTATGATAAGCTTGTTGAATCCCTGCAGTACCATGAATTGAACCAGCTGTTGGGAAATCCGGACCAGGTATAATTTTTATCAAATCATGAACCGTCATAGCTGGTTCATCAATCAAGGCCAAAAGACCATTGGTGATTTCAGTTAAGTTATGTGGCGGAATGTTTGTTGCCATCCCAACTGCAATACCGGCAGAACCATTGATGAGAAGATTAGGAACTTTGGTTGGAAGAACAGTTGGCTCTTGCAAAGATCCGTCATAGTTATCCTGCCAATCAACCGTTTCCTTATCAATATCACCCAGCATATCGTTGGTAAGTTTTTGCATTCTTACTTCGGTATATCGCATGGCCGCAGCACTATCGCCGTCAATTGAACCGAAGTTACCTTGACCGTCAATAATGGTATATCTCATAGAAAAATCTTGAGCGAGACGAACCATAGCACCGTATACCGCAGAGTCACCATGTGGGTGATATTTACCGATAACGTCACCAACAACACGAGCAGACTTTAAGTAAGGTCTGTTATGATAGTTATTGAGCATGTGCATGGCATAGAGGACACGTCTGTGAACTGGCTTTAATCCATCACGGACATCCGGAAGTGCTCGGCCGATAATTACAGACATTGCGTAATCTAGGTAACAATTCTTCATCTCATCTTGAATCAAGAGAGGAGTTATATTTCCGTGATTGGCCTCTGGTTTGTTATTTTCATCACTCATATCTATTCGTCCTTAAAATTAAATATCGAGGTTACGCACATTCAGAGCATTTGTTTCCACAAATTCTCTACGCGGTTCAACCTGGTCACCCATCAACACCGAAAATACCTGGTCAGCATCAATCGTATCTTCAATTTTTACCTGGAGTAACGTTCTGTTAGCAGGATTCATGGTTGTTTCCCAAAGTTGTTCAGGGTTCATTTCACCTAAACCCTTATAACGCTGGATATAAGCTCCCTGACGAGCTTCATTGGAAACGTAAACTGAAAATTCGCCTAATCCAGTATGCTTAGAAGAATTACCACCATGTTTCATGACAAATTCAGAAGAAAGATATCGTTTAATACCATCATACTGATTCATGAGATCTGCAAATTCAGATGACTCCGAAAAGTTGATACCAATGCGGAAGTTTTTAGTTTTAAGAGCAGAAACAACTTGAACTCGTAGAAGATAGGCCAGATTTTTTACATCTTCTTCAACTACTAAATTGTATTTTTTAAGAGACACATGTCCTAAATCTGTAAGCTTTTTCATCACTTCATCAGCATAAGTTTTAAGCTTATCCTTATCTTTCATGATGTCGGCAGTAAGGGTGCCATCCTCAACAATTGTCTTTAAAAAGTGCGCATCATAATGGCGGTCATAAGATTCTAAAGTACCATTATAATTTCTATACTTATTAACAACTGACTTAAGTGTCTCAAGCTCAATTTTATTTCCGTCAATCAAGACATCAGTATCTGAGAGGCAGCTTGAAACGAGATAATTCTCAAGTTCGGCTCCATCTTTTAAATACCTTTCATGCTTACCTTTTTTGTATTTATACAAAGGAGGTTGGGCAATGAATAAGTGCCCGCGCTCTACGATCTCTGGAAGATGACGATAGAAAAGGGTAAGGAGAAGAGTACGAATGTGTGAACCATCCACATCCGCATCAGTCATGATTACAATTTTGTAATAACGAAGTTTAGATACATCAAAAGAATCTTTTCCAATGCTTGTTCCAATTGCTTGAACCAGCATTTTAATTTCATCATTTGAAAGCATCTTGTCGTAACGGGCCTTTTCAACGTTTAAGATCTTACCTTTAAGAGGTAGTACGGCTTGCGTACGACGATCTCGTCCTTGCTTGGCCGATCCACCTGCGGAATCTCCCTCAACGATATAAATTTCGCAAAGTTCAGGATCTTTTTCCTGACAGTCGGCCATCTTTCCAGGAAGACCTGAAAAGTCCAGAACCGACTTACGGCGAGTGAGTTCACGGGCCCTACGGGCAGCTTCTCGAGCGGCAGCAGCATCAGTTGATTTTTTTATGATGGTTTTACCAACATTTGGATTCTCTTCAAGATAGATTCTGAATCTATCTCCAACCAGTGAATTCACGATACCTTCAACTTCAGAGTTACCAAGTTTAGACTTAGTCTGACCTTCAAATTGAGGGTTAGTTAATTTAACTGAAATAATAGCAGTTAAACCTTCACGCATATCATCGCCGGTAAGGGCAATTTTAATATTTTTAAGAAGATTATTATCTTTGGCGTAGTTATTCAGTACTCGAGTCAAAGCTGTTTTAAAACCTGAAACGTGTACACCACCCTCTGGGGTATTGATGTTGTTAGCATATGACGTAAGTGTTTCGGAATAACCGTCAGTCCACTGCATGGCCACTTCCACTTCGTAATTATCCCGAGACTGGAAGAAATAAATTGGCTCTTTGTGGATTGGGGTTTTTGCACGGTTTAGATAAACCGCAAATTCAGCTAATCCACCTTCATAGTGAAAAGTTTCTTCTTTTTCAGTACGCTCATCCTTCATCACAATCCGAAGGCCCTTATTAAGGAAAGCCATTTCACGGAAACGGTTAGCAAGAGTGTCGTAATTATATTCGTGAACTTCAAAAATTTCGTTATCAGATTTAAAAGTTACTGAAGTTCCTGTGTCTTTAAGATCGCAATCACCAATTACCTTTAGTGGTTCCTTAGCTGCCCCATAGGCAAAATCAAGGCGATGAACTTTTCCATGTTTCTTAATTTCAATACGAACCCACTTGGAAAGCGCATTCACAACAGAAGCACCTACGCCGTGAAGACCACCTGAAACCTTATAAGCTCCACCTTCTTCATTGAACTTTCCGCCAGCATGAAGTTTTGTATAAACGATTTCTGCCGCTGATACACCTTCACTTGCCACCATATCCGTAGGTATTCCACGACCATTATCAACAACAGTCATGGAGTTATCCACATGGATAATAACTCTGATTTCAGTACAGTAACCTGCCAAGGCTTCATCAACAGCGTTGTCTACAATTTCGTAAACGCAGTGATGGAAGCCTCGAAAACCAGTGTCCCCGATATACATACCAGGGCGTTTTCTAACCGCTTCTAGTCCTTCTAGGATTTTGATTTGGTCGGCGTTGTATTCAGTATTAACTTTCGAAATAGAATCAGGAGTTTGATTCATTCAGATGCTCCTATCCATGGTGTTTGAGCGTTCCATGTTCAATATAAAACTTTTTTGATTCCGGAATTTTTTCCAACTCTTCCCCAAAATTCTCATTGGCCGTAGTGATCAGAACTTGGAAATTTTTAGTTTCCAAATATTGGACCAAATTTTTCCATCTCTGGCTATCCAATTCGCCAGAAACGTCGTCAATGAGGACAATAGGATAAGAGGTAAATTTATACCGAAAAAGCTCAATATAGGCAAATATCAAGCTCAGAAAGGCCATTTTCTGTTGACCTAAAGAACAGAATTCAAACGCATTGAGTCCATCAAAGCTAAAAATGAAGTCATCCCGGTGAATTCCTACCTGGGTTATCTCGGCTTTTATATCGATATTTTCTTGGTGACGATAGAAGTCAAATATCCGTTTTTTATCCCAGTGGACAAACTGGCTGTCCAAAGTCAGTTCCAGTGCATGTTCTTCTGAAAAGATGGCTTTAAAAGTAGGCGTAATGAAGGTATTTAAGGCCGTTAAAAATTCAAACCGTTTTTGAGTAATAAAAGCTGAGTAATCGCTGATCTGATCATCTATAGCCCTCAATTGGGTAGAAGTATTTTTTCCACCAAAGGCCAGAACTGAATTTCGAAACTTGATGGCCTTTTGAAATCTTGTCAAAACCTGACGGTATTCCTTATCACTCAGAGAAATATGACTATCGACCCACTGTCTTCTGAAAGTGGAGCTATTATGAAAATGGTAAGCATCAAAGGGATTTATAAAAACTGAGGATGAAGGAGTTTTCTTTTTTTCCGGCTTGTTATTTAAAAATCTTTCTTCTGAAGTATCCGTCATTCTCAGGGAGTAGGGGAGAAGTTCATCCTCATTTTGAAAAACCGACTGAAGGATTAGCTCTGGTTTTTCCCCTTCAATGTTAATCATTTGTGAATAATCGGTATTTTTACGGAAGGATTTTTTATTTGTTAGCAGATATACCGCTTCTAAAAGATTTGTTTTTCCGTTCCCATTCTGTCCTAAGATGCAGTTAATGCCAGGAGAGAAATCAAAAACACTGTTTTTTAGATTTCGGAAGTTTTGCGCTTGTAATTTTTTAATTTTCCAACAATTCATCCACAATTACAGCTTAAGCGGCATGATAATCCCAAGAAATTCAGGAAGATCATCAGCTTTAATCACAACTGGGCTAAGTTCATTATTGAATTCAAAAGTTACATCTGTTTCATTCAGGACGGATAAACTTTCAATTAAATATTTAGCATTAAATCCAATCTCAGTTGCCTTACCATCGTAAGTTATAGGCAAAGTTTCATTTGCCTGACCTAAGGCCGGATGATTGGTTGAAATGATTAATTCATTCTTTTGAATATTAAGCTTCACGCCATTAGTTTTTTCGTTAGAAAGAATCTTAATGCGTTTTACTGCATTTAATATGGCATTCCGGTCAATATGGAAGCGATTAGTGGTTTTAGAAGGTATGACCGTCTGATATTTAGGATATTCTCGAGCGATCAAGCGAATTGAAAGATAGTACTCATTTCGTGCGTTAACGAACATGAATGAATCATCTAGAGAAATAGCGACTTCATCTTCAGGAAAAGTATCAGCAATCTTTTTAAGCTCTGAGATCCCTTTACGAGGAACAATTACACCGTCACTAAGAAATTTATTTTCACCTATAAATTCATGAGTATCTAACAATGCCAGTCTATGACCATCAATAGCAACTGCTCTTAATTTAGCATCAGACATCTGCAAATAAATACCATTAAGGTACAATCTGGTTTCATCGGTAGAAATGGCATGTGAAGTTTTGTTGATGATATGAGCGACTTGTTTTGTTTTTAAACGGAATTCAGAACTTTGATTCTGGAAACTTAATTGTGGAAATTCATCAGCACTTGAAATTAAAAGTGAATAATTAATATTTTTACAAGAGAGATTTAAAAGGTTGTTGTTATCCACATTTAAAACAACGTCATCGTTTGGAAGTTCACGTAAAATATCTGCAATGTTTTTGCTATTAATGCAAAAACTTCCTTCAGCTTCAATTTTAGCATTCAAAATAATTTTAGCTGATACTTCTAGATCAGTTGCAATTAATTCTAATTTTTGTCCTTGAGATCTAATTAAGCAATTAGTCAGAATAGGCCTGGAGTTTTTCTTATCTACTACGGATAAAACTTTATTTATGGCATCTCTTAAGATTTGAGACTGAATTGTTAATTTCATATAATTCCTCTTAGACGAAGGTTTTAACTTTAAGCGCAGAGATTTTCAAGTGAACTCCCCTTAAGGTTTCATTTCTTTTTTCCCCTTATATATATGTATTTATATTCTTATATAGTAATAGNNACCTTAATTCTTCAACGCACTTCTTGAAGTCGGCCAAAATTATCTTCGTATATCTAGCTTGAAGGCGTTGATAAACTTGCTTTTGTGCATGAAGACCTTGATAGAACCTTAACACTTTTTTTTAACACTCCTAGTTGGCCGCAGAAATTGGCCTTGACTAGTCATTCGATCCACATTTTCTTCCACATTGTTAATGGATGGGCCGTTGATCAACATCTATCCACAGTTAATGATGTGAATTTGTTGACCTGAGTGGCCAAATGCAGACGCAACTTTTCCTGAGAAAAATTTCCCGCAAATTATCAATGTCGATAAGTGGATAAATTAGAGTTGCTTCTCGATGTCGAGAACTTGCTGGGCCAACTGACCATCAGTTTTAATTCGGTCACTGATCGTTTTAATGGCGTGTAGAACTGTAGAATGGTCACGACCTGAAAAGTAATGACCGTTATCTTTTAATGTCGGCTTAATCATTTTAGACACTAGAAACATAGCAACCTGGCGAGGAAGGGCAACTTCTTTCGTTTTGGCCTTGCCACGGATGTCTCCTAGGGGAATTTTATAATAACTAGCAACGGTCTTAGTAATAGATTCAATAGTTACATGCTTTTGATTTTCAAGTTCTTCATTGAGTTTCAAATGCTCTTTAGCGACTTCAAGGTCAATATCCACTTTTAATATGGAAGTAACAGCGCCTAGTTTAATCAAGCAGCCTTCTAGCTCTCGAATATTGCTCTTAACACACTTAGCGACCAGGTTAACCACATCATCACTCAGGTAGACGTCTTTTTCGATAGCTTTCTTTTTAAGAATTGCGATACGCGTCTCAAGATCCGGCTGTTGAATTTCTACTGGCAAAGCTGAGGAGAGGCGGGTGCGAATGCGGTCTTCAATTCCATCAATTTCTTTAGGAGTTTTATCAGAAGTAAAAACAAGCTGTTTTCCCTTACTGATGAGCTCATTAAAAATGTGAAAGAACATCTCCTGAGTTGTTGTTTTGTTTTTCAACTCATGAATATCATCGATGATCAGAATATCGGTGTTTTCGGTATATTGTTTTTTAAAATCAAAAGATTGATTCTTTTTAATGGAATCAACCATTTCATTCATAAATCGGTTGGCCGAGGTAATGCAGATTCTAAGATTTGGTTTATTCGATTGCAGATAGTTAGCGATGGCGTGAATCAAGTGAGTCTTACCCAATCCAGAATTACCATATATATAGAGGGCCGGATAAGTTTTTCCAGGCTCTTTAGCTACGGCCAGGGCCAGGGCATGAGCAATATTATTTGATGGTCCAATAATAAAGTTATTAAAGGTCTTATTCAGATCAATTTGATTCGAATTGCTGGCCGTTTGATGCTCAATGACTTGTGAGTCGATGGCCTTAAAAAGGTCATCCTTAGTTGGGCCCAGATCTTCGATGAAAAAAGTCGTATTTTTCACTGAGTCGGGTTTTTTGCCTTTCAAAGAATTAAGAATATTATCTGAATTAGAGCTCAGACTTGCGCCAGAAGATGCACCTAAAACCTGGATTTCAACTCCATAGTCTTTTCCAAGAATCTCAAAAAGTGCCTGCTTAATAGTGTCCAAATACTGAGTTTCCACCATTTTCTTGATAAAACTGGTAGTTACCATCATTTCAACATGGTCATGCTTGATTGAAGCTACAGTAAAAGCATTGGCAAAGTAGGCATGAAACTTATTAGGGTTAATCAGATTTTTGATATTTTCTAAGAGAGCATCAGTAATAGATTTAAGCTCGTCAGCGCAAAATTCTTCCGATAACGCCTTGGATTCTTTAGGAGTCATGGCTTTTGCGGCCTGTTCGATAATAACCGGATGAGCTTCATTTTTTTTGGCGACAGAAGTCTCTGGGAGACCGTCTAGCTTTAAGAAATGATTGAAAGGAAACTTTTGAGTCATTGTTATACAAATTTACTTGAGAAAGGTTTAAAAAAGTTTAAGAGTGGTAACACTTCCCGGGATTATAATCAATGACCGGCCTCTTACAAGAACTTACTCTGACGCTTTGATTTATAAATATTATTGACCCAATTACAAAATTCCTGTAATAAGGACATTCCGAAAAATTTACCCAGTTAATTTCTGAAGGACCTTAATATGAGTATGCAAAAAAGAACTTGGCAGCCAAAAAAACTTAAAAGACTCCGTGACCACGGATTTCTTGCAAGAATGGCAACTGTTGGTGGTAAGAAAGTCATTAGCCGTCGTCGTGCTAAAGGCCGTAAACAATTAACTGTTTCAACAGGCGCTAAGTAATTTTAGAGATGAGATCTGCCACTTTCGGCTTTCCTAAATCTCTTAAACTTACCCAAAAAAAAGATTTTGAATACCTTCGTGAACAGAGCTCTCGTGGCTTTGTTCATCCGTTGGTGTGCTTCTATAAACCCTCGCGTACTAATGAGACTCATTCTCGTATCGGTTACAGTGTTTCCCGCAAAATTGGTAAAGCTCACGATAGAAATCGCTATAAAAGAATATTGAGAGAAGCTTTTCGTCTTCATCCTGAGCTCAAGACTAAACCTCTCGATATGCTTTTTGTTATTATCAAGACTCCAGATTCAGAGTTGCAGTTATTGGAAGCGTTTGCCCGTCTGGCGCGACAGCTTTGCCATGCAAAATGAAGAAACTCGCTGACATCCTCATTCGGGCCTATCAAATTTTTCTTTCACCCTTATTGGGACAAAATTGTCGTTTCTATCCAAGTTGTTCGCAATATTCCCGTGAGTGCTTTAAGAAGTTTTCCATCGGAAAAGCTTTGTGGTATTCATGTCGGCGTATTTGCAAATGTCATCCGTATCATCCGGGTGGGTACGACCCCGTACCCTAATTATTTCGTGTATTGGAGATGTATAAATGGGTTCTGAGCAGCGTAACGCTTTAGTAGCAGTGGTTCTTTCTGGTTTAATTCTTTTTGGTTGGCAGTATTATTTTGCTCCCCCTAAAAATGAAACAATCGCCCCTATAGAACCAGTCGTAAAAACTGAGCAAACTACTCCATCAAAAGTGTCGGATTCGGCGTCAACTGGTCCTATAGAACCAGTAGCTGCTGAGCAGTTCACAGTTAGTGGGGCAGGGGTTTCAATTACTTTTGATAATAACCTTACGGTTACAAATTTTGAGAATTCGCAAGCCGCTTTTGATTTCCAGAATACGGTTGGTTCGAAAGTCCCAATGAGAGTGGAATTTGATTTTGGTGAAGGATTCAAAACGATTCCTTTTCAGAAAGATCCTGAGCTTAATGTTTTCAAGAATGCTCAGTATGATGCCGCTCTGGCGACTTCAGTTGATGAAAAGGGTGTCATTCAGTTTAAGGTGACTTCCAGTAAGCCGTTTAAATATCGTTTTATCTACAAGAGTGAAGCTAAGAAATTAGAGAATGGTCAGGAAAGAGTTTTTGCTTATTATACTGATGAATTGAATCGTGAATTAGTTGGCGATGAAGAAACTGGTGACCGAGCAATTAAATGGGCCGGAATTGATTTTAACTATCACCTTTTTGGTTTGTATTTTGAGAAGGCCCTTCCACTTCTTTATAAATCGGGTACTGATAACACCTTCTCTATGCATTCAACCAAAGCAGAAAATGAGCTGGCCTATAATCTGGTTTTTGTTAAAAAAGAATATAATGACCTGACTGCTTTAGGGCATAACCTTAATCAGTCAGTGGATTTTGGTATTTGGGGCTTTTTTGCTGTTTGGATTTTAAAGGGGCTTCAGTTCTTTTATAAATTTATTCCAAACTATGGTGTCTCAATTATCCTTCTGACACTTTTGATTCGTCTTATTACTTTCCCTCTTCAATACAAGTCTTTTGTCTCTATGAAAAAGCTTCAGTTGGTTCAACCTGAATTGACAAAAATCAGAGAGAAATTTAAGGATGATCCTCAAAGAATGCAAAAAGAGAGCATGGAACTTTTCCGTAAATCAGGTGCCAATCCGATTGGTGGATGTTTACCGCTTTTGCTTCAGATGCCAGTGTTTTTTGCGTTTTATAAAGTGCTTTATGCAGCAGTTGAACTAGTAGATGCTCCATTCATTTTCTGGTTGCAGGATCTTTCCAATAAAGATCCTTATTATGTTCTACCAGTCTTGATGACAGGGGCCATGTTCTTACAACAAAAGTTAACTCCGAATACCATCACTGATCCTGTTCAGAAAAAGATGATGCTTTTTATGCCACTTATTTTCGGTGTCATCATGAAGGATCTTCCGAGTGGTCTTTCGTTGTATATTTTCGTTTCAACTATCTTCGGTATTCTTCAGCAGATGATGGTTTTCAACGCTAAGACTAAGAACACGCCTGTAGTTGTATGAAGTTTCTTTATTCGGATGGTCCGATCATTGCTTGCAGCACTTGTACTCTCGCGCATGCAGCGATGGCGGTCATCCGGATATCCGGTTTTAAATCCCTTTCGCAATTTGCACCCTTTTTTAAGAAAGACCTGACTGGTCCTATAGAACCACGCCGGGTGTATTACACAAAACTGGTCCTACAGGGGCAGATTATTGATGACCTGTGTTTTACCTATTTTGAAGGGCCAAAAAGCTATAATGGGGAAAACATCCTGGAGCTTTCGGTTCACGGCAATACCCTAAATATTGAGCGTATAATCGAGCTTTTTATAAAAGAGGGTGGCTGTCAGCATGCGGCACCGGGAGAATTCACTTACCGGGCCTTAAAGAACAAAAAACTAACCCTCTCGCAAGTTGAAGGTCTGGATTTGTTTCTTAACGCCAATTCCGGTTATGCTTTGGACCAGGGGCTTTCACTTTTAAGTGGGAATCTACAGGAGATTTATCAGGAGCTTTATGATTTGTTCATTAAGCACAAATCTTCTTTAGAGCTCTCGATTGATTTTGCGGAAGATATCGGGGAAGAAGCAGCTAAACATCATTTTGAAGAAAGTCTTGAGGCCTTCGCCAAAAAATTTCAAGCACTGGTTAAACGGGTGCAGCCTATGGATCACAATTTGATTCAGCCAGAGATTGTACTGGCGGGTTTACCGAATTCTGGCAAAAGTTCTCTGTTTAATTTCCTTCTCTCAGAGGAGAGAGCGATAGTTTCATCCGTTGCGGGAACTACCAGAGATTATTTAACAGAAACCATATTGATTGAAGGTGTAAAATATAAATTAATTGATACTGCTGGAATTCGGGAGTCAGAAGACTTAATTGAGGCCGAAGGTATTAAGCGCACTAAGAAAAAGCTGCGTGATAGTTTTTATTCAATTTTGCTGATTAACCCTTTTGAAATTGTCGAAGGCTTTGCTGAGCTTTTAAATAATCCCTTCGATCTTATTCTTTTTACCCATAAAGATGTGCTGGGATTTGCTGCGGCCAAAGATGAACTGGTTAAAAATTATCCCCAACTTGGTTCTATAGGGGCAATTGATCTTTTATCGCTTTCCTCAGAGTGGGAGAAAGAATTAGTTTCTAAGGTAAACAAAAAATACTTATTAGAGATTTCATCCAAACCAATTTTATTGGATAGACACAAGCATTTAATATTGCAAGCCAGTCAAGTATTGTTGAATTATCAAGTACTTAGCAAACATGAAAGTGACGTTGCGATACTTTCCCAAGAATTAAATGCCATGGGGCATTGTATTTCAGAACTCATAGGTATAGTTTCACCTGATCAAATCTTAAATTCTATTTTCTCAAATTTTTGTATTGGAAAATAGAATGTTCCACGTGGAACATTTTGAGGAACATATGAAAGAATACGACATCATTGTTGTGGGCGGCGGTCACGCTGGTATCGAGGCGGCGTACATAGCGGCTCAGTTTGATTTGAATATTGCCATCATAACTATACCCGGTATTGGCCTTGGCTCTGCTCCTTGCAATCCTTCCGTGGGCGGAGTTGGAAAGGGGCAAGTTGTGCGAGAGATTGATGCTCTTGGCGGTCTCATGGGAATTCTCGCCGACAAGGCCGGAATTCAATTTAGAACTCTAAATGACTCAAAAGGTTTTGCCGTTCAATCATCTCGGGTTCAAATCGACAAAGAGCTTTATTCTCTTGAAGCAGAAGCGCTAATTGCTAAAATTCCGAATATTACAGTTATCAGAGAGAAGGTTTCTAAAATTGAGCAAGATGCAGATTCATTTTTAGTCACAGGAACCAATAGCTTTAAGTGTAAAAAGTTAATCATGACCGTGGGTACTTTTCTTAATGGAAAACTTCACACGGGCAGTGAGCAAAGTTATGGAGGGCGAGTTGATTGTGAGCCTTCTGCAGGTTTGGTTGATATTTTTAAAGATATAAAGACTAGACCACAAAGATTTAAAACGGGAACTCCTCCGAGATTGAATAAAAACACCATTGATTACTCAAAACTAGAAGAACAACCATCTGATTCTGAGGTTCGTAACTTTCATTGTCTTCATTCTCCCTTTGAGCGACATGTTTCGCAGGTCTCTTGTTACTTAGCGCGAACTAATCAAAGTACGATGGATGTTATTCGGGCCAATAAAGAGAAAAGTCCCATGTTTAATGGACAAATCAAGGGAGTGGGTGCTCGTTATTGTCCTTCGATTGAAGATAAAGCGTTTCGTTATCCAGATAAAAGTATTCATCATGTGTTTATTGAGCCGGAAGGTTTAAATCTCGATACAATGTATCCATCGGGGATTTCTTCTTCTTTGCCTCGAGAAGTGCAAGAGGAATATGTGCATTCTATTGAAGGTTTGGAGAACGCAGAAATTAAAGTATATGGATATGCAGTTGAATATGACGTAATTGATACGACAGACTTGAAATTAACTCTTGAGCACACTCAAATTCACAATTTATATTTCGCTGGACAGGTAAATGGAACTTCTGGATACGAAGAAGCTGCCGGGCAAGGTCTAATTGCGGGTGCCAACGCCGCATTGGCCTTAAAACGGCTCGATTCGCTGGTTTTGAGTAGGCATGAGTCTTATATAGGGGTAATGATCGAAGATTTGACTTCAAATACTCGTGATGAACCTTATCGCTTGTTCACTGCCCGTTCTGAGAACAGATTATTCATCCGCGAAGACAATTCTTTACTCAGAATGCGCCCCTATAGAACCAGTTTTGGTCTTGATCTCCCGATAGACAATTATCAGGGCCAGTTCATCGAAAACTACGAAGAACTCATGAGTTTTTGTGATGAAACCATGATTTCTGAAAAGTCCCCGTTAATGGTTACTTTCTCCGGTGAAAGTGAACTGCAGCAAATAAATAGAAGAATGAGTGTGACGGAAATATTAAAGCAGGCCTGGCTAAATCCTGTCTCTACTCTCGAAACAATTCTTTCTTATTATGGCTTGAGCGTTTCTTACGACCTGATTCGAACAGTGGCGATTTCTAAGAAATACGATGGTTATATTAAACGTTCTGAGGATCAATTCGAAAAATTAAAGAAAATGGACAATATAAAGATAGATTGGCAGCAAATAGCAGAATCCAGCAATGTTTCTTTTGAATGTAAGCAGAGGATTGCTCGAATTAAGCCAGATACTTTTGGCCAGCTCAAGCTTATTGAGGGAATTCGTCCTGCCACTCTGGCAGTTGTAGCAGCAAAGGCATTGTGATGTTGGATTTCTCAATTCGTTACTTGAATGTACTTAAAACAAAACTCGCCGGCCTGAATCTTACTAATATTCTGGATCAAGACGAGTTTTATCATAAACAGATCTTGGATTCGATCAATCCTTACCTTCAATCTGAGCTTTTTAAAACTGAAGTCCAAAAGAGGGGAGTTGTCGTGGATGTTGGTTTTGGTGGAGGTTTTCCAATCTTGCCATTGGCAAAGCTATTACCTGAGATCAAATTTATTGGGGTCGAGTCTAAAAGAAAGAAGGTGGATGCGGTTAAACTAATAGCTGAAGAATTAGAGTTAACCAATGTGACTTTGGTTCATTCGCGCCTAGAAGATTTTCTTTTTGATAGACCGGCAACCATAACTTTTAAGGCCGTGGGAACTGTCGCAGATTATCTACCGATCATTCAAAGAACTACCAAAGACATGAGTGTCTTCTTTTATAAAGGTCCAAACTTCATAGAACTTGAAAGCCAAAGTCTACCGAAATTAGCAAAAGATTGGAAATTCCTGGAGAATCAACAAATTGAGGTCCCAGGCACTCAACAAAGATTTCTGGTTTCTTTCTCTGCGCAGAATGTTCCACGTGGAACGTCTAAAACGCTTGTCAAACTCTCGGATTTTCTTTAAAAATAAGGGACTTAAAATCAATTATAGCGAGGATCTAAATGGCTAAAATCATTGCAGTCGCAAATCAAAAAGGTGGCGTGGGAAAGACGACAACTTCTGTCAACTTAAGCGCATGCCTCGCCGCAGCAGAAAAAAGAACTCTGCTCATCGATTTGGACCCACAGGGTAACGCCAGCTCTTGCCTGGGTGTGGAGAAAGAGACCTTTGCTAAGGCCAATATTTATCATGCTCTTATCAACGAAGAGAGCTTTGAAAACTGTACCTACAAAACGGAACTCCCGCTTTTAGACTTGTGTCCATCAAATAACGATTTGGTCGGAGCCGAGCTAGAACTGGTTCACATGTTTGCCCGTGAATCAAAATTAAAAGGTGCCCTTGAGGCCATTCAGCACAAATATGATTACATCATCATCGACTGTGCGCCTTCTTTGAACTTACTAACGGTAAACGCTTTCACAGCTGCTCATACTTACCTTGTTCCTATGCAGACCGAGTATTTAGCAATGGAAGGGTTATCTCAGCTTTTGAATACGGTTCGTTTGATTCGAGCATCTCTTAATCCAAGATTGTCATTAGAAGGCATTCTTTTAACGATGTATGATTCTAGAAATAATCTTTGTAAGCTAGTGGCCAATGATCTGATGACCCACTTCAAAGACGATATTCTTAAATCTATCATTCCTAGAAATGTGAAACTCTCTGAATGTACTTCATTCGGTAAGCCGATCATTCTTTACGATATAACTTCAAAGGGAAGTGAAGCTTATCTATCTCTGGCCCGGGAAATTATTTTAAAGTCAGAGAAAAAACCTGAATCCCCTCAGGTGAAAATGCCACTTACTAACCAGATTCCAAAATTTGAAGATTATCAAGTTCAGTCCTAGGAGATTTTATGCAAAAGACTAAACCTCAGCTTGGAAAAGGGATGGCGGCACTTCTGGGTAATAATCCTGGATCTTATACTGACTCGCCAGCTGCCCCTATAGAACCGGCAAAAAAAGAGATTCAAATTGAAACACAGCCTATGTTGGTTGATGTTGATAAGATTCATCCCAATAAAGGTCAGCCACGCAAAATCTTCAAAGAGAAGGAATTGGTTGAGCTTTCTGAATCAATTAAAGAAAATGGCGTAATCCAGCCCATTTTAGTTGTTGAAAAAGATGGAGCCTTTGAAATCGTAGCAGGTGAGAGACGTTATCGTGCCTCACGTCTGGCCGGTCTGACTAAAATCCCGGTTATCGTAAAAAGAGCGACCAAAAAAGACGTCCTGGTGATGTCGATCATCGAGAACGTTCAAAGATCTGATTTAAACTGCGTAGAAGAGGCCCTGGCCTATTTTCAGTTAATGAACGAGTTCGAGTTAACCCAGGAAGAAGTCGCTAAAAAAATCGGTAAAGAGCGCTCTACCATCGCTAACTTCCTTCGAATCCTGAAACTTCCAAAAGACGTTATTGTTTTGCTTCAAAAAGATATGCTTTCATTTGGTCATGCTAAAATCTTGGTAGGAATCAGCGATGATGAAATGACAAAACGTCTGGCCAACGAAGTAGTGACTAAAGGTCTTTCGGTTCGTGAATTAGAAGAATTGGCTAAAAAAACCAAAAAACCTTCGAAAAAACCGGGCGATAACAAATTCATAGCTGAGCAATATACACAGCTAAGAAATAAACTTGAGCAGAAAACCGGATACCATTTTGATGTCAAGGCCAAAAAGAATGGCGCCGGAGAAATCACCATCAAATTTAGCAACGAAGCTGAATTTAATGATATATTTTCTTATCTGATGAAATAAAACAAAGCTGGAGAGGCTTTTGGCTAAAAAAAACGATATTTGCGCCATCATCGAAGAGGGCTGCAAATTTGAAGGCAACCTTTCATTTAGCGGTACAGTTCGTATTGCTGGCTACGTAAATGGAAGTATATTTTCAAATGACACACTGATCATTTCAGAAGGCGCGGTTATCAATGCTGATATCAACGCCAATATTGTCATAATATCCGGCTCTGTTAAGGGAACCATAAAGGCTTCTTCTCGGGTAGAGATAAGACGCCCCGCGCGCTTTGAGGGGACAGTGACAAGTCCTAGTCTAATAGTCGAGGAAGGGGTCATTTTCCATGGCATCACCAAGATGAAAGATAAAAAATAACAAGCCCAAACTCCTTGACGAAAACCCCCCTTCAGCTTAAAAAATTACTGAAAATTAATAAGCTTCATTTTTAAGGTTTAACTAATGGAAACATTTACGGCCATCTTCACTCAGTTGGGTGTGGATAACTCGCTTGTCCCTCAGTTTGTGATCATTCTCGTTGTCTTTATAATTGCCCAATTTTTATTTTTAGGAAAACTTCAGGATGTCATCGAGACGCGTGAAGAAAAGACAGTAAAACTAGAAAGTTCAGCAGATGAGACAATTGAAAAAGTTCAGAGAATGCAATCTGAATACAAGATGAAAATAGAAGAAGCTAATCGAGCTGCTTTGAAAAACTCAACTGATAAAAAACAAAAAATTACTCAAACCTATACTGAACAATACAAGCAAACTGAAAAGGAAGTTAATACTTTCGTAGATCAGTCTCGCCATGAGTTCACAAAAGAAGTTGCTGGAAACAAGGATCAGTATCTTGCAGAAGCAGATGCTCTGGCCCAGTCTCTAGTTCAAAAGATTATTCAATAAGGATGTCTATGCGTTTTTGGACAGCTTACGCTTTACTTGCTCTGAGTATCTCTAAGGCCTACAGTGCTGCTGGCGGAGGTCATGGATCTCTTACAGATTTAATTGCTCCTGCAATTAACGTGGGAATTCTTTTAGGTGTTTTATTTTGGAAGTTAAAAGGTCCTCTGAGAGATCATTTCGTTTCTAAATCAACTGAAGTTTCTAATACTTTAGAGCGCGCAAGCTTAAAGTCAAAAGAAGCACAAATGATGCTTGAAAATGAAGAACGCAAACTTGCGAATCTAAACAGTGAAATTAAAGCGATCAATCACCAGTCAGAAACAGATGTCATGGTATTTGAAAAAAATATTTCGAAAGACACTGAAGAGAAAACACACAAATTGAAAGCTGATGCAAACTCAAAAATCATGGCCGATAAAAAAGCCGTTATGGATGAGCTTAACACTGAGCTTTTAAATCAGGTCATTGCAAAAACTAAAACAACGATCAAATCAAATAAAGACTATCAAAACAAAGTTTCTACGAAACTGATGCAAGGGCTATAAGATGAAACAACAGGCAGTTGCCAAAGTTTACGCCAAGTCTCTGCTTGAGCTTGGAGATGAAAAGAAAGTTCAAATCGCTGATGAACTGACTAAACTCACTGAGGTCATCAACAAATCTAACGAACTTGAAAATGTTATGTTCTTAGATCTCTTTACACTTGAAGAGAAAAAAGTTGTGTTCGCAGAAGTGGCCAAGAAGTTGGACCTTTCGGCCATTACAACTGAAACCATCAAATTCCTTATTGATGAAAAACGTATCGGAATTCTTCCGTTGATCATTAAAGAAGTGATCGTCATGGATGATGAAAGAAAAGGTTTCATGAAGGGAACAATCGAAGGCACAGACGCGCAAGTGGATCCAGCCTTTAAGGCAAAAATTGAAAATTTTCTTAAAACAAAATTTGGTCGTGAGCCGCATTTAGACTACGTTCAGAATGCCAATCTTACAGCTGGATATAAAGTAACCGTAGAAGATCTGCAGTTAGATGCTTCTTTAGACAATCAATTAGAACAATTTAAACAATCAATTCTTGGCGAATAATAACCCCAAAAAGGGAAGGGATTTTAGATGAGTACATCAATCAGACCTGAAGAAATCACAGGCATCATCAAAGAGCGAATTGCTAACTTTGAATCTCGCTTGCAGATGAATGAAATTGGGACTGTCCTCACAATTGGTGACGGTGTGGCCCGCGTATTTGGATTAAAAAACGTTCTTGCTGGAGAGCTCGTTGAGTTCGAAAGTGGTGTAAAAGGAATGGTTCTTAACCTTGAGGCTAATAACGTTGGTATCGTTGTTCTTGGTAGTGACGAAACAATTAAAGAAGGTTCAACAGTTAAGCGTACAGAAAAAATCGTATCTGTTCCTGTTGGTGACGCTCTCCTTGGTCGCGTTGTAAACGCTATCGGTGAGCCAATCGACGGCCAGGGTGAAATCAATACTACTGAATTCCGTAACGTTGAAATTAAAGCTCCTGGAATTATTGCTCGTAAATCAGTTCACGAGCCAATGCAAACTGGTATTAAGGCCATCGACGCCATGATCCCAATTGGTCGTGGTCAGCGAGAGCTAATCATTGGTGACCGTAAAACTGGTAAAACAGCTGTTGCCGTTGATACTATTATCAACCAAAAAGGTAAGGGCGTTGTTTGCGTTTACGTGGCCATCGGTCAGAAGCAATCAACTGTTCGTCAGGTGTACCAAAAGCTTATGGAAGCTGGTGCTCTTGAATATACTATCATCGTTTCAGCGACAGCTTCTCACTCGGCTCCACTTCAGTATCTTGCTCCGTACACAGGTTGTACAATGGGTGAGTACTACCGTGATGCTGGTAAGCATGCGCTTATCGTATATGATGACTTAACAAAACAATCTCAAGCATACCGTCAGCTTTCTCTCCTTCTTCGTCGTCCACCAGGCCGTGAAGCATTCCCAGGAGACGTTTTCTATATTCACTCACGTCTTTTAGAGCGTGCTTGTAAAGTTAACGATGAGCTTGGCGCTGGTTCTCTTACAGCTCTTCCAATCATTGAAACTCAAGAAGGTGACGTTGCGGCCTATATTCCTACCAACGTTATTTCAATCACTGATGGTCAGATCTATCTTGAATCAGATCTTTTCAACTCTGGTATCCGTCCAGCGGTAAACGTTGGTCTTTCGGTTTCTCGAGTTGGTGGTTCTGCTCAAATTAAAGCAATGAAAAAAGTTGCTGGTACTCTTCGTCTTGATCTTGCTCAGTATCGTGAACTTGCAGCGTTTGCTCAGTTCGGTTCAGACCTTGATGAAGCAACTCAGAGACAACTTAACCGTGGTGCTCGTTTGGTTGAACTTCTTAAACAAGCTCAATACTCGCCAATGGATGTTATCGATCAATCGGTATCAATCTTTGCTGCGACTAAAGGTTTCTTCGACTCAATTCCTGTGAACAAAATTCCTCAGGTTGAGAAAGATCTTTTAGCTGCTATGAACTCTCGTCACGCAGATGTTATGAATGCGATGAGAGCTGAGAAGCAGATGTCAGCAGAAAATGAGGCGAAGGTTGTAGATATCATCAAGAACTTCGTTTCTAGCTACAAGGTTTAATTTTAAGGATTAAAGACCATGGCAAATATTAAAGACCTAAAGAAAAAGATCAAGAGTACCAAGGGTACTTTCAAGATCACGAAGGCCATGAAGCTTGTTTCAGCTGCGAAGTTGAACAAGGCCCAGGTCCGAATCTTAGGTCTTCGTCCATACTCGGTAGAGCTTGAGGAAACTGTTCGCACAGTTTCTGCTCTAGCTGCCGACTACACGAATGAGTACTTCACACCGAAGGAAAATAACAAAGCTGTAGTGCTGGTGATTTCTTCTGATAAAGGTCTTTGCGGTGGGTATAACTCATCTCTTGCAAAAACCGTCAGACGCTTCACGGCTGAACATAAAGACGAAGATCTGAAGTTCTTCTTCATTGGTAGAAAGGTTCGTGAACTTATTCAGAAAGAAGTGAATGCCGGTAAGACGTTTACTTTTGCTAAAGCTGATCCGACTTACGAAGAAGTTCGTAAGGTTGCTGATGAATTAGGAGCGATGTTTATCTCTGGCGAAGTTGGCCGGATTTATGTTGCTTATAACTCTTTCATCTCTGCGATTGCTTTTGATTCAAAAGTCAGACAGCTTCTACCTATGCAGGTTTCGGCTTCTGATAAAGAAACCATCAAGTCTAAGTACCCTTATGACTTTAAATATGAGCCTGGTGCTGAACAAATTCTGGACACCTTGGTGCCTGAAGTTTATCTGACTACGGTTTATACATGCGTACTTGATGCCATTGCCTCCGAGCATGGATCACGTATGAATGCGATGGAAAATGCATCGAAAAACAGTAAAGAAGTTATTAAAAAATTATCATTAAAAATGAATAAGATGAGACAGGCGAGAATTACAACCGAGTTGATCGAAGTTGTATCTGGTGCTGAATCTCTAAACGGTTAAGGAGCCATTCAAATGGAACAAAATACAGGCGTCATTCGTCAGGTGTTGGGACCAGTAATCGACGTAGAGTTTTCTAATGGAAAACTTCCGGCGCTTTACAACGCTCTCAAGATCACTAACAAAACTATGCCAGGCGGAGAAGGAAACCTCACCGTTGAAGTCGCATCTCACCTTGGTAACAACATGGTTCGTTGTATCGCCATGGATGCAACTGAAGGTCTAGCTCGCGGTCAAGTCGTTACTGACACTGGTGCAGCTATTCAGGCCCCAGTTGGTCGTGAATGTCTTGGTCGTATCATTAACGTTATCGGCGAGCCGGTTGATGAAGCTGGTCCAATTGGTAACAAAAAAACGTACTCAATTCACCGTGAAGCTCCAAAGTTTGCTCACCAATCTACTAAGAAAGAGCCATTCTTTACTGGTATTAAAGTAATCGATCTTCTCGCTCCTTATCTTAAGGGTGGTAAGATTGGTCTTTTCGGTGGTGCCGGTGTGGGTAAAACGGTTCTTATTATGGAACTTATTAACAACATCGCTACTCAACACGGGGGCTTCTCAGTTTTCGCTGGTGTGGGAGAGCGTACTCGTGAGGGTAACGATCTTTGGCACGAAATGAAGGACTCCGGAGTTCTTGAAAAAACAGCTCTGGTTTATGGCCAGATGAACGAGCCACCTGGAGCACGTGCACGTGTTGCTTTGACTGGTCTTTCGGTTGCTGAATATTTCCGTGATGAAGAAAAACAAGACGTTCTTTTCTTCGTAGATAACATCTTCCGCTTTACTCAAGCTGGTTCAGAGGTGTCTGCACTTCTAGGTCGTATTCCATCTGCAGTGGGATATCAGCCAACACTTGGTACTGAAATGGGAGCAATGCAAGAGCGTATTACTTCTACTAAAGATGGTTCGATTACATCTATCCAGGCCGTTTACGTTCCTGCGGATGACTATACCGATCCAGCTCCTGCAACTACATTTGCTCACTTGGATGCTACTACTGAATTGTCTCGTCAGATTGCTGAGCTTGGTATCTACCCTGCGGTTGATCCACTTACATCTTCTTCAACAATTCTTTCAGAAGAAATCATGGGTGCTGACCACTACAATACTGCCCGTGCAGTTCAGTCAGTACTTCAAAAGTATAAAGAACTTCAGGACATCATCGCCATTCTTGGTATGGATGAACTTTCTGAAGATGATAAGAAACTCGTGGCACGTGCCCGTAAGATCCAGAAGTTCCTTTCTCAGCCGTTCTTCGTTGCTGAGCAGTTCACTGGTATCCAGGGTCAATTCGTGAAAATCGAAGATACCATCAAAGGTTTCAAAGCTATTCTTGCTGGTGAAGTTGATCACCTTCCTGAACAAGCTTTCTACCTTGTTGGTGGAATCGAGATGGTTCATGAAAA
Organism: Bacteriovoracaceae bacterium UBA4096; assembly: GCA_002381945.1. Taxonomy (GTDB): domain Bacteria; phylum Bdellovibrionota; class Bacteriovoracia; order Bacteriovoracales; family Bacteriovoracaceae; genus Peredibacter. The sequence continues at coordinate 21,805 of DFXY01000007.1, forward strand.
AGCTAAGAAACTTTCTGAAGGGAAGTAATTATGGCATCAGCCTTTAAGCTCAACCTCTACACACCCAAGGGTGTTGTTATTAAAGATCTTGAGTGTAACGACATCGTCATTCCAACAGTGCGTGGGGAGATTAACATTCTCCCTGAACATACTCATATCTTAACTGAACTGAGTACTGGAATTTTGACCGCTAAAACACCAATGGGACTACGTCACTTTTCAGTGACTGCTGGCCTTTGCCGAGTTTTAAAGGATACGGTTACTATTCTATCTTTCACATCTGAGCGTGCTGAAGATATTGACCTTGAAAGGGCCCGTTCAGCGAAAGCGAAGGCCCATGACCGTTTATCAGGCAAAGATACTCTAACAGATGTAGATCTGATTAAGTTCCGCCGCAAAATGGAAAGAGCTGAGCTGCGACTAAGACTCGCTAATCTTAAGTAATTTAAAGACCCCGCTTTAAAGCGGGGTTTTTTTTGTCTGTTTTTTAGACACCTGTCCATAGAAGGCCCATTCTCAGGACTTTTATCATCCATATTCTGGCACATGTCTTGCTTATAGTGTCTCACAACCAGTGGAGAACCTATGAAACAAATTATCTTGATGATGATCCTTGCCCTGTCTTTAGTTGGATGTGGCAAAAAAATTGAAAGTTCATCAAAAGAAGTCTCTATCTCCAAGGCCAGTAGCCTCTTAGATGCAGGTGAATATGAATCGGCCATTCAGGTCTTAGAACCTCTCCATAAGGCCAATCCTGACGATCCAGAAGTTGGAAAGAAGCTTCTTCATGCTTATGCCGGTGCCGGTAGTTTTGAGGCATTGAAAGTTGCGAGCATTTGGAAAGAAATAGAGGTAATTCTTGATGACATCAAAGAGAAGCAGAAAGAAAAATTAAAGAAGGCTTCCCTGGAATCAGTATCCAGCTTGTTGTCTGAAATTGAAAGGATTCTGCAACCAATTCCTGAGCTAAGTGAGCTTCAGGCTAAACGGCTGAATCAGGCCATTCGTCTGTACCAAGATCTAGGTATGACCGTGGAAAATGCCGGTAAATACAATAACTTTAAATGGGGAGTTCTTCATACCTACCGTTTAGCGACTACCATTAAATCAATTGTGAGTTCTGTTCGGAGATCTCAGGCGGATGAACCGGAAAATTTTAAAGCGATTGAAAAGCTAGTACTGCCAAAACTAAAAATGATGGGTCAGGATTTGTTTATGGCCTATAAGCTTTACTCTCATAGCTTTGATAAAATTAAAAAAATCACTGAGAGTATTGATAAAATTTTGGCGAAAACCATCAAAGATGAAAATTTCAAGTTAAAGATTAACACCCTTGCTAAAAATGAAGGCGAATTCTTTAAGTCACTTATCAACGATAATATCAAAGCCGCTTCGAGTCTTTTAAACATGCTTGGCGATATTTATCAGAACAATGGGCACAAAGAGAGAGTGACAGCTCTGGTAAAAAAACTACCGGAACAAGAACTTAAAGACAGTATAAAACGTACAGAGCAACTATTGAAAATTTTTATCGCTCAGTTTAATGAAGATCACCCCGAGGTTGAAAATAAACTAAGATCTATCTTTACTGAAGAACTTAAAGCGGAAGTATTAGAAGCAGTTAAGCAAAGCTTGAAAGTAAAAAATACGGATCCTTTAAAAGAACTTCTGAGTTCAAAAAAACCGGAAGTGGAAGTATTAAAAAGTTATTACCTCATTCTTAAAGGTGATTTCGAAGAATCGGACTTGGAAGAGAACATTAAAATCGAAGTTGAGAACCTGAAAAAGAAGGTTGACCTTGAAATGCTGAAAGCGGAACTGGAAGAGATCATTAATGATCTGAAAAAAGATACGAAGGTTGTAGAACTGGGGGCAGAAGCTCTGATTGCTAAAAACGAAGAGCAACTGCGCCTTCGCAAAGAAGCCTTAGAAGTTGAAATTGGAAAAATCAAAGAAGATCTTTCAGATCTGACAGATGAATTAAAAGAGAATCTAGGGGCGGAAGATCATGATGCCGAAGCGGAAGCCGAAATCATTCAAGATGTGAAAAACCTTGTAGAAAACTAGTATTAATTTAAAATGGGGTAAATGAAATTACCCCATTTTTTATTTATCATTATAACTTATTGTCTTTGCCAAACAGCATTTGCTCGTCGACTGAATTACATTGAAGCTCACAATCTTCGATTATCCTCACAAACTCATTCTCCCCATTGGATAAACCCCTTTGTATTCAATAAGAATCCGGGGAGCTTTGAATTTAATACCTTAGTATCAGGCCAAAAGGATGTTCTAAAGCTTTATAACGATATGGAGTCCAAGGATGAGCAGAAAATCATTGATCGCCTGGAAGAAAGTTTCGGTAAACCCTATGACTTATCGGCCAAGATCAGTGTTGGATTAAAAGCTGGGAGTTTTTCACAATTTTTTTCTACCAACGGAGGTGCTGTACTTTTAGTGACAGATCCGATTTTTCCCGAACTAAAGGGATTTTTATTTCATGACTATACTTCCACTAGCGCTTATATATTTCGTCCAACAAAAGCATTAATGCTAAAGCCTCAGGTTTCAATTGGTTTTCGAAGAGTTTTAGATAGGACGCTTACTACAGGAGATTTGGTTGATAAATCCCTAGACGTAAAATTTAATAAAGCGCCTTTTATTGGATTTGCGGAAGCTAATTTTCTGGCGACTTATAATACTTTTGGCTATGGCCATCTTATGGGGGAAATATCTTCCTTTCCCCTGATGTCGAATAAATATGAATATTGGGAAACCTTTCTGGGTTATAAAACACCAAATTTTGCCAAAAAACTAAACTGGGAATTTCGGGAACTATCTTTTTACGGTGGTTACTCACCCTTGTATGCCGGTCATTATGATGTCCAGCGAACCTTTAAGGCCGGCATAAGGCTTTCACCGATTAAAGAGTTGAGTCTGGACATTTTTACCATGGATGAATTTTATCCTGCTGGTCTTATCTCTTATACCTTCAAGCATTTTGAATTCGCGATGTTTACCTTTGAACGGGCCTATGATGATCATGGTGAACAGAAATCTCGTCAATATGGTCTGAATTTAAAGTTTGCCTGGTAGATTATCCATGACTACTCAGTGGTAGTATCCACATTTCCCATCATTGATTACGCAGAAAGTAACATTCGGCACTTTTTAACTACCGTAAAAAACTTGAAATTCACTTACAATAATTGAATATGTCGTTCATGCTGACACGGATGTTTGCTTATTTCACGCTTGTTATGTACCTGGTTGTAGGTAGTGTAGCCGTGCGTGTTTTAATGCCTGAAACAAGTGTTGTTAGCTTACCAACTACTTATCTTTCTCTCTTCTCTCATACTGAAATTAAAGAGTCTCCGGCCGAAGTGATTAGCGCTCCTGAGATGCATTTTGCTGAGATTAAGTTTCCACTAGAAAAGAAAGCTGTTCAGAAAAAAATCATTGTAAAAAAACCTGCTCCAATGATTGTAGAGAAAGTTACAAAAAACGAATTGCCGTTTCATGAGCCGGTTAAACTTCAGGCAGTCATAATGAAGCAAGAGCTTGCCACTAATTTAGTGGCCCTCCATAGAGATTTTTCTTTTGAAATGGTGGCCCGTGCTACTGAAGTAAAAGATGAAGTTTCAACGACCTTAGCTTCATCGGTAGAGACTGAAGCCGAGCCAGCCTTTTTTGACTACGCAGATCAAAAAGTGGTGGCAGCTCCAACACCAGTAGAGAATAACGAAATTACCAACACAGAAGTTGTCCACAATGTGGATCATGTTGAGACTGTTGATAATAAAGAAGAAGTGATTGCGATTGATGATCTTCTGGCCTTTGACTACTCAAAAGCGGAACAGGATCTCAAAGCACAAACTTTACCGGTAGTCGGGACCGTGACTACTCAAGCACCGGAGGCGACGACGCATAAGACTCCCAAAGCTTCTGCGCCAGCGATTGCCAAAAGTAAACCTGCGCCAAAAGCTGCAGCACCGGTGACTACTCAAGAAGAAACATCTGAAAAGAATTCATTATTACCAGCTAATTATCCAGTAAACATGACTATCCAAATTACGGGAACCGACCTTGATAAATCTTCTCCGGAAGTAGGTTTTGAAATTCGTTTCCAGGATGACTTGAGTGCATCAATACAAGACTACAATGCTGGTTATATTAAACTAGAAGACCTGCTGGCCGAGCCGCGCATGACTCGTTCGCTTGCCGTATTGAAAAGAGGCTTTGCCCCTACCAACACTGACATTATTATGGATAGTGAAACCACTGGGGTCTCTATCCCTATGATAGAGCAAGAAAAATTCAATGAACTACTGGCGCCGTTTGAGGCCCGTGGTGCAATTGGAGCAGTTCTGGTTGAACTGGATGATCAGGTGGAAGGTGCAACTCTGGATGTACCTTATTCTCAAGTTTTAAGGCTGGACGGAGATCTCAAAATTACTGAGAGTGATGATTTCCGCTACCAACTTTTTGTAGGTGTGAAGGCCGGAAATGCGCTTTTAAGTTATAAAGACATGAAAGAAGTTGTGACTTCAAAAATTATTCATATTCATGAAAGAGAACTTACATTTGACTCAAACTATTTCGAAGAAGTGCTTAACGAAAAAGTTAAACTGCTCGAAGAAGATCTGCTGGCCAAAGAAAAGACTCCTTTGGTTATTGCTTCAAGTTCAGTGGTAGAGTTTGCCACAACAAAAACTGCGACAAAAATTAATAATCACACTTATGAGACAAGCTTTAATAAAACTCTTTTGGGAAGCCGAAAGTACTTAGAGCTAAATCATCAGTCAGAACCTATTTTTGTAGGCTTTAAAGAACATAACGCTTTGGATATTCCTTCGGAAAACTTCATGCGCTATATCTTGTCGAAGTTTGAAGATTCGAACCTGGGGAATCGTTGTTTAATTCAAGTGAACTTGAGCAAAAAAGTGCTTAAAGTTGACGTCGGTAGCGAGTCGGTTGGCTCATCACTTATGACTTATATCCAGATACTCGATGCTGATGGCAAGTTCTATGATTCTGCCGGCCCTAAGAGTAGAAAAATTATTGTGGTTGGTGAGAATCAGGGCGCTCCTGATTACGCTCAGGATGCAAAAGTTAATTTTAAAATTTCTTATCAAGACGGCTCAGTTCAATACCTTCACAGCTACTGTTCACCTAATTCTTATTTAGTCGAACAGCTTTGATTCCTTAGAAATCGATTCCAGTCTTTTGGCATTATTTTAACCAGGTCATTATATGAGACCTCAAGGAATTTATTCTTGGGCAATGTGCTTTTGGCAGTCAGAATAAATCCTCGGGGAAGCAGATCTTGCAGATCTTTAATATGATGATTATGAAAATGGATATCATCCATGAAGTTAGAAGTTAACACTCGTGGTAAGCGCAGCGAACACTTCGTCATAAAAAATCGAATCTCCTGATCTACGTCCGGTCTATCTGATGTATGCAGGCCTTCAAAGAGGTCTTCACGATAGGCCAGGGTATGAATCAGTGCTAGAAACTCACTGTAGAAGTTTTTTGAAGCAAAACCAAAGTGATCCGAATCGCTGTTTTTAATAATGGCCTCAAGATCAACTTTATCGGAAGCCAGTTTGCGTTTAGTTTTAATTAAGTGCTTGGGCCCAGAATTATAGGCGGTCACGGCCAAGTCCCAGGACTTCAGAATCTTAAAATTTTCGGCCATCAAAAATCCCGCGGCGACAGAAGAGAGTCCTACGTTTAAACGGTAGTCGGTAATCTTGCTTCTTTTAGGAACAAAATAACTGGCGATCAGTGGCATGAACTGCCAGACTCCCAGTGCACTGACTTTCGAGTGGGCACGAGGATTAAAACTGGATTCTAAAAAGGGAATAGCAATTAATTCCGAGGGCAGCTTTTTATCTGCAAAATAGCGGGTAATAAATGGGCGATAAGGCTGGGAGTTTACAATCCCGCTACGAATAAAATTCTTCTGACCGGTCTGTGTTCGTAAATTCTTTTTCAGCCTGGTGAAAAGTATACTTCTACCTGCTTTGTCAGAGGGCAGGGAGATGTCAGCTTGCTTTAGCAGTCTAATAATCCGTTTCGCATTGGGAGTCAGGGAATAAGGATCCCGGGCGAGTTCTTCCAGATCTTCTTTAAGCTCGGTAACTTTTTCTTCGGCAATCTTCTCTTGAAGAACATAAATAGTGTTTCGAGGCAGTTTTTTTTCGTGAAGAGAGGAGAAATCCAGCACTTTATAAATAAGAGCTAAATTAGACTTATCATGAATCACGACAGAGCTAGATTCAAACTGAGTATAAATGAGAAACCAAAAATGGACGTTAGGATAATAATAAGGTGTCACCGGAAAGAGATCTGAGACCTGATTATTATAATCCATGAGGTAGGGCCTAAAAGCATCGGTAGACATCCAGAGACGCTCAGTCACATCACCTTTTTGTTCCTTGGGAAGTGGCTTAAAACTAAGTTCGATTCCAAAAAAAGGATCAGAGGCCGTAACTAAAATCAGCACCGAAAACGCGATCAGAAGATACTTTCGAATCATTTAGGACTCAGGATTTGCATGGTGCGCTTATAACCGGCTTCCACGGCATGAGCTGAAACCTTTGAGTTAAGAGAAAAAGAATTTGCAAAGAATAGTTTGTAGTCATGGTGATCGGGAAAAATATCGATGAGTTTAACTTTGGGATTAATATTCAACTTACGCTGTAAGATGGCCATAATTTCTCTGCGATGAGTTTGCGAGAACTTTTCAATCTTCATGTAATCATTAACTGTATCAATAATATCGATGGCCTTGGCCCTCTCTGCCCGGGAAGCCACAATTTTCTTCTGAATCATGAGGTAAATCGACTGAATGGCAATGGGAGGCAATCCGTAATTGACCAGGGAGCCCACTTCATCATGAAAGTGATAAGGGGTATGAGTCCAGGAACTAATAATAACGTCACAGCCATTATCTTCAGCTACATGGGTGGAGAGAGTTTCGCGAATTTCACCATCAATGTAGTAATCAATCCCATTGGTCAGGCGATTTTTGATCGGATAGGGGCAATAGAAAGGGGGCACACTCATACTGGCAGCTGCAGCATAGGATACATTGGTGCCGGTATAATAGACCGAAGTACTGTCATGGGAAGGATTGGGGTAATTGTATTTAGAGAAAATAACTTTTCGGGAATGATCTAATTGTGTGGCCACAATAAACAAATCTGCCGCAAAGTCTTCAAAACGGTCATTTTCAATCACATTCTGTAACAGATAATTTCTAATCCCCTCAGTGGTAAATAAACCGGGGAGGGAGATGACTGGTTTGAGCAGGTTTTTTACTAAGGTCGGAAAACCATCCAGGGGAAAGTATAAGTCTCCTTTAGGGGCCTTGAGTTCTGGCCTCTTGATGGCGAACATATCTTTGTAGGTAATACCTTTTAATCGAGAACCTTTAATTCCAAGAGTCGCCTGAATCACGTCCTGAGGAGTGTAACCTGCTGCCAGGTAAACACAGATCATCGCTCCGGCAGAAGATCCAACATAAGTTCCAATTTCTAAGCTTTTCTGATTCAGGTCCTGGGCGGTTGACGAGTTTTTATTACTTTTAAGGTAAAACCCCAATTCTTCCAGGGCAAGAGTCACCCCGAGATGCCAGGCCGCTGCTTTAACCACCCCGCCAGAAAGGACGAGCGCGATTTTTTTGTTTTTGAGCTCATTTAAATCAACCGACATCTCTACTCAACTTTTTTACGAACATTTTGATTTTGCACATCTTCATCGGATTCTTTAACATAAAGATTAATGCTAAAGGAGCACTCATGAACGCCACTGAAGGTGTCTGGTTATCCATCAATGACTATTCAAGGTACAAGAACGTCTCCATCTCAACTATCAGAAGACATATTAAGAATAATATTCTGAAGCATAAAGAGGAAAGCGGAAAGTACTTTATCTATGTACCGTCTACCGAGAAGCTTAAGCTTCGGGAAGAAGAAGAGATCTTGAAAATAAAGTTGGAAGCTGAACTACTTCGCTCACAAGTCAGGCAATTACGCGAAGAGAATAATGAACTGAAAATGCTGGTTGATTTGTACGAAAAGCAAAACAGTAAAAATCAACGCGCTGAACTTCCACCGGAAATTCCTTTTACTTTATGAAGATTTTATTGCTACTACTCGGAATGACATTAACCTCAGTAACGATGGCCCAGTCTTCCATGAGACGCTGCTCGCTACTACCTATCACTGACAGTGTTGGTGGTGCCATTGGTTTTAAAGTTTTTGAAGAAGTCGAGAAGGACCTAAAAAAGAGTAATTGGTGCACTTATGTTTCCAATTCAGGAATGATTAACGTCTTCAGCCGTTACCGCGAAAATCTGCCTCAATATTTAAAAACGAAAGAAGTTTTAAAAACCGTTGCTGAAAAACTAAAAGTTGGATCAGTCATCTTGATCAACCTTAAAAATGAAATCGATGGGGTTGAAGTTGAATTAAATATTTATGGCGAAAATGGTGAAGACCTGCTGTTTTCTGAAAAGTCTCAACTGGATAATGATGAGATTGAATCTATTGCTGAGACCGTCAATCACTGGTTGGAGCTTTATGCTAAAACCATTCCTTATGATGCAAAAATTAATGGAATTTTAGGCGATCAAATCACCGTTGATGTAGGAAAAGGTCACCGAATCCAGGTCGGTCAAAAGTTCACCATTAAACGACCGGTGGCCAAGAAAAAACATCCACTACTCAAAAAAATAGTTGATTGGGAAACTGAAATCCTGGCCGAAGGAAAGATCTTTAATATTTCTGATAATCAAGCTTTGGGGATGATCAGATCTTATAAAACCGAAAGAAAACCGATCGCCGGTGATTGGGTTCGTTTAGAAAATGAAATTGAGCCGGATCAAAATATTGCGATTGTAGAAGAAAAAGAAATTGAGTCACCAGGTACTCTGGGAATTTTATCCCTGGCCTTCTTCGGCTCTCGTTCAAGCGTCAGCACCACCACGCCCACGAGCTCCAATCGAATGGCCGGAAATATATTTGGGATTGATTTTCGAGTAGAGGGCTGGATTACCCGCCAATACTTTGCGGCCTTAGAAATTGAACGTTCACTTGGCACTTTAAAGAAAGCTTCTGGTTCACCTGATAAATCCAGTGTCGCCACAAATAATGGCGCATTCAAAATCACTGGTGGATATAAATATCTACCGATCGGCTTTTTCTATGGTCCTCAAATCAATATTTATGGCGGATTTGCCAAGCATGATTTTGATCTGGATGCATCTGAACAAGATGGTTTTGGTAAGAATTCAATCTCAGGTCTTTTACTGGGAACAAACGTTAACATTCCCATGAACCGAGAATTCCGCTTTTTTGCGCAAGCTGAATTTATTCCATTTCCCTCATTTGATGAGGATGATGATATTTTCGGAAGTGCCAAAAGTGTCTCTTCCCTCGAGTTGGAGCTGGGAGTTAAGTATAACTACACCACTCGCATGACGATTGATGGGAGTTTTGAAACCTTATCCCACAAGGCCAAATTTAGTGGAGATTTAAAGGATGTTTCTTATAAAGATAACAGGCTAAAAGTGGGCGTTTCGTTTAATTTTTAAAATAAAAATGCTAAATATGAGGGATGAGAACAAAGAGAATTCACGAACTCGAAAAACTTATCCTTCACCACAAAGAACGCTATTATCTCGGCCAAGCCGAAATCTCTGATGAAAAATACGATCAATTAGAAGAAGAATTAAAAAAGCTGGATCCCCAAAACCCAGTACTCCAATTAGTTGGTTTTAAGCAGACTGAAGCCTTGAGTAAGGTTGAGCATCAAAGAAAGATGCTCTCTTTGGACAAAACCTACGAAGAAAAAGATCTGGCCAAATGGGCAGATAAACAAGATGTACTGTCGGTATATAAGATTGATGGATCAAGCTGCTCCCTCATTTATGAGAATGGCCATCTGGTAACCGCCAAGACCCGAGGAGACGGACAATTTGGTGAAAATATCACTAAAAAAGCCGTCTTCATTCCTGATATCCCGAAACACATTCCCGGTAATTTAAGTCTCGAAGTCAGAGGTGAGGTCTATTGTATTGAGAAAAATTTCTTTGTTTTATCCAAAGAAATGCAAAGCTTGAATTTGGAAACTCCTACTTCTCAACGTAATATTGTAGCAGGGTTATTGGGGCGAAAAGAAAATATTCAGTTATGCCGGCATTTAAGTTTTCAGGCCTTTGATGTGATTAGTGAAGAGAAATTTAAGCAAGAACATCAGAAGCTGGAAGAATTAAAGAGCTTTGGATTTATCACTCCCGATTATCAGATCCATAAAAATGGCAAGGGCATTAAAGACCGAATCGCAGAAGCCAAAGAATTTATGTCTTGTGGTGACTATATGATTGATGGCCTGGTGTTTGTTTATGATGACCTGAAACTTCACGAAGAGCTGGGAGAAACCAGTCATCACCCTCGGTATAAGATAGCTTTCAAGTTTCAGGGGGAAACTAAAGTCGCTAAGATCAATTCAATTGAGTGGGGCGTTTCTCGTAACGGAACCCTGACCCCGGTTGCCCTGATAGAACCCACTGAATTATCCGGTGCCGTGATTGGCAGGGTCACCCTGCATAACTTTGGAATGGTCCAGAACTTCCATTTAAAACCGGGTGATAAAATTGAAATAGTTCGTTCGGGAGAAGTTATTCCCAAGTTCTTAGGGGTCATGGAACATTCGGAAAATGAATTTACTTATCCAAAGACTTGTCCCAGCTGCCAAACAGAGTTAAAGATCGAGGATATTTGGCTTTTTTGTGAAAATGAAACTTGTCCGGCAAAAATCAAAGAAGAAATTCTAAACTATGTTCATAAAGCAGGTATTGATGATGTTTCAGATAAACGTCTGGATGAGATGATCAATAAAGGTTTAGTGGAAGGTATCCCTGATCTTTACCGCTTGAAACAAGAAGATTTCATGTTGCTGGAAAAAGTGAAAGAAAAACTCGCTACCAAGATGTATGAGAATATTCAAAAAACAAAACATCAGAATCTTGCCCAGTTCATTTCGGCCATTGGAGTGGAAGGTGTCTCAATCACCAAAAGTGAAAAAATCATTGCCCAAGGCTACAATACGCTGGAGAAGATCCTACAACTTACGCTAGATAGGATGTTACAGATTGAAGGCTTTGCAGAGAAGTCTTCCCAATCAATCCTGGCCTCTTTGCATAAAAAAAAGCCTTTGATTGAAGAATTATTAAGTGTCGGAGTGACGGTTCGGGCCGATGAAGTTGTAACTGGCGAAGGACCTCTGAGCGGTTTTAAATTTTGCATCACGGGAGAACTTAGTCGGCCTAGACCTCAAGTTGAAAAGTTAATCAAGATGAATGGTGGTGTGATTGCAGGTGTTTCTAAAAACCTCAACTACCTTGTAACAAATGAAGTGGACAGTGGATCCAGTAAATATGTTAAGGCCCAAACTTTAGGTGTTCCTGTTATTACTGAAGAGCAGTTAATGAAAATGATTGAGGGTTAAGATGGCCAAAATTAAAACGGTTTTCACTTGTCAGGAATGCGGTTATAAATCTGCCAAATGGCTGGGGAAGTGTCCCGATTGTAATCAGTGGAATTCATTTTCAGAAGAGGAAACTTTTAAGCCTAGCAAGGCCGCACCTAAATCAATCTCCGGCAGAGAAAGTCGTCCCAAAACTATTGATGAAGTTGAACACGAAAACGTCCATCGATACTACACTAAACTGGGAGAATTTGACCGGGTTATGGGTGGTGGAGTCACTATTGGCTCACTTACCTTGATTGGTGGGGAGCCCGGTATTGGAAAGTCCACATTGCTCATGGATGTGTGTGGAAAACTACTAACAGAATACAGCGATGAACGAATCTTATATGTCAGTGGTGAAGAATCCGAGTCTCAAGTTGCTCAACGTTCGAAACGTCTGGGTGTTCATAACAAGGGTTTTTACATTTATAATGAAAGCTCTTGGCAGAAAGTTTTAGAACAAGTTAAAGAATTAAAACCCAAATTCCTGGTTTTGGATTCGATTCAAACCACTCATTCTAATCAGATTGATTCAGCAGCAGGCACTTTGACCCAGATACGTGAAGTCACTTACGAGCTGATGAACTATGCCAAGGCCTATGATTTAACCTGTTTTATCATTGGGCATGTGACCAAAGAAGGACAGATTGCGGGTCCTAAGATTTTGGAACACATGGTGGATACAGTTATTTATTTTGAAGGTGATCAACTTGGTCAATATCGCATGCTTCGGGTGATGAAGAATCGTTTTGGAAACACCAATGAAGTCGGCATTTTTGAAATGCAGGAAAAAGGCTTGGTAGAAATTAAAAATCCTTCTCAGTATTTTTTGGAACAATCTTTACCTGGATCCTTTGGCCGTTCACTGACATGTATTTTAGAAGGCACGCGCTCCCTTTTTGTGGAAATCCAGGCCCTGGTAGTTGAAAATAAATTCGCTGTCGGCCGTCGTACGACCCAGGGACTTGACTCCAATCGAGTAGCACTTTTAGTAGCGGTCATAGATAAGTATTTAGGCATTCCCCTTTCCTATAATGATATATACGTCAATGTGGTGGGAGGTATGAAATTATCTTCCCGCGAAAACGATCTCTCGGTGATTGCTTCCCTCTTAAGTTCTTATTATCAGACTGCTATTTCAAGCGATACGATTTTCCTGGGAGAAGTAGGACTGACTGGTGAAGTGCGATCTGTCCCAATGATGGAAATGAGGCTTAAAGAAATCGCTCAGATGAACTACAAGCGTGTGATTACCTCTAAGCGCATAGCGGATGATTTAAAAGGTAAGTACAAGCTCGAACTGATTGGCATCAGTAAGGCGAGTGAATTAAAAGGGCTGCTGTTTAAATAGCAATTTAAAGATAAAGACGTTTTATCGTCTCATCCCACAGGGCCTTTTTATTTGAATAGTAAGCATTCTTCTGGGGGGTGAACTCTTTTTCAAGCTTCCAGTATTTACCCATATCTTCAATGCTGATTTCTCCACGACCCACTAAACAACCAACTGCCACACCAAAGGCCGTGGTATCAATTACCTGAGGTCTAAGAATTGTTTTCTGTGAGAAGTTGGCCTGCATTTGCATCAGGATATCGTTGGCGGCAGCTCCTCCGTCAACTCGGATATCATTGAGCTGAGGAAAATCTTTTTTAAAGCTAGAAACCGAATCATTAAGCGATAGTGCTATGCCTTCAAGACAAGCGCGGGCGATATGACCATTATGAGTGTCACGAGTGAGTCCTACAATGGCGGCCTTGGCATGGGAGTTCCAATAAGGAGTTCCGATTCCGGTAAAAAATGGCAGAAACAAAACATTCTCCATCTCTGAGAGATCAGTTACCTGTTCCGCAAGTTCTGAAACTTCAGGAGATGATTTAATAGATTTTAAATTATCCCGTAACCACTGAACGGCAGCTCCAGCAATATAGGCCGAACCTTCCAGCGCATAAACTTTGTGACCCCGAAATGAATAAGCGGCAGTGGAAAGAAGTCCGGTGGTGGAATGAATGAGTTTATTGCCAGTATTTAACAATAGAAAAGCACCAGTTCCATAAGTTGATTTGATGTCACCCACGCGGACGCAGGCCTGACCAAAGAGGGCGGCCTGTTGGTCACCCAAGATAGAAAGAATTGGAATTCCGTCTGGCAGAATACCAGCATTGCGAGTTTCGCCAAAATTGGTAAATGATTCACGGATTTCAGGTAAAAATTCTTTTGAAATCCCGAAGAATTGAAGAAGTTCATTATCCCAGTTAAAGGTTTCCAGATTCATCAGCATTGTGCGAGAAGCGTTCGAAGCTTCAGTGACAAAGCTTCTTCCATCCGTCAGACGGTGAACCAGAAAAGTGTCAATTGTGGACAGACATAAGTCTTTTCTATCGGCAGCTACTTTTACCGCAGGCACATGATCCAAGAACCAGCGCATTTTTGAGCCCGAGAAGTAGGGATCAAGGGGAAGTCCGGTTTTTTTACGACAGACCTGATTATAGGCTTCAGCATTGGCCTCACAGTAGGCGGCAGTCCTGCGGTCCTGCCAGACAATGGCATGATGAAGGGGTTTGCCTTTTTTATCATAGGCACAAGTGGTCTCACGCTGGTTAGTAATGCCAATGGCGATAATGTTTTTTGGATCGGCCTTGGCACGTTTGAGAACTGCTTCTACGGAAATAGAAACTGATTCCCAGATGTCATCCAGGTTATGTTCAACCCAGGAAGGCTTGGGATATATTTGGCGATAATCAGATTTTTCTTTGTCGATAATTTGAAGAGTTTTGGCATCTATCAGTAAAGAAGTCGTGCCTGTCGTGCCTTGGTCAATTGCCAATAAGAAATTCATGAATCTGTCCTTAATTCAAAAATTATTAATCCAGGGATACGGCCTTAGGGCCACCTGGTTTATCATTTAATATTAGATTGGCAGAATATTCCCAATATCGCGCTACATTTTTATTCATGACTGCGACAAAGCCATAAGACAGGCCGGTAATAACGGCCAGCAGAAGAACAAACTCCACAATCGATTGACCACGCTGCCCCAGCGATTTTTTTACTTTGTGATATGGTAGCAACTTCCAGGGCTTCATAAATCTATCCATATGGGGTAAATTGAGGTCACAATGAAAAGAAAACTCATTCCCGTTATTCTCTTTATTATGGCCTTTAGTGGATTTCTTTCCACTCAAATCCTTTGGGATGCTTTCAATTCTAACGCGGAATTGGTCTCAGAAGATAAACAAAAACACTCCCTTTTCGAGACAAATTTCCAAACACTTAATTTAACAACAACAAAAAATACGACTATTGAACTCAAGAACGATCCAACACCCATTATTGTCCTGAATTTCTGGGCATCCTGGTGCATTCCCTGTCTTAAGGAATTTCCCAGCTTGGTGGAATTTCAGGAGAAATATAAGGGAAAAGTTAAGGTTATCGGTATTAACGGTGATACCGACAATCCGGGTGAATTAATTAAAAAGACCGAAATCAAATACAAATTAAATTTTGAATCAGTCGAAGATCCCTATGAACGTGTTGCCGAGAAATTTTTAATTCGTACTTATCCGGTATCGATTGTTTATCATAAAGGCAAAGTCATTTACCTCAGTAAGCGGATTCATAATTTTATGGATTCAGAATTTCTATCTTTGATTGATCAGTCGCTTAAGGCAAACTAACCGCGAAATTTCTTCCCCAGTTATAAGTAATGTGCGAAAGGCTTTCCGTTTTAAAGAGCGAAAAACGAGGTTTCATGCCAGCTGTGATTACACCCTGGTTTTTTAATCCCAGCGCCGCACTGGCATTTAAAGTTATCCCTGCCCAAAGTTCGGCCTGGTTAATTTTTAACTGAGCTGCTGCCATGGAAGCAACTAAGAGCACATTGTCACAGTGACAGGAACCTGGGTTGTAATCAGAGGCGATGGCAACTTTGGCGCCAGCATCTAACAACGCACGGGCAGGAGCGAGAGGTTTGCCCAGAAAAAAAGCAGTACCTGGTAGTAGAGTGGCAACGGTTGAATTTTTGGACAGAAGTTTAATACCATCATTGGAAATTTTAAGCAGGTGATCTGCCGAAAGCGCGCCGTGCTTAACCGCCAGAGTCGCACCGGCATTATCATTAAGCTCATCGGCATGAATCTTTCTCGCAATACCCAGTGACTGGGCCCTGGAAAAAAGTAAGTCCACGTCTTGTTCATTGAAATAGTTTTTCTCATGAAAAATATCCACTGCATCAATTACTCTCAAGGGAGCGAGTTTTTCCAATAGAGGTAGGACGACTTGTTCTAAGTACTCAGTTGAAGGAGAAAAACTTTTAGGTACATCATGGGCCGCGAGATAAGTATTAAAGATCTGAATGCGTGGCGAATACTTTTTCTTTAAGCGGTCAATTAATAGTGAGACTTCTAATTCCCGATCAAAATTGAGTCCATAACCAGATTTAATTTCGATTGAACCAACACCATAGGAATTTAAACGTTCAATTCTCTCACAAGCACTGTTAAATAAATCATCCAAAGAAGCTTCGTTGGTTCGCTTCATGGTAAAAAGAATACCGCCCCCGCGCTTAGCAATTTCTTCATAACTGATGCCGTTTAAGCGATCAGCATACTCCTGAGCACGGTCGCCCCCGAAAACGATGTGAGTGTGGGAATCAACGACTTCCGGAGTAAGGACATGTCCGGGCAACCGTTGAACTAAATTTTTATACTGTTCTGGTAGTTTGGAGGTTTCCCCCACCCAGAGAATTTTCGATTCGTCGTAAACAATGGCAGCGTTTTTAATGATGGAAAGATCATCAGGATGAAGATTGCGCCCATCTTTTGAATAGGCGCTTTTCATAGTCACAATTTCATTCAGATCAGTTAACGCTTTAAGCATTTTATTCCTTATAAAGAAGGAAATTTAATCTTAGTTTCAGGCTTCTTAGCAATATCCAGAGCGATATCGTAGCCAGCATCAGCGTGACGAACAATACCCATGCCTGAATCAGAATTTAAAACACGGGAGAGACGTTTATCCATCTCTGGTGTTCCATCACAAACGATTACCATACCTGAATGTTGTGAGAAGCCCATGCCCACACCACCACCGTGATGAAGAGAAATCCAGCTCGCACCATTGTTGATGTTGATCATGGCATTTAGTAGTGGCCAGTCGGATACAGCGTCCGAGCCATCTTTCATTGCCTCTGTTTCACGGTTAGGGCTTGCCACTGAACCGCAGTCCAGATGATCACGACCGATGACGATTGGGGCCTTAACTTTTTTTTCACGCACCAGTTGATTAAATAAGAGGGCGGCTTTTTCACGGTCGCCGTATTTTAACCAACAAATGCGAGAAGGAAGACCTTGGAACTGAATCATTTTTCCGGCCTTATCCAGCCAGTTAATCATTGATTTATTTTCTGGAAAAAGTTCTTTTAAAGCTTCATCCGTTACCCGGATATCATCCGGATCACCTGAAAGCGCTACCCAACGGAAGGGCCCTGAGCCTTCGCAGAATAAGGGCCGAATGTAGGCAGGTACAAAACCAGGGAAATCAAAAGCGTTAGTCACGCCAACTTTGACGGCACCGGCACGCAGGTTATTTCCATAATCAAAAACATGGGAACCCTTTTTCTGGAAAGCGAGCATCCATCTCACGTGCTCTCCCATGGTTTGATATGAGAGTTCAGTATATTTTTTAGGATCTTTTGAACGAAGAGCAACTGCTTCCTCTAGGGCCATGCCATGAGGAACGTAACCATTAAGTGGATCATGAGCGGAGGTTTGGTCAGTCACTAGATCCGGAAGAATACCCTTATCATAAACATACTTAAAGAAGTCAGCGGCATTGCCCACTACACCCACAGAAAGTGCTTCCCCGGCATTCTTCGCCTTAAGGGCAATCTCAATTGCTTCATCAAAGCTATTGGCCAAAAGATCAAGGTATTTGGATTTTAAGCGTTTCTCAATTCTAGTTGGGTCCACGTCACAGCAAAGGCAAACACCTTCGGCCATTTTAACCGCCAGTGGTTGCGCCCCACCCATTCCACCGATACCACCAGTTAATACAAGTTTACCTTTGAGAGTTGCGCTGGCACCGTAATGTTTGCGGGCCGCTGCCATAAAAGTTTCATAAGTTCCCTGAAGAATTCCCTGAGAACCAATATAGATCCATGAACCAGCAGTCATCTGGCCATACATCATCAGACCTTCATCTTTTAATTTATTAAAATGATCCCAGTTCGCCCAATTAGGAACCAGATTTGAGTTAGCAATCAGAACTCTTGGCCCCTCCGGATTACTGGGGAAAATAGCAACCGGTTTCCCGGATTGCACGATCAAGGTTTCGTTGTTCTCAAGGTTTTTAAGTGAATGAATTAAATCATCCAAAGCTTTATGATTACGAGCTGCCTGACCATTACCACCGTAAACGATGAGATTATCTCTGTCTTCGGCCACATCCGGATGAAGATTATTCAGAAGGCAGCGCAAAGCTGCTTCCTGATGCCAGCCCTTACAAGTAAGTTTATCTCCCGTAGGAGGAAGAGGTATATTAGACATGTTTTCTCCTTAGGCCAAAACACCAATGACTGATTCAACTTCCTGAAGAATTTCTTCGGTTTGAATGAGTCTGGATAAATTTTCAATATCTTTATGGAAAGTCCGATCATCTTCAATTGGTTCAACGTGCTTTCTCACCAGGGTGACTACTTTCTCTAAGGCAGGAGAAGTTTTCATCGGACGTAAGAATTCAATTCCTTGTGTATTACAAAGAAGTTCAATCGCCAGACCATACTGAACGTTACTGACCACTTCCAGAAGTTTTCTACCTGAAGTCACTCCCATCGAAACGTGATCTTCCTTATCTGTTGAAGTTGGAATTGAATCAACTGAAGCCGGATGACAAAGGTATTTGTTCTCAGATGCCAGTGCCGCCATGGTCACGTGAGCAATCATGAGACCGGAATTTAAACCAGAGTTCTTAGTTAAAAATGCCGGCAGATCTGAGAAGTGAGGATTCATCATCTTCTCAACTCTTCTTTCAGCAATGTTACAGATTTCGGATAAACCCATCGCGAGATAATCCATGGTAAGCGCCAGTGCCTCTCCATGGAAATTACCGCCTGAAATAACATCACCAGTGTCAGCAAACACCAATGGGTTATCTGTGACTGAATTAAGTTCAATGTTCAGCACTTCTTCGGTATGACGAAGAGTTTGTCTACAGGCCCCGTGAACCTGAGGAATACATCGAAGGGAATAAGGGTCTTGAACCTTGCCGTCATCTTTATGGGAAACTGCAATCTGGGAATCTTTGATGAGTTTTAATAAATTGCGGGACACATCCAGTTGCCCTGGTTGTGGTTTTAAAATCGAAATGCGTTCATCAAAAGCTGCCGAGGTTCCACGAACAGCATCCAGAGTCAGGCACGAAATAACGTCAGCGAGCTTCATGAGCTTCTTGGCCTCAACCAGTGCCAATGTCCCCAATGCCAGCATAACGGAAGTTCCGTTAATCAAAGCGAGTCCGTCCTTAGGTCCAAGCTTGGCCGGCGTTTGACCGATTTGATGAATCGCAAAGTCCGACTTCATGATCTTGCCTTCATATTCAACTTCACCTTCACCGATCAGGGCGAGAGCGATGTGAGATAAGGGAGCGAGATCTCCCGAGGCACCGACCGATCCCTTTTCAGGAATGACAGGATTAATACCGTGATTAATAAAATCCAGAAGAAGAGCAATCGTTTCAGGTGTTACGCCAGAGAATCCCTGTATCAGACAATTGGCACGGGCAAGCATGATCCCGCGGGTAACTTCCCGACTGAAAGGACGGCCGACACCGGTACAATGGGAACGAATCAAGTTGTATTGCAGTTGTTCCAGATCTTCCACGGCGATTTGTTTGGAGGCAAGTGCTCCGAAACCAGTATTGATACCGTAAACCGGTTTCCCTTTTTTTACGATATTCATCACGACTTCTCGTGATTGATGCATTTTTTTCAAAGCTTCCGGATCAATTTGTAGTTTGACCTGACCAGTTTTTGCTTTGGCAATAAAGGCAAGGTCTTCCAGAGTTAAATTAGTACCTGTTAAATTAAAAACTTTCATAAATGGCCTTAGCGAATTTTATTAATACGTGAAAGATAGTCGTTATTAGGAGCAGAGAAAATATAAGAGCCTGCAACCAGATTATTGGCCCCGGCCTGAATCAGATAACCCGCGTTTTGATCATTGATTCCACCGTCAACCTGGATTTGGAAATTAAGATTGTTGGCATGTCTGATCTTATCCAGCTCAATGACTTTATCCACGATCTCGGGAATAAACTTTTGTCCCCCAAAGCCCGGATTAACACTCATAAGTAAGACCACATCGACCTTGGCCAGAAGGTAAGTCGGGATAACATTCACGGGAGTTGAAGGATTAAGGGAGATTCCCACTGAAGGATAAAGGGACTTTAGCTTATCAATCAGTCGATCATGGTGAGTGACAGCTTCCCAATGAAAAGTAAAATTATGCAGTCCCACGTTTTTAAAGTTATCAGCAAAAAAATCCGGATCAGTCACCATGAAGTGAGCATCCAGCTTATGTTTGGAAACAGTTTTAACTTTGTTCAGTACCGGTTCCCCGAAGGTGAGATTTGGAACAAAGTGAGCATCCATAATATCCAGATGGAGCCACAGATCATCAATTTGATTTAAGCGCTCAAGTTCAGTCTTGAGTTCAAGAAAATCAACCGAGAGAAGACTAGGGGAGATAATCACTGACATATTATTCCTTATCTGAAGACAAGATGATTTCAGTTTTAATGCCGTTTAAGAGTTCACGATCGCTGCAAGGCTTTTTTCCTTCAAGCTGCACTTGAGTCAGACGTAAGGTTCCATCCAGACAACCCACTACTAAAGAGCCCATATCGTTCTGGGCCTTACCGGCCGTAAGTTTAGCGTGATATTTTTCAGCACTCAAAACTTTAAGCCGCTTACCGTTTAAAAAGCAGTAAGTACCAGGCCATGGATCAAGCGCGCGTATCAAGTTAAGTACCTGTGCGGTGGTTTTTTCTTTAAAATTTATAAGCCCATCTTCTTTCTTTAAGGTCGGTGCAAATGAAACCTGACCTTCATCCTGGGCAGTGTAGATAACTTCATTATTTAAAAGTTTCGTGATGAGATCATTCATCGCCAATGCTGATTGAAACTTTAAGCGGGTATAAAGCTGGCCACCAGTTTCAGTGGGAGCAATTTTAACCGTATGAAAATGAACCAGATCTCCGGCATCCATTTTTTTTACCATCTTCTGGATAGAGACACCGGTTTCAGCATCACCATTCCAGAGGGCGTATTGGATGGGTGCCGCACCCCTGTATTTTGGAAGAATGGAAGTATGTATGTTAAAGCACCCAAGTTTTCCCATGTTGAGCATCTCTGCTCCCAAGAATTGAGCAAAGGCCAGTACCACAATGAAATCCAGCTCAAGCTCTTTGAGCTCTTTTAAGATTTCGGATTCTTTATTGATGTTTTCAGTCTGAAAAAATGGGATTTTATTATTTTTAGCGAACTCGATGACTTCAGGAGACTTTAACTCCATCCCGCGACCGGCCGGTCTATCAGGCATGGAGATGACTTTTACCAGATCAATGTGCGGGTGATGGGCGAGTAAGTCCAAAGTCGGAACCGAGAAGTCGGGAGTCCCACAAAAAGCTACGCGGAATTTTCTCATCGAACTTTCTCTTTCACGAGTTTCTTTTTATAAAAATTCTTTTTCAGATTACTAAGGCGCTCAATAAACACCACACCATCGAGATGATCGTTTTCATGCTGGATACAAATGGCCAGCATATCATCGGCCTCAAGTTCGAAAGTTTCACCTTTTAGGTTTTGATATTTTACATGAATCGATTTATGACGTTTCACTTCCTCATAAACCCCGGGAACAGAGAGACAGCCTTCCTCAAAAGTGGTAGTGCCTGAGGTTCCTGTAATAATCGGATTGATGAGAACCATGGGATTAAAATCAGACATGCGCACTTCATCTTCACCGGCAGCATTGGTGATGACTTCCCGTTCATAGTCGACATCAAGCACAAAAATTCTCTGACTAACCCCAACTTGAGGAGCAGCGAGTCCAATTCCGGGTGCCTGATACATGGTAAAGAGCATGTTTTTAACTAAGTTCTCAAGATCAGGTGTGAATTCTGTAACTGCCACGGCCTTTTGGGACAGAATGGGATCTGGATAAGTAAGAATAGGGAGCTTCTCCCCAGCAAGCTTATAATTTTCAATATTCATCTGGCTTTTATAGCACAGAGAAGGTGAAGCGACGAGAGTAGATTAAGCTGAGAGTTTTCGATTTCTATGGAAGGTCCAGAGGACATAAAGAAAGAAGCATAATGGAATAGTACCAGTGGCCAGCCAGGGATTAATGGATCCAGAATTCCCAAAGGCCACTGTCGAGCTATAAAGCACCCAAAAGACGATAGTAACCATCAAAGTTAGAACGACATTTTTACCAAATGAACTCGAGCGGCGATTAGGATTAAAAATGGTCGATACTGGCATGAGAGCAAACACCAAGCAAATTAAGCTCAGAAAAACCTTATTTAACAGGATGATTTCATACTCATCAATATTGATTCCTGTCTTCGATAAACGGGAGATAAATTGTTGGAGTTTAAAGAAATTTAAAGTGGTTAAATCGGCTTCAAATTCCCCAAAATCTTCCGGTCGTTCATCCAGGTTTAAGGTCATTTCCGGTTCAGTGGATTGATCGGGAAAAGTGCTGGAATCTAAGCTGGATAAAATGGTGACGTCTTTTAGAAGCCAGCGACCCTTCTCAACGAATGTGGCCTCCCGAGCACGAATGATTTTTTCACTTGAATGGGCGGGAGAAAAAAAATAGATCTCAAAATTTTGAAGTGAGTTGGTCCGGCGGTCAAAATAAGTGAAAGAAGCAAAATAATTTTGATACTTATACCAAAACTTTCCTCCATCAATGGAGCTGCGGGTGAGGTATTTTCCCTCGGATTTTCGACTTTTTTGAATTTCCTGGCGTTTGACTTTATTGGCAAATGGTTCAATAAAACCCAAATTTAAAAACTGAACGGCCACCACCGATAAAGCACAAATCCCGATCAGGGTATATATTTTTCGATAAGAATACCCTGCGGCCAGGATGGAAATAAGCTCGGAGTGGGCCTTTAGTTTATTGAGTGAAAAGAGTGAGGCCACCAGACAACAGATGGGAAACATCTTGCCCATGAGGTCGGGCATTTTAAGAGAGTATTCCAGCAAAACTCTTGCAGCATCTTTACCCTGAAGGAATCCATTGATGAGGTCGGCAGTGGAAATAAGTAAAAAGAGAACCGTTACGGCCCCGATTAAACTTTTAAACCATTCCTTTACAATAAATCCCGAGAGAATCAGCATTTAGGTAGTATAAAGGGCAGGATGGTTTTTGAAAACAAAACCAATAAGGGTCTAACCAGGATTTTAGAGACGAGGTGCATGGCCGGCCGCTTTTCCCAATTACTGACCATAACAGAAGAATACTTATAATAAATCCGCACCAGTTCTTGTCCTAGTGGGTAATCCAGGAGCCAGTCTTTAAACAGGCGATACTCCTGGGTCATCTGATGGTCATTTCCATAACAGAAGGTAACGACATAACACTTCTTGGATTGAACATAGATCTGACGGTGGGCATTTAAAAATACTTCCGGCTTTTTAAAAGCGGATTTTTTCATGTGCTTACGGATAAGTTCAGAATTTACCACTTGATAGGGTTGATTGGTAGAAAAGGCCACAAACTGATCAAGGCAGCGTTTAGATTCTTCCTGAAACTTGGGAACAGCATCATAGACCCGGGCCATTTCAAAATAAATGTGACTCATCATCAGCATTTCAGTGAGCTCGGATTTGGAATCAAATTGAGAAACTTTTAAAGAAAAAAAATCTTTGGTTTTCTTGTACTCGGCCATGATTTCCATGTATTCCACAAAACGTTGAATGGCCGTTCCGTAATCACCGGCGTCGAGAGCTTGTTTGCCAAATTTAGCAATCGTGATTCGATTATTGAATTTATGCTTAAAAATAATTAAGCGTTCTCGCTCAAGGCGGGCTTCTTTTGATGATTGACTGCTCATGCCCTCTTATCGGCAGGCTTAAAACTAAATTAAAACTTTAAGATTAAAGATAAAGATGTATCAACGAGTTTTTCATTTTCGTAGATATAGCCATCACGTCCGAATTGCTCGGAGAATTTCTGAGCAAATTCGACCCCAAAACGAGGACCAATCCAACTTGCTCCCCATCCAGTCCCTTTGAATTCAGTGANNGCTCGCCAAAGGTATTTTTTAGAAACATCTTTTGTATATTGAGCACCAATATCACCTATAATCATAAATCGATCAGCAATATTGTATTGGAAACCGGCAATCGCTCTCTCATTTCCTCGTATGGTGCGTGTAGGATCCAAAACGACAATTCCTAAAATGGTGTCTTCATCAATAATATGAGTCGTTCCAATGGTTGCCATGTGATGGACCTGATTGCGCTTGGAGAATTTACGAGGAAGCTGGTCACGAACATAGTTGTAGCTAACACCTAAAGCCGAATCAGTTCCCATGGGGGCCGCCCCATGCAAAACCATCCGTTGACGTTCAAAGTTATTTTCATCTTGTTGCAGGTAGGCAACCCCACCCTTTACCGGACCGGAATGGTCGGAAAGAAAGATCCCTTGATTCTGATTGTTACCTGGAAACTTATCGGGCGTAGTGTCACGCAGTTCATGTTTTTTTTGCAGTGTGGTTCTGTAAGACTGGTAAGAAAAACTTGAGCCATCAAAAAAAGCCGAGGCCGCTGGATTTAAAATGGCAGCTTCGGTAGATAGAATGCTCGCAACTCCGGCGCCTCCGGTAGAAATAAATCGAGAAGTCTGGAAATCCCGAATTTGCTTGTGATTACTGGCCCAGGAAGTCTGGCCCACTAGTGTTAAGACGGCTAAAATAATGACTTTCTTCATAAAGAAAAATGTAGAGAAGTTTTCACTCTAAAACAAGGACATTTATGAAAATCAGAAAGGCCATCATCCCAATTGCAGGCAAAGGTACTCGATTCCTCCCCGCCACAAAAGAGATCGCTAAAGAGATTATTCCCATCATTAATGTTCCCATGATTCATTACATCGTTCAGGAAGCCTGTGAAGCGGGAATTGAACAAGTTATTTTTGTTACGGCGTCCGGTAAGTTTGCCGTGGAAGATTACTTTGACCGAAATCAGGAGCTGGAAGCCTTTCTAGAAAGAAACAACAAGATGAAAGAGCTTGAACTCATTCGTAAAATTGGATCAATGGTGGATGTGACGAGTGTCAGACAAAAAGAGCAACTAGGACTTGGTCACGCAGTATTATGTGCCAAAAGTATGATCGGGGATGAACCGTTCGCGATTCTTCTGGGTGATGATATTGTGATTAATAAAAAACCCGCTATCCAACAGTTGATGGATATTTCCCTCAAAAATAACGGAGCACCCGTTATTGGTGTGATGGAGGTTCCAAAAAGCGACACTTCTAAATACGGGATTGTGAAGGGTGAGATCGTTGATGAAAAAACTCTAAGAATGAATGGTATGGTGGAAAAGCCGAAGCCAGAAGATGCTCCTACCAATCTCGCAACTCCCGGCCGCTATATTTTAACTCCGGATATTTTCGAAATTCTGGAAACCATCCCACGAGGTGCCGGTAACGAATACCAATTAACCGACGCAATTAATGTCCTTTGTAACAAAAGGGATGTTTTCGCCTATCGATTTGAAGGTGAGCGCTATGATACCGGTAATGTTCACGGATATTTAGATGCAACCATTGATTTTGCCCTCAAAGATCCCGAGATTCGTGATAAATTTTTAGCATCGTTTAAAGACCGCCTGGTTAAAAATGGACTCACACTATGATGAAACTCTTCGCTCTGGTATTTCTCATTTCCTCTGCTCACGCTTATGTGCCAACTGTCGAATCCTTATTTCGTCACGGATCCAATCCTGAAGTTGTGGCCAATGGCGTTTCTCTGACTTTAGTGGTGAAGCGAATTAACCCGGGTGAAAAAGCTGATAGTTCTGTAACCGATGCCTCATTACTCAGTAGTGACCGTGCCGAAGATTATTTTAAGATCTTTATGACTAAGACTGGGGAGATTCTTAAAGTTGCTCAATCGCGCTATAGTAATCCGCAGTATTCAGAAAGTTCTCTTGAACATAAAATTTATTATCCAAATTTCAGCGCTTACTCTATCCGTCCTGATATTGAACAAATTGAGAAAGGACTTTTTTACGGTCTCATTCAATCTCTGGCCCTTAATGATGGCGCTCATATTGTGAATTATCTGAAAACTTTGGGTATACCAGTCAGACTCAATGCAGATCTTATCAATCGCGAAAAAATTGAATTCTTGGCCGATTATAAACGCTATCTGGTGACCATTAGTAAAGACCGCGCTGCACGTAAGACTGAAGTCAATCCAATGCGACCGGATGATTCTGCTGCTCGGGAACGTGCAGAACAAATCATGGAGCAACCTATGTATGTCGACACCGAACAGGTAAAACTGGGGCGGGATGAAGGCAACATCGCATGGATAGTGTCGGCCGGTCCCTTTGAAGCCGTTTTTTCTTATAAATTAAGAGATCTGCAAAAGATAAAATTTAAATCTGAAGCCGGTGAATTTGAAATCATCTGCAAGGATTATTGGCTTGCTAACGGTACTCATGCCTTACCTCGGTTCGTTTTGATTAGAAGTTTAAATGGTCAGTCTTATCAAGTTGAGATCACCAATCTTCGTCACTATATAGAGAAGCCGGAAGATATGATGAAACGCTTACAGAATTGGGATCAGATTCTAAAAGGCCGACAATCAACCGAACTTAGACCTCCGTTTCTACTTTAATGAAAATAGCCCGCATTGCTGTTAATTATCCGCTCAAAAACAACGGGCTTCTGTACTTTTATGAAGAGGCCCTGACACGTGGTCAGGTGGTTGAAATACCACTTGGGAAAAGAAGTGAATTAGGTTGTGTCTTAAGCACTGATGAGGCCAATTCTGAAGAACTTAAAAATACTCCCCTGGATAAAATTAAATCGATTAAAGGCATTGTTCCCGACTGGAAGCTGGATGAAGTTGAGCTTCAGTTATTTGAATGGATGTCCCAGTATTATCATTACAGTTTAGGCCAACTGATCTTTGATTGTTTACCTCATCACTTAAAACGCCCTCGTGGTCTGGAACAAACCCAGGGTGAAGGTAAAGAGCTTGAGTTTGTCCCTAACCCCATCCAGAAATCAATCACGCAGTCGATTCGGGAAGGCCTGGGCCAATTTAAACGTTCACTTGTTCATGGTGTAACCGGTAGTGGCAAAACCATTGTGTATCTTGATTTAATCAAGACCACGATCGAACAAGGTAAAAGCGTTTTATTCTTACTGCCTGAAATTAATCTGACTCCACAGTTTATTTCAACTTTTGCCAGGTATCTGGACGCCCCGATTTTTTCTTATCATTCCGAATTGGCAGATTCTCAAAAGTATCAGATTTGGCTTCAGGCTCGCTCCATGACTAAAGGGGCGTTGATCTTGGGCGTGAGAAGTTCAGTTTTTATTCCAGTATCCAATCTTGGCCTGATCATTATTGATGAAGAACATGACACCTCTTTTAAACAAGATGACCGTTGCCCTTATAATGCCCGGGATGTGGCCTCTAAAAAGGCCCAGCTTTTAGGAATCCCATTAGTCATGGGTTCTGCGACACCAAGTCTTGAAACTTATGCTACTTTTCATCAAGCGGGTCAGAGTCTGTTTGAAATGAAAGAGCGGGCGGGTGATGCTTTTTTACCAGAGATTAAATTAATAGATGCCAGAGATAAATCCGGCAAAGAAGATGATATCTGGCCACTGGTGCCACCATCAGTACAGGCGATTAAAGAAGCTTTAGAGCGCAAAGAACAAGTTTTGGTTTTCGTAAACCGATTGGGATTTGCCAGTTATCTGCAGTGCCGTGCATGTGGACAGCAGTTCAATTGCCCTAATTGTTCAATTACTCTTCGTTACTATAAAAGAAAAAATCTGCTGGCCTGTCATCATTGTGAATATAAAGAGCCGCTTCCTAATCAATGTCCTTCATGTGGTTGCATGACTTTATCCCATAAAGGGTTTGGAACTGAAAAAATCCAGGAAGTTTTGGTGCGCTTGTTTCCGGATAAAGTCATTGAGCGCTTTGA
>DFXY01000052.1 GCA_002381945.1 Bacteriovoracaceae bacterium UBA4096
TCTCCAGCATCGGCGAGAACTTCCCCCCAAGGATCCACAATCAGAGAATGACCAAAGGTACTCATTTTTTCATTGTGCTGACCCCATTGGGCCGAGGCAATGACATAACATTGATTTTCAATCGCTCGCGCCCGAAGAAGAGTATGCCAATGGGCCTTGCCGGTTGGCACGGTAAAGGCAGAAGAAATCGAAAGGACGTTAGCTCCCTGATATGAATAGGTCCGGAAAAGTTCTGGAAACCTTAAATCAAAACAAATGGATAGGCCGATCTTAAATTCTTTAAGTGGGAGTATCTTTGGAGTATTTCCGGCCGTATAAACCCTGGTCTCATCAACCACCGTATTACTGGGATGCTTGGATAAATCCACTGTGAAGAGATTCATTTTATCGTAGGTCATTAGCTCTGTGCCATCAGGAGCAAAATTATAAGAACGGTTCATCACTTTGCCATTTACCATGGTTGCAGCTGACCCTCCCAGAATATACAGATCAAAATCAGTGGCGAGGCTTCTAATTGCTTCATAATGCTCATTTTTTCCTTCAACTAAATAAGGAGTTGGTTTGGTACCATCTGAGATTGAATAAAAAACTTCTGGCAAGAATACGGCCTGCACTTTCTGAGCATTCGCTTCTTTGAGAAATTTTTTAATGGTCGCAAGGTTCTGTGATGGATCCAATACGGATTGAAGTTGAATGACTGCTATCTTCATAAGGCCCTCAATAATAAATTTACCTATCCAGAGACCAGTTATAAGATCAATATGCCATGCTGAAAACAATTTTCATAAATACTCTAAAAATCCTGGTGGCCGGTGCTTTAATTTACTGGCTCATTTCATCGGGTAAACTTGATTTTAAACTGCTTATGGGTCTTAAGGATCATCCTTGGGCCGTAGCATCGGCTATCATCTTAAGCATCTTAAACTTTGTTCTTATTTCTTACCGTTGGGAAACGATTCTCCGCGCGCGAAGTCAGGTAAAGATCCCCATTTCCGGGCTACTTAAAATCACCTGGATTGGCCAGTTTTTCAGTTCGGTTCTTCCAGGAAGTGTAAGTGGAGATTTGGTAAAAATACTTTACGTGCAGAAGTTTGATGGAAATTTTTCAAAGAAATTTGTTTTTGCTTCCATTCTTATCGACCGGGTAATGGGACTCTCAGGACTCATTCTTTTAGTTGGAATTAGCTCGCTGTTATTTAGTCAGCATATTATGGAAAATGCCCCGGCCATGAGACCTCTTTTAAATATTAACTACATACTGGCAGTCTTAGTCATTTCTTCGTTTTCAGTATTTTTCTTTTTCCATCATCTTATTAGAGAACTTTTAAAGAGATGTGAAAGCATTGGTCTTCCAAAAGTATTTCAAAAAATTATCTTGCTATGGGATGACCTGGTTTTAATTAAGTCACATATGCTTAAGGCTATTGGCGTGTCCCTTATTGTGCAGTTTATGGGGGTCTTGATTTTCTGGTCTTTAATCAGACCTTTTGTCGGAAGTAACATGGATTTTGTTCAGGCACTGGCCTTCATCCCTTTAGGATTGATGACCCTTGCCCTACCCGTGGCACCTTCTGGTTTAGGTGTAGGACATGCTATTTTTCAAAAATTATTTGAGTTTTCAGGAATCGAAAACGGGGCTTCACTGTTTAATTTGTATTTTGTAGTGACTTTAGCCGTTAATATCTGCGGAGTTATTCCTTATATTCTAACCAAAGCTAAAAAATAAAAATTTTGGTCGGATCAATATGGGAATAGTGCATGGCCTTAGTCTTAAGCGCTTCAAGCTGAAGCAAGAACCGAAGTTCCTCTTCAAAGCTGTTTAACTTTCTTACTTTTTTTGACTGCTTTTTCAGAATGGATTTTACAGATTGAGGTAAAGTACAAACGCCTCTTAAAAGGTAATATTCACCCTTGTACTTAATCACTCTTCCAGTGAAGACATCACCTTCTACCAAACTGATATTGGGATGATCTTTCTTCAAAGTGATTTTTTCATCATGAAGAATATCTTTCAAAATGATTTGTTTTCTAAAGCTGGTTTTATGAAATTCATAAAGAGAGTGGTTCACATTCAAAAGGGCCTGGGAGAGGTCCTCCTCCAACTCATGATTGCGGATGTACTCTTCGATGACTTTTGACCCATCTTTTTGGCGGTATTGGAAAATATACCAGTCATTGAACGAATTCATTCTGGATTCAAATTCCTCTTTATCTTCATCTAATTTTCCAGTTAACGAAAAATAAGTATCTTTCGCCTCTTTCAAATCAGAGAAGTACTCACCCTGGGTGTATTGGCCTAAAACTTTGTCTAAATATTCATGAACTACTTCGAGCATAAAGGGTATTCTACTCTTCAGTCTTTAAGACTGCCAAGAAGGCTTCTTGAGGAATTTCTACGTTCCCGACCATTTTCATACGTTTTTTCCCTTCTTTCTGTTTCTCTAAAAGCTTACGCTTACGGGAAACGTCACCACCATAACATTTGGCCAGAACGTTTTTACGAAGGGCCTTAATGGTTTCACGGGCAACAACTTTTGCTCCAATCGCCGCTTGAATTGCGATATCAAACTGCTGACGATCAATCACTTTCATTAAACGGTGAGTAAGATCCTTACCTTTTTGCTGGGAAGTACTTCGGTGTGTAATGACTGAAAGTGCATCGACCTTGTCCCCATTCAACAGAACATCCAGCTTAACCATATCTGATTCCATGTATTCATGGAGTTCATAATCCATGGAAGCATAACCCTTAGAAAGAGATTTTAACTGATCATAAAAATCAAACATCATTTCTGACAGAGGAAGGATGTAAATTAATTGGACCCGGTCTTCAGTTATATAATTGATGGCCTGTTGACGACCACGGCGGTCTTCACACAGTTTAATAATCTTTCCAACAAATTCATTAGGGAGATGAATAGATAGTTTAACCGTCGGTTCAAGGATCGTATCGATCATTCCTGGATCCGGAAGTTTGGCCGGATTGTCTACAATGACCTTAGTTCCCGAATTCGTAATGACCTCATAACTACATGAAGGCGCAGTAGAGATTAGGGACAAGTTAAATTCCCGCTCAAGTCGCGTTTGAATAATATCCATGTGTAAAAGACCCAGGAATCCACAACGGAATCCAAAGCCCAAGGCCTGTGAAACTTCCGGCTCATAAGTGAATGAGGAATCATTCAGGGCCAGTTTTTCAAGCGCCTCTTTCAAAATCTCATATTCTTCTGAATCAACCGGAAAGATACCGCAGAAAACCATCGGTTTGATTTCTTTATAGCCAGCAAGGGTTGGGGTTTGCTCTTTTTTATCGGAATGAACAATCGTATCCCCGACTTTCACATCACGAACGGTTTTAATTCCGCAAACAATCATGCCAACTTCTCCCGCTCCCAGTTCAGGAACTTCCAGATAAAATGGCTGATTGACTGCAAGTTTAAGAACTTCATAATCCATGCCGGAAAATTTGAAGTTAATTTTATCTTTTACTTTAAGGGTTCCTTCCATGATACGGGCCAGAACCACCACCCCTCTATAGGGATCAAACCAGGAGTCAAAAATGAGGGCCTGGAGAAGATTTGTTGCCACGCCCTTCGGAGGTGGAATTTTTTTAACAATTTCTTCCAGCAGTACATCAACCCCGATGCCTGATTTTCCGGAAACCAAAGGTGCTTCTGAAGCATCCAGACCAATCACATCTTCAATTTCTTTTTTTACTTTCTCTGGATCAGCGTGAGGAAGATCAATTTTATTAATTACAGGAATGATTTCCAGATTATTCTCAAGCGCCATATAAACGTTAGCGAGAGTCTGAGCTTCAATTCCTTGAGAAGCATCAACAATCAACAAGGCCCCTTCACAGGAAGCCAGTGAGCGCGAAACCTCATAGGTAAAATCCACGTGTCCTGGAGTATCGATTAGATTAAAGAAATAAATTTTTCCATCCTGGGCCTTATACTGCAAACGTACCGTTTGAGCTTTGATGGTAATTCCGCGCTCTTTTTCAAGATCCATGTTATCCAAAAGACGATCTGACTTTTCACGATCAGTAATCGATTTGGTCATTTCAATGATTCGATCTGCGAGAGTCGATTTCCCGTGATCAATGTGAGCAATAATTGAAAAATTTCTAATGAGACTAATGTCCATAAATACTTGTAAACCTTGAATTTGTGAGGCTCAACTATAACCTATTTTAATCGAAGCTACACCCAAGATTTTAGGCCGATTCGGAAGAATCAACTCTTTGCGCTAGAAGGACCAAAATGCTTTTCTGGGTATTTAGGCTACCTGGCACCCTTTAGACGTCGTAAATTACGTCGAATTTGATAGAATTGAAGGACCCGTTAAGGCCAAAGAGGGATCGTGCGGTGGAAATGTTGATCCCTCTCTCCTTCAGGGTCCCTTTCATGCAAACCTCATGGGCAAGTTTCAGATTTCTAAATTTATGAATTTTAAAGACGTATGATTTTACGCAGAAAATTTATTTCCTGAGTAAGAAGGAGAAATTTTCCGTTCAGGGAGAGAAATCAAGGCACGTAGGTACAGACTTTCTTTACGCACCTAACTTTTCCACTACAGTTCATTTTACACATCGGACCTCTATCGTTATCGCAGTTTAATAGGTCTTGATATTTATTTAGTTTTTCTTTCGAAACGCCTTCACCACAACTACATGAACATTGTGTTCTAACCGTTGCACAATCTAAATCTGTGAGGCAGTTTCGATCTGATGCTGATATTTTAATCTTATTACGCGAGTCGGATGGAATACAAGATGCCAGCACTGAACACAAAACAATCAAAAGAACATTATTCATAAATATACTTTTAATATTTAGTTCTAGAAACTGGCCTTTATATTAAACAAAAACTTCTTTTGAAATAATCATCATGTAGTAATCCAGATTCGACTCTTTGGCACGGATCGGAATCACGTTGGCGTAACCCTGGTAGGCTTCCTCGGTGTCCTCGAAAATATACTCTCCGGTAACCGGATCAATCACTTTCTTACGTTTAGGGATCATGATTTCGGCATTTTCAATTTTTGAGCGGCGCTTAATGGCCAATTCGAATGTCTCAACAATCGAGTCAGGCATCAGAGTGTCTGTTATATTTTTGTTAAGCACGTCTTCGGATTGCATTTCCAGAGTTCCGTACATGGTATTATTCATATAAATTAGCTCGCCCTTGGCATTGGCGATCATGATATTCTTTTTCACCATGTTGGCCAGGGTATCGAATTTCCGGTGCTCTACTGAAATCCGGTCCGTCCTGAGCTGCTCGAACTTTTTCATGTTAATGATCATTTTGTTGAGCTCTTTTGCTAGCTCACCAATCTCGTCATCCTGATCATAATAGATAGAAACATCAAAGTTCACATCCTGAAGTTCACGAACGGCATCCATGATTTTTTTAAAGGGCATGGCAATTTTTCCGGGAACAACCAATGATAAAAGAATGGTTCCCAAGAAAGTAATAATGAGAGTTATCAACATATTTCGTCGGGTTTCCCCGATGATGGCCTTAACTTGTTTATCTCTTTGTTCATTCTGAAAATACTGAATATCCTGAAATTCAGAGAAGGCTTCAAGAATTTTATCCGTCAGCTCATTGATCGTGGATAGACCCTCCCCGTCTCGATAGAAAAGCGAAGATTTACTCACAATGGTCTTGAGTGAATCAACATATCCCTGCATCTTGGAAATTATCTTTTTCGCCTCAACTTCGGTATAAAAACTGTCCAGACGCTGAAGTTGGGACTGAAAACCTTCGCACAGGTTCTCCAGACGTTTCAGGTCTTCGCCGGTAGGTCTACTGGTCAGGATTTTCTTCTGCATTTTAAGAATAGAAACCGCAGATATTCTGACTTCATCAGTGAGGAGTGAAATTTTATTGGAGTTCACTGTGATAGTTGAAATTTGAGTATTCAGGGAATCTAAAAAGAAAAAAACAGTAAAGCCCATCACTAAAACAACTACGTTTGCGATGATGAAACTTGTGGCCACACGCCGTTTAAGGGACAGCTGCATATTTACTCCGTATTAAACTTCTTCTAAGTCCTGGAACAATCGGTCCAGGTTTTTTTCACTACCTACCAGAACCACAATATCATCGGCTTCAATCACATCCATAGGGAGTGGAGAATCATTGATGACAACCCGGTAAGCGGCTTTGCCTTCTTCAGAGATATAGGGAACTCTTTTTTGAAGAGCAACAATGTTTAAGGAATAGTTCTGACGAATCTGCGATTCAACCAGGGTTTTACCTTCAAAAGATTTACCCAGTTTTAGTTCTACGATTGAGTATCCGGCAGCGAAATTGTAGCGCTGAAGAACGTGAGGAGCGGCAATTTTACTCGCTACAATCTCTCCCATCTCTTCTTCTACTTTGATAATTTCGGAAGCTCCAATTTCTCGTAAGACGTGTTCATGCAATTGAGTCGTAGCACGAGCGACAATCCTGCCCACTCCCAACTTACGGAGCATCGCTACTGACATGATACTCATTTCAATGTTGTCACCGATAGCGACAATTGCAGTATCGACATCGGAAATACTGACTGCACGAAGAGATCTTTCCTGAGTCACATCAATACAAACAGCGTGAGAAACTTTATCTTTTATCCGGTCTACCAGTTCAGGATTTGAATCAATGGCCAGAACTTCTGCCCCTTTTTCAAACAACCTGACAGCTGTTTTTGCTCCGAATGTTCCTAAACCTATTACTGCTACAATCATATAACTATCCTATTAAAATTTTACCTTCTGGATATTCAACTTTTCTTGGAACCACAGCTCGGCTTCCTACCGCCAGCACCAGGGTAAGACCTCCTACCCTTCCGACAAACATGAGAATTGAGATCATGACCTTGCCACTCATAGTGAGAAAAGGAGTGATCCCCAAGGATAATCCAGTAGTGGCAAAAGCGCTGGTGACTTCAAAAAAGACCGCCAGAAAACTTTTATCCGGTTCAAGACGCATCATAATTAAGACACCACTACTTACCACAATAAGAGACACAATAAAAATGGCAATGGACTTAACAACGGTTGCGGCAGGTACTTTTCTTTCAAAAAATTCCACACTGGACTTACCTTTTAAGGTCGCTGTCACTGATTGAAGCAACACCGCGAAAGTTGTGGTTTTCACACCTCCTCCGGTTGACCCCGGAGAAGCTCCGATGAACATCATAAGAATCATCATATACAGAGTATGTGGATGAAGAGAATTTAAATTAACTGTATTGAATCCGGCGGTGCGAGTAGTAACTGACTGGAAAAAAGAAACCTGTAGTCTCTCTCCCATTCCCATTTCCTGAAAAGCGTTTAAGAATTCACCGAAGAAAAGATAGATGGTCCCAAAAGCGAGTAACAGGACATTGATTGAGAGAACTATTTTAGTATGCACAGACAAGGTTCTTAAAGACCTCTTGGACTTAATGGTAGTAACCATATCTTTCATGACTGAGAAACCGATACCTCCCAGTAGAATCATGGCAATGATAGTTAAATGAATGACGGGTTCGAATTTAAAATCTTCCAGACTGTTATTAAATAAAGCAAATCCGGCATTACAAAAAGCCGTTATAGCATGGAAAAAGCCAAAATATAGGGCCTGACCAATTTCAAAACCTTC
Organism: Bacteriovoracaceae bacterium UBA4096; assembly: GCA_002381945.1. Lineage (GTDB taxonomy): Bacteria > Bdellovibrionota > Bacteriovoracia > Bacteriovoracales > Bacteriovoracaceae > Peredibacter. The sequence goes on from DFXY01000052.1 coordinate 7,639, forward strand.
CTGATAGAAACCAATGGTAAGAATGATCGCTCCTACAAATTCAATCACAAAGGTATAACGGATAATATCCACAATAAGGCTCAAAAGTTCCTGAGAATTGGACGTATCCAGTACATCCTGCATAATAACCTGTTCCCTCATCTGCAAGTTTTTCCCCATGATGACTGCCATGGAGCTTGAAAGGGTCATAATCCCCAGTCCGCCAACTTGAACCAGGATTAAGATCATCATTTGTCCGAAGACACTAAAATCATCAGTCAAAGAAATTGTTGAGAGACCTGTCACACAGGTGGCAGAGGTGGCCATAAAAAGCGCATCAATATAAGCTATGTTCTTACCGGCCGCTGCCGAGACTGGCAGAATTAAGATGAGCGATCCCAAGAGGATCCATCCGCCGAAAGATAAAAGCACAACCTGAGCTGGAGCGAGTTTTAGTCGAAATAAAAAGCTACTGGTGCTGACATAGGAAGTGGGCGTGACCTCATCCTTTTCGTAGAAGGAAATGATGGTCGAGAACAAGTGAACGGCCGAAAGCCAATAAACAAATTCGATATCACCGAAGGTGATGGCCATTGGAACAAAGATGATTAGGGAGAAGATGTAACGCCGGAAAAAATCTTCAAATCCCGCACTCTTCAAAAAATTTGAAGCAAGGGTAATAAAAAGAATTAAGGGAACTACCCAGACGGCGTAATCTAAAATAAGCTCCATTGGAAGCTTTGCTAAAAGATCCGGTGCCTGACCAACTTTTTGTAATGTGTAGATGAGGACAAAAAAGCCATTGATGAAAATTTCAAGCATCAACGGCAATCTTCCCATAATATAATTCATAACCCTGATTTTACGCTCTTTTTTTAATATTCCTAGGATTTGTTCATGCGACAAAAACGTACAATCCCTTTTGAGATATCCAGCATGGATAGCTTGGGACAGGGAGTTAGCAAGATTACAGATAAAGTGACTTTTATCCCCAAGACCGCTGTCGGAGATAAGGGTGAGGCGACCATCCTCTCTGAAAAAAAGGGAGTGGCCTTTGCCAGATTAAATCACCTGACTCAGTCTTCAGACCAGCGGATCATTCCAGAGTGTGTGCATTTTGGAACCTGTCCTTCATGCCACTATCTACACGTTGATTACGCTCAGGAACTATCTTTTAAAAAAGAAAGTTTTCAGAAACTTTTTAGAAAACTTCCTCTCCCGGAGGTGGAAGTCATCGGGGCCGAACGGCGTTTTTCTTATCGAAACCGGATTCAGCTGCATTATAGTCTCAAATCTAAGCTATTAGGCATGAAAGACCCTCAAACTTTTCTCCTCACTCCAATTCCGCATTGCCTGATTGCAGTGCCAGAAGTCCTGAATGAAGTGAAGCGACTTTATGAAAATGACCAATGGTTGAAGGAAGCTCCAATTGCCCCTATGGAGGGACATGTTGAGATTTATTGGACAAATAATCAGCTAAAAGTCAGTTGGAATAAGGGTTATGCTGAAGGTGGTTTCACTCAGGTTTTTGAAGAAATGAATCAAAAACTCAAAATTCTCCTGCAGAAAAACTGGAACCCAGAACAACCGACAGTCTTACTCGACTTATTTGGTGGAAACGGTAATCTTTCAGATACAATAAATTATTCTAAGCGCTTATGCGTCGATATGTACCATCAACTGCCTGGTGACGACTTCCTGTCTCAGGATCTTTATGAAGATCGCGCTCTTAAAAATGTTCTAAATGAACTTAAAATAAGAAACATGAAGGTTGAGTCCTTGCTACTCGATCCTCCCCGCTCAGGTTTAAAAAACCTGATTGAGTGGATTGAGGTCCTCAAACCGCACACAGTGGCCTACGTCAGTTGTGATCCTCATACAATGGCCCGGGATCTTCAGAACCTACAAGGCTACAGCTTCAAAAAAGCCTTTTTGATTGATTTTTTCCCCTCAACCTTTCACTTTGAGAGTTTCATCATTCTCGAGAGGAATAGCTGAATAGGATTTTACAAAAATGATCCCCTTACATAGAATAAAATAACTCTTATTTTTATCAGGAGGAGCCATGCTCTCACTAGGCCTGTTCAGAACTCACTTATTGCTTGTAGTTGCTATGCTCCTGGTAACAGCTTGTGCTTCCAAAAATAACCTTAAAGCAAAACAGGCAGAAATTTATTTTGGGGCCGGTACTCAAAGTTTGATGGATAAGCAGTACACAGAAGCTTTGAAAAACCTTCTAGAGGCAAACAAGTTGGATCCGAACAATTCAGAGATTTTAAATAATCTTGGAATGGCCTATTACTTTAAAGGCGAAAACGAACTGGCAATAAAACATTTATTTCAAGCTTTGAAGCTAAATGAAGATAATTCTGATGCAAAGATCAATCTGGCTTCCATCTATTACAAAGCCGGAAAAATCCAGGAAGCTGAAAAACTCTATAAAAAAGTTTTGAAAGATCTGACTTATGACAAGCAGGCCAGGACTTATTTTAATTTAGGTCTGATTGAATTAAACGAACGTAAGAATAATGTGGCGGCCGAGAATTATTTTAAGAAATCAATAAAAGAAGATGATAACTATTGTCCGGCCTATTATCATCTGGGTCTGATTCAGTACAACCGTCGTCAATTTAATTCATCATTACGAAATTTCAAAGAAGCTTCTATGGGGGTTTGTTATGAGTCTCCAGCACCTCATTATTACCAGGCCCTCTCTATGATTGAGTTAAGACGTTATGAAGATGCCAGAATTAAGTTAGATGAAATTGATACCCGTTTTAAAAACTCGCAGTACTCAGCTAAGGCCCGGGCAAAATCGATTGAATTAAATCATATTGAAAATCAAAGATCTCAAGAGTCACATGCATCACGGAAGGTGCTTGAATCTCCAGATTTCTAATACACCAAGGATGGCGTAAATGGATATGCAAGATACAAATGAAAATAATCCTCAAAATCCTAGCGTGAGCTTATTGGGCGATTATTTAAAACAGAAAAGAATTGAAAAGAATTACACTCTTGAAAAGTTGTCCCAGAAAACTAAAATCAGCGTTAACATTCTAAAAGCGCTTGAGGCCAATGATTATAAAAATCTACCCAGTCCGGCCTACATCAAAGGATTTGTAACCACTTATGTGAAAATTTTGGGTATTCCAAAAGATGAAGCCATTACTAAGATGGAATACACCCATTTGAAAGTTTTAGGTAAACCTTTTCCTGCTCTAAACCACACAAAACTTATGACCACTGGCCCAGGTGATGTAAGGTCTCCGAAAGCACCTGAAGAAGTGAAGGCCACTCCTCATGAAGTCATTGAAAGTGGTGATTCCCTTATTGAAAGTACTAAATCAATTCTTCCCATTCTCATATTTGGTGCAGTGATCCTGCTTTTTGTAGGTGGTTACAAATTAGTTTCATCAGTCGTTGAAAGTGAAGTCAACACTCAAAAACCGAAAGATCATGGCCCCAAGATTGAATCAAGTTCGGCTTTGGTGAATCAGCCGGCCAAACCTGAAGAGAAAAAAGAAGAGCCTCAGGTTGCTGAAGCTCCTGCTGCCACTCCTGTAGTTGAAGAAAAGAAAGTCGAAGTTAAGCCAGCTCCCGAACTTCGTCGCAACTTTCCTCATATTGACTTCAAGCCAATCAGAGGAAAGTTGTTCACAGTCAGAACTGATGCTCCCGAAAACATGGATGAAACTATTCTGCCTAGACCGATTAAAGATTCCATGAATTCAAATATGCAGAACGTTTACATTAAAGCTATAGATGGCAATACCTGGTTAAGTTATAAGATCGATACCAATCCGATTGAAAGCGTCATCATCAATAAAGGCAGTGATCTATTTCTTCAAGGATCTGAAATCAGAATTTTCTTGGGTAACGTCAATGTTACGAAAATCTTTTATAATAACTACCTCATCAATACACCTACTAAATCCGGCGTTAAGAGCCTCGTCTTCCCGGAAGACAGCAATGCTAAATACAAGTTGCCACTTTTCCCTAAGGCGAGCGATGACATCCTGTATACGGCCGAAGACTATCAAAAGCGTATGCAGCTTGAAGAAGATGAATTGAAGAAAAGGCAAGAAGCCCAGTAGTCTATGACTGCCAGTCTAATTTTCTATAAAACCAAACGCCAAGAACAGACATGACTGTTATCGGGAAAAAAACCGCCAAAGGAATGGGGATAGTCCCCTTTTTGGCGAATCCGACCAGAGAGAAGTACAGTCCATAATATAGAAGCAGGCATAATAGACCCATTATGCCTGAGTTTTTACTCTTGCCTCGGTTGCCGGTAATACCCAAAGCAAATCCCAGAAAACAAAAAACGAAACAAATAAATGCACCATTTTTTCGGTTCCAGAACTCGTATTTCGCATTAAAAAATTCTTTCTTGTTAAAACCATAAACTTTTTCAGCTTCAGCTTCAGTCATTTTAAGAACACCTTCCAGTTCATGGGAAGTCAGCATCGTTTCCTTGATACTAAAACGGTTATCAAATTGTTGCTGAGAAATAGGAAAGATATATTTTTCAAAAAGAATTTTCTCTAAGTTGGATTCTTTAGACTGACCGATAATATTGCCATTATAGAGAGTCAGGGTCAGCTTCTCGGAAAGAGTTTCCGGTGATCTCTCAAAGATCAATTCGCCCTTTTCTGCCTGAATTACCTTATGAGAATTTTCATTCTCCTTTAAATGCAGGAATACCTCCTGGAGGTTTCTGCCATATTTTGTGGAGCGGGTTGCAAACAAGGTTAGATTAGGGATCAACGTAAAAAATTGACCCTCTTTAATCCCCGCAAGGAGACCACTTGAAGTCAGGAAATTTATTTTCTGGCGGAAGGCCTTATTTGAATGAGGAATGACATTTTGATTTAACTGATAAACACTTGCAGTTAGTACGCCCGCAATCAGCAAAAAGGGTACAAGAATCCGCCCTTTCGTCAGTCCACCTGCACGCATGGCAATATATTCGGAATCACTGGAGAGCCGATTCAGGCAATAAATAGTTGAGAAGAACACTGCTATTGGCAGTGAAAGGGGAATAAAAGTCAAAGCGATATTTCCCATGAGTTTTAAGGTAAACCAGATGGAAATATCCCGTGTAACCAGGAGCTCGGTTAGTCTGAAAAGTTCAAAAGTCAGCAAAAAGCTGATGAAAAAGAAAGTACTCACCACTAGCGGCAGGATAAATTGTGCGGCCAGATATCTTTGGAGCAAAAGTTTCATAAATAACAAGTTACTCTAGATTCACCTTTCCATCAAGAAATGGCAGAATAGAATGACTTAATAAAGGAGCTTCCATGCAGATTAAACTCGACACAGTCGGGGATCAATTCCTCAGTGCTGAACTAAAAATTTTAACGGCTTTCCAGAAAACTAATACCGCTAAGCCCACAGCTAAAAAGAAGAAGACAGAGGATAAAACCGACTCTTCAGTTTCAATCGACCATTGGTCTGATAAAGGTCTAAAAGAAGAGTATGATAATTTAAAGGCGACTAAAAATTATAAAGCCGCTAAAGATGAAACGCTTTCTTTTACCGGAGCAACCGGTGAAAGCGTTTGGGTTATTGGCCTTGGTGATAAATCAAAAATTACTGCCGAAGATATCCGTAAATCAGTGGCCAAGGCTTTTAAGGCCGCTAAAGCTGCTAAATTTGAAACGATTGCATTTGATGTGACAGGATTTAATGCTTTAAGAGATGAGGCCCTGACTTCTCAACTCATCGCTGAAGCTATCTATTTATCTGATTATTCATTTGAAATCTACAAGTCTAAAAAAAGCGAGAAGCTCGCTATGACAGTGGTTCTTGGACATGTCGAAAAGAAAAACTCTCAAAAAATTGAAAAAGCGCTGACCTCAGCTAAAAACATCTGTGACTCTATCTCAGTAATTAAGGACTTCATCAATGAAGTACCAAACGTACTTCATTCTGAAGAATATGCCAGAAGAGTTGAAGCTGATGCTAAGAAGAATCTGAAAGGTGTTAAAGTTAAAATTCTAAATAAAGCTGCAATTCAAAAAGAAAAAATGGGCATGCTTTTGTCAGTTAACTCCGGTTCAGCTTACGAACCGCGCATTGTTCATTTAACTTATGAACCGCCCAAGTCCACTTCTAAAACTAAACACATTGCTTTAGTTGGAAAAGGGATCACCTTTGATACCGGAGGGTACTCACTTAAGCCCGGCGGCAGTATGATGAATATGAAAAATGACATGGGCGGATCGGCCACTGTTTACGGAGCTTTTCGTGCAGCAGTCTTGGAAAAAGCACCTGTTAAAATCACCTGTATTCTGGCCATGACAGACAATGCAGTTAATGAATATGCCACAATGCCTGATTCTGTGGTTACTGCACGTAATGGTAAAACAGTAGAAATTCTGAATACGGATGCTGAAGGAAGACTTATTCTTGGGGATGCTCTCGATTATGCTTGTGATCTTAATCCTGATTGCATCATCGATGCGGCAACTCTCACAGGCGCTTGTCTCGTGGCACTCGGAAACCAAGTTTGTGCTATCCTCGGAAATGATCAGAAATGGATCGGCGAAGTTCTGGGTGCTGCCAAAGATCAAGATGAATATATGTGGCAACTTCCAATCATTAATGAATGGCGCCAGGATCTTAAGTCAAAAGTTGCTGATCTTAAAAACATTGGTACACCAATGAGAGCGGGAACTCCTTTGGGTGCTGCTTTTCTGGAAGAGTTCATTAAAAATGATATCAAATGGGCCCATTTAGACATTGCAGGAGTTGTAGATTCTCAATCTCATCTTCCTTATTGCACTTCACATGGGGCTTCTGGTCTGATTGTTCGCACTCTGACCCATCTACTAGTTAATGCAAAATAAGCCTAAGTTCAAAATCGTCTTGTTTGCGCCTGAAATTCCCGGTAACACCGGGAGTATCGGGCGCACCTGCGTGGCACTAAATCTTGAGCTCATACTGATTAAACCTTATGGATTTGAGATTGATGAAAAGGCCGTGAGAAGAGCGGGTTTGGATTATTGGAAACACGTTAAACTCAAAGAGTTTGATTCCTGGGAAGATTTCCTGATCCGAGAAAACCCTCCTCGGGAAAAATTATTCTTCTATGAGAATAATGGTGAGAAGCTTCATTATGAAGCCCCCTACTCAGAAGGCTGTTATTTAATCTTTGGTGGAGAAACCCGGGGAATTCCTTATGAGGTGGAACAAGAGTATCATTCTCAGATTTATCAGCTGCCGATGTACTCAACAGAAATCCGCTCTTTAAATCTCTCAAACGTCGCCACTGCTGTTGCCTATGAGTGCTTACGTCATTTGATTTAGTCTTTCTCCCAGCTTAGTGCTGCTGATTTCTCTGCTTCATACTGCTCAAGACTAATTACTTTCATCATTCGCATCTTCATCAGGATGACATTGATTCGCTTCTTTGCGAAATCCGTAAGTTTTCTTTTCTTAAAAGATTGATAGTAGCGCTTGGGACTTGGTAATAGCATTGCCAGGAAAGCTGCTTCCTTGGGAGTTAGCCATCGTGGATGCTTCTTGAAATAGTGGTAAGAGGCCTTTTTTATACCAAAAATATCAGGACCAAACTCAATGCGATTTAAATAAAGTTCAAGAATCCGATCTTTAGTTAAAACCTTCTCTACTTTTTGAGTCAAAATGATCTCATGCAGCTTTCTCCATAAGGTTTTGTCCTGATAGAGAAAGATATTTTTAACCATCTGCTGAGTAATGGTGCTCGCCCCACGAAATTTTTGTTCTTCTATCATATCGCCTAAAGCAACTTTTATTTGATTTAGATCAATTCCGCTATGTTGATAGAAGCCCCAGTCTTCGGACAAAACGATTGCCCATTTACCATATTTTGAAATCTCACTCAAAGTGACCCAGTCCTGGGGACGGGGTCTTTTCATTTCATACTGAGGATATCCTTGCTTGGCCCCGATAGCATGAGGATACTGCGTCCTCAGGACTTCAACATCGTGTGAAAAATACATAAATAGTGGAGTCAAAAGGAGAGAAACAATACTTAGGTAAAGTATGCTTAGGCCAATTGTCTTTAATTGAGGAGCTTTCATAATATAAGAATCCAAGTATGATTATACTGCATGAAGACTTTTTGCAGTTATTATAATCAAGACATTTGCAAATCCTGTGATTTAATCTCACGGGATTATTCCGATCAAATCCTTTTAAAAGAGAAAGTCCTAGAGAGGGCCTTAGCTGATTTGGATTATCCAAAATTTCTCTCCCCCGTCCATTCCTCTCCTACTGCATTCAGGAATAAGGCCAAAATGGTCGTAACCGGTACTCAGAATGAACCTATTATCGGTCTCTGGGGAGAAAGTGATCTGGACCGTGGTCGGGAACTTCTAAATTGTCCTCTGCATGTAACTCAAATTAATGAAATGCTTCCGGCCCTTAAGGATTTTATCAGAACGGCAAAGCTAGTGCCTTATCACATTGGTTCCAAAACTGGTGAGCTCAAAGGTATCATTCTTTTTCACTCTGAACAAAGCCATGAGACATACTTGCGTTTTATTCTAAGGTCAAAAGAGTCACTTGATCGTATTCGTAAAAATCAGAATATCCTCCTTCAGGAATTTCCTCATCTGAAGTGCATCTCAGTTAATATACAGCCTATTGCACATGCACTTTTAGAAGGAGAAGAAGAAATTTTTATCACGGATAAAAAATCGATCCTACATAAACTGGGTGAAACCAATTTTATGCTTGGACCCAGGGCCTTTGTTCAAACCAATCAGGAAGTGGCAACCAAACTCTATGAAACGGCTGCCTTATGGGTAAAGGAAACAAAACTTAGAAAGTTTATGGAACTTTATTGTGGGCAGGGTGCCTTCAGCTTTTTTGCCTCTCCATATATTGAGCAGGCCATGGGTGTAGAAATAAACCAAGAGGCAGTTAAAGAGGCAAATCGTACTGCAGAAGCTTTTGGACTCGCACATTTAAAGTTTAAGAGTGCGGATGCGGCCATGATTGAACTTGAAATTAAAAGTTTTGAACCTGATATAATCTTAGTCAATCCCCCACGGAGGGGATTAGCCCAGGCATCTAAATTGCTCTTGCAACATAAGCCTGAGGTTATTATTTATTCAAGCTGCAATCACGAGACTCTTTGCCAGGATCTACAGAAACTTGCAGCCTTTTATCATATAACCAAGATCAAAATCTTCGACATGTTCCCTAATACAAATCACTTTGAAACTTTAGTTCAATTAAATCTTAAATCTATTTAACGTCTTAATGGCCGGAAAGATCAATTCAGATCTTGGACTTCCTTCTTTTATCAAGGAATTATTCTGAACCTCAATCGTTGAGTTGTTTTTAAAATCCAGAATTTTAAAATGTCCTTTTTCCGAAAGAAGTAACCAATCTCTGCCAGCTTGAGACAAGGGATAACCTAAACCGGTTAAGCTGAAAGCATTTTTACAATTCCACATATCATTTATAATCGAAGGCATAAGATCGTAATGAGAAGTAGGATGATTGAAATAACCTTTTTTACGTTGAGGAGTGATGTGCAAAAGAGGAATGTTATTATGAGCGCTACCTGAAGATCCTCCAGTGAATACAATATGTGTATTAGTGAGCATATTTTCTTTCAATAAGATCAGAATTACATCTTGAATAACTCTATCAGCTTCGCTGGCACTCAAATCCAAAACCATCGATACAAAATAAGGTTGCTTGTTTGTTCTCTCTTGTGACCAGCTCATAAATTTATTAAAAACTTCAGAATGATTTCTGCCCAGATCCAGGACTTCATAGTTCCGCTTATTCATTTCATGCAGGAAAAAAGGCTTTATATTGAGAATCTCAGATTCATAGGCCGCAGGAACAGAATAAAAAAGCGAGAACAATCCGCCTTGTTCGTTGAAGGCCACATCAAGATGGTTATCGTAATTAATAGCATGATCCTTCATATGAAAAACATGAGGCATACTTTCTTCATTCAGCTGATTTTGGCTCCATTCTTTCAAAGCGATCACAACCAGGTTAGGATTTTGAACTCCCTGGCATGTAAGAGTTGATGGATAATAAAATTTCCGGCCATCATCAGAAGTTGATTCTTTTTTAGGATAAAAATCCAACGGCAAAAGAGTTGTTAGTTCCGGCCGAATACTTCCAAAATAAAAGAAGACTTTACTCAGCATTACGAAGAGTAAGATCAGGATTAAATACCAATTTTTAACCGGATTGCTGAATCTTCCCTGCATCGCTCGCCAATGAGTTTCACCTCGAATCCAGATAAATAAGGCAAAAACTAAAAAACTAACAGCAACCAAAATCACCACAAGTTGTGAAGTCAGTAAGTTCTCGAGTCCTTCCTCCCAAAACATTTTCCCCAAAAAGCTAGAGAGGTGCATCTGATACTGAGCAAATGAGACAGCATCGAAGAGAATAAATATGTTCAATGCCAAGATCAGAATAAGTGACCAGAAACGAGAGATATAGTAACCAGGTATGAGTAAAACGAGAGGACAATAAAGAACAAAATAAACTACGGCATTCATCAAACCCAGATGGCCTATAAGATTTAAAGTGAAATAAAACCACTCACTTGTTGAACCCGGCAGAATGGAGCTTTTAAGTGAAACGAGGGCCAGAAGAATTGATAGAGGCCAAGAAATACCAAAAAAAAGTTTTCGACCCCAGGAAAGAACAAATTTTCTACGGTTCATTAAGTCCCCATTTATTATGCTTTAATTCTAATCACTGCAGGGCTCTATTACAACCAGCGGCGTAGGTAAGTTCCTAAGTTTCCTGGAAATTTCAAAAGATTTAAAATCTCTGTTTGATATATCAAACAGTCGTATTACAATACAGACAGAGGGCAATTTTTATGATTATTCATCACTCTATTAAGCTACTGGAACAACTCACTGAAATTGAAAGTCTAATTAGTAGAATTGAAAATTATATAGAAGAAAATAAACTTGAAGTAGATCGGGAAAAAATCCTGGAAGCCGTAATAGCTTCCAGGAAATTCAAAGAATCTTAGAAAAGAAAGTCTACGCCAAGACCGAAGAAGTTTTCACGACGATTTTTAAGCTCTTCGTTACTGCCTTGATCTTTAATGTCGTAATCAGCATTACGAGACATTCCGTAGTTTAAACGAGCAATAAAGTTATTAGTGATTAAGTATTTAGCAGTAAAACGGAAATCTAAATCCATGTGAGAATCCGATTTAATTTTGCCACCATTTTTAACATCAGATTCAGTTTCACCCACCTGAGTGGCCTGAGCAGAAATTGACATCATAAACTCATTAACTGGACGATACTGATAAGCTGCANNATATTCTTCAAGGTAGTTTCACCTTCAGTGAAATAAATCGCACCGGCCGTTAACTGCCATTCATTAGCAATATCAAACTTGCGTCCCATGCGGGCATTAAGTTCAAGAGAGCTTCTGCTATCAGCAAAATTACCATCTTTACTATTTTGTCCGACAGAATCACCTCTTTCAGCATCTTGGATGTTGATTCGAGCAACGGCCCCAAAATCGATGTTATAGCTAGCATCATTTTGATTCATCAAACGATAATTTGCTCCGATGAAAGGATTACTTAAACCATCATTATAAACATCCGCGTTTGAGCCAGTTGTCTTATCTTCAGTCTCTCGGTCATAAGCATAATCCAGACCAAGGAATGTGTTGAACTGATCATTGTAAGCATAAGCAAATTGAGTCGAGAAGATCACACCACGGGTTTCAAGTGTGGTGCTGTTATATTTATTCTTCTCGTAGCCCTGGTTCACATCAGCAGAAACGTTGAATTGACCTTCTTTTAAGAAGTAGTTGATATCACCAAATTTAAGTTCTTCTGCAGCGTGAGCAGATGTAACGGCAAGAATAGCTGCCACAGCAATCATTTTTCTCATTGTTGAGACTCCTTATTGTTTCAAAAAATTGTACAAGAAAAGAGTAGAAAAAACCTCTGGATTTTCCTGACAAGGAGCTCTCTGGTGAAAAAAGTGGGGTCAATTTGGGACTTAAAATGAAAAAGGCCCGGATTACTCCGGGCCCACTATCATTTCGTCTTAAGAAAAGATTAGAAACGGTAAGTCATAGAAACGCGAGACATTAAGCTATCAGTACGAATAGTACCGTTACCAGCTGAAGTATCTTCACCAGCAACAGCTGATGTAGCATCACCGTTACCAATAACACCATCAACAGAAAGTTCACCGAACTTCAGAGTTGCACCAGCGTTAATAGCAGTTGAGTTAGCAATTGAACGCTCATTGTTCTTGTCTTCTTCAGAACCCCAAATAGCTTGAGCAACTGAAGCACGAAGAGTTAACCAAGAAGTAGCTTCAGTTTCAATACCAACAACTACTGGAACGCGTGAAGTTGAAAACTCTTCACAAGCAATTGCATCTAGACCAGTGTCACAAGCACCGCCAAACTGTCCTGGTGCAAGACCTTTAAGTCTGTCGTTTTCAACATTTGCCATCAAGAAAGAAGCTTTGGCAAAAAGATTAGTCTTATCATTCAGACGTTCAACACGACCGATACCAACTTCTAATTGAGAAAGAGAGATGTCATTCTTAACTTTAGCAGCTGATGTATTTTCAGCGTCAAATGAACGGTAATCTGCGAATAGAGTATTACCTTCCCAAGCGTGAATAGCACCTACTTGGTAGCCAAGATCACCTTCAAATTTAGCGCCGTTAGTGCCTTTAGCATTATTGATAAGGTTAATGTTTCCATAAACCTGAGTATCGCCCATGATTACACCAAGACGAGTTCTCATAGATTCAGAAGAAGCACCGTTAGCTCTTACTTCATTTGATTCTTTAGCATAGCCAAGGTTTGCACCCCATTTCATACCGGCATCGCCACCCATGAAAACATCAACGTTATTGTTTTCATCGGCACCAGCTAGACCAGAACCTGCGCGTAAACCGTTAGCTGTATTAGAAGCTCCACCGAAGTGAAGACCATAAACGAAGTTACCGTGAGCTTTATAAACGCCACCCTCTCCACGAGCTGTAGCTGCTTCATCTCTTGTTTGCTCTCCACCAAACTCATAAGTCACAAGGTCTTTGTGATTGTTGATTTGAGCAGCGTTAAGCCAGATGTTACGGTTGTCGTTGATGTACGCAGACCCGTAAGAATCTTCACCTAGTGCCTGAAGACGAGCTTTAGAAGCGAAAACCGGTGTTGCAAGAACAGCAAGTCCAAGTGCAACTGTTAGCTGTTTTTTCATGAAATCTCCTTTTAAAAAATGACGTTCTGTCATTCCAATCCATGGTTAGCTAAATCAAATAAAATTCTAATTAGTATAAGTCTCACCAAGCCAGATTCTTTTGGCAATACCTTTTTATTGAATGAAGATTTAGTGTAGGACCAAAAAGAGGTTCTATGAGTATCAATTTTTTGACGTTTTTTGCCCCTATCATAGGGAGGCGATGAAACAAGAAGGCCACCCGAAGGTGGCCTTTTGGACTAGAAAAGAATGTCGAACTTTAAAAAGTTTATCTTAATTTCGTTACCTGATCTGAAGTAATCATCACGAATATCACCGCCGTAACGCTTGAAAGTGAAGCTAAAGGAAGGTGCATAAGCAATGTTAACCACTGAATATTGGCCTAGATCGAAACGTTTACCAGCTTCAAGGTCAGTAAAGATATTGAATCCTGATTGATCGTCCTGATTACCAATTTCATATGTGGCCCTTTCAATACCAAGCATAGCGCTGGCAAAGAAAGATTCTTTCATGTTTTCTGACTGAAAATTATAAAGGAAACCTGCGGCACCACCCCAGCGAGTCTCTTTATAATCAGAACTACCAAAATCAACGTCTTCACGATTAATATAAGCACGTCCTTTCCACATAAGACCAACATAACGCTCCCAATTTTGAGCATAGTTGAGATTTAAACGAAAGGTTGTTTCGTCACGATCCGGGCCTTCTCCATTATCAGACTTGATAAGAAGTCCACCTGTGTAAGTGAAATCGAAAGCATCAATCGTTACAATTTTTGATTGTGCGGAAGCTAAACTAACTGACATAAGAACAAGAATAGCGATGAGTAGTTTCATGTTATCTCCCTTTTAAGAATATAATTACAACTAATTCAATAAGACTCGTGAAAGAAACTTTTCCTGGCCCAATTCTGCCGACACTGGGCTGACCTGACCAAGAAAGCGTAATGTTGGATAATCAAATGTAAGTTGCTCGATGGCAGCGTCTTTAACGCCAGAGATGAACATCTCTTCGTCAAAGCGGATGTATTCCTTGGTGATGTGTTTTTCAATATCCGTAAACACACGGTCAAGCACTCGCTTCATTAATTTTATTTTGCTGCCTAAATCTTCCGTTTGAGGCTCTTCATCATGAATTAAGAACAAGACATGGCAAAGTTGTTCCTTTCTTTGATGGTTATAACTTTCAAATTCTGTAATAAAATGGCCCCACTCATGAGTCATGCTCTGAGGTATAAAGAGTGTTTTTTCTTCTGGAAAAATTTCTTTATTCAGCTTAAATGTAACAGATATCGCAGCTTGAACATTTACTGAAGTGCAGACATCAATAAATTCAGGAGTAAGTTTTTCTTTGTTGTGAATCAGATTTAAAAATCTTTTTGGAGACATGGAGACATTAAGATTCTCACAGGTGATTCGTGCAAAATCTTTAAAGGTTAAAAGCCATTCTTGTTTTTCCACCAGGTCTGCTGGAGTTGTTTTTTCAATGGATTCAAAAATTCGAATTTCTGAATGATCTTTAAGGATTGAATCAAACTGCTCCCACTCCTCAGTTGTAAAGAAGCCAGCAAGTTCAAAACGATAACCTTTACTAATGAAAAAATCTTCTCCGTTTTGAAGCTCCATGGATTTAGCACGGCCGCTGAATTCATGAAACTTGCCATCTTTATAGAAAACGGGTTCTCCTGTCTGAGGAAGAATCTTTGCGTCATGATATTTTCTATAGATGTTTTCGACAGCACTTGATGATCTGAGTTGAGACACCCCAAATTCATAGTTCTCAATTAACATTTGCCGGGTAACTGAGCGGGTAGAAATAAGTCTCACCGACTCTGATGGTCTTGTTCTCTTTAACTCCATCAGCTTTAATATGGCGCCCAGGTCATGACCTAGGATGACATGTTGAAAGTGTTTAGAAGTCGTAGTGTTAGCGTTGCCGCTCTTGTTGTCTTTAAAGTGCTTTAATAATCCGAAACTCATGGGCTGATATTAAAATAAAAAACCCACTCTTGCGAGTGGGTTTTTCAATCAGTAACTTTAAATGAGATTTAACGAATGGCCAGTCGATCACCCGGAAGAATTTGACGACGCTTAATGATATGTCGGTTAGTTCTGATGATGGTACCCATTGGAACCCCGGTTCTCTGGGCCACGCGCCAAAGACTATCACCTTTTCGAACTGTATAATAGACTGTCGGATTCTTAATTAGTTTTCCTTTCTTTTCATAAGAACTGATCATGCGCTGATAAGTGCGCTGTCTGACCACTCTCTTTCGTGGCTTCTCATAGATATCAGCATACATGCTGGCCTTAAGGGAGTGATCTTCACGGAAAGGCAAGTAAACGACAGTTTTGGGGGACAGAGAGCTTTTTGCTATTTCCGGATTAAGTGTTTGAAGGACATTAACCGGAACTTTGAACTTACGTGAGATATTGCTCAAAGATGAGCGACCATTGGTTACATAGGTCTTATAGCTGTCAGCGATGACTGAATCTTTTTCAGCATAAGCTTCCCAGGCATCTTTAGCTCCCACTGGAACTCTCAAAGTATAACTTTCAAGATAAGGAGGAATTTGCCAACGGACGATTTCAGGATTGTAGCGTTTTACTTCTTCAAAATCTAATTCCAGGACTTCTGCCACTTCGTATAAGTCAGCATTTCCTTTCACCATGATTTCTTCGTAATCCAGGGCCTTCTCAAATTCAATATCAGTAAATCCGAAAACATCTAAGTTCTTACCAATAATGGCGAGGGCCATGATTTTAGGGACATAATTTTTAGTTTCAGGACGAAGGTAACGGCCCTTCGACATTTTCCAGAAATCTTTGGTTCGGTACATTTTTATTGCTCGACCAATTTTTCCTTCGCCAGCATTATATCCGGCAGTAGCAAGCTCCCATGAGCCAAAAAGGCCATGGAGTGTTTTAAGATAATTGGCGGCTGCAATCGTTGCCTTTAGTGGATCTCTTCTTTCATCAACATACCAATCAATATTGAGACCGAACTTCTTCCCGGTGGCCGGCATAAATTGCCAAGGTCCAACGGCTTTTGCCCACGAACGGGCATGATTTTGGAAACCAGATTCGGCCATTGCAAGATAAATCAAATCACGTGGCAATCCATTGTCTGCCATGATCTTAGAAAGTACCGGAGCATAACGTCCGGCCCTTTGAGTATAGTTGATAAAATGGCGGCGGCCTCTACCTGTAAAGAACTTTACCCACATCGCAGTTTGTTTATTCCAGGTAATAGGAATATCAAATTCAGTATTCTGAAGCCCTAATTCTGCTGCTGCTTCTGGTGAAATTTCATATGTTTTTAAAGGTGCAGTAAAAGTAAGTTTATGGGCGCTTCCATGGATACATCCTTGGCAATTAGGAAGATCTTTTTCAATTAGCTGTTCCTGTACCCGATAGTACTCGGCTTGCTCGGAAACTGTAGGATTGTATTGATTGCTAGTGACGTGCTTTTTACTAGTAGTGGAACATGCCGAAACAAGAAATAAAAACCCAAGCGGCAAAACGGCCATCTTATTCATCATCATTCCATCCCTTAATCTTCCTGAAGCAAGTAGGATACTTCATGTCTCTAATTAGAATAAACCAACTAGATATCCTACCCAAGAAGGCAAAATAATTTTGTCCCTATGAGTAACAAATTGAGTTAAAACAACACTTTGTAGGCCTCATACGATAGGACCAATAACATGCTTTACTTAAACAACAATCTTTGCTTTTTGCAAAGACCGACTATCTTGGTCACCCATTAGCATTTACGAAACCTATCGGCACTTTTCGATGCTAAGATTAATGCATGTTAAAACTCTTAATCATCTTGCCATGCCTCCTACTCATGTTTCAACACATAAACGCAAAAGTTGAGACCCCCAATTACAATTTCAGCCTTGAGGCCCTAAAAGATTTTTTTCCGGATAATGCCGCGCTTGAACTGGAAAAAAAGTATGGCAAGGGCGAAGTCATGAGTGAGGAAAGTGGGATTAAGACTTTAAAGTACTATGTCGCTCACATGAGATATAAGTTTCCGGTTCTGGTTCAAATCCGAGAAGGAGTAATCCTCGACTTTTACGCCAGACTTCCGAATTACTTTCTCCATGACCTTTTTTTTCAATCTCTTACTAATCGGTTAGGTAAACAAACCTCCTATAAGAAAATTGGGGAAGAGGCAGTCTATACTTGGAGGGCAAAACCTCTTAAGCACATCTACAATGCAGCATGTACAATTACATGTTTCCCTATTTTTTATGCAGTTGAAAAAGAAGATGCAAGTCAGACAAGCCTTCTCCAAAAAATGAAGAAGGCCAATTCTTCGAATTAAGTTTTACGGGAAGCCACTAATGGATTCGGAACATTCGCTTTTTCGGCAATCTTATAAATAAAATATGAAAGGATGATCATTCCCAGACAAAGGATCTGACCCATCGTTAAATACCCGAAATAAAAACCTAATTGTGAATCAGGTTCTCTGAAGAATTCTACGCCAAAGCGAAAGATACCATAACTTAATAAGAAGACCGCGCTGACAATCCCATAAAAACGCTGACGTTTATGAAGATAAAATAGAATAAAGAAGAGAACGATACCTTCCAAAACTCCTTCATACAATTGAGAAGGGTGTCTAGGAAATGGTCCGCCTCCTGGGAAAACGATTCCCGCCCATGAGTCAGTTACGCGACCGTAAAGTTCGCCATTAATGAAGTTACCCATTCGTCCAAAGAATAACCCTGGACCTCCGGCCACTGCCAGGCAGTCGGCAATCTGAAAGAAGTGCAGCTTGTGTTTTCGAGCAAATAACAGCGTCGAAATACACATTCCAAAGACGGCCCCATGGAAAGATAAGCCGCCTTTCCAGACGGCAAAAATATCAACCAAATTCACTGAGTAGTATTCCCAATTATAGAGGAAGACGTAGAAAAGTCTTGCTCCCAGAAACATGCCAATGATGAGCCAGGTTACATACTTATCGATAGCTTCTTTAGGAAGAGGCCAGAATTTTTTGTCATATAAGTATTTTAAGATGGCACTGCCTACGATGAAGCCCAGCACATACATAGCGCCATACCACCGGACTTGTAACGGGCCAATAGAAAAGATAACGGGGTCAATCCATGCTTGATTCATTGAATTAGCTTATAAGACTAATCAGGTGAAGACAACTAGAGATTAACTGCGTTTTCACTGGAAGCATAAGAGCCACTGACATTGGAACTGAGTTCGTAAATCGCCTTTTTCATAGAAGGTGTAATCCCATTGAAACTTAATAAACAAGTACTGACACTTAAGAACCCAATGACATCTTCACGGGACATGACTCTTGAAGAGCTCACTTCTTTATCTTTCCGGATGATTTTCAGGGAAGAGCCTAATTTGATTTCCCCTCCATTAGAAAAAATAACCTTTTTATTAATATCAATTAAAACAGCTTCGCCAAATGATTGAAGTTGCTTCATGACAATCACAGCTCCATCCTTCACGGTACCCCAGTAACAAAGTACTCCTTGCTCGGCCAGTGCCTGAGACAAATACCTCACGAGAATAACTCTTAATCCAACCATTTGATCAGTGTGGGATAAATCAGGATGAAGAGCGAGGTCCCATAAAGTTTTTGTAAGGGGAAGCCCCATGACTCCAACTTTTCGATAGGTATAAACCGGCATTCCCATCTGGAGGGAAAGTGATTCTGGCCCATATTTTTCCATAAGGTCAGAACCATTGATTTGAAGCTGCAGTCTTGTGTTCGCATTTTGTATTGTTAACATTCGGGTCTGGGCCCGCTGGAGCGAAATTTTTTTGGATTCAACTTCTGACAACATTAAAAAGCCCATCTCATTTAAAAGATGTGAAAATTTCGGATTTAATTCGTCCTGTTTAAAACGGATGTAAATGGGATAATTATGATTCTTACGATACTGAAAATAATTCCATTTGGCCGTTTCCATGTAGACTCCTTGTCTGCATGGCTTTTCGGTTTACCTGGTAAAAATATGAGGGAAGTCTTAATCTTTTCGAGTGTCAAAAATTTAGACACTTTCTATGGATTTGAACAATCTTTATAGCTGCAAACCCATTTAAGGCCCCTGGTCTTGGCATCTGACTTGCTAATTAGTCAGCATGGATAACAACCAATTACCGCTTTCAATCAGGACTCAAGTTGAGGAGGACTCCCATAAAGATTCCTTTAAGTACTTTGCCCGTCCAATGACTTCCAAGCTTTTGGAAACGATGGAACTTACCAAGCATTTCCACCATGGAGAAGGCGACTATCTCTATTATAATCAAAACAACAAGCTGTATAAGGTACTTGATTTAACTGGTGGTTATGGAGCAAACATCCTGGGTCACCGGCACCCTTCAATACTTGCCAAAGTCCAGGCATGGTCGGAACAAGGAACGCCTTCACTTACTCAAGGAAGTAATCGAAAAGAAGCTGGCAAACTTGCCAAACGACTATCTGATACTTTGACTGATGAAACAGGTGAAGGTCCCTGGATCACCACTTTAACGAATTCAGGAACTGAGGCAGTTGAAGCTGCCTATAAACATTGCCTTATCTTTTTTAAACATAAGATGATTGCACTCGGGCAAGAGATTGAAAAAGAAATCAATCTGGCATTAATGACGATCAATAGAACAGATGAGCTTTTAAAAAATAAACTTGTTCACAATCTTAGGTCCAGTCTGATTGAGAAGATAAGCTCATTAAATATGAATGATGAAAGGAAGTCCTACTTTCTGCATC
Organism: Bacteriovoracaceae bacterium UBA4096; assembly: GCA_002381945.1. Taxonomy (GTDB): domain Bacteria; phylum Bdellovibrionota; class Bacteriovoracia; order Bacteriovoracales; family Bacteriovoracaceae; genus Peredibacter. The sequence goes on from DFXY01000052.1 coordinate 27,602, forward strand.
AGGTTGCGCATTCTCACGGGATAAATGAACTTACATCATTAGTAAGAGAAATTAATAAGAAACAACTTTCACAAAGACCGTCTTTTATTGCTTTGGAGAAATCCTTCCATGGGAAAACCATGGGTTCATTAAGTCTTACTTTTAATGAAGGTTTTAGAGATTCATTTTATCTGGGAAGTGATCAAAATGAATTCACTCATTTTATTTCACAATATATTGACCAGGAAGAATTTGAAAAACTCATCCAATCTACCAGGCAAGATCTGATTCTTTTAAGTAATACCTCCCATGGCGTAAATTGGGCCCGTCATTCTTTCTCATTATTGGCAGGAGCTTTCGTTGAACCCATTCAAGGCGAAGCTGGAGTGATCAGCGTTAATAACAGCTTTCTTGCCAACCTGAAGAAGTATTCCCTCCAGGAAGATTTCCTCTTGGTTTTTGATGAAATCCAGGCCGGAATGTACCGCACTGGAAAACTGGCATCAGCATCTCATACTGATATCACTCCGGATATTTATACATTTTCAAAATCACTGGGTGGCGGGGTAGCGAAGATAGCTGCGACTTCAGTTAATAAAAGAAAGTATATTGAAGAATTCGGTTTTCTCCATACCTCAACCTTTAGTGATGATGATTTTTCTTCTTCAATTGCTCTTGAAGTTCTAGACATACTACAAAGTGAAAACTCACCAGTGACATCAGGAATGCAGACGGCTGATTATCTTTCAGTACGTTTAGATACTTTAAAAAATCAATTTCCAGAAGTAATAAAAGAAATTCGCGGAAAAGGCTTAATGCTTGCAATCGAGTTCACAGATATTCTTGCCAACATGGGTTTTGAGTTTAAAACCATTTGCGATTCAAACATGCAGGGTTATATGATGGCTTCGGTACTCCTCAATCACGAGGGCGTACGAATGAGTCCGTCCTTGTCTAATAGCCTGACTCTCAGAATTCAACCCAGCATGTATTTTACCATCATTCAAGTTGAAGAAATGATGGCGGCATTAACAAACTTAAGTAAAGCACTGCGAGACAAAAACATCGCTTACTTTTTGTCGGCGATTTATCCTAATCAAGCAGTAACAAACGACCAGACACCCGAATTGAATATTAGTCTTGAACTTGGTAAAAGGCCTTTAAGCGTTTTTCTTTGCCACTTAATTGATGAATCCCATGTAAAGAAAGTTACTCGTGCCCTAAGAGGTGTTCAGGGTGACCTATTGATGGATAAACTTGCACAAACAAAAGACTTAGCAGAATTTGAAGTTTACCACGCCCAAACAATCGTTGATGCAAGCGGAAAAGAAATGGATATTGTCATGCTGGGGATTCCGGTTTCTTCGGAAGAACTCAAAAAGACATTCATTTCAAAAAACAAATACAAAGTTGTCGAGAAAGTTCAAAATGCACTCGATTTTGCCAAAGGACTGGGTGCCACAACTGTAGGCCTTGGACAGTTTACTTCAATTATTTCAGGTAATGGTTTATATCTTAATTCCCATGGCATGAATTTAACGACGGGTAATGCTTTTACTATCGGCTTAACGGTTCAATCGGCGCTAAAGTCAGCAGCTGATAAAAATGTTGATTTATCCAATGCTTCAGTCGCCTTAATTGGAGCTGCCGGAAACATAATGTCGGTTGCTACAAGTCTAATGGCAGATCATGTAGGAAAGATCCTCATGATTCATCATACTCCGATTGAATCAAGCTTAAAATATCAGCAATCGACCAAGAAAGTACTGTGTGAGATTGCTGAATCGGATTCCGACTCCAGGGTTGTGAGAGTCATTAAAAAGTTTTGGAACAAAGATCTCGATTTACTTCAATTCCTGGAACTTGAGGAAGTGAAGGAAGTTTTCATCGCAACTTCTGATATCACGCAAATCAAGGAATCAGATATCGTTCTCTGCGGAGCGAGCGCATCCAATGGTTTTTTAAGCCTTGACCTCTTTAAACAGGGCGCAGTCATTGTTGATGTTGCTGTACCTCCATCCATTAAACCCGAGATGCTTAATCTGATTGAAACGCAAAGACCTGACCTCACCTATCACTTGGGTGGAGTCGCCCAAATCCCTCATAATCAGTCGATTGATTTTTTCATCTTTCCGCTTGAAAAAAATGAGTGCTATGCCTGTATGGCAGAAACATTTTCATTGGGCTTCAGTGGTAAAAGGCATTTATTGAACATTGGCGATTTAAATAAAAAAATTGTCCTGGAAGTTCAAGAATTTGCAAATCAGGCAGGCTTTATCCTGGGAAATTTTAAAAAGAAATGTTCACTCTAGTTCAATACCATACAGAACGTACTGGGCATAAGGATCCTGCAGATTCGGATCAAAAGATCTACGTGAAGGTGAATTTACATTCTGAAAAGTAACTAACACTTTTCTCATAGGCGTAATAAAAAACTGAATTCTCTTGGAAACCTGGATTTGCACTCCCTTAATCTCTTCTCCGTCTGGTCCGGGAATTTTACCCACATGAGCAATTAAAAAACAGGACTGGTTGAGTCTTAGTTTGGCCAGTAGAACTGCCTTCTGTAAAAGGTTTAACTTTCTTCCTTTAACTTTCGCCAAGATGGGCAAAGGATCAGCAAAATTAATACTGAATCCGACTGGTTTTCCTCTGAGTTCAACGATGTAAGCAAGCCAAGGATTCAGAATGTACTTGAAATCATCATAAACAACTTTGAATTGTTCAAAAGAAATTGGTTCATATTCAGGCATACTGCTATAGGCACCTGAGAATAAATCGTAGATAATTTTAAGTTCACGATCCCATTCACTCATTCTCACACAGCGAATGGTGGTTTTTAACTTTTTATCTTTTCTCTTGTCATGACTGCCATCAGGTTTTTTTGCCAGTAGCTTTCGCTTAAACAAGTAATCCTTAATACCTTCCCATTTACGAATTTGGTAAGTATCCCAACGTCCTACTTCAACAAAACCAGTTTTAGCAAAAAGTTCATGATAATAATCGGGATACACCGGTTCTCCCCAGAATGGTTCTTTTCCCCCCGGTACTCGTATGCGGTATTTTACAAAAAAATTTAAATCAACCGGAGTCTTTATGGATTTTAAAGATTGTTCTTTAGCAGAAGTAAGAACCTCATTGATGAGAAGTTTTGCCGCATCCGGCCGATTTTCCCAATCTAAGAATCCCAGGTTGCCAGCGGTACTTCCCTTCCTCCAACAAAGGATGGCCTTAGCAAGTACGAGTTCTCCCTCTTTGATCATGAAGGCTTTCCAATTAAAATCATCAGCAAAAGGTGATGTTGGAGCAAAGTAGCGTGAATAATCATTCAGTTCTTCAGGAAAGCTAGTGGCCATGTCCCGATGAATTTTATTTCTAAATTCCAAAAAATCTTGAAAAAATATTTCATCCCATAAAGAAATCGATTCAACTTTCACTTCGTCTCCTGAATTCCATCATGATGTTAGTGGTGGGACGAAGAGTGATGCCGGCCTCACTTTGCTGATCTTCCACTTTAAGTATGCTCCAGTCAAAATGGTGAACTAATGTTGCCAGAATAATTCTTGCTTCCATTCCGGCAAAGTAGGCACCAATACAGGCCCGAGGCCCGAGTCCAAAAGGATAGAATGCTCCTTGAGGAATTTTCTTTTTTGCTTCTGGTAAAAATCTCTCCGGCATAAATTTTTCAGGTTCATTCCAGAAATCAGAAGAGCGATGACTTAAAAATGGTGCCAGAACCACGTTAGCCTTAGGAGGAATCTTTAAATCACCAATTATATCTTCTTGCTCGGCCTGTCTCATAAAGACCCATACTGGCGGCCATAATCGCATTACTTCATCAATGATTGCTCCATGCCAGGGTAGAGAATTAAATTCTTCAAAATTTTTATGCTGAAAAAGTTGCTCTGACTCCTGACGGAGGTGTTTTAGGTAATCAGGATTCTTAGCGACCTCAATTAGAACCCAGGTCATGGAATTAGTAATGGTCTCATGACCTGCCATTAGGAAAGTCATAATTTCATCTCTGATTTCATGATCAGTCATCTGGGCGGTTCCTTCTTCCTGAGCATCAATTAAGAGCTGAAGAAGGTCATCTTTTCTCACGCCCTGCCTTCTTCCATCAATCAGGTTATAAACATAATTATCAAACTTCTTTATAATTGTTTTCATTCTGAGATTGTTCTTTGTCGGAATCCAGAATGGAATTGGAATTGATGACCGAGTTTTTGAAGTAATAATCTGCATCAGCTCAAGAATTTCTCCCAACCAATCATCCATCTCAGTTGTAATATTCTGTGAGAATAAAGTCTTAAGAATAATTCTCCAGGTAAGCCTGTTCATCTCTCTGAAGCCATCCAATTCTTTTTTATGTTTTTCGATTTCTGGAAGAAATTCTACCGAGGTATCAAAAATTTTCGGAGCTAGATTGTAAACACTCTTAGGATTCATTACCGGCCGAATCATTCGGTGCTGCTTACGCCAGGAATCTCCTTCATTCGTTATGAGCCCACTTCCTAAAAATTGCCTCAGTGCCCTGGTAGTACGGCCTTTGGTGTAAGCTCCATGATTATTCTTCAAGACGTGCAGGACATCCTGAGGATGACTGACAATGAATAACTTTTTTCCAAAGATATTAAGTCTTACCCTATGGCCTTGCTGTTTATGCACTTTTATTATGAAGGCCAATGGATCAAGACGATATTCTTTTAATGTCAGGTAGGATTTGATCAGACTCATAAAATTTCTATCGTCCCTTTAGTGGCATCAATTCTCAAACGGTCACCGCTTTTAATCTTCTGAGTGGCCATCTTAACTCCCACAATAGTGGGAATATTAAGTTCTCGACCAATAATGGCAGTATGACTAAGAAGGGAGCCCTTTTCAGAAATTAACCCCTGACTTCTGGACATGATATACACCCAGGCCGGATCCGTATTTTTGGTAACCAGAATAAAGTTTTTCAAACTTGAGGTCAGGGCTTCATTGGGATTTTCAAGAACCAATGCCACACCTTCTGTTACTCCTGGTGAGACACCCTGTCCCTCCAGCGAGCCAGCTGCAATTGTGACATTAAGCTCCGGCAATAGCTCGGATTCAACCCAGGGTATGATTTCAGGATAATGTTTTTTTTTGGTCTGCCATGGACGGCGCTTGATCATGAGGTCTTGTATATCTTCTTTTTTTAATTCACTTAAGGCGAATCTCTTCCATTCATGATGATTGACTGAAAATAAATCCAGTAAGGAAAAGCTTTTCCATGAAAGGTCTTCCAGCTTTAAACTTTCACCCACATTTAAAACGAGCTGACGCAGCAGATGGTAAAACTTACCACGCCATAACCGGGTTGCCTCACGATAAGCGATTGATTCACGGGTAAAATCTACTAATTTTCTTTCGGTCCAGTTTAAATTGATATTAGCAGAACAATTCGAGACATTTTTAGTGATGGAAGGATTGGCCTTTGCCCATTGTAGCAAGTCTTTCATTAATGTCGGGTTATTCTTCATAGGAAGACTTTCTAGTTTTAGTTCTTCAAATGATCGATCTCCATAGGCCTGTAGGAAGTGACGTAATTTTTTCACTTCTTCTCCCCATCCCTGCTCTTGAAGTTTTTTGAAACTTTCATCAAAAGGATTTAAACCCACATCCATTTTTTCATTAGCAAAGGCCTGAATAAACTTTTCATTCAGTTCGCCCACGAGATCATTGAAATGTTCAAGGGGTTTGACTGAATCAATACCATCTGAAGTTTTAAGAAGATCGATGATCTGTTCTTCTTGAAAACCTTTTTTTCGAAGTGAGCGAGTAAGTAGACCTAAACCGATCATGATAAAGATATCATTAACAACAGTCAGTCCAAACCCTAAGGGTCGGTTAAGCAAGTGATTGAGATACAGAATTTTAGCTTTTGATCCTTTTAGATCTTTTATATCAAGTTCAATATCTCTTTTTATCTGTTCAAGATCTTTTAATAAGAACTTGAAGGTTTTATCGCGCGTAAAGGATAACTTTAAAAGCGACCCGACAGTCGTTATGATTTCCAGAGAATTTAATTCTGTGGAATGATAAGGGATAGAATGGCCCACCATTTTCCCACCAATCATATGATGCCAATTTTCGATATTCTTCTCACCACCAGGCAGCGCTCTTAAAACAGCATAGTAGTGTTCCAGGTTATAGTAGAGATGATCATCCACACAGCTGATGAGTTTTTTATAATGAAACTCTAATTTTTCCAGGCCTTGCCCATGGGCCCCCATGATGATGGCCGATTCTTTAAATACGTTTTCATATGCCTTTTGCACGAAACTGGCCGTAAATGGGCTGACAGTTCCGGGATAAGACTCAGAAAGATTGGTATCAACAAAATACTTCAGAGGTTTAAAAGATCTGGTAATCGGACGGATTTGGAAAAGATAGAGTTTACCGCCCTTATATCCCCATTCAATATCACAAGGAGCACCCAGTTGCTTTTCAAGTTGAAGTGCCATTTCCACCAATTCCTGCCGTTCAACAGCACTTAGAACTTCTTTGGAATGATTAGATCGGACTTGAATCAGATCCATAGTTCTGGTTAATTGATAGTGATCCACTTCTGTTAATCCGGAGACAACACCTTCTCCCATTCCAAAAGCCGCATCAATGGCAATTGCACTTGTTGGCTCAACAGGAGAGCGGGTAAAAAGAACACCGCTTTTTTCGACGGGAATTAATTCCTGGGCAACCACGGCCATCTCCAGATCAACCACCAGGTTTTTGCGTGAAATATACTCTTTAACCCGATCAGAAGTTACAGATGCAAATATTTTTAAAAGCGATGCTTTCCAGTTATCGCTATTAACATCCAGGAGCGTTTCAAAAAGACCAGCAAAACTAGAATCAGCATGGTCCTCTGAAATCATGGAACTTCTTAAAGCAATAAAAGGGTGTACTTTGAGAAATCTTGCAAACCTTTCTTCAACCTCTTCAGGCAAAGATTGATGATCTTTAAAATACTTAAAGGTTGCTGTTGTGATAACAAAAAAAGGCGGTACCGATGCTCCCCACGAAGTCAGTTGTTGAAGATGAGCACCTTTGCCACCAACCATGCCAATCTTTCCTATTTCAGTCGCTTCACTTGTATAGTTCATAATAGAGCAGCAGTCAGAAGAGTTCCCACTATAACCAGAATCTGGGCTTCAGCAAAAGGCTTAAGGGGACGATTCAATTTTAAAGTTATCAAAAAGTAGACCGAAGGTGCTAATAAAAGAAGCTGCACCAATCCAAACAAAATACGGATCCAGATTAACGTTTCCAGTTTCTGGAAGATAACAAACACACTCGTTATAAAAACCAGTTGAAGAAGAATCGCTATTACAATGGCCGTTCTCGGCCCAAGTATTTTAGAGTAGGTCGTATAGCCCGTTTCCTGTTCAGGAGCTCTGATTTTTCTAACAATCTCCCAGTTGGTAAAGATAAGACAAATTGGCAGGATGTAAAAAGCCTTCTCAAAAGTAACTCTGGAATCCATTTGCATACAGGCAATAATCAAATAGACAAAGTTAAACAGAACAATCGGGTGATGGGTTATAAAAGCTAAAGGCAGATTTTTTCTCATGATATCTTCAATAAAAAACCATTTCAGCATGAGACCAGAAAAAACCAGGGTTGCTAATCCCCATAGTAAAAGAGGCATTGAAGTCATACTTAAAAAGATCACTACCATCACACAGAATATCCCCAGGGATAAGAGGTCTTTCTTGTTAACTTTTCCGGACGGTAAAGGACGATTAGGAAAATTTAAGAGATCATCCTGATAATCCTTGAATTCATCCATTATGCGTATGAGCAAAGATATACAGGTGAGAACCAGTGCTGGAATGATGAGCGGTAAATAGCTCTCGGTCCGGATATCAAAAAGTCTTAAATAAGTCAGTTGAATCGCCATAGCAGTCAGGATTGAACCCAGGAATGCTGAAAGTGGGAACATTTCATTCAAGTAAACACCAATACGTTTAATCATAACTTCCTTAAAATGGATTTTTCCGAATGCCTATGGAATACAACAGGACATTAATCATGAGATGCAGGACCGTACCAAAAACTATGGTAATGAACACTATTGTCCATGAAACCGGTAAAAGGAGCCAGTAGACCAAAAGACATCCAATGGCAGAATCTGCCTGATCTAAAATGACAAAGCCCCATTTATTTTTATCTGAAGTTTGGCCCTCTTTAATGCCCATTCGTCGTTTCATATAAGAATTTGGTAGTTCGGCCAGGCAATAGCCTAGTCCCAAGAGCAGCGCCAGCAACCAGGAAGGCCAGAGTGCAAGAAGTGGCGTATTTAACTCAATTATCCGTTCCAGAGCTTGGGCCAGAAGTACACCTGGCCAGGTAGCTACAGGCATTATGATGAAGCCACGCCATGTTTTGTTTAACCCAAACCACCTTTGATGAATCGGCTTCTTAAAGTAAGATAAGATATCTGCTTTTACTGCAATCATATGAAGGATACCTCCGACAATCAGAGGGATCGAAAGTAGAAAAACTTGAAGCCATTCATCAGAAGGCAAAATTGGATTCATGAGTAGATTATATGCTGAACAATGAAAATCGCTACCTTTTCAAATTTGCCTGGAAAAGCATCCGACGAAATGCAGGACGAAGTTTTTTTATCGGCTTCTCAGTCTCTCTGGCGGTTGTCATTGCAGTCTGGGTCATTGCCTTTTTTGATGGTATGAATTCTCAGATTGAAAAGGCCGTGGTTAACACCAATACAGGATTCTTTCAAATTCAGGATCCCTTATATGCCCGCTCTACTGATTCATCAAACCCAATGGAATATACCGGGGAGCTTGCCAGCAAACTCTCTATTGCTCCGGTCACTGCGGCCTCTCCAGAACTCGTTTTAGATGGAAACATTTCAACCCCGGAAGGTTCCGCCGGGCTCATGGTCATTGGTATGGAACCCTCGCTCCATAAATCTCTTATTCCGATAAGTAAGAAAATGATAAGTGGAGACTATCTCTCAGCAAAAGATGAAACCGCTGTCATGATTGGAAAAGAATTGGCCGATTTATTTAAATTTAAAGTAGGTGATCAACTCGTCTTAAACTATCAGGATCAATTGGGTGAACTGCGTTCAGAGATTCTCAACATTAAGGGTATCTATCATTATAACAGCCGGGGATTTGAGAAGAAATTTATTTATGTAAATCAAAAAACCTGGCAACAACTTTTTCTAAAAGAAACAACCGAAAAGATTCTGTTTAATCGTATAACCGTTCTCACCCCTGGACTTATTTACGGGCCGGTGATTCAAGATAAAATCAAAGACACTCCATTGATCCTAAAAAGTTGGAAACAGCTAAATCCCGAAATGGCAGTAGTCCTGGAATTTCATGATGGCATGATTCGTTTTTTCTTCTTAATCATCGCCATGACAATCACTATGACCATACTCACTCCTGTGCGAATGCTCTGGCAGGAGCGGTTTAAAGAACTTAAAATGATGAGTATCATCGGTGTTTCTGTCAGTAAATTCTGGAAAATCGGAATTTACGAGGTCATTCTGATGATTGGCCTTTCGGCACTATTTTCAACGGTATTTCTCATTGCAATCATTGGAAGTCAGTCCCAAACAGGTATTAACTTTAAGTTTTTAAATGATGGGGTCCCAATTGAAAGAGCTGGTATCAAGCTACCAGGTATTATTTATCCTGAGCTGAATGCTGAACAATTGTTAATCACTTTCCTCTTTGTCGTATTTGTATTGGGTATTAGTTACATCTTTTCTATCTACAGGACCTTACGGAAGCTTGAGGCAGAGTTATGAGAAAATTTGCCTTCCAATTAAAGTTTGCTTATCGAAATCTTTGGCGTTCACCCAAAAGAACCATCATCATGCTGCTTAGTTTGAGTCTTGGTACGGGATTTATTATTTGGGATCTGAATTTCGCTAATTCAGGCTCGCGAGAAGTAATGAAAGAGTTTCTCACTCAATACGCCGGTCAATACCACATTTCACATAAAGATTATTACGATCCAGAGAATAAAAAAGAATTTAATAATTATAAAACTATCAAAGATGAGCAGATCCAGAATAAGTCACTCTTTACTGACTCCACTCAGAGAGTTACCGCTCCTGTCTTTGTTTCGGGCGAAAAGAAGACCCTGGGAATTTTACTGACAGGACTGGAAACAGAAAAAGAAATGCGCTTAACTACCCTTGCCCGCGCCGTCACGGTCGGAAAATTTCTTGATCCTTATGGAGAAAGAGAAATTATTCTAGGCAAAAGGCTGGCCCAAAGGATCAATGCCAAAATTGGTGATGAGGTCGCTATCATTGGTCAGGCGCTAGATGGTTCAGTCGCTAATGAGCTGATGAAAGTTGTGGGCCTTCTGGATTTCGGTGGTGGAGATCTGGAAGAGTCACTGGCCTTCACTCAAATAAAATCGGCCCGTGAACTCATGGCAATGGATGAAGATCAGTATCACTTGCGGGTAAGCTTCGATATGGAGAACGAAAAGCTTCCTGTTTTGCCTGGTCTTGCTGTCACCAAGTGGACCGAACTTTTACCTGAAATCAGTGTTTCCATCCGGTTTATTGACCACTTTACCTGGGTCGTAACCTTTATCATTGTTTTAGTCATAAGCCTTGGGCTTTCAAACACCCTGATGATCACTTTTTTTGAAAGAGAGCAGGAGTTTCAAAGTCTCAACATTATTGGTGCTCAAACCAGTTGGGTCACGATGACACTCTTACTCGAAGTTTTCATGATGGGAACAGTTGCCATAGTAACCGGAGCGATCATAGGTCATATCGTTACGACCTATTGTTATTATTTTCCAATTAATATTCAACTATTCACCGGCGGGAAACCCATCATTATGGGTGGTATGATCATTCAACCTCTCGTCAGGATTTATCCGGTCATGGAATATTATTGGAAAGTCCCACTTCTGGTTTATTTCTTCCTTGGTTCTACCATGATCTATCCCCTTATCCGAGTGGTTCGTAGGAGTAAAAATGCAATTTGAACTTATCAATGTCGAAAAATTTTATCAGGCATCAGAAGAAAATAAAGTTTATGGCGCTCGGAATGTGAATCTGTGCATCCCGGAAGGTGAATTTATGGCGTTGGTTGGCCCCTCTGGGTCAGGAAAAACCACCGTTTTAAATTTAATTGCCGGACTCATCCTTCCTACAGGTGGTTCACTTAAGCACGGTGGAAGTGACATCACTTCCCTGTCACTGGAAGAAAGAACACAGCATCGTTTAGATTATATGGGTTTTATATTTCAGGACTATCAGCTTCTTCCCATCCTGACCGCTGAAGAAAATATTGAGTTTCCTCTTCAGCTTAAAGGTTTTACTCAACAAGAAATTAAAGAACGTGTTTCCTGGGCGCTGAAACAAGTTGGTCTGGAAAAAATGGGAAAGCGTTTTCCCAAGCAGCTCTCCGGGGGACAGCAACAACGAGTTTCCATTGCCCGGGCGATTGCTGGTAAACCTCAACTCATCCTGGCAGATGAACCTACCGCCAATCTCGACTCTAAAACGGCCCAGGAGATCATCGAACTCTTCCTGAAACTCAATAAGGATTTTAAGCTAACTTTTGTCTTTTCAACCCATGATCAACGGTTAATAGATCAGGTTAGAACGGTTCTCTACATTAAAGATGGCCAGATTACAGAAACAAGGACTCACAATGTTTAAAAANNGAAAAGATTTTGTTTTATGTGTAGCACTTGGTGCCAATGTTAATAATGCTGATGAATGGTTAAAGTATGCTGAAAAGGAAATGCGAGGAGACCGTTCAAGTGCAGAAATGGTAATGACCATTCAAACTCCTAACTGGACCCGCACACTGGAAATAGAATCTGATGTGGAAGGAAAGAAACTGGCACTTTCAACGATCAAAGCTCCTGCCAAAGAAAAAGGTATAAGGACTTTGCGAATTGAGAATAATATGTGGAACTACTTCCCAAAATTAAAGAGAAAAGTCGCAGTTTCATCTTCCATGCTTCTGGCAAGCTGGATGGGCTCGGACTTTACCAATGATGATATTCTTAAGGCCTCTTCAATGGCCGAAGACTATTCTCATAAATTCACTAAAGATGAACAAGTCGGCGGTGAATCCTACAAAGTTATTGAAAATATTGCCAAGACTAATTCAAAAGTCATGTGGCCAAAGATCCTGACTTACGCTTCAAAAAAAGACTGTTTACCCAGAATTTATCGCTATTACGACAAAGAAGGAAAACTTCGACGAACACTAACCTTCAGTGACATCAAAACTTTTGATGGTCATAAAATCCCTACTCACTGGGAAATGATTCCAGAAGATGATAAGAGCAAAAAAACAATCATTGATTATAAATCAATCAAGTTCAATACCCGTTTTGAACCAAACCACTTTTCCCAAAAAAACTTAACAGGTAAGTAATGAAGTTTTTATCTTGTCTACTCATGTTCTGCTTATCTTCCCCGACGTGGGCCGGACCGAATCTCGATTTATCCGGAAATGTTGAAGGTCAGGTAAGACACACCAGCAACAATTCAGAAGCCCAGGATGATCTCTTTCAGGATTGGGAAGAAGAGAATTTTTATCTTTTCTATGGTAACTTGAACGGTAAACTCGAAAAAGACAATTCCCGCATTGAGGCCAACTGGTTTCTGCGTTATTCCCAGTCAAAGCTCTATGATCCTAAGCCTACTATCTTTGGAGAAAGAGACCCATACTTTGTCACAACCATTTTCACCTTCCCTAGTCAGCTAGTGGCCCGTGATATGTTTAAACTTCAGTACAAAAGACAAGATGGTGATCATCAAATCGAATCAATCCTGAATAAATTCTATTATGAACATGATTCTGACAAATACCGGTTTATGCTGGGACGGATGTATGTCAATTACGGTTTGGGAGAAATCTTTAATCCCGTTAATCCCTTCAATCAGCCCACTGGGCTTACTTCCATCTCCCAGGTTGCACAGGGAAATGACGGTGCTTCAATCACTTACTTTTTAAGTGACACACATACCATTCAATTTCTTCTTCTGGGTGACAAAAGTATTAATGACTATGAAGGAAAAATTGATTCTACAGTTTGGGCCCATGGAGAATATCAATACAGCGATCAACTTCAATTAGACTACGTAATCGGTGAAGATCAAAATCGTTATAAACTCGGAGGTCAGATAAGCTACCGATTGGAAGAGGCCATGGTTTTCTCACAACTGCTCTATCGTTCTGAAACCTCGGGCAATAAACCTTCGCACAATTTATGGGACCTTTTATTGGGCTATGATCAGCAGTTATCCGGTAAATGGCATATTCGTTTTGAAAGTGGATACCAGAAACAAAACCGTTATATGGCCTTAAACAATTTTGGCGAACGATTTTTACCAACTGAATATTTTGGAGCTCTCGCCAATGTGTATGAGTTTCATCCCTTATTTAAGGCAAGTGGTACCATCATCAATGACCTGAAGTCAGGATTTACTTACTTTATTGCGAAGGGAACTTACGATTTAGGCAATAGTATGGAAGCGGAACTGTTCGGCTTCACACCTGTTTCAAAAGGTGATGATACTGACAATGTTGCACAAAAACTGGTCACAACCGACGTCGGTTTAGCCCTCAGGGCCTTTTTCTAAAATTTCAACCACGCCAGTTTTACCATTGATCTTGATTAAATCCCCCTCACCAATCAACTCGGTGGCCTTGATGAGATTAAGGATAGCAGGTATGCCATATTCTCTACCAATGACTGCGGCATGAGAAAGAAGGCCTCCTACTTCTGTCACAACTCCTCCAACCCGTGCCAGAACAGGAGTCCATCCTGGATCAGTGAAGAGCGTAATCAAAATATCATTTTTAGTGAGTTCATGAGTTTCATGAATATTCAGAATGATTCGTGCCCTACCCGTGATTTCTCCCGGACTGCACCCTAAACCTTTTAAGGCGCCTGAGGCCACTGCCGACTGCATGGCCTTAATCTTCCCTCCAAACTCATTGGGAGGTGAAAAATTTCTATATCCCTCATAGAATAATTTTCGACCTGATATATCTGGCAGCTTAAAATCTGAATTCATCAATCGCCCCTTCACTTCCAGGATATCCAGCATGAAGACATCATTTTCGTTAAAATGAAATCGGCGAGCAAACTCCAGGAGCCCCTGTCTTAATAAATAATAGGCACGCGTAGAGTAAGCTCGCATCTCCTCTCGGATCCTTAAAAAATGACGGGAGTCATTGGTTAAAGAAACGAACTTACTTCTCTTTAAATAATTTATTCTTCCGGAAAGCCGGGCAAAGGTATCCTGATATAAGCGGTGCTCAGAAACTGGGACAGGGTGAAAACTTTTCACCAGCTCATCAATCCACTCTTTCTTCTCACCCCATCGAGGAACTTTGAGATCCAGTTCGGCCGGACCATGATGGTAATGAACTTTCAGGAACTCTTCTCGTTTCAAAAAATATTCCTTAGAATCAAATCCACGATGAGCTGCCACTTCATAAAGTTTTGCCAGTCCACCCTGAACATCCAGATGGGAGACACCATGAAGCTCCCCCATTAGATCTATCTCATCGCCTTCCTGATAGGCAGGAAGCTTTTTAAGAAAGTTTTTATATTCACTTTGAAAATTTGAATTGTTATAGATAGTACGAAAGTAATTCTTCTCGGTTTCATTCTGAAACATGATCACTTCATAAAACCATTGACTGAATTCCTGGAAGGATAAGTCTGATAGTTTTTTCAGCTTTTGCTTTAATCCTTTATCACGCCTTTCAAATCTTTCCCTGAAATGGTCAATCATCGTCCGGCAATCTGCAAATTCACGGTGCATGCCGATTAAAACCGGAATGGCCGATGCAATACCACCTACACTCACCGGAGTAACATGAGGACCTGATTCACCATAATCCTTTTGCACTCCCAAATCGCGGTCAAAGGATTCTTCTTTGAAGTCTGGGATTTTCTTTAGTCCTTCTTTTACAGCTTCAGCATTCCAATAAACTCTCCCATAATGATAATGGATCCACTGAATTTTTTCATCATTAGGAATCAGATGAATTTTTTTGAAATAGTCTCCCATGGAATTCTTGAGAGCTTCACGATAGACCGAATACATAAACGGTGTGCATACTCGGGCCGAAACTCCCCCATCTTTAAAATCTGCATTGGTTAGTTCTGGTCGATCTTCACGAGGTGAAAAGGTTGTAATTGGACGGGACTGCAGGATATAGAGTTTATCATCGGGCCCAACCGCCCATTCAACATCCTGAGGTTTTCCATAATAGGCCTGAATTTGTGCCGAGAGAGTCACCAACTCTTTTAAATGAGCTTCAGAAATGACAGTACCTTCGGCATTGATATCCTCAGATAACTTTTTGCCAGTTAACCAATGGCAGGTAATACGGGAAGGAGTCACGTGCCCGGACACCAACCTCTCACCCACACCTTGGCAAAACTCCAGATAACATTCTTCTTCTCTCCCATTGATAGGATTTAAGGTAAAAAGCACTCCTGCAATTTTAGCATCCACCATCTTTTGTACCAGGACACTCATAATTAAGTCCTGGGGTCTGAATTTTATATTTTTGGTTTTAAGGTAATCCTGAACCCGCTCAGAGTTTTTTGAATCAAAACATTTGGAAATGGAATCATAAAGCTCTTCAAAATTTCTTATAAAGAGAAAGGTTTCATACAGACCTGCGAAACTGGCATTAGGCAAATCTTCCAAAGAACCACTGGAGCGTACCGCCACAGGGAATCCACCGATCTTTTCAATCGACTCTTCCAGATGATTTTGATTAGCGAGTAGAACAAACCCCGCAGGGACCGGAAAATTTGCTTGAGATAATCGGGCGAGACTGGCAGCTTTTCCGCCCATTTTAGTCAGATCAGACTCAGAGAGGCCTAAGTCCTTTAAATACATAACTTTCATATGAAGCCTTGGAAGCTGTGAGTCGTGCATCTTAAGCAGCTGTTTTTCTTAATTGAAATATTTTATCAAAACTCCGAAAAATGGGGATATTTCCTCACTGGGCCACCGGGCCATAGGAATTGACTTTTCCACAATTTACCCTTACAACTGACCTTCAAATTAACTCACCTAGGGACCAAAGAAGGACAATGTCCTCCCCGGCAGGTGGTATCTCTTAAGGAGTTCTCATGTATACGGTTGTTGAAATCAAAGGACACCAGTACAAGCTTGCAGCTGGCGATCTTATTGACGTAGAAAAAATTGAAGCTGAAGTTGGTTCAACTGTAAGTTTCGATCAAGTTCTATTTATCGGTGGTGCTAAAACTATCGTTGGTGCCCCAGTTGTTGGTGGTGCTAAAGTTACTGCTAAAGTTGTTAAGCAAGGTCGTACTCGTAAGATTTTAGTTCTTAAGCGTAAGCCAGGTGCTTACCGTAAGAAAAACGGTCACCGTCAGTGCTTCACTGGTCTTTTGATCACTGAAATCAATGATGGCCAAGGTGGCGTAACTAAAGCTGAAGCAAAAGCTAAAAAGTAATTAACAAGAATTCAAAAGTTTAGGAGAGCTATTATATGGCACATAAGAAATCGGGTGGTAGTACCAGTAACGGTCGTGACTCTAACCCAAAAATGCGTGGTGTAAAAAAATTCGGTGGTGAAGTTGTTGAAACTGGCATGATCATCGTTCGTCAAAAGGGTACTAAATTTCACCCTGGAACTAACGTAAAAATGGGTCGTGATTTCACGATCTATGCTATGTGCCCAGGTAAAGTAAAATTTGGTTTTTACAATAAGTCGACAAAAACTATCTCAGTTGTTCCAGCTTAATTGATCTTTAAAGATCTTTATTATAAAGAGGGAGCCTAAACAGCTCCCTCTTTTTTATTTTACGGCCGTGAGGCGGAATTGGTTTTATGAAATTTATAGATGAAGTAGATATTGAAGTAATCTCGGGTGAAGGCGGCAAAGGCTTCGTTGGATATCGACGTGAAAAATACGTTCCTATGGGTGGTCCTGACGGCGGCGATGGTGGTGAAGGCGGAAACATTTGTTTCCAAGGGGATGAGGGTTTAAATACTCTGCTCCATTTTAGAGGACTCAAAACCTTTAAGGCCGAAGCTGGTGGTAACGGCGCTGGTTCAAATATGCAGGGTGCCTGCGGAAATGATCTCATCCTAAAAGTTCCAGTAGGAACACTCATTTATCATAAAGAAACTGGTGATCTTCTCTGTGACGTAACAGAGCATGGACAAATTTATAAAGCTGCCGAAGGTGGCCGTGGCGGAAAGGGCAATGCCCATTTCAAATCCTCAACTCACCAGACTCCCCGCTTTGCTCAAAATGGTGAGCCGGGAACATCTATTCCCATCCATTTAGAATTAAAGCTTCTCGCTGATATTGCCTTGATTGGTTTGCCGAATGCCGGCAAATCAACTCTGATCAGCGCTATTAGTGCTGCAAGACCTAAGATTGCTGATTACCCTTTCACCACTTTGGAGCCAAATCTTGGTGTGGTAGAATTAGGCGAAAAGACAATTGTAGTAACTGATATTCCTGGATTAATTGAAGGTGCTGCCGACGGTAAAGGGCTGGGCATCAAGTTTCTAAAGCATATTGAACGTACTTCTGCTTTGGTCCACCTGATCGATTGTTCAATGTTTCTAGAAGAATATGAAGCGATTGAGGCCTATGTCACCGTTCGCTCTGAGCTTGAGAAATTTAATCCTGAGCTTTTGAATAAAAAAGAAATCGTCTGCCTGACCAAGATTGATGCCATGACTGAGGATGAAATTGAGAAGTTTCGCTCTAGTATGGAGGAACAATTGGACCGCAGGGTATTGCCGATCTCGGGCATTTCAGGGCGTAATATTGATATCCTGAAGCAACTTATGTTAAAAACCAAAGAACAAATTTTAGAAGAACAGAAAGAGGCAACTCATGGCAATAAATGAATACATTCAAAATGAAGTTAACAAAGTTATTACTAACACTTCATTTGAATTCCCTTTAAATCATGCAATGGCCTCGGCCTGGATTTTGGCCAATTTCAAAGGCGACAATTTGAAGATTTTCGATATGAGGAAATCAACTTCACTTTGTGATTATGCCATTATCGCCACTTCTCAAAACGCGACTCAGGCCCGGGCCATGATTGATGAAGTCTCGGGCAATTTAAAAAATCAAGGTGCCAACATTATTTCTTACGAAGGATATGAGTCAGCTGACTGGATTCTTCTTGATACAGGTGACGTCATGGTTCACGTTTTTAACGGTCCTGCCCGTGATGTTTATGACCTGGATATGATCTACGGAAGAAATCCTCAGGTTAAAATCCCTGAAGAGTTCTACTTCGCTAAACCGACAGCAACCTCTTCAGAGAAGCCGGACCTTAAAGGTTTCTTCTAAATCATGGCCCGCCAGCTCCATTTAATAGTGGTGGGCAAACTGAAAGACTCCCATCTGGAAGCTATTGAGAACGATTATCTCAAGCGCATTAATAATCCTGAACTTATAATTCATGAAGTGAAGGCTTCGGCGGAAAATAAAGACGCTGAAGGCGAAGCTATTTTAAAAAAGATTCGTGATATTTCTCAAAGTGGTGGTAGTCATCTGATCGCTTTGACTGAATGGGGCAAACGCAGCACATCAGTGACATTTGCTGAGTGGACCAAATCACTTATTGAGCGTCCTGCAAAAATTTTCTTCATTATAGCCGGAGCGGAGGGTTTCTCTGACGAGCTCCTAAGGAATTGCCAGGAGCGCATTTCTCTTTCAGAGCTGACTTTCCCCCATAAGTTGGCCAGAATACTTCTGGTAGAACAACTTTACCGTGCCCAGACGATCAGATCAGGACACCCTTACCATAACTAGGGGCATTTCATGCAGACCATTCAAGGCTTAAGCCCACGCGTTCTCTTAGTCATCATGGATGGCTACGGAATGAATCAAAGTGATTATAAAAATGCTATTAAGGCCGCGCATAAACCCACCATCGACCATCTCTTTAAGCATTATCCACTTACCACCATACAACCTGGTGGCGAAGCGGTGGGACTACCTAAAGGCGTTGCAGGAAATTCGGAAGTGGGCCACTTAAACCTTGGTGCGGGAAGACCTGTTCGGCAGGACCTTGTTCGTATCAATGAGGCCATCGATAAAAATACCTTACGAGATATGCCGAGATTCAAAGAGTTGATTGGGAAGGCCCAAGCAGGTAATAAGCGCCTACATCTCATGGGACTTCTCTCAGACGGTGGTGTTCATGCACACATCGATCACCTTAAGGCGATATTGAAAATTCTCTCTGAACATCCTGAGATCAGAGTCTATCTTCATGCTTTTATGGATGGAAGGGATACTTCCAAGGATAAGGGTGTCCACTACACCAAAGAAATTCTACAGCAACCGGGGTTTGTTTTTGCCAGCATGCAGGGTCGCTCCATTGGCATGGACCGTGACCGTCGTTGGGAAAAAATTCACCATGCTTACAAAACCATCACTGGTCAGGGCGGGAAAACCAAAGTGAAGCCGCAAGAATATATTCTCGAAGAATATAAGAAAGGTATTTATGATGAATTCATCACGCCAGTTCTCTTCTCAGATGATGGTGCTATTCAAAATGACGATACCGTTTTCTTTTTTAATTACAGACCGGATCGGGCACGTCAAATCACGATTGCTCTGAATGATCCAAAATTTGCCGAATTTCCAGTTACTATTCGTCCGGGATATTTTCTTTGCATGACTCCTTATGTGGCAGAGGAGTTACCGAATCTGCCCGTGCTGTTTGATAAAGAAAAAATTCAGGGAACTTTATCCAAGTATCTCTCAACACTCGGAAAAAAACAGTTCAAGATCGCAGAAACTGAAAAATACGCTCACGTCACTTATTTCTTCAATGGTGGAGAGGAAACTCCCTTTCCAGGCGAAGAAAGGTTTCTGGTGCCATCCCCTCGGGAAGTGGCTACTTACGATCAAAAACCTGAAATGAGTGCGGTAGAAGTCACCGATAATCTCCTCAAGGCCTTGAATGATAATTCATTTAGTTTTTATCTCGTCAATTTCGCCAATGCAGATATGGTAGGACATACCGGAAACTTTGAAGCGGCCGTCAAAGCTGTGGAGGCCTTAGATGGATGCATCGAACGACTTCATAAAAAATGCGAAGAACAGAATGTGACCCTCATTCTGACTGCGGATCATGGGAATGCCGATCAGATGATCTATGAAGAAGGCGGTCAGCATACCTCTCACTCTGATTCAGAAGTTCCTTTCTGTGTGATTCATTCCAAACTGAAGGATCAGAACATTATGGTGAATCAAGAGAATAAAGTACAAGCACTTAAAGATGTTGCGCCAACTGTACTAAAGATATTAAATATTCCTAAGCCCAAGGATTTTACGGGCAATCCGATTTTCGTTTAAAGGATTTATTATGGCTTTTACTCACATAGGTTTACTTTGCTCTGGCGGAGATTCGCCTGGGATGAATTGTGCCATACGTGCCATTGTCAGATCTGCTATCTTTCACGGCATCCAGGTAACCGGTATTAAACGGGGCTATGCTGGACTTCTTCGTGGTGAATTCCAAAGTATGAATCTCTCAAGTGTGGGGAATATTATTCAGCGTGGAGGCACAATACTTCAAACTTCCCGCTCTCCAGAGTTTATGAAACCTGAGTTCAGAAAAAAAGCCGTCGAAATTCTTAAAGCTCAGGGAATTGAAGCCTTAATTGTGATTGGTGGAGATGGTTCTTTTAATGGAGCTATGGCGCTTTGGAATGAACACAATTTTCCGGTCATGGGTATTCCCGGAACGATTGATAACGACATCTCTAACACTGAATATACCATTGGTTTTGATACTGCCGTTCAAACTGCCATTGAAGCAGTTGATAGAATTCGTGATACTGCCCACTCCCACGCCAGAACTTTCTTAGTTGAAGTCATGGGTCGAAACTCTTCGGCCATTGCTCTTAAAGTTGGCGTCTGCACTGGTGCCGAAAATATTCTGCTGCCCCATGAAAAAGTGAATCATCAAAAGTTGGCCGATGATATTCAACGTGGGATTGCCCGCGGCAAAGAATCTTCCATCATCATCGTAGCCGAAGGTCCGGTAGCTGGCCGCAGTTATGAAATTCAACATGTCCTGAAAGACCTTTATCATCTGGATGCTCACGTCGCGATATTGGGCCATATTCAGCGAGGCGGCTCCCCTAATGCGGATGACCGCTTTATCGCTTCTCAAATGGGTAATATGGCAGTGGAATGTCTGATTGCGGACAAGTATCCTTCAGTCACCGTAGTTCAGCATGGCAAGGTCGTATTAACCGATATGGCGAACTGTACGACTAAAGAAGATCATAACTTTGTCCAATACCAGAAGCTGGCACAGACTCTCTCCATCTAGTTTGCCAGGGCAATCTTTATGGCCTTAATATCAGATTCGTTAACTTCCTTAAGGACAGCGGCCCTAAGGTATTTATTCAAAAGCGTTTGATACTTTTGACCGGTTTTATCCGCTTCTTCATTCAGAGCTTCATAAATATCCAAATCAATAAAAGTATTTACTCGGATTTTCACATCTCGTTTGGGTGCATTTAAGGCCCTATCTAAAACTTCATCAATTTTTCGGGAAGTGCTCGATCCAGGCTTTTTTGATTTCTTTTTCATAGGACCTCACAAGTTTAATGATTTTAACCAACTGATGTGGATTAAATCCATAATTCATGGCCACTTCAAATGTATCAAGCCAAATTTTTGCTTCACTCCCTTGATATGAAACATGAATATGCATTCTGGTTTCTTCATGTGAGTAAAAGTAAAACCGTATTCCGTAGAGTAATAATACAGTAGGCACAACCCCTCCTGTTATACACATATTATGCACAAAAGTCAATCAGACACTGGGCACAGACTCTCTCCATCTAAAATCCAGCTGAGTCACCGCCCCGAACAGGTCTTTGCCATCTATCACACCCAGTGGACTATTCATCCCTCCGGTTGATGCAATCAAGTGAAGTTCAAACTCCTCACATAGCTTCACTACCAGTTCATTGAGTGGTTCCTCTACAATTCCACTAGGAGTGAGAGAACCAACCGCAAGACAATTATCCAGTTTGGTTATGGGGAGAAGTCCTGCCAGATACCAATAATGAAGGAGCAAGGGGTACTCCAGCCATTTAACAGAGGAACTTTCCAGGTCACCGAGGTCATCACTGATCTCAACATTTAGGACAAATCTTTTAAGCGGAATTTGCAACGAGCGGGTGCGAGTGACGAAGATGATTTTCTCTTTGATCGCCTTTCCATATTTTCCAAGACCATTGATTTCAAGTCCTGGCACACTCTTAGTGGCATAACCAAAAAGCGTCACTAATGAGGGACCTTTTTTTGTGAAGTAACAAGTTTGTAATTGGGTTTCCATGAACACCTCCAGAAGTGACTCCTGCGATTTGCATGCCACTCTGGAGAATGTTAAGGGATTGAATTTTTTGGCAACTTTTGCAGGGTTCTAAATTAATTACTGTTTTTTACAGTAAACTTCACTATCTTCAATAACTACCAATAACTCAGGGCCCTTCTTCTTAAGTATCCAGAAAGCACCATATTCATTATCACCGGGAAAGTACTGAGCGTGTACAATCCTTTGACCACCTATAATGTAGTATTCTAAAGTTCCTGCTAAAGATCCTACTCGTCCCTCCCACATATCCAGGAAAGCATTCAAAGCTGCTGTCTGCGTATAATCACTCTGCCAACTCTGTAAAAGGATCGTTGCATGAATGATTTTTTTCTCATTATCAGTAAAACCTGTTTTGTGAGTGGAAGTCTTATAAGAATGTATATTGGCCTGATATAAGTCTTGTTGTAGTTCGGCCACATCCTGATAGTCACAGAGATTGATGGCAAAAGCGTTGGTTGTTACAAGTAATGCAGCAATTAAAAATGATTTCATAATAACTCTCCTTAAAATAAAGTTGAGCCAAACTATGACAGTTGTTAGAAGGTGACTAATCTAAAAAAAGTATGATGGTTAAATAGATTTTTCAGCTAAAGGTAGTGATTCAAAAAAACAATTTAACTGCTTAATACCTTTTTCGTTCTTGATGAAAGAGGAATGAACCATGTCCAGGCGCTTGGCCAGTTTATCCTGAATATGCTGACAACTTTTTTGGGCCTCTTGGGAACACAAAACCTTGTCACTTAACTTTACACATAAGTACTTAAACAGAACTTTTTTCCCCGACACACAGACCACTTCTTTCTTCTCCTTATCAATGTAAGCGCGAAGATAATAAGGATCAGCTGCCGTTTCTTTTTCGCAGAATTTTCCCACTGCCACTTTTTTTCCCATGCAATCGAGTTCAGTTCCCGAAACTATCTCTATGAGAGGCGATTCATGGGCGACAAGTTTTGAACAGACTGTATGAAATGAGTGGCGGGATTTATCAGTGATAGAGACATCATCTTGAATAATGTGAGCATACGAGAATAAAGGAAAAAAGATAAAGGCAAAGATCATTCTACCATTCTAAAGGCAGACGATATCACTGTCACGGATTTCGGCCAGAAGCTGAAAAGCGCTGTTCTTCATTTCAAAGAAAGCGCCGAACTCATTATCGCCGGGCCAATAACGGACCAGGGCAATCCGTCTGCCATTAAAATCAAAATACTGAATTTCACCATCACTAGAACCTTCAGTAAACATTTCCAAAGCTTCGGCCTTAGAGCTTCCGCTTAACCAATCTTGAAGAGTTACAGTCAGATGAATCATCTGCTTCTCAATGAAGCGGAACTTTTTTGGGTTTTTAGAAATTATAGTCGCTGTTTTACTCTGGGCCTTAAGATCTTCAAAAAAGCTCCAGGTATCCGGATAAGAACAAGGCTCGAAGGCAAAAGCGTTAGTGGTAAAGAGGAGAACGATCAAGAGGAAAGTTTTCATGAGCGTAAAGTAAGCGAAAAAAAACTATCTTGGAAATCGAAAGAACATAGGTCTCTTATCTAATTAATAGATAAGAGACCTAGAGAATAACTTATTAGCCTGGCCACATTCCACGAAGTCTCATGGCAGCTTCGATGTTCTTAAGTGAAGTAATAAAAGCAGCTTGCTTCATATTCACCTTGTACACATCAGCATTTTTCCAAACCTTATCAAAGGCTTGCTTCATGATGTCATGGAGTTTTTTATTAACGGTATCAAGATCCCAGAAGAACATTTGAAGTCCTTGTACCCACTCAAAGTAAGAAACAATAACACCACCAGCATTACAAAGAATGTCTGGAATAATCAGGCCACCGTTGGCCGTAATCATATCAACAGCTTCATGAGTTAGAGGTCCGTTAGCACCTTCAGCAATAAGACGAGCTCTCACTTTAGGAGCATTATCCTTAGTGATAACACCATCAATTGCAGCAGGAATCAGGATATCTACATCAAGTTCAAGTAACTCTTCGTTCGAAATATGTTCTGCACCCGGCATATCGCGAAGATACTGACGGTTTTTTACCCACTCAACACATTGAGGAATGTTTAGACCATCCTTATTGTAGATCGCACCTGAAACATCTGAGATGGCCACAATTTTAGCACCTTGTGCATGGAGATCATGAGCAGCAGGCATACCCACTTTACCAAAACCATGGATCGCTACAGTAGTTGTAGAGCCTACTGTTTTGTTAAGTTTTTCATAGGCAAAATTAATACAGAAGACCACACCTTTACCGGTTGATTCGGCACGACCTAAAGATCCACCGATAGCAATTGGCTTACCGGTTACTACACCTGGAATGGCATAACCTTTAAGCTGAGAATATGTATCCATCATCCATGCCATAGTCTGGCCATCAGTACCGATATCAGGCGCCGGAATATCTTTATCCGGACCAATGATCATAGAAATTTCTGTTGTGTAACGACGAGTAAGGGCCTGAAGCTCTGCTCGTGAAAGATCATTGGGATCGACTTTAATTCCACCCTTAGCTCCACCAAGCGGAAGACCAACCAGGGCACATTTAAAAGTCATCAACATGGCAAGGGCAGCCGTCTCTGATAACGAAACGTGCGGGTGGAAACGAACTCCACCTTTACCGGGGCCCAAGGTCATGTTGTGCTGAACGCGGTAACCTTCAAAAACTTTGACGGTACCATCGTCGAGACGAACGGGAACAGAAACCTGAAGAGCACGTTTAGGATATTTCAAACGTTCAAGAACGTTTGGATCCATCTTCATCGTGGTTCCGGCAGATTCAAGTTGAGAAAACGCATCTTGGAAAAATGGAGACTCGAAGAGACTCATGACAACTCCAATTTAGGGTTAAATTTGTGGCCCTAGTCTACTCTCGGAGGCATTTGTCGGCTAGAGAAATTGCGGTTAGAACTGTTTTGCGTATAGCAGCATTACGGTATTATCCTGCTCAACTTCACCTTTGGCCACTTCAGGATTCTTGATACTTGTAACTCGAGCATAGAGATTATCCGCCAAGCGCTGATCAAGGGAAGTGAAGTAGCGTCCAGTATGGGCATAATAGTTGTACATTAAACGAAATCCGATTGAATCAATGCTATGTTGAACGTTTACCTCAGTTTCGCCGTTGGCCCCCACCCAAGCACGGGCATAGGCAATCGGACCTTTGATCCCAATAATGACCAGACCTTGATCCAGGCGAGGTTGGAAAATAAATTTGGTCTTTTTCCACAGACTTACTTCTTTTTGCTTAAGTGAATCCGGAAGATCTTTACCGGAAAGACTTTTATCTGAAGTATTTTTGAAACGGGCCTCCATCTCATCGATGGTATCCACTTCATTAGACGCACGATAATCCTGATACCAGCTCTTTGGAGCATCTTTTAGCGGCTGCTCGCCTTTTCGACGAAGGTAGCGCATATATTTATCTTTAAAGTATTCAAATTTTTCTTCGGCAGTTGGTACAAAGTAAGAAGAACCGGTCAGAGTAGAATCCATACCATACTGATCAGCGAACGCCTGATTGTCGTTCCAGATTTTTATCTGGTTTCGTGAATTTATCACATCACGACTTTTATCTGACGCCACATACTGCTGATAAAATGAAAGCTGGTTATCGACTGGTTTTACAATGACATCATCATCGGGAATATAACTCGCAGGTTCACGGGATAATGAAACCTTAGGGGTAACTTGCCCCTCAGCCTTTGCTGCAACTATGATCAAAGCTAAAACCACGAAGTGTCTAAAGCTTGGATACTGAAGTTTTTGTGACCAAATATTAAACATTTTATTTCCCCTCTGATTCCCTAACCCCTCGAAATTCCAATCTTCAATTAAGGTTAGTTCCTCTTGTACTGAATATAAGAGCAAAGGAGATGCCAAAAAAAAGGGTCTCCGAAGAGACCCCTTTGTCATTTAGTTAATGAGTTCTGCCATTAAGGCCTTAGCACGGGCCTGAAGCTTGGGATCTTTCATTTGGGTCTTTAAAACCTTCATTAATTTCTCAACCGAATCATCTTTCTTTTTCTTAGGCTTCTCAATTTTTAACTGAGAAATCAGACGGCTAAGCTGAAGACGTTTAGTAATGTCGCCAGAGAGAATACGGCCCTTAATTTCTTCTTTAAATTCATTCTTAGGAAGCTCATTCCACTCAAGAAGAACATACTTCTCAGTGTTGAATGTTTTTGCAGCTTCTTTAATGTCTCTTGGAAGTTTTGCAATCATCAAACAACGATGAACTTCTGATTTAGAAATACCCAGTGCTGCAGTAATTTTTCTTTCAGAAGTACCTGTTAATTTTTGATAACCATAGATTGAATCGGCCTGATCAATATAGTGAAGGTCTTCACGGGCCTGGTTCTCGGAGAACTGAATGGCCATTAACTCTTCTTTGGTCTTATTCTCAAGAATAAAACAAGGAGCTTCTTCCATGCCAATCAATGTCATTGCGCGGAAACGTCTTTCACCACAAATCAAAACAAATTTATTGCCTTCACGGTGAATAACCAATGGCTGAATTAGACCGTTGACCTTGATGTTTTCGCCAAGCTCACGAAGAGACTCATCATTGAACTTAGTTCTAACCTGATCACGAACTACAATTGTATTAAGAGCGATAGTAGCTAACTGAGCTCCACGTAGAAGCTTTTGATCGTTAGCTCTCAGGATTTTTTCATCAATCCCAACAGTAATGTCAGTCACTTTGCGCTCACGTTTCGAAACACGTGCGGAAAATTCCTTGGCCATGGCCTCTCCTTAAACGTCTATATGAGTTCTAATTAATTTAAACCTAAAGAATCCCAAAGCGCCTGATAATCATGTTTACCTTTTGAGTTGTTGTTAAACATGAATACAGGTTTTTTAAGAGCAACTGATTCCTGCATGTCTACCAGGTTTCTGATAGTCGGAGTCACGTTAAAAGACTGACTAAGCTCCTCGAGACGGAGTCTTTCAATTTTTCTTCTTGGGTTAACCATGGAAGGAATAATTGAAAATTCCAGACTAGGATTTTCAGTTTCTTTGATGATTTCAAAAGTATCCATAAGCTCTTCTAAACCATCAATGGAGTAGTCCTGAGCTTGGGTAGGAATAAGTATGAGGTCGGAAGCCACTAAAGACATGATGAGCTCATCTCCAAGCATTGGAGGAGTATCAATCACGACATAATCAAACTGAGTAGCAAGTTCTTTTAAACGCATCTTCATCAGTCGTTCTTTGCGGCCGGCAGTTTTACGAACTTCTGATTCCGAAAGGATTAAAAGTTTTGCAAGATTTGCCATATGACGGGAGCTGGCAATGAGTTTGATATTCTTGTAGAAATCATATTCACCGGAAGCATCAGAAAGAATTTCGTCGGCTTTTACATCCCCGATTAACCACTCAGGAATCAGAGTTCGCTGAATGTTTACACCTAAGGTTGAACTTAGATTGGCCTGAGAATCTAAATCGATAGCGAGGACGCGATGGCCTAAGTTGGCGAGATGACAAACTAGCTGGTAACACTGCATAGTCTTGCCTACGCCACCCTTGTTATTACCAATGGTGATAATTTTCATAACCTAATCTCCTAAAAAAGAGTCCGTGGTCGTGGTCCTTTAAATGGTCCTATTAATAAAAGTCTAGGGAAATGGTCACACTTCGTCAAAGGGCCAAGTGAATATAATTAAATAGATTTTTGCTGCGCGGCCAAATAAACTATCCTTGGCCCGACGCGCAACAGCTAAGCTTGCTCCTTTTTAACCAAAAATGTAATGTGTGAGAAAAAATTTTAAAGGTTCATTATGATCGACATATACGATGATTTAGACAGCAAAGATCACCTACCGGAAATTCCTGAATCTGAACTCTCCGATGACAAAGTTCTCGAGGAATTGACGGCAATTAAGAAGCGCTTAGGTTCAAAGGTGGTGGTTCTAGGACACCACTATCAACAGGACGACGTCATAGCCTTCGCAGATATCACTGGTGACTCATTAGAGTTGGCACGCAAAGCTTCTGAGATTAAAGAAGCCGAATACATCATGTTTTGCGGAGTTCACTTCATGGCCGAGACAGCAGACATGCTGACACGGGAAGATCAAAAAGTTATTTTACCTGATTTGCGCGCTGGATGTTCCATGGCCGACATGGCCAATCGTCGCGAGATAGATGTGGCATGGAAGTACATGACGGAATGTACTTCGGATAAAATTGTTCCCATCACTTATATTAATTGTACGGCAGCACTTAAAAGTTTTGTCGGGGAAAATAATGGTTCCATTTGTACATCATCAAATGCTGAGAAAGTTATCACCTGGGGACTCGCTCAAGGTGAAAAATTGCTATTTTTCCCTGATCAGCATTTAGGACGTAATACCTGTTCAAAACTTGGCATTAAATTGGATGAAATGGTTGTCTACAATCCTCATCAACGTTTTGGTGGCCTGACTCCTGAGCAAATCCAGAAGGCCAAAGTTATCCTTTGGTACGGCTTCTGTTCCGTTCACCAGGGTTTTAATGCCAGTCACATCACTGAATGGAGAAAGAATGATCCAGAAAGAATTCTGATTGTTCACCCTGAATGCAGCTATGAGGTAGTTCAGGGTTCAGATTTGGCCGGCTCAACTTCTTATATCATCAATCAAATTAAGGCCGCTAGTCCTGGAACTAAATTTGCAGTAGGCACTGAAATTAATCTCGTGAACCGGCTGGCACGGCAGTACCCACATCTTGATATTACTTCTCTCTCTCCCTATCAATGTTTATGTACTACCATGTATCGTGTTCGCCCTCGCTGGCTTCTGGAAAGCTTCCGGTCGATTGAACGTAATCAACCAATCAATGTAATTAAAGTCGATGATGTGACCAAGAAATTTGCGCTTAAAGCTCTTGATCAAATGCTCACCATCTCATAGGAAAAAATATGATTTACGCTGACTATAATGGCTCTGCTCCGCTTTCTGAACCGGTCAAAGTCTATTTAAGAAAAAGACTGGAAAGTGATCTTTATGCCAATCCCAATGCCATCCATTCCATTGGGCAGAAAGTCTTTAAAGGAATTGAAAAATGCCGGGAGATCATAGCCCACGTGGTTGGATGTTATCCTGATCAGGTTTATTTTAATTCCGGCGCTTCAGAAGGGATCTCTCATATTTTTCATTCCATACTGGATCAAGCGCCTGCAGATAGAAAAATTATCATCTCAAGTCCGCTTGAACATTCAGTCATTCCAAATGCTCTTGAATATTATAAAAATAAGCGCGGTTTTATTTTAAAGTATGTTGAAATAGATCGGGAAGGCCGGGTCCTCCCAGCAAGTCTGGAAAAACTCCTAAAAGAGAATCCTTCAAAAGTTGCCATGGTTACAGTCATGGCAGTCAACAATGAAACTGGTGTAATCCAGCCTTATTCAGAACTGGCCGAAATCTGCCGTAAGCATCATGTTGAGTTTTTTTGCGATACAACTCAACTCATTGGTAAAGGCGGATTTAATTTTGAACTCTCCGGACTCGATTATGCCGTTTGTTCAGGTCATAAGATTGGAGCACTTTCGGGCTCAGGATTCCTGATCGTAAGAGAACCACCTAAAATGCAATCATTGGTTTTCGGCAGTACGCAGGAAAAAGGACTTCGTGGTGGAACTCAACATTACATTGGAATAGAAACCCTGGCAGTGGCCATGAATGACTTCAAGGAGAATGCTCATAAGTTGGCCGACCTTGAAGCCGCGAAATTAAAATTTGAAAATGAGATCCAGCAGGAATTTCCAGAAGCGGTTATAGTAGGCGGTGGAGCTCCACGCCTGGCAGGAACTACACTTATTGGTTATCCCGGTATTCATGGTCAGGCGGTTCAAATAGAACTTGAATCCAATGATATTTTTGTGACCACTTCTGCTGCTTGCACAGATAACCAGCCCGAAACCTCGAAAGTTTTAAAAGCTATGGGTATCAATGATCAAATTGGACGTGGTGTGATCAGAATCAGCCTGAGCTTTTGCCAGGGTGCCAAGGAGTACGAGATTCTGGCCTTGGCCCTTAAAGCTGCTTATAACAAATTAGCAAGAATCCAGGCCTATTAAGCTGCCTCAGAATCAGAATCTGAACGACCAGCAACTCTTAATGCCGTTGCAGATGTTGAATGATCAGCATCTGCAACCTTACCTTCAATTAATAGAGCTATTTCTTTAGAATGTGTTTGAACTTTTTCGGCCTGATCAACCATCTTTTCAACCGAAGCTGCTACTTCCACTGAAGCCTTAGCATTTGAGTGTGAAGTCGCATCAAGTTGCAGGATGGCCTTTTTAATCTGATCAAATCCAATTCTCTGCTCCTGGCAGCTGCTGGAAATTTGATTGGCCATTTCAACCATGCCAGAGACTTGGGATAAGATTTTATCAAAAACCGATTCACAACTTTTTACAACCACAGTTCCTTCTTCAACTAATTTACCTGCCGAAGAAATGATATTTCTCGACTGGGACAAATCTTCTTTAATGATAGATTCAACTTGGGTAATACTCTGGGCCAGACTGGTTTCAATGTCCTTGGCAGCTTCACCTGACATTTGGGCCAGTTTCCCTACTTCTTCTGCCACTACGGAAAAGCCCTTGCCGGCCTCACCTGCACGGGCCGCTTCCACGGAGGCATTGAATGAGAGAAGTTTAGTCTGGAAAACGATATCGTTAATGACCTGAGTTTTATCACTGATATCTTTAATGACACCAATAATGTCGGAAATTCGCTTCGCCGAATGTTGGTTTTGATCTAATACATCTTTATTACTTCGAGAAATATCACCCATGCAGGACATGGCCTTTTCAACAATCTTCTTACCTTCGCGAGTGGCCTTAAGGCATTCATCAGCTGAATTCTGAGTTTGGGCAGAATTATCCGCATTTTTCTGAGACATAAGTCCAATCTCTTCCATTGATGCAGATGTTTCAGTGATGCTTGAAGCTGATTCTGAAACCCCCTCGGACACGGTATGACCAGTTACGGCCAGGAGTGAGCTGAGAGAAGTCATTTCTGAGCCTGCAAGATCCAGGGATTGAAGGGCCTTTCTTAAATTTGCGACTAATCTTTGTGAGAAGACGATGGTACCAATACATGAAAGGAGTGCAGCTAATCCTAATCCACCGTAAATGGCCAATCTCAAAGATGAAACAGTTGCACGAATTGTATCAAAATAGATTCCATTACCAGTCACCCAACCCCACGGTTTAAAGACTTTCACATAGGAGAATTTCTCAACCGGTACATCACTGCCTGGCTTAGGCCACATGTAAGGAACAAAGGCGTCTCCTGTTTGTGCCGAGGCCCGGTTCATTTCAGCAAAGAGTGCTAACCCATTGGGGTCTTTCATATTGGAAATATCTGTACCGTCTAATTTTGCTGAAACTGCATGCATCACCATTTTTAGTTCCAGATTATGAATCCAAAAATATTCTTTCTCATTATACCGAAGGGCCTTAATAGCATTCATGGCCTGCTTTTTAGCTTCTTCTTGTGAAAATTCACCTTTCTCGGCCCGGGAATGAAAATCAATAATCAGATGATCCGCAATTTCAACTGCGTTCCTTATCTTCATTTTGTAACTTTCAATGAACATATCTTCAATTACCGGGAAGACATAGAAGTGGACCAAACTGAAAATAAATATCAGAGAAGTTAGATTCAAAAGAATCAACTTGTGGGCCAGGGGAGCTTTTTTTATTTTGTCGAACATAGGAATCCTCGAATGGCTTTAATTGAGACTCCTTAATCGGCATATATGAAATATATCTTAAAAAAAATTAAGGTTTCTTGAGAATATTCCGACTGTCCTAAACTCTCTCTAAGCACAATAATTTTTATTTCTTTTAACCCAAAATGAACAACATAGCTCAAAAGCTAAAAAGATCTTATACTTTTGGCATGAGAAAATTTTTATGGATGATTCTACTTGTTTCCGCTGCTTGCTCCTTTAAAAAAGGCCAATTGGAAAATCAAACTTTAAAAGGTCATGACAGTTTATATTCGGAGCCCGATGCGCCAAAACTCTCGGAATTGGCCCCTAATGAAAAACGCATTGTCATCGCTGCTACCAATGATATTCATGGTCAGTCCCGCCCTCAATTGATTACTTTTAAAGATGAACATCAAAAGAATTTGCAAAATACCAGGATTGGCGGAGTCGATGTCATCAATAGTTATTATAAAATTCTACGAGAAAATTACCCCAATCTTGTAATGGTGGATTCCGGAGATATTTTTAGTAGCGCAGATACTATAAACACCACTCGTGATTTTTATTCGTTCCTGAAGTACGATGGTCTATCCATTGGTCTGCGTGATTTTAATCTGAAGGTTCCGGCCTCAATTGGAAACAGCTCAAATCTCTTTAAAAAATTTGCCAAAACCTCCGATGTTCCGCTGATCATCAGTAATCTCTATGATCTAAAAACTGCTCGTGGAGTTGAATGGGAGGGGGCCAAGTCTCATCACATCAAGGACGTGGGTGGTGTTCGGGTAGGTATTATCGGACTCATTCCTGATGATATTGTGGAACAGACCCCAGTAAACAACCGCATCGGCTTATTTGTGGAAAATATGCTCCAATCAACTCTTCGTCATGCGCGACTTCTTCGCTCTTTAGGTGCTGATGTGATCGTTGTTCTGACTCATCAAGGTCTAGACTGCTATAGTGAGTTAGCTTCAAGAACGAAACTTCATCCCATGAAATTGAATTTCGAACCTTTCAAAGATGGTATTTGTGATACTAAAAGTCCTTTAGGCCAATATCTGGAAAGGCTTCCACCACAATTGGTTGACGTAGTTATTGCGGGTAGAAATCATCAAAAGGTAGCAAACGAGGTTAACGGTACGCTGGTTCTAAGTGGCTATCCTGATGGAAAAAGTTTCAGCTATGCTGAGCTGGTCGTGGACACCAAGAATAATAAGATCATTCCTGCAAAAACCGTTGTCCATCAACCAGTACTTTTCTGCCATGAATTTTTTAAAGAGACTAATGACTGTTTCACCGAAGATACTTCTGTAAATCATAAAGAAAGAATTCCGGCCACCTTCCTAGGTAAACCAATAGAGCGTGATTTAACTTTAGAAAAAAAATTTCCAGGACTCAAAGAAGACCAGTTATCACAGACTTTAAATCCCTTTGATGTTTCCAAAAGCTTAGTCAGTTTCAATGCAGATCTTTCCTTTGTACCTAAAAGTAGTGGTGAATCTCAGCTCTATGTTTTGGTTTTAACAGGTCGTAATCTTTTGAGAATCTTAGAAGAAGACTATAATTTGAACCGCAAAGAAGACTGGCAACCTTCACCCTTTATACTCAGGGATGAAGAACTTTCCATAACGATATCGGGTTTGGAGCTGGAGTTAAATAAGGAATACCGTATTCTGAGTGACCTTGAGTCCCTGCAAAAACATCCCCTCCTAATCAGTCATTTTGGAAAAATTAAATCAGAGTCTTTAGCGAACTATTCCTGGTCTTCCATCCATAATACTGACTACATCTCATCTTCGATGGCAGCTCAGGTTCGTTAACGGCAGAAGGCCCTCTGGCCTTCACATTGAACAGACAGACCTTTCTGACAATAAGCAAAACTCGAATCTATTCTGCAATCAAATTTACTTTCTCGCCTTTGCCAGACCATGCCCCTTCGACAGGCCGGTCTACCTTTCGTGCCACAGATATGATGACCACAGAATTTTGGACCTTGTAAACAGCCATTGGGTATTTCATACCAGCCTTCCGGGCACTGGTCGCAGACGGAAGGTTTAACTTCTTCGCAATATTCGCTGATTTGATGACACTGAAAATCAGGTTTTACTAATCCCGGTTTAGAGGCCACAATTACCGAACTATGAGGTGCTAAGAGTAAAGTTTTTGGTGATTTAAATTCTGCTGAGGATAAATTCATCGCTGGAGAAGGCTTAGTGAAAGCTTTTTGAAATTTGGCCAACCATTCTTCACTTCGATAATTCTTAAAACTAATATCAAATGTCACAGTATCTTCATGGGTATTAAACTGCAGAGCTTTAATATCCGACCATTCTTTATCGCCCGGTTGCAGCACATAATCATCACATTTATCAAAAGCATAAATGGTTTTAATTTTAAGCTTGCCCAAACTTTCACCGGGTACTTTGTAAAAAACACAATCTTTAAGCTGTTTTAAATCCCGATCAAGGTAATTGAAGGCAAATAGATTTTGCCAGGATTCTTTAGGTTTTAGGATTGGTTCATTTTTTTTATAAAACTCATGCTGGTGAGACAACTCTATGAGATATCCCCAGTGTATTGGTTGAGCGGCCTCTGCAAGTAAAGTTGAAAGAAAAAGCATGATCCATATCATGGAGACACCTCTTCATAGCACCTGAAGGCCACGGGTAATTTTTTTTCCTGAACCCCATTCCAATTTGAGAGGACGCCTAATTCGTGCCACTCAGAAGCTGGCAGAAAAAAGCGCGAAGACATTTTTAGATTCTTTGTAGGTTCAATAAAATTTCTAAGTGATTCTGGGTAAAAACCTAACGAATAATGTAGACCCATCCAGGTTGCGGAATCCGTAGAAAAATATCGTTCATGGCAACCATGCACCTGGGCCAGTTGACAGTCAAGAGGAGCAAGCTGGTAATCAGGGTTGATCCTTGCCATACCTAAGAACGAACGGGAATGATCTCTCTGCCAGGGAGTCCCGGGACGCAATACCCGAGATGGTTTTGTCTCTTTCAAATCGGCCGGTGACATACTGGCAGCATCAAATAGTTTAGCTTCCAGCAATCTTTTTCCATAAAAATTACAGTAGTTGATCTGATCTTTCAGGGATAAGAGTGCAGGTTTTGGCCACTGGCTTCTATTAATTTCTATTTTGGAAGGTTCCCCTCTGAGAATTCTCCATTCATTGACCTGACGGTTTGTTACATAAAATTTATCAATAAAGAGGTTTCTTCCAAAGTTATCCCAGATAAAGCCTTCGTCTTTTTCATCCTTCACTTTACCGTAACCGTAGATCCTTTCCGGAAGATAGGTATCGCGACAAGTATCGGCCAGAAGCATAGGTTGTGAGAGTCCTGGAATTTCTTTGACGATGAGCTCAACCATATAGCCATAGTTGAGACGCAGGCCTGATTCTTTTCTTTTAAAAAGATCATAATACCGAGGATTTTGTGAAAGGGCCGGGATGGGTGCAAAGGCCGCTCTGGCCACCACATGAAACGTCTGACCAAAAAGCTCTACTTCAAGTGAAGGTGCTTCTTTAACACCACCTTGCCAATAACATTGCCAGAAATGCGGATTGCACTGGTAATAGCTTCGTCCCACTGTATTATCATGCAGAATTTCTTCTTCACAGCGGGTTCCCTCTTTAGGAAAATAGCGATCACCCTCTTCCCAGAGCTTCAAAATTTTCTTTTGGGATGCTTCAATCACTTGAGTAAAAAGCTTCTCAGGCGGATCGATGCGCTTAACTCTCACCGGAGCGAGAGGTCGTGGGCGCATGAAGAGCAAAATTATGCCTAAAACGCTAAGAGTACCCAAGATCACGATGATCTTTGGTATAATGGAATTATCAGAATGTCTCTTCACAGGATCAGGTTATATGAAATGGATGGAAGAAGTAAATAAAGAAGAAGGTCGCTACCAAAACGTATTGGCCTTCGATGATTACATGAAACTCTTCGAGAAGAATCCGGAGAAGGAACTGCGTCCGACCAATATCTATCTTAGAGATATGTTCGATTATTACGGAACTAATGAAAACGGCAGTTACAATCTGTTTACGCGAGAGCATGCAGATGCCCCTCCGGTGCATGGGCAGGTCAAGACTCAAAGAAAGATTCATCAATACCTTCAAAACTTTATGGAAGAAGGTTACAACAATAAATTCATTCTACTCATCGGGCCTAACGGTTCTTCAAAATCCAGTTTAATTAAGAAGATCATGCTTTCTGCGGAAGATTATTCTTTCACTGATGAAGGTGCTCTTTTTAGCTTTAGCTGGATCTTCCCGATTGATCAGTTTGTAAAAGGCTCTCTCGGTTTATCCAGTACCAGTGGTGGAGACAGGAACATTAATTCCTATGCTTTTCTGGAAGATAAAGACATTTCCGCTATCATGACATCTGAATTAAAAGATCATCCCCTACTCCTTCTTCCGATTAAAACCCGTCAGAAACTAATTGAAGATGCTTTTAAAAATGATGGTTCAAGACTTGAAACGATTCGTAAGTCATATCTCTATAATGGGGATCTCTCGCAAAGGAATCGCTTGATCTTTGATGCCCTTTTGAAAAATTATAAAGGCAGCTACCAGGAAGTTTTTAAGCATATTCGGGTGGAGCGACTCTTCATTAACCGTCGCTACTCCATTGGCGCCACGACCATTGAGCCCCAGCTGCATGTTGATGCTAATCTTCAGCAGATCACGATGGATCGTCGTCTGGCGTCCTTGCCACCTAGTCTTCAGTCTTTAAATCTATTTTCACTCTCGGGTGAAGTGGTTCTTGCTAACCGGGGGATTCTGGAATTTTCCGATCTGTTGAAAAGACCTCTTGATACATTTAAATACTTACTTATGACCATGGAATCAAAAACTATCAATCTTCACGGTATACTGACTGAGCTGGATATTTTCTTCATCGGGTCATCTAATGAAATTCATTTCTCGGCGTTCAAGCAGCATCCGGATTTTAATTCCTTTAAAGGACGCTTTAATTTCCTGCGGGTGCCTTACCTCATGAACTACCGCGAGGAAGAAAAAATATACGCGGAACAAATTTCCAAACTAAAAGAAGAGGCCACATTTGAACCTCATGCTCTTACCTCCCTGTGTTTTTGGTCAGTCATGACCAGAATGCGCGCGCCTGTGGCCAAGAATTTTCACGATGAAAAACTGGGCAAGATAGCCGAAGCGCTTTCTCCTTTGGAAAAATGTCTGCTTTATGCGGATAAAGAAACACCAGATGCTTTTGATTCTGAATCCCGTCAAATTCTGAAGATGGCAGTGGAAGATGTTCAGAATGAGTATGAAAATGATTCAATGTACGAGGGTAAATTCGGGATATCTCCCCGCGAAGTAAAACAGATCATTTATGATCTGGCCTATAACCATAAGGCCGTGACTTTCGTGGAAGTACTGGATTACTTAAATGATTTAAATGAAAAAAAAGCCGAATACGATTTTTTAAACATTTCTCATCAGGGCGAATATCACAACCCCAGTAAGTTCATTGACCTGATTGAAACCTGGAACCTGGATAAACTCGACAATGAAGTACGTGAATCATTGGGTCTGGTAGATGAGCGCTCTTATGAGGACTATATCTCCAAATATATTCTTTCCATCAATGCCGTAATTAAAGGCGAGAAAGTGAAGAATACAGTAACAGGAAAATTTGAAGCACCTGATTCTTACTTTATCAATGAGTTTGAATCCAACGTGCATATGAATGAAGTTCCCGAAAAATTCCGCTCTAATTTGATTGCGCGCTTAGGTGCCTACGCCCTGGATAATCGTGGAAAACCTATTGTTTACTCCGAAGTCTTTTTGGATCTGGTTCATCTCTTGCAGGAATCTTTCCGTAAAGAGCAGAAAAAGATCATCGATAAGATTGGACGCAATCTGGTGCTTTATCTGGCCGAGAAGAAAGGTGGGCATCATAACGTCGAAAAAGAAGTCAGGGACATGATCATCAATATTATCCGGACCCTTCAGGATAAATATCATTATAGTGAGAATGGAGCGATCTCTTCACTTCAATATCTATTAAAAATGCGCTATGACACTCAGAAATGAGTGAAATAGAAAAATCTTTCAGCACCGAAAAATACGTTGTGACCCATCCTGTTCAACTTGAACAGGATGGNNATTTCCGGCAGGAAACCGCCTCATAAACCTAGTGTAAAAGTTCACCACGGTGAAAAAGTCACCATCACAACTCATAACGACGGGATGATTGAAGAAGAGTTCTGGTACGGAGAAGTGGTTCCCAAAACTGAAAAACCAACTATCATTTTTGAAGATCAAGAGCTTTTAGTTATCAATAAACCACCTTACATGATCACCCATCCGGCCGGTAAAAATCTCTTTTATTGTGCGACCGTCTTCTTTGAAACAATTTATAAAAAAACCATTCATTCCATTCATCGGTTGGATCGTGAAACCACGGGAATATTGCTTCTGGGAAAAAATCCGCGAGTCTCTCAAAGGGTGGCGGCCTTGTTTGAAGAAGACAAAGTCCGGAAGTGTTATTTTTTTATTGCCCACAAACAAGAACAGGCAACGACCTTCCCTTTCACTGCCAAAGAACGCATGGATCGTGAAGAGGATGCTATCCCCCGGGGAATCATGTTCCATTATCCGGAGGATTCACAGAAGGGTAAGGAGTCGGAAACTCATTTTGAATTGCTCTTAGAAAAAGATAATTATGTTCTGGCCCTGGCGTTTCCCCTAACAGGTCGCCAGCATCAAATCCGGGTCCATGCTTCTTGCCACGGCTATCCTTTGTTAGGCGATAAACTCTACAGCGGAGACCCAACAATTTTCATGCGTTTTAAAGACCATGCAGCAACTGATTCTGATCATGAAAAAATGGAAATCCCACGTCAGGCCTTGCATGCAGTAGCGATCAAACTTGCCTACCCTACCGAGAAGATGAATCACTTCATTGCGCCTTTGCCCCGTGATCTTTCTGATTGGTTAAATAAAAAGCTGGGTCTTCCACACGAGGATGTGGAAAAGTTAATTAAAGTTAAAGTTGATCAATTTCTGGATTAGTCTGACCAGACAAACTGGAGCCCATACTTAGTGGGTGACCAAAAAGGGTGCTTTAATCCCACTGCCGCCAAGACTTCAGAAGTCCAATAATTGCAGGTTCGCAGCAGTGAATAGGACCCCTCAGCTTCATAAAAATTATCACTACCTGAATAGCCCTTTCCTGGAAGCAATATCGGTTTGCCGTCTTTTTTGATAAAGCGTGAAGTTAGTTCACTTACTAATTTCCGATACGTCTCACGAGAAATCATGATTTTTTGAGCACTCGAATATAATTCAGGATGAACATCCAGGTAGTTTACATGGATCACGGCCGGATCAGGATAAAACAAAGCATCCGCTGCTAAAGCAAAAGTAAACTTATCCCAAGTCGGCATCTCAAAA
Organism: Bacteriovoracaceae bacterium UBA4096; assembly: GCA_002381945.1. Classification (GTDB taxonomy): domain Bacteria; phylum Bdellovibrionota; class Bacteriovoracia; order Bacteriovoracales; family Bacteriovoracaceae; genus Peredibacter. Next base: position 67,162 of record DFXY01000052.1, read on the forward strand.
TAAAACTGTCGGTCTCCCCAGCCAATTTCAATCCAACCAGTTGGACGAGTTTCATAATCATTGGGATCAAGAAAAGTTTCCCAATCAAAAACTTCATTTTTTACTGGAATAGCAAAGTCGGTATGAATGTCATTAGAAATGAGATAGATCGCCATCTCGGGATTAGGGTCAGTGGAACCCACTGGAATAAAAGTCAAACTCGCTAGAAGAAGAAATAATGAAAAGGCCCCAAGAACGAACTTTTTTAGCACAGGCCCTTCACATAATTCAGCACACCTTTAGGCCCGATGTTCTCTTCACCCTCAAGGATAATTCTTGGTTTATGCTTCAAGCGGTCCAGGCAATGCTCGATATTACTTACACCAACCGAGTTATGAAAAAGCTCAAACATACTTTCATCATTGGGAGCATCTCCAAAAAACCAGGCATCCTTCTGAGACAGTCCCGGCCTATAATGATGGAGAAAGTGTTTTACTCCCAGATATTTGGAAATATTCCCGCACCAGAAATTGATGTGCACATTGGATTTTGAATAATTAATTTTCTCTTTTTCCATGTACACCATGACGTCAGAGATCCACTGCTCATCCATTAAATGAAATTCAATCGCCCGATCAGTCAATCGGCCAAAGCTATCCGCCGAAAGCGGGACATGAGGGAAATGATGTTTTAACTGACCCGTGAAATGCGTCAGTCTTTCGAGTTCAACGTTTGGTACCAGTGGCTCCTGGACGATTTCTCCGCGCTCATCACGATGAAGAACAACTCCCCCGCCTTCCATAATGCAGGCCTTGAGTGGGAAATGAGTCAAAAAGAAATGGCCCCACGAAAGCGAGCGTCCAGAAACAATCACCAGTTCATGATTGTGTTTGTGAATGTAATCAATGATTTCAAAAAAATCGCGGGTCAGCTCGCCATTAGTCGTGAGAGTTCCATCAAAGTCAGAAAAAAAGATCATATTATTTCCAAACCCAAGAGACTAAGCATCCAACATAATCAGATGTAGATCCCATGTCCTTATTGCCTTCCACTGAAAGAAGGACTTTGTCATTATTCGCTCCGGGGAAAGGCAAGCTCATCCCAAAGGTCGCAGAGGCATAATAAACAAACTCATCCGTAGTGCTATCAATTTTCATCCCACTGGGAATGGCCAGGTAAGGAAAGAATTCCTGCCCATGTACACTGAAGCCTTTCCTGATGGTTGGGGCCGCTCCAATCAAGTTGGAAGTTTCCTCTTCAAATTTCTGATACTGAACATAAGGCTTTAAGGAAATCCGAGGCTGAGAAACATCTTCGCTTAACAATTCAAAGTCCATTCCGGTACCCAGAGTGAGCCCGCGAGAATCTTGTCCACCAGAAGCAGTGAAATCCAAAATCCGGTGGCGATCCACTTCCTGAGTGTAGCGAAGGCCCGCACCCATTTCATTTCGCTGACTCATATAACCGGTCATTTCTGCAGAAAAAACCCGGGCCTCATCATTTAACGGATGAGTGGAAATCCCAATCACCGAGGCCATGAGGGAACTTGCTTGAAACAGAATAAAAATAAGAGCGTATTTCATTCTAATATTATCGGAGACAACCCAAAAAAGTGCAACATTTACAGCGGTGCACAAGCGTGCTATTAACCACTATGGGTCAAATCGAAAAATCCTTCACCATTGAAAAGTATACTGCGAGTTATCCCGTTCATACGGAACACGATAACATGCGCCTGGATCAGTTCATTCAGTCATGTTTGCCAGGTCTTTCGCGTCAGTTCTTAAAAAAGAAAATTGAAAAAGGTGAAGTGGTTATTTCTGGCCGCACCCCGCCCCATAAATCCAGCGTAAAAGTTCATTTCGGGGAGCGCGTAACGGTGACGACCCATAATGATGGTTTAATTGATGAAGAGCTTTGGCATGGCGGGCCGGTTCCAAGAGATATGGAGCCATCTATCGTATTTGAAGATAAAGATTTATTAGTGATCAATAAACCACCCTTCATGATCACTCATCCTGCTGGTAAAAATCTCTTCTACTGTGCGACGGTGTTTTATGAAACCATTTACAAGCACACCATGCACTCCGTGCATCGCTTAGATAAAGAAACTTCCGGACTTCTCCTCTTGGGAAAAAATCCTAAGGTCTCACAAAAGATGAGCCTTTTGTTTGAAGAAGATAAAGTTCGCAAATGCTATTTTCTCATCGCGCACAAAACTGCGGACGCTAAAACTTTTCCTTTCACCGCCAAGCAACGCCTGGGTCGAAATGAAAATGCGATTCCAGAAGGCATGATCACTTCTTACGATGAAACTTCTCTTGAAGGAAAAGAAGCCGAAACTCATTTTGAATTACTGGTAGAAAAAGATAATTACGTTATCGCTTTGGCATTTCCCATCACCGGACGCCAACATCAAATACGCGTGCACGCTGCCTGCAATGGTTATCCCTTACTTGGTGATAAACTCTATAACGGTAACTCCAGTATTTTTCTGCGCTTTAAAGAATCGAAAGCAACTCCAGAGGACCATACGATAATGCAGATTCCTCGCCAGGCCCTGCATGCAGTGGCCTTGCGGATGAGTTATCCCGCTGACAAGGAAATGAAGTTTATTGCTCCTCTCCCACCGGATTTGGCCAATTGGCTGGAAAATGTCCTGAAAGTCGAGCCTAAGAGTGTAATCAAGCAGATAGAAGAGCGTTTAAGCACGGCATTATCTTACTTTTAAGCAGGAATTCATTGACGAAATGATGACCTGTCCTATAAATTCACTGACTGAGTATCAATGGTGACCGTAGTTCAGTTGGTAGAGCGCTAGATTGTGATTCTGGTTGTCGTGGGTTCGAGCCCCATCGGTCACCCCACTTTTACTCAAAATAAATTCAGTCGTGATCTTCGCAAGAAGTGAAAGATACTAAAGCCCTGTTTAACCCACAGGGCTTTTTTTATTCCTCTTAAGCCAAGCCTCAACAATCCTACGGCTATTTATTTCTGCTGACTCTTCAGAATTTATTTCCAAATCATAATTCAAAAATGAGTGAACAGTTTTGAAATCTTGTTCCGCATCACCTATTCTGCGATCACCTCTCGCCATTTCCCTGTCTTGTAGAACCTTAAGACTGCAATGAACTCCAACAAAAAATACATCGTAGCCAGTTAACAGATCAAGTAACCGCTCTTTTTGATTTTTGTTTTCTATGATTACATCTACTAAAAGGTTATTCCCTGCAGACAATAAAGCCGGAAGACATCGATAAAATCCTTCAAAGATATTCGGACGCATTTGCTTCCACGTAATTCCAAGTTCCGGAACATTCCTTTTTTTTGGAAGAACATCAGCATCGAACATTATAAAATCTAGTGAGAAGTGAATGAATGGTGCAGGAACGATATCACGAATATATTTACATAGAGTTGTTTTACCGGCACTAGAGGCACCATTGAGTAAAATAATGTTTCCTTTCGTATTCAATGGCTGCATGTTGATTCCCCACAGGGCTTTTTTATTTTGGAACGGTGTTAATATTAATGATCAGACTGAATATCTTACTTCAACGAATTCTTGATCGAGCCGCTGAACACTTTCCAGCTTCAAAGGTTTTTTCATGTTCCTCGGAAACAAAGGTACTCCCTCTCCAAGTGTTACTGAAACAAACTGTATGATGAGTTCATCCAAAAGCTGGGCATCGTAAAATTTGCCAGCAAGTTCACCACCACCCACAATCCAGATGTTTTTGTCTTTTGCTTCAATGGCCATCATCTGGTGGACAGAATTAACGTCACCTTTCACAAACCGGATATCCGCTCCAGGATAAACAGATAAATTGCGAGTCGTAAAAACAAATGCTGGTACTTTATAAGGCCATTGCCCATTTCCAACCCCTGGAAGGCTGTTACACATCCACTCATAGGTGCCAGAACCCATTGCAAGAGCTCCAACTGTATTAACAAAATTTTCAATATAGTTGCCCTTGGGTTCCCCAAACTGAAATAACCAATCCAAAGAGTTATTCTTGTCAGAAATAAATCCGTCTATACTCGATGCCGCAAAATAGATTGTCTTCATAATTAATCTCCAATACAAAAATATAAATTGATTATAAATGAACATTCACTTATAATCAATCCATGTCACGCAAAAAGAAAATTACCGATCAAGAGGTCTTGGAAGCCGCTCTTAAAGTCATATGTGAGAAAGGCCACTCCAACTTCTCCTTAGTTGATGTCTCAAACGAAGTCGGATTATCTCCTGCGACAATTATTCAGCGATTTAAGAGTAAAAATGAACTAGTGCTCGAGGCGTTTAAATCGTTTAACAAGGATTTTGAAAATCATGTAACAGGCAGCGATTACTCAGATCGCTCATCCGCCGATGCTTTGATTGATTTTATTGTAGAGATGTCTGAGCGTTTCGAAGTTGGCCAAATCGGGAACCAAATCGAATTACTCATGCTGGACGTGGTCGATCCGCAAATGAACAAGGTCGCACGAGATCATTTCGTTTTGTTTCGGAAGAAAGTTAAACAAATTATTTCTGAGGGGCTTAAATCCGGTGAGTTTCGAAAAGAGAACTCTGCCGATGATTTAGTTCTTTTACTAGAGGCATTCTGGATTGGCGTGGTCATTCAATGGGCCATCTTCAAGAACGGCACAATGAAGTCATGGGTAAGATCGAAAACGAGAATAATCGTTAAGCAATGGGTTAAGTAAGATTGATCATTTTTTTCGTTTCTAACCAAAATAGAGTGAACTGACCTTGCATGCCACCTACCCTTGCGTGTCTTTGTAGGTACTCTCATTGTGTTCAGAACATCCGCAATCTTCCAAAAACTAAATCCCTTCTCCCTTAGCTCTTTCATTTTTAATATTGCATCCAACTCTCTGTGGTGCTCTGCAAGGCATCTTTCTTTAACCTTCTGTCCGTAGGTTAATCCACGAACCCTTTTCTGGTTTATTCCTACCTCTCTAACAGGGATTCCATGGATCTTGAGGTACTTTAGGACTGTCGTTCTGGCGGAAAAAATCTGTGATGCAATTTCATCACAAGATAGGCCTTCGACGACATATTTTTGATGGAGGAAAGACTTGTCTTTAAAAGGCTGATCTGTACAAACTGCCGAGATCATTGATATATTCGCCGGCGGAAAAAAGTTGGGGATAGGGTCGATTGGTGACCCCACTTTTACTCAAAATAAATTCAGTCGTGATCTTCGCAAGAAGTGAAAGATACTAAAGCCCTGTTTAACCCACAGGGCTTTTTTTATTCCCAATTCTTATAACGATAGCCTGTCTCAAGATAGATTTTTAATAGAGTAAGAAATTCAGCCCATCCGGCAGAGCAATCCATGTACATAAACTCACCTTTGCTTGACTGCGGATAACCTTCATCCTTCACAGTTATAACAACACCCTCACCTTTATCAGTTAATTCAAAGCTCACTCTTGTAGGCTCAGGTAAACTTTCATGATGCCATGAAAAACTCATGCGTCTATTCACTTCAAATTCTACGTCTTTCGCCTGAGTTTCAGCATTGATCTTCTCTGGTCCTAAATTCTGCCAGCGAAAGTGAATGACCTTAGATGATAAATCTATTGATGCTCCAGTTGTGAAGCATCCATTCCATCCGTCCATGGTAATAAGTGATTGGTAAACATCAGACCGAGACTTGTGCACATAAGTCGAGAATTCTATAGGTCTAAATTTCTTCATAGTTTACCCTTAATCGCAACCTCAAGGCCTTCGTTTCAACATCTCAAGAAACGGCGAATCCGTTGAAAGAATGAAGTGCGTGTCCCCTTTCAACGAGTCCTTATAAGCATCCATGGTTCTGATGAACTCGTAGAACTTACGGTCTTGCGAAAGTGCCTTGGCGTAAATTTTCATAGATTCCGCCTCGGCCTTGCCTCGGATGAGTTGGGCCTCGCGGTAGGCTTCGGAATCGATCCGCTGAAGATCGCGACTGGTTTTACCCTGGATCTTGGCCTTCTCACCCTTACCAATTGATCGTATTTTTTCTGCTATCCGCTTTCTTTCAGAGATCATGCGTTCGTAGACCTTCTTCTCGACACTTTGCTCGTAAGCGATCCGGCGAAGTTGCACATCGATGATTGAAATACCGAACGGTTCGAGTTCCATGGCAGCTTTCTTTGCAATCATGCTACTTAAGTTTTCTCTGCCAATTCTGATTTTTTCGATCTCCCCCGTTATCTCTTCTTCTTCTGCCACTAAAATTTCACCAGTATCGAGCTTTCGCTTGGATTCCACCCGCTGTTCTTCGATATAATCAAGGATGGAGTTGGTATTTCTAACGGCTTCCACAAGGTTGTGGTTGGAAATTGTATCGCGGGTAATTGCGTCCAGAATCGCATCAAGCCTAGCCTTCGCTCCCCTTTCGTTCTGTACCGTCTGGATGAACTTAAGAGCATCATCAATGCGCCATCTCGCGGTTGTATCAACGATGATGTACTTTTTGTCTCTGGTAGGGATTTGATTTGGAAAACCGTCCCAGGAAAGAATGCGTTTATCCACAAACTGAATGCTCTGGATGAATGGCATTTTCATTTGCAGACCTGCCTCGGTGACAGGCTTTCCTATTGGTCGTCCGAATTGGGTAATGATGGCTTGCCTGCCTTCCGGAAGGATATACATGGCCGAGAATGAAGCAATCAAGAGAATAAAACATATGGCCGCAAGGGCCAGGATAGTAAGCGTTTTTTTCATTGGCCCTCCTGAGTACCTGCTGCTTGTACCTTAGTAGGCCCCGAACCGTACACGGGCAAAAGCCCCTTTGCCTTCTCGTCTACAATGGTCATGTTCTTAAAGCGGCTGAAAAGTTCCTGCATGGTTTCGATGTAAATCCTTGTGCGGGTGATCTCAGGGGCCTGTCGATATTCCTTCAAAGTCATTAAGAACCTTTCTGAGTCACCTTTGGATCGGTTCACAATGGCGGAGGCATAACCTTCGGCTTCAGATATGGTTTCCTCGGCTTTGCCGCGAGCTTCCGGTATGATTTTGTTGTATGCTTCTTCGGCCATGTTAATGGCCTTCTCTTGCTCTTGTTTGGCGGCATTCACTTCATTAAAAGAGGGCTTCACCATGTCTGGTGGATTAACATCTTGCAATTTCACAGTCACCACTCGGATGCCGATGTCATACTTATCTAGCACCTCTTGAGTGAGCTTATGGGCCTCAGTGGCTATTTCGACCCGACCAGTGGTGAGCACTTCATTGACCGTACGGTCTCCTACCACTCTTCTCATGATGGCCTCAGAGACATCGCGGATGTTCCGTTGCGGGTCCTGAGCAGCGAAGAGGTACTTCCTAGGATCTGCGATCTGGTACTGCACGATCCATTCAACGTCTGCCACGTTTAGGTCACCTGTAAGCATGAGCGATTCTTTCTCAAAATCGTCTTTAGAGTAGTTCGTAACTATTTGGCTCGTGTCCCGACTGCGAAAGCCAAATTCCTCTTGAAGCACCAACTTCGTCCGGACTTTAGTAGCGACCTCGACCCAGAATGGAACTAAAAAATGCAGACCGGGAGGAGTCGTCCTGTCATATCTACCTAGACGTGTTACTACGGCCTCTTCACTCGGCTGAACGGTGTAGAAGCTGGAATAAGCACCGAAGAGAACGAAACCCGCCACGAGGACAGATTTGACTAAGCTTCGGTTATTCTTTAACCATTCAACTAGAACCATAATTTCATGCGGAAAGCCATTGTTCCCGTTTGGCCGATTTTGATTATTCATTATTTGACTCTATAGAACCGGCATCTTCATTACAAACAAAAAGCGGTTTGGGCCGGTAATGGCCGAAGCGAGAGGCCACAAGACCCTGGTATAAAGATAAAAAAAAAGTTCCCTGGTAAGATCATGCTAAAGAACTCTACCTACGCTAAGCTAAATGATTAACTCATCAATTGTAGATAACATTCAACACGGGGCAGATGCACTTTTAATTATTAAATTGCGAAGCAGAAAACTAAATAACGGACTTCTTAAAAGATATCTGAATAGTGAAAAAAGAGCGCCCTCAAAGTAGTATAAGGACATGTTGTCATGACTAACATCCATTTCGTAATCGTCTTTTTTTTCATTCCTGTCTTCTTTTATTTTGGCCTGACTTTTTTTAATCAGCAGAGGATAAAAAGAAGATGGAGAGAAGCCCAGCAATTGGCCTTTGGTGAAGAAGACAGAATGATTCTTGAGGAATTTTTTCCTCCCTACCCCATGCTCTCCGCGGACGAAAAAAAGCGTCTGGAAACAAGGATAAATTATTTTCTTTTGCATAAGCGCTTTAAAGGAGCGAGCGCCATTACTGTTACCAGAGAAATGCAATTACTGATAGCCGCTCACGCCTGCTTAATCATAACAAATTTAGAAATAAATGAAGTATACCCCGGTCTGAAAAACATCTATGTGCTAGAAAGCAGCTACGTCGAGAAAGATAATCCTATCAATCCTTCGACTGGTTTGCCATTGCATGCAACCAGACTTGGGGAATCCTGGAAAAGAGGGCCCATCATCTTGTCCTGGAACGACATCAAGCAAAGTATCGACTTTCCCAAGCGAAGGCATAACCTCATCATCCACGAATTCTCCCATCAGCTTGATCAACGGGATGGCCACATGGATGGCACTCCCAGCTTGCCAAGTGAACAGCAGTACCATCTCTGGGCCAATGTGATGAGCAGGGAGTTTACGTCCCTAATATCTAAGTTTCGCAAAAACCAGAAAAGTGATATCGACATCTATGGCGCCACCAATGAAGCCGAATTTTTTGCAGTTTGCATGGAATACTTTTTTACCGACCCGGTAAACTTAGAACGGAAACATCCTGACATTTTTAGCCTTTTCACCGAATATTTTAAACTTGATCCCAGAAAGTGGATCACGCACTAAAGTGAATAACGTCTTTCTATCTATCAGCGAAAGAAGTGAAAGATATCAAAGCCCAGTTTAACCCACAGGGACTTTTTTATTCAAGCAACCCATCCAACTTATCAAACGATCCACTCCAACCAATCGTCATGCCGGGTTTGGTGTCATGGAAAATCTTCTTTTCCACTTCAGTAGCTTCTCCGCAGATTTCCCACTCCACTGTCACCCGAGTTTCATTCGATCCTTCTTCAGCAAATGTGACGGTAGCAAGTATCATGTCTGGCCAGTTCTTTTCAAATGGTGGCTTGCTCAGATTTCCTTTTTCATCCGTAAAGCATTGAGTGTAGACCAATCGGTGAACAGGAGTAATTTCTTTGTAATTCATCTTACCAAAATGATCTATAGTCTCTCCATTCGTCATTTTATAAAAAGTCGTTCCGCCTTGTTTGATGTCGGATTCAAAATATTCCATGGTAAACCCGACCGGTGGTAACCACTGCGAGAAATGTTTAGGATTGGTCCACATCTCAAAGACCTGGGTAATCGGAGCCTCAAAAGTTCGATTAATAACAAATGGATCTTTTCCAGATTTTTCATGCTCAAGATATTCAGCAAGTCGGTCCCAAGTAGAATTTCCACCTGCTTGTTTAATGAATTTTTTAATTTCTCGAGCAGCTTCTGGTGTATCAAGAGTCATAGTCATATCCATGACCGTTTTTCCCTTATGCTCTTCGAAAGTCACCGTGACTGTGAAAAGCTTTGGACGCTCTTCATTCCCACCGTGATCGTAGACGAGCTTCTTATAAGGAATCACTTCGTGGTAAGTCGTCATATTTGGCCAATCCACCCCGTCCGGTCCATGCATGGTGTAGATCCATTTTCCACCAGGCCGCATATCTTTACTCTTAGTGGTCAGCGTGAATCCTCTGGGTCCCCACCATTTGGTTACGTGCTTGTCCTCGGTCCACATGGCCCAGACTAGTTTTGCTGGAGCATCATAGACCCGAATAAGTCTTAACTCGTTAGGTTTTGCTGCGGCCATTTTTAGATCCTTTGGTTTTCTTTTTTGCTTGTATTGTTTTGAGATATTCATCAAGTCGATCAAAGCTTTCTTCCCAGAATTCGCGATACTGCTCTATCCAGTCAGTAGCATCTTTCAGTGGAGCAGCGTTGATCTGACATGAGCGCCATTGTGCGGCTTTGGTTTTTTTTATAAGTCCGGCTTTCTCCAGAACCTTCAAATGCTTTGTGACAGCAGGAAGACTCATTTCCTTTAAAAAAGGTTTGGCAAGATCGCTGACATACGCTTCACCTTTTAGAAGGTCAGCAAGTAAGGCCCTTCGAGTAGGATCGGCTAAAGCCGCAAATGTTTGTGAGAGATGGTCTGTCACAATAAACCTTTTAGTTAATTAACCATTTAGTTAATTATAATCAGAAATTCATCCAAGTCAACGGTGCTCCCCATTGTCCCTCTCTCTTATAGTCAAATCGAATAGATACGTTACAGATCTGTGTGGTGAAACATGCTCATGTCCACGTTTGTCTCCAGTAACGAGCGCCACCCCATTTTTTAAGTGATTATCTTCGAAAGAAGTTGAGCATACTAAGCCCCGTTTAACCCACGGGGCTTTTTATTTATGGAAGACCATTACATCGTCAGAGATGATGCCATTATACAGAAGTAAACAATTCATTTCTTATAGGAAATAAAGTGGAGTACGGATATATAATCTCCATAACTCCAGTGACATTATTGAAACCAATCTTGTAGTCTACCTTAATCACCTTTGATTCCGCCGAAACAATCCCTATAAACTCAGCATTCACTTCTGCCCTGACATATTTAGCCTTAATTTCATAAATAGGACTCCAGGCCTCGTTGAGATCATCAATTAACTTTAAGCATATTTCTTTTATAAGGCCCAATTCTATTTGGGTGATTTCTTTGTTGGAATCGACAGTGTAATCACTCCCTGATCCACCAGCTAGAACATCAATCATCCGATAAGTAAGCTCTCTATCAAATTTAACCAAAATGGGAGTCCCCAATTTTTGAAGGCTTATAATGAACATAAAAGGCAAATTAATGAGGCATTTCTGTCAAAGAGCAGCCCTTGTCTCTAGTGCTTTGGTTAAATCGAGGCTTAAAAATAAATATTTATCTTGGTGCCTTAGTTGGATAATTGTAAAAAATTCAATTCCCTTTATATCAATTTAATTTATGTAATGATGGCTTAGAAAATTTGCAATAACCCGCGGATCAAGTCCCATGTGAGGTTGCTCACTAATTTATGGAGTATGTTATGACTAAAGTTCTTTTTGCCATGATTTTTATTATGACAACCCATGCTGCCTTGGCGGAACCACAGCCAGAAAAATTTTATAAAGCAACCAATCGCTTGGCCAAGGTCATGGGATTAAGTATGGATAGCAAACAATTTCAGGAAACTCATACCGGTGAGAATGGATGTTCTGTCCATGCTGAAATTACACGGGCCTATGATGACGGATTAATTAGGGAAATGCTTGTATCGGTTAATGGTGTTCAGTTCATTCTAAGTGAGCTTTACACAACAGCCATTTCAGAAGACTCTCAAAGAGGAAAACTAAAATTAGAAACCCTGTATTCTTATAGTTACCCTGATCAGCAGTTTCAATCAATTGAGATTGAAGCTATTGGCGAGAATGCTCGAGTCAATATTTATGAACAAGGGAAAAAACGACAGGTCTGCAGGGGATTAAAACTTAATTTCATCTAGGTGGATAGTCCATTAAATATATTCCATGGAGTCTCTTGTGAGATCTAATCGTTTAGCACCTCTATTGTTTGCTTCTGCCTTGCTCTACTCCATGAATGCTCTTTCCTCTAATTATGCTTACATCTGCGAGCGAGGGGATCGAGGACTTTTTGGAGTCGGAGGCGAAGAAAGAAAGTGCCGTGCAGAAAAGCTAAATGAGTCTTTTGATCGTGAATGTAGGACCCAGGTTGAACTTACGTTTAAAACGAATGGTGAGTATATTGACTATTCACGGGATAGGAATGATCACCCGCTTCGCAGTGGGGCGAAGGAACCATATCAGGCAGAAGTGGCGATTCATGGTTTCCTCAAGAATGTGAAGGATGCACGTTTTCTGGTTTTTCGTCGAACAGACCGAAATAATAAAACAAAACTTTCCGGGTGCTCTCTTTTTACGTCCCAAGGGAAGAATTGGGTTGATCGGCATCAGTTGAAATTTATCAAACAAACGGGCCACCGTTATACTTTTGAGGTCCTGCAGAATCTTGATCATCGCGCCTTCCTTACCATTGAAGATCAGGGGAACTACAAAGTTCTGCAATTTGTTGATGATAAAGGCCAGCTTGCAGGAGCTCCGCTCTTAGGTGTCCTGGCTAAAAATTCTTACACCTCAAATTAGATAATTTTAATCATGGTACGGTAATTGCTTTCTTTAATCCTACCGAATAGCAAAGTTTGGTCAGAACTATAACTTCTGTAACGCAAACAAAGATCTTTCCCTTTTGAGAATTTCAGCAGTGAATTCCAGGTTTAAAGCGACTCGAAACTAAATAGTTCTTTCTTCAGAAGGAATGTCACTTGAAGATGCAAGGTATGCAATCTCGCAGTCTTTTCACCATATAGTCTTTCAGGAAAAGCGTTAAGAAGGAGGAAGGCTTGTTTCATCCATTGGAGAGGGAGCAACAATGAGATATTTATTAATAATACTAGCTATTTTTAGCCAAATTTCTTATGGTTTTGACGGGTCTTGCTGGAGGAATTGCCTGGGGCCTTCTCATATCATCAGGATTCGAAATACGTGCTCAGAGCAAATCCGTCTAAGCTAAAATCTTACTAAAGTCATAACTGTCTTCAATTCCAAACCGCTTCAAATACATTTGAAACTCATTCTGATTTTTAATTTCAGAATCTACTCTCTCACCTTTCTCAATTTTGGTATAAGTCCTTCCCTTAATAAATTCGATTAGATTTTGATCAATTCTAGTTACAATCAATTCTTTTAAGAATTTTGAATCAGGGTGAGTATTCGTGTAGTAGTTCCCGAGGTCAAAGTCGGATTCCTGGTAGCGTCCATCATCAAACGTATATAAATCAATCAAGGAGTCACTCTTAAGTAATTCCAGGCGATAGAGCTCATCTTTCATGATGACCTGATGGCCTGAGTTTTGCTGAATTCCAATTTTTATTGCTCTCGTAGGAACATCTCGCCCAAATCCAACATCAGCGAGGTATCTCTCACCTTCAATCATTACAATTGTCATGCGGTGGGTGCGAGGAACATCCCCTGGATTATTATAAAGAACACGCGCGGCTTTAGCTTCGACTTCAAAACCTAAATATTTTAATAAATAATAAAGAACTTTATTATTCTCAAAGCAGTATCCGCCTTTTCCTTGGAGAATGACTTTTTCAAAAAGGGCTTCGAGCTTTAAATTGAGTATTTGTCCCGGTCGGTAGAATACGGAAAGATTATTAAAGCTAATTGTTTTTTGATGAGCAGAAATGATTTCGTTTAAAAAATTCAGGGTAGGAGTCTTTGCTTTGAGATTAATCTTTTTCAAATATTGATCAATATCCATAGTGTGCCTTAAAAATAGTTCTATCGCGTCTAACGCCTCGATACAGTAATCTTATAATTTTTCAGTAAATGGCGCTATTCCATAATTTACTCATAAGAGATTCCGGCTCCGATTACTCTTAAACCATAACTCTGTATAATTCACACGTGAATACCGATCAAGAATATGGTTCAGAAAAATTTTTACCTTCCTTACCATTATCCGTTCTGTGCAATGCAGTTTCGGAAGGTATTTTGATTCTGGATGATACCGGAACAATCATTTACCATAATTCGGCTGCGCTGGAAGCTCTTAATCTTCATGGTAAATATATTCAAGGCATGAAAGATTCTGAACTTCCCATATCATGGATCAACGAAGATTTAAAACCTACATCTATAGGTGACTTACTAAGAGCCTCTAAGCAAAAGCAGAGCAAAAAGATTCTTGGATTGGATAATGTCAACGGTATGATCAACTGGCTTTGCATCAGCAGAGAGACTTTCGATACTTTCCAAGGTCCATATTCCTGTGTGACCTTAGTTGATATCACCTCTTTTAAGCTGGCCCAGGAAAAGACGGAGGTCTTGCAAAAAGAGCTTCAAAAACGTGAGTCCTTCCTCCACCATACCCTGAATTCTCTTCCTGAACTTGTGAGCTACATAGACAAAGATTTTACTTATAAGTTTGTGAATACCTCCTACGAGAAATGGTTTTCTGTTTCGAGAGAATACACCTTAGGAAAGAGTATAGTTGAAATTTTGGGAGAACAAGCAGTTAAGATTGTTCGCCCTTATATGAAGATGGCGCTGGAGGGAAAGGCACAGAAGTTTAACCGCAGGATTCCTTATCAGGGCGCGGGAGAGCGTTCTGTAGAGGTCCAATATATTCCGGATAAAGCGCCAGATGGAGTACAGGGTTTCTACGCAATAATTCATGATGTGTCGGATTTGGTGAGGATCCAAGATGAAATTAAAAAGAAAGAACAAGATCTTAACCGAATATTGGATGCAGTTCCCGCACTCATTGGTCACTGGAATGAAGAACTCATCAATATTCACGCCAACCGAGCGTACTCCGAGTATTTCGACAAAACACCGGGGGAGATTCACGGCAAACATATTAAGGAACTATTGGGGCCCGTGCTTTATGAAAAAAACCTCCCATATATAAAAGAAGTCCTTAAAGGCAAGGTCCAAACCTTTGAAAGAGAAATTCCTCTTCCGCAAGGAGGAATTAGACACACCATCGCACATTACTTACCTGAAGTATCAGATGGTAAAGTTATAGGNNGCAGAGTTTCTCGAAAAAGAGAGGCATGCGAGGAAAATTGCTGAAGAAGCAACCAGAATGCGTGACGAAATGCTCGCTGTTGTGTCTCATGATCTGCGAAATCCACTCAGCGTAATCCTTGGCACGGCCGATTTACTGCTACGAAAAAAAGATTTAGACCAGAAGAGTGCACTTCTCCTAGAAAGAACTCGAAAATCAGTGAAATTTATGTTGAATATGATAAAAGATCTTTTGGACGTCCACAAAATCGATCAGGGTCAATTCAGTATAGAAGAAGGAATGTCTAAACAGAATATCTCAAGGTTACTAATGGAAATTATAGAGACACAAGAGACACTGTCCAAGAATAAAAACATCCGATTAGAACTTGATATCGGTGAAGACTTACCAGATGTTTATATAAACATAGAACAGATTCAACGTGTATTTCAAAATATCATCGGGAACGCCATTAAATTTACACCAGAAGGTGGGACGATACGCCTGTCGGCCAAGCCCGATTCCAATAACATCCAGTTCTGTATTGAAGATAACGGTCAAGGAATTGATCCAGAGTTGATGCCGCGAATCTTCGATCGCTTTTCGCAAGCAAAGAAAACAGCATCTCTAGGAACGGGGCTTGGGCTGGCCATCGCAAAAGGGATTGTTGAAGCTCATGGGGGACGAATTTGGGTTGAGAGTGAAATCAGCAAAGGCAGTAAATTCTATTTTACGATTCCTTTCAATTGATAACTTCAGAAGAAGTTAATCCTAGAACCATTTAGAGAACTCTTCGGCTTCTTCTTCTCTAAGAGTTAAAATCTCGTGGCCATCATCTGTCACAAGAATTGTATGTTCCCACTGAGCAGATAGTTTCCCATCCTTTGTTACGACCGTCCAATCATCCGCAAGATGGGCTATCTGTCTTGAACCCTGGTTAATCATAGGTTCAATGGTAAAAGTCATACCTTTTTTGAGTATCTGTCCCTTACCTTTTGTTCCATAGTGGGCAATTTGAGGATCTTCATGCATTTTTTTTCCTATTCCATGACCACAGTACTCTCGAACAACCGTAAGATCGTTTCGAGTTGCATGTCTTTGAATGGCATATCCAATGTCTCCAACAGTATTACCCGGACGAACTTGTTCGATTCCCTTCCACATGCATTCGTGAGCTACTTTACATAAATTTAGAGCCTCTGGAGATACTTCACCCACTTTATACATTCGGGAAGTGTCAGCGATGAAGCCGTGCTTTTTAACAGTTAAATCAAGATTGATAATATCACCGTCTTTAAGAACGTCATCTTTCGAGGGGACACCGTGGCAGATCACATTGTTGAGGGAACTATTGAGGGCAAACTTAAAATCATACTGGCCAATAGAGGATGGTATGGCCTGGTACTTATTGATGATCAATTCTTCGGCATATTTGGCTATCGTATAAGTATCAACTCCTGCCTTCACATGGTCTTTAAGGATGGTTAAAATCTCTGCTGCTATTTTACCAGTCTCCCGATAAAGAATAATATCTTGATCTGATTTTATGTTTATCATTTCTTCTTGGCCTTTTTGAGAATACTTTCGATTGAAAGATTATCATTTTCAAAAAGAATGTTTCTTAATTCTTCATATGACTTGTCTCGATATAATTCACTTAGCATACCAATTTTCAACCAGTGCTCTGCTTGAGAATTGAGTGAACGATCAAGAGCTTTTGAAGCTTTTCTGAGTTGTGAGTGAATTTCATCTGATATTTTAACTATGCCCATGGCTAATTTATATACGTTTTAGAGCAAAATGTATACCCATTATACAATTTCTTCACCCACCCTGACCAATGTCAGTTTCTGGATATCTGTGCAAAAGGTTTTAGTTTGTTCATAATTCGGGGATGATCAATCTATTAATATCAATGCTACTTATGTCATGCGCCTTGGCCGATGTCGAAATCCACGACCTGAAATCGGGTGAAAAGATAGATAGGGAAACTCTACTTCAGCATACACCCGCAAAGGGCACCATTGTCTTTGGCGAAGAACACTACTCCTTGGCGATACAAAAAGCTGAAGGAGATCTTATTAAATGGATTGTTGAGCATCATCGAACTGAAGGAAGACATGCCGTTACATGGGAGTTTTTGGATTATCCTGACCAAAAGCGAGTAGACCTAGCACTTGAACAGTGGAAAAGTGGAGAGAGTTCTTCCAGTGATTTTCTTCTGAGCCTTTTTAAAAACGAAAACGCTGCAAATAAACATCGGGTCTACCTGCCATTTCTTGAGAGCCTGAAACTTTTCGATGGGACACTCATTGCCGGCAACGCTCCCCGAGAATGGAAAAGAATAATTACTCAGCAAGGCCTCTCGGCCCTTAACCCCGAATTGATTCCTGAGCACTGTATGAGGCCCGGCGATAACTACTGGGAGCGATTCGCAATCGCTATGCAGGATCATGTGTCCCCAGAGGAACTAAAGCGATATTATGAAGCTCAGTACTTCACGGATTGTGTTCTTGGCAAAGTTATGAGTAGCGTGTCAAAAGAAGAGCAAAAATTTCTCATCGTTGGTTCCTTTCACAGTGACTATAATGACGGTGTCATCTCCCGACTCAAGCTGTATGGAGAAGAAAAAGTTATTTCGATAAAACTAATCGATGCCAGCAGGCTTTCCAGTGAACAAATTGAAACGTTACTAAAACCTCATCCTAAGTATGGCAGAATCGCAGACTTCATTTACTTGATTCGAAATCTATAGATAGGGTCTCTATTTTATCAGCACGAGTGGAGTTCCTCGGATATCATCAACGACTGAAATTGAGCGCTTTCCTCCAAGAATTTTTCGTGCTTCATCCAAGGGATTAACACCGTGATTCTGCAAATCGCGCAGCAAGATATAAGCAGATCCATGAGGCTTAAGTGTATTATCTATTGCCTCAATTAGATTTTTAAAGTCCGAATCGATGAAAAAGCGACATCGGTTTTTAAACTCTGAAGGAGAAAGTATACCTTGATTAACTCTGAAATATGGGGGATTACTCATGATGAGATCATAACGATATTGATTATATTCAGCTTTCAGGATGTCATAATTGTGGTTTAGAAAATTAACTAAGGGTAATCTAGAACCAAATCCATGGAGATTTTGTTCGAAATATTCACGGTAAATACTCTGGACTTCTAAAAAATCAAAACTCGCCGGCATTCGTTTCCCAGCAGACTTACAATGAAAAAGAAAATCGAGACCAACTATTCCACAACCAGCACATAAATCCAAAGCTGTCATATTCTGCAAATCATCTGTAAATGATTCAAAAACTTGACGAGCAAGAAAAACCGAATCGTGAGAAAAATGATATTCCTCCGGCTGGACATAATTAAAAGTGAAGTAATGATTAACTGACATAAGACATTTTAACCACTGTCTTTGCAGAATGTAAAAAAACAGTCTTCTAAATCAATTTTTTAGTTTATCGACTAAAGATCTAAATAATTTAGCAGGCCACCATGGTTCCACACGATCCTTATAAATGATATGTTCTTCCTGTTCGGAAGAGACTTGTTCCTGCCGGGCGTATTCCGATTCTGATTGAGATTCGTCAAAGACATTTACTTCAGTGTCTATGTACCTTAAAGAATAACCAATACGCTTCGGATTATGCGGCTCCCATCTGAGAACCACAAATCCAGATCTTCCTCCGCTGCGATTTTCTCCACCCGCTCCACTAATCAGCATGCGCGTTTTTTCATCCCTGCCATCATCGACTAAGACGTGAACATGTCCGGCAACATGTATATCAAACTTACCGATAATATAAGTCTCAAGAAAAGCTTTCAATGGCCCGGACGCCCCTTCCCAATCATCGGTTTTGTCATAGCCATTACCCTTGAGGGGATGGTGAGTAACCGCCACTTTGACTTCACAATCTTTGAGCCTTGATTGTAATTGAAAAAGCCAGCTTGCCTGTTCTGTAGCTTCAAGAACTTTTTCAGTATAATAATAAAAACTGGTATCAAGAGCCACGAGACAGAGGCCTCCATAGTCAATCATGTAATAATAGTTGGGGAAAAAGAAACCTTCATAACGTTTACTTACATCTTTCCAGGCTGAAGGGTCTTTTTTGTGGTCATGATTGCCAAGAACCAGAGGAATAATCAGATCCGGATCTTGATCTAATAAAGGTTTATAATAATCCAAGAACTTCTTTTCGAATTCGGGATCATCCACGGAACTAATTCCTTTTGGATAGACCAGATCACCTAAGAAAAAGATTCGATGACATTCTTCACGGCCTAAAGCATCTGCCATAATTTGCTGGTGGGGCGAATCCTTTCCTAAATCGCCTATAAAACAAAGCTTAACTACCTCTTCTTGCGCCAAACGCTTATCTTCAAAAACTGTGGCCTTTGGTTTCGAACAATTTTGAAAAAGAAAAATAGAGAAAAAAAGTAAAGTTAAAGTTCTCATACACTTAATGGTATGCCCTACAGCTAACTTTAAACATCCTCCGTGCCCGAATTAAGAATGATTTAGGGTTGGTTGCTCAATGCAAACAAGTATGATGCAAGTAATTTGGCACGACGGCTGGATAGTGATATCAAAGCACATGGTGAAGTTTTTATTATGCCTTACCATTTTTCTTTCATACTCAAGTTGTAAGTACAAACTTTCAACCTATTCAGCAAACACTCCCAAACAAAAACTCAACGCCGTTAATCTCGCACGAATTGAAATACAAGAGGCTACAGAAACTCCCAATTTTAAAATAGCGCTGATTGCTGATACTCATAATTACTATGAAGAACTGGATGATATGATTGACACGATCAATTCCCGGGGTCCATTCAGTTTTGTCATAGTGGCAGGAGACATTACAAATCTCGGACTTCTCGAGGAATATGATAATTCACGACGTTTTTTAAATAAGCTTAAATATCCTTATCTGGTGGCAGTGGGTAATCACGACCTTCTTGCCAATGGGGATCCCATTTATAAAAAAATGTTTGGGCATCGAGATTTCGCTTTCTCCTATAAGGGAGTCCAGTTCATCATTTTTGACAATAATAATTGGGAAAACTCCGGGACGGTACCTGACACCGCATGGGTAGAAGCTCGCCTGTTTGAATCAAACGCAAGTGAGCGTATCCTCATTGCCCATGTGCCACCCAATGATCGAGATAGATTCACTGACGATCAAATCAAAAGATGGCAAGAGCTGGTCGATTTACATAACATTCACTATTTCTTCACAGGCCACAATCATACGCCGGAAGAATCGACCTTTGG
This sequence comes from Bacteriovoracaceae bacterium UBA4096, assembly GCA_002381945.1. Taxonomy (GTDB): domain Bacteria; phylum Bdellovibrionota; class Bacteriovoracia; order Bacteriovoracales; family Bacteriovoracaceae; genus Peredibacter. Next base: position 87,159 of record DFXY01000052.1, read on the forward strand.
AAGGGCCACTCACATAACAATAGGGGCTCCCTCAAAGGGCTCCTACTTCGAGTTAATGATTGGGCCAGGAGGAATTCAACATCAAAAAGTGGATATTTAGCTTAGGCATGCTTCTATCAATTCAGGCCAATGGCTTAACTTATATCAATCACTTTAATTCACAGTTTGCTGGTGAAGTGGGGCTTATCTCCCTTGGACTTGGAAAAGAATTTTCTAGCTATTCCATTGGCGGTATGTATGGATTTGTACCGTCTGAGGTTTCTGGCGGACCACTCATCGAAACAGTCACTTTGAGACAAACCTATGAATTCTTCCATTGGAAACGAATCGCCCTGCACGCTGGATTAAATGTGTTTCACGTACTGGGAATTAAATATCACACCCATGATTATGGGACAGCTCCGGATAGTTACTATCCCATAGGTTCAATACGTGGGCTGTTGAATCTGGGAATAACCGTGGCCTATAATAAAAAAGAATCAAAACTTTTTTATATAGAAGCTGGTATGAATGATATCACTATCGTCAATTTATTTAATAACAGCAGAGTTATTAATCCCCAGGATGAAGTCTCCCTCGCTCTAGGTTTCAAGCAAAGATTTTAAAATCCATGAATTAAGGAAAGAAATATCGAATTCTGAATAGAGTCCCCATCAAAACTCGATTTCCCATTCACAAAATAACTGCTGCGTCTAAGCTCATATCTTAACTCTACTAATGACCATTCACTTAAAGGTCTTTTAATTCCCAGTTGAAAGCGGCTTCCTGTCCCTTCCTGAATTTCACGTTTTTCACCGAGCCGGTCAGATATTTCCTGGACGGTACGGTATTCAACTCCCACTCCTGCATTTAAGAAAAGCCATGGATTAATCCGGTACTGAACAACGAAGAAATAATTGAAGATACTGAATGAGCCCAAGTCGTGTTTAATTTTTGTGAACTCATTATGTTCTTCGCCTTCATCAAAAAATGTATAGTCTAGATTATTACTGAATTCCCATTCGTTTTCATGCATTCCGTGATTAATCCTCGCAGTAAAAGAATTTCCTCCGTTCAAACGATTAGCTGAGCTTTTTCCAATTTCCCTTGAACCGTAACTGTCAGAAAAAGACAGGTACAAATCGATATTACCTTTGTCTTCATGCTGCGCTCGCAAGCGGGTTTTCAGGAAGAAAGCAGGCTCCTTGAAACCTTGGCTGGAAAATCTGTCTTTAGAAGATATTCCATAATTAGCGGCACTCTCTGATGCCACTTCATATGAGACAGTTGTCCCTATAAATAGCCATTTCAATTTCTGAGCGTACGTTAAATTGAAAATATTTTTGTAGTTCCGTACTTCACTACTTCTTAAAGTATTATTAGGTGTACTGATAAAATGCGTCTGATAAGAATAATTAACTTCAGCATAGGACTTTACTTTAGGATAGAAATTAATCCTTTCAAGTTCATATTTGGTTTGAGCTTGGATATTGAAATGAAAGAATAAAAACAGGCCCACAAGTAAGCTCTTCATTCAGGTAAAGTTATAGTGCTTTGGGAGCATCAGGTGAAGACACTGCTAGTTATTAAAGCCTTACTAAAGGCATTAAAGTTTTGAGCAGCGAATTCCGATTAGTGACCTATGAAAATGACCTTGCTTTTCTTAAGTCTATTAATGGTTGGTTGTTCAACCTTTGAATCCAAATTTACGAGTCACGTTGGGTGTCCGGAAGAAGAAATTCAGGTCGTTAAGCGGGATAATACTTTAATTGGAGTGCAATCTCATACTGTCAGTTGCAGAGGACAAGTTTATCACTGCACCGAGAAGATGGCCGATTTTGTGCCCACTGAACTTCGCTGTAAAAAAGCACTTAACCAAAAACGTATCTCGAATAGAAAATAGAAAATTATAAAACTCAGTATCTTTTGCTTGTTTTATCTTAAGTCAAAATTTAAGAACGGCTTGATTCTTAACGATTAAAATAAAGCGTTATGGATCATCAATTTAAGGATCATTCTTTTCCTGAAAACATTCTAGCAACTGATCTCTTAAAAGATCAGGATAAGTTAACAGAAAAATCCAAGGCCATTATTGAAAAAGTCGATGATATATTGGAGTTATGGAAAACCTATGTCAGACAGAGGATTTCTAAGGCCAATAATGTCCCTGATCCTATATTGACAAATACAATTCCCGCTTTCATTGTAAATTTTGCAGAAGTATTAAGTCCTGATTATCCTCGCAGAAATGTTAATGAATCAAATACGCTATCTTTTGAGCATGGTGGTGAGCGCGCACGGCTGACTTTGTACACTCCAGAAAGTTTAATCATTGAATATAAATGCTTACGAAGCGCTTTTTTTAATATTCTTTCCAAAGCACACATCGAATTATCCGACGATGAGGCTGAAAACATTCATGCGGCAATTGATGATGCAATGACTAACGCAGCGATGGGATTTAGCTTAGTACAGACAGAAATTAAAGAGCAATTTGTCGCAACCCTCACACATGATCTGAGGAATCCTCTTAATGCTGCCAGCATCGCGGCCGATATGATTTTAAGAAATCCAAATAATTCCAAGGTTGTAACCTATGCCCAAAGGATCAAAGATAATCACCGTCGGATAGATCAAATGATTGGACAGCTGCTGGACTCCCTCACTCTCAAATATGGTCAGAAGCTTTTTCTTAAGCTGAGCTATTGTGACATTTACGCTATCACACAAGAACTCCTCGTCGAATTTAAAGCTCAACAGGGAGACAGGTTTGAATTAGTTGGAGAAAAGACTGAGGGGTACTGGGATCAGGAAGCATTGAAACGTACCCTCGAGAATTTGCTTTCCAATGCAATCAAGTATGGAAATCCTGGGACGAAAATCACGGTAAATATTATCGCGAAGGATGGTAGGATGATTCTTCGAGTACATAATTGGGGACCTCCCATTCCGGCCAACGAGCAAGAAACTATATTTCAAATTTACCGGCGCGCTTTAAAAGCTAAACGCGACAACAAAAAAGGCTGGGGATTAGGGTTGGCCTTGGTTCGAGGTGTGGCCGAAGCTCATGGAGGATCGGTAGGCATAGATAGTGATTTTAAACGTGGAACTACTTTCACTCTAGACATTCCTGTGGATGCCAGACCCTTTCAAGACTCACCAAGTCTTATGCAAGGATAAGGAGGATTTATGTTTGAAAATAATCAGCTAAAATATGAACAGCTTGAAAAGGCAGTAAAAAAGAACTGGCCTGAGATCACTGATGAAGAATTTTCAATGACTAAGGGGGATCTCCATAAAATCCTGATTCTGGTGACTGAAAAAATTCATATCCCCACAGATATGGTGCTTAAACAAATCAGGAATTCTATCAATGAGCATGATCTGGACTTACCATTAAAAGAAACGCCCAGTGGAATCATTGATCCCCAAGAGCCCGAGAACAAGGAGTGGCGCGCTCGAGAATCTCAAAATAATCAGGGATGATCTTGACTCAATCTTAATGCTTTTTGCCAGTTGATTATGATATTCAGCCACTTAAATCAAACCAAAGGTGGCCATATGAAATTTTTCATTGTTCTTTCAATGCTTTTTTCAATGTGTAGTTTTGCTTGTTCAACTTACGAAGCCCAGTTTTCCAGCGTCGTCAAACAAGTTGTTACTAATGTTGATGACCCTTATTCTTGTTTGATCAAATTGGATATTAACCTTTCTCAGGCAGGTCAAAGCTGGCGACCTCATATGATGTGCCCACTTGATGTTGAGTTCGTGTTTGATCAATATATCTCGGTAAAACATTGTGCTTTCAAAACCGGAGACAAGATCTCTGGATACTTACTCAAAACAGAAAACGGTTTAGAACTGGAATAATTAATTTACCTGGGACTACAGTTCAATGTGTCCCAGGATACTTTTCTTCGATGGGTCTATGACCGCTTTTTTCGTTTTCTTATGAATTGGGCCCGCTAGGCCAAAGTCATTATCATTCACAAAAAAAAGCGTACCCCTTTCAGTCAAGGCAAGCCCTTCCACCTTATCAGCGAAGTCATACCCAATTTTCACCAGATCTATAAGAAGTCTTTTTCGGAGTAGTTTCTCATTTGTTATTTTAACTTCAAAAACTTTATGAAAACTTTCTGGACCGACTTCACTATTTTGTTCCAAAACCAGCAAACGATCTCCTTTAAAGACCATATCCCCAATTTTATCTGCTTCTTTATCCATTGGATAAAAGAGCACCTTACTCACAACTTCCATTTCCGGATCAAACTCTATAATAATAGTCTTTTTACCATCTTCTGCCAGAGGAGTTTGCAGACCGGCGTAAAGCTTATTTTTAGAGCAGGCAATGCCTTCAAATCCACGATTAAGTTTCCGCCTCATCAAAGCTTCTGGCAGCACTTCTCTTAAAGTTTCACTTTGTTTTCCAAAGTACCCTTTAGGCAAATATCTTTTAATCAACCTTCCCTTTTGATCGAACTTCAAGATTGATGGGCCATACTCCTCTACCATCCACAAGTGATCACCTTGCTTACATAGTCCTTCCGGATCAATTCCCATAGGATCGAAGGCGAGCTTAATATTTCCCATCGTCACTGGAGTCTCATCACCTGTGCGATTTTTCTTCGCAGGTAGATTTGGGAGCCCTGTAATTGCTCTCCCGTTAGGTAAAGTTAATCCAATTTCTTCTTTGTACTGAATTTTATTCTTCTTGGGGTTATAGACAAATTTAATCCAACGCGGCTGGTAGCTAGGTTCAACGAAAGGTCGATGAATCAGTCCGGTGTTTTTATCCTTAAAACTATCTGCATTAGGACCCCGGTCCGAATGTGTCCAGAAAATTAACTCTCCGTCAGAATTAACTCCTTCATAAAAGAGTCCTGAGAAAGCTTCTGTTTTTCCTGATGGGAAGCTGGTTAATATTAATTTTGGCACAGACTTATGACTGCACCCGTGGATCATCAAAATAATAACAAGCCAGATTGAAGCTCTTAAAATTATTCGCATTTCATTTCACCCATAAAAAAAATTAGATAATGGAATTATTATACTCAATGTTTAGGAAAATGAGGATGTTCTTGATGTAAATCGAAATGGGGAAAATTTCTACCGGGAATTTGAAATTCCACATGCACTGGGTATGCTGCAGTAATGGCATTCGCTTCAAAGGCATCCTTCAATCGCAAAATTATATCATTGAGAGCTATCAAATAACTGGTGGGATCTGATTTTTCAATCCACACCAATGCCCGAAAGGTCGTCACACTGTCCACAACTGATCTATAATAGACTTCTGGCTTGAGATCAAGCACTCTTCCCTCTACGCCCTCCAGGGCATCTAAAGCGATATTGCGGGCCTTTCTTAAATCTTGTCCATAATAAACTCCAATATCAAGTTCAACTCGTCTTTGGGGAATAAAAGTTAAATTAGTCACGGCCGAAGTGAACATGTCTTTATTGGGTATCATGACGTCCATGCCATCAACGGTCATAATTCGGGTGGTCCTTAAGTCAACATCATGAATTTCACCTTCATAACCTTTCACTTTGACGATATCACCAATTTTAAAGGGCTTTCTAAATGCAATAAAAACTCCCGATAAAAAATTTGAAGCAATTTCCTGGAAAGCAAAACCAATCGCAAGACCCACTACTCCAGCACCGGCCAGCAAAGAGGTCACAGTTTTATGCAAATTCAAAATTCCTAATGCTATAAAGAAGCCAGACAAAACAGTGATCCCTTGAAAAACACCCGCTAAAAGATGGGCCACGGGAATGTTCAATGAAAAACGTAGAACTAAATGGGAAACACTAGTGCGGACTACTTTTGCCAGATACCAAAAAGCGACAGCAACAATAGCGGCCGCAACCACATTAGGCAGTGAGGCAACAAACCCCAAGAACCAACTTTCAAGAGTGTCATAAAGAATATTCAGAATTTCATTGTAGTCAAAATTCATAATGAAAATCATAGCAAAAAAATCCGCCCCCCCCACTTGGCGATCCGTCATGATGACTCTGGCACCAAGCTTGCTAGTTAAAAAATCATGATCAATAAAGGAGTCATTATGAAAAGATCAGGAACTTCACACTGGCAAGGTAATCTCAAGCAAGGAAATGGAACACTGAGTACTGAGAGCGGAGTGTTGGATAAAGTACCTTATTCGTTTGCAAAAAGATTTGAGAATGAACGAGGTACTAATCCAGAAGAACTGATTGGAGCTGCCCACTCAGGTTGTTTTGCGATGGCCCTGGCAGGAGAATTAGAAAAGAAAAAATTAAGAGCTGAATCAATTGATGTTAAGGCAGAAGTCACATTGGAAGATTTAAAGATCTCTGCTGTTCATTTGTCAGTTACTCTTAATGTACCCGGTGCAAATAAAAATCAAATTGATGAGGCCACTCAGATCGCAAAAAATAATTGCCCGGTTTCACGACTTTTAAAAGCAGAAATAACCATGGAAGTTGATCTTCTATCATCGACTCCCGAAATGACCATGTGATAAGCCTACAACAAAATTAGTTGACCATTAAAATCTTCTTCTCTTATTTCAAGCCTTATAAAGGCTTGAAATCCCATTACCAATCTAGGTATTTTTTTCCGAAAATTCCCCACCCAAACTTAAGCTAAGTCACTGAAAAGAAATCTCCCAAAGTGCCGATAAGCCTTTATGAAAAACTTGTTTATTAAAAGTTTGGAGAGGAAGCGTAATTAAATAAATATGAAATATATTTTAATTATTCTCACATTATTGAGTCTTTTAGCGGGATGTAATGAAGGTCCTGCTGTAAAAGCTACCGGCTCACAGGCCAGTGAAGCTCCATCTGATAATTTCCAAAACAATGCACCATCTACTTTTAACATACTCTCTGCTACTGCTGCGAATACGGCTGCGGCCATTTCATGGTCCACAAGCTCATACGCAGAATTTTACGAATTAAGATATCGGGCACACTCAACTAACGTGTCTAGCTCAGTTCAAGTCTATTCAACATCCTATGTTTTAACTGGTTTAACGAATGGGGAAACTTATTCAGTAGTTGTTATTGCAAAAAATTCAAATGGTCAGGCACAGTCAAATTCAGTTCAGGTTTCACCTGCTCAAGCAGTTCCCCTCGCACCTGTGGCCCAGAATCTTTCTGTATCAATTAGCGAGGACACTGAAAGACTTATCAAACTTAATTACACCGATGATAATGGGGATCTTGCGACTTCATGTACTGTTTCAAATTTAACCAATGTCACACTGACTCAGCCCTGTACCTGTACACTGGGTATTTGTAAAATTGGCATTAAAGCTTTGCCAGAATACTTCGGTCCAGCGAGTTTCAATTTCAATGTGACTAATAGTCTGACTTCAAATACGGCATTAGCATCTTTGATAGTCACTCCAGTGAATGATTCTCCTGTCGCCTATACAATTACACCTGCCAATATAAGCATTGGAGTAGAAAGCACCATTTCATTGCCTTATACCGATATCGATAATGATCTCGCTTCTCAGTGTTTTGTTTCAAATGTTTCCAATGCATCAGTGACAACCGCCTGCTCATGTGGTGGTGGGGCCTGTACGGTGGGAATCACTAGTTATACTTATGGAACTGGTATTGCTCAGTTTAGCTATGAAGTGATAGCGAACTCTTCCATCTCAAACCTGGGCTCAGCTACCCTTTCTTTAACCGCTCGTCCAATTCTCAGTTATGCTGCGGCCCTTGGGACAACGATCGGTCTTGGAAGTAGTTTCAATGTCGCGCCAACTCTAATCATTGCTAATGGACCGGCCATTAGCAGTTGTACCAGTTCTCCTGCACTTCCTGCAGGGATCACGATTAATCCAACCACCTGTGTAATTAGCGGAACACCTTCGTCCACGATGGGAACAACTCATTATACAATTACTGCTACCAGTCCGTTGGGTTCATCCTTAGGTGCCACTGTCAGTCTTAGAGTGGTTCCATCTGCTCCGGTTTTAAGTTATCTCGGAGCAACAGGAACAGTTGGAACAGTTGGAGTGGCCATGTCGGTTACACCTACAACTTTAATAACTAATGGAACGCCGATTACAGGTTGTACCGTTACACCTGCTCTGCCTTCCTGGGCAACACTGCATCCTGGAACTTGTGTTATCTCAGGGACTCCAACTTCGGCTTTAAGTATTACTAACTATGTTGTTACTGCAAATAATGCTGCTGGTTCATCAACGGGGGCCACAGTCACCTTAAGTGCCAATGCAGCTCCTCCAACTATTAGTTATTCCACCTCCACTGGGAAAACAGTGGTTCTAGGCAACGCTTTAAGTGTCGTGCCATCAACTCTTACCGCAAATGGTTCGGCCATTACAAGTTGCTCCAGCACGCCATCACTTCCAGTTTGGGCCACTCTGAATCCTGCAACTTGTAGAATTTCAGGAACACCGACAACTATTTTAAGTGCCACAACTTATAGTATTACAGCTACCAATGCGATGGGATCATCAAGTGCCAATGTCACTTTGACGGTGAATCCCGCAGTTCCAACTCTTAGTTATGTCGGCTCACTCGGAACTCATGGTGCCGTTGGTGTACCAATGTCAGTCATTCCGACAATTGTCAGTGCCAATGGATCAGCTATCTCTAGTTGTACGAGTACTCCAGGCCTTCCAGCATGGGCCGTATTAAACCCAAATACGTGTCGGATCACTGGTACGCCAACGGCTGTTTCAGTCGCAACGACTTATACTATCCGTGCAACGAATACTGCCGGTACTTCAATTGGTGCCAATGTTACTTTAAGTGTAGGAGCTTCTGCTCCAATTATTAGCTATATCGGGGCCACAGGAACCATTGGTTCTTTCGGTGTTCCGATGAGTGTGGCCCCTACAACTTTGATAGACAATGGTGCCGCTGTTAGCAGCTGTACTGTCACTCCAAGTCTTCCTTATTGGGCCACCATAAACCCGAACACTTGTGTTATTTCAGGAACACCTGCCACAACATTACCTTCAACCACATACAGTGTACGCGCTCTAAACTCCGCCGGTCTCTCGGTCGCGGCAAGTGTAACTTTAAGAGTGAATGCTCTGGCACCCGTCATTAATTACGCCGGTGCAAGTGGAACTTCAGGAACCTTCGGTGTGGCAATGACTGTGACACCTACGACTCTAAATAATAAAGGTGCCACAATTTCAAGCTGTACCAGTTCACCGGCCCTGCCAGCATGGGCCAGCATCAACGCCACGACCTGCGTGATCTCGGGTACACCGAACAATTCTCTTTCTAATACAACTTATACAATCACGGCAGTTAACTCCGCTGGGTCATCATCAACCACCGTTACACTGGGAGTCTCGGCTAAAGTTCCTACTTTAAGTTACATTGGATCAACTGGTACCACCGGTTATTTGAATAATCCAATGAGCATTACTCCAACGACATTAAACGCTAACGGCTCCATCATTAATGGCTGTACAGCTTCTCCTGCACTTCCAAGCTGGGCAACTTTGAATCCGAATACTTGTGCAATCACAGGAACACCGGATGCAGAAAGTAATTCAACCTATATCATTACCGCTTCTAACCTGATTGGTAACTCCAGTGGTGCCGTGGTTTCAATAGAAGTTAAGTTTGTAGCAGCTCCCACTGTGAGTTATGTTGGAGCGACAGGGACTATTGGGACTTATGGTTCTCCCATGGTAGTAACACCAACCACTCTTAATCCAAACGGATCATCAATATCGACTTGTTACAGTTCACCAATGTTGCCAGCTTGGGCAACACTTAATCTTACAACTTGTGCCATTACTGGGACGCCAAATACACTCTTACCGGCCACAACTTTTACCATCACAGCAACCAATGCCATTGGTTCAAGTTCAACGACGGTTTCCCTTACAGTGAATCCGGCAGTTCCAACTCTTAGTTATGCCGGCGCTACTGGTAAGACTGGTAGTTTTGGTTCTCCTATGTCGATTACACCGACAACTCGTTCAAGTAATGGTGCTTCCATTACGAGTTGTACGGCTTCACCGGCATTACCTGCCGGTTTAACGATTAACCCAACCACTTGTGTGATCTCCGGCACACCTACCGTGGCTGCGGCGGCAACGACCTATACCATCACAGCAACTAACTCAGCAGGCCCTTCAACTGGTTCAACGCTGATTATTACAGTTAATCCAATTGCCCCAACATTAAGTTATGCTGGTGCCAGTGGAACAACTGGAACCTATGGTTCGGCCATGTCAGTAAGTCCGACTACCATCGCGGCCAATGGTGCTACCATTTCTAGCTGTACCAGTTCACCGGGTCTACCAGCATGGGCGACTCTTAACTCTTCAACCTGTACGATCACTGGTACACCAAATGCGGTTTTAGCTGCCACAACCTATTCTATTACTGCAACTAACTCAGCAGGCACTTCAGCGGCTGCGAGTGTAACCTTATCAGTCAATGCAACAACTCCAAGCTTAAGTTACTCGGGTGCCATCGGAACAACCGGTGCTATTGGTTATGCCATGACAGTCACTCCGACGACATTATCTGACAATGGTTCACCAATTAGTAGTTGTGCCATTTCTCCGGGACTTCCAGGTTGGGCTTCATTAAATCTTCTAACTTGTGTGATCTCGGGTACACCAAACGCCACATTACCTTCGACTACATTTACAGTGACAGCGACTAACGGGCTGGGAGCTTCTACTCCAGCGACAGTCACATTAGCAGTACAAAACCTGGCACCACCGACACTAAGTTATTCTGGAGCAACTGGAACAACAGGAACATTTAATATTCCTATGACAGTGACGCCTACTACTCTCATTGATAATGGGGCCGCAGTTACAACTTGTACTGCTTCTCCCGGACTTCCAGTTTGGGCCACTTTGAATGCTAGTACATGTGTCATTACCGGAACCCCGACTCAAGCATTAAGTCCTACCGTATTTACAATTACGGCAGGTAACACTCAGGGATTCTCAACGGGAGCGTCGGTTACTTTGAGCGTGAACGCTGTTGTCCCTGATATTAGTTATAGCGGAGCTACCGGGACGCTCGGAAACTTTGGAGTGGCGATGTCTGTTGCGCCAACCACTTTAAATGCAAATGGAGCGGCGATCTCAGCTTGTACTGCATCTCCCGGACTTCCAGGATGGGCAACACTTAATCCTTTAACTTGTGTCATCACAGGAACGCCAAATGCAACTCTTCCGGCGACAGCTTATACTATAACAGCAACAAACTCTGCCGGTACTTCTACAGGTGCCACAGTCACTCTCACAGTAAATGCTGCTGTTCCGACGATCAGTTTTGCAGGTGCCACTGGCACCAGTGGACTCTATGGCAATGCCATGTCGATCACGCCAACAACTTTGAATGATAATGGTGATCCGGTAAATAATTGTACTGTCTCTCCTCCTCTTCCTGGATGGGCCACACTTAATCCTTTAACCTGTGCCATTACTGGTACCCCAACATCAGCTCAAGCAAGTACTGCTTACACTATTACTGCTCACAACAATTCGGGTCCTTCATCCGGTGCTGTCGTTAATATCACTGTTGGGGCCAAGGCACCGACTTTAAGTTATGTCGGTTCAACCGGAACCAACGGCGGTATTGGTGGAGCGATGTTAGTGACACCATCCACTTTTAATAATGGTGGGGCGGCCCTCACACAATGTAATGTGACTCCGGCATTACCTCTGTGGGCGAATTTAAATTCTTCAAATTGTGTGATCTCAGGTACGCCGGACGCGCCACTACCGACAACCACATATTCAATAACCGCTGTTAACCCAATGGGATCATCAGCAGTAGCTCAAGTTACACTCTCCGTAGACTCGGATGCACCGACACTTAGTTATGTAGGTTCTCTCGGAACAAATGGAACTTTTGGCGTTCCGATGAACGTCACACCATCAGCTTTTAATGACAACGGAATTGCCATCGTCAGCTGTACCAGCACTCCGGCACTTCCTGTATGGGCCGCTTTAAGTCCAACCAACTGTTCGATTACTGGAACTCCTGACGAAGCTTCCATGGCAACTATCTACACAATTAAGGCAACTAACAGTTCAGGTAATTTTACAGATGCCACGGTAACTATCAGTGTTGCGGCTTCAGCTCCGCTACTCAGTTACTCGGGAGCTGATGCTCACGGTGAAACGATTGGCGTTCCAATGACTGTTACACCTACCATTTTAAATGATCAGGGAAGTGTCATTCAAGCTTGTACCGCCGATCCTATTCTTCCTGGTTGGGCAAGCATCAATGCAACAACTTGTGTAATCACTGGTACGCCTCCAGGAAATTATAAAGCGGCCCACTTAATCACTGTCACCAACTCTATTGGTTCCGCTTCCTATAACCTTCTTCTTACAGCTGGCCAACAAGTACCGGTTCTGAGCTATTCGGGTTCAACGGGAACGACGATTAATTATACTGGTAGTTTGAATGTCATTCCAACCACACTGGAAAAGTTTGGCGAAAATCTCATGTCATGTACTGCTTCACCAGCTCTCCCGGCTTGGATAACACTCGATGCTGCAACTTGTACGCTCACTGGTACTCCCAATGCATCTCTTCCAATGACGACTTACACGATTACCGCCGAAAATTCAGTGGGATTTTCCACAGGGGCAACTCTTACTCTTACAGTCAATGCTGAAGTTCCGGTGATTAGTTATGCCGGTGCCTCGGTTAGTGGAGATATAGGAGTCCCAATGACTGTGACTCCAACCACACTCATCGCTAATGGTGATCCTATCAATGGCTGTACGTCCTCACCTGCTCTTCCTGCATGGCTATCACTTGATATTAATACTTGTGTGATTACCGGAACGCCATCAGGCGCTCTACCGGCAACAACCTTTAACATTACAGCTACGAATAACATTGGTGATTCAGTATCGACGCCCGTCACGATTTCAGTGGATCAAGCGGTTCCAGTTATCAGTTATGCTGGGGCCACAGGAACAACTGGCGGTATCAATCAAGCCATGACTGTGACTCCAACCACATTAAATGATAATGGAGACCCCATTCAATCTTGTACAGTGACGCCAGCTCTTCCAACTGGTTTATCACTTAATAATATCACTTGTGTGATCTCGGGAACTCCAACTGTAACGAAGGCCGCAACTAACTACATTGTTACTGCGACTAACTCCGTTGGACCTTCAAATGGTGCTTATGTAACTCTTACTATAAACGCGACAGCTCCAACGTTAAGTTATGATGCTTCTCTTGGAACCAATGGAAATATCGGCGTTCCTATGTCGGTGTCGCCTTCAACATTAAATGATAACGGTTCCAACATCACTAACTGTACGACTTCACCAGCTCTTCCAACTGGATTATCGCTCAATCCTTCGAACTGCGCGATCACAGGTACACCAAGCGTCGTAACAGTTGCTTCTATCTATACCATTTCTGTGACCAATTCTGCCGGTACAACTAATGCCAACGTAACATTAAGTGTAGGGGCTTCAGCACCACAAATTAGTTATGCTGGAGCAGCAGGAACCACAATTGGAATCAAAACGGCCTTAAGTGTGACTCCTACGACTTTAGATGATAACGGTGCTGCCATTGGTGGTTGTACTGCTTCTCCAGGTCTTCCTGTATGGGCCAGTATCCATCCTAATACTTGTGTAATTTCTGGTACACCTACTGATTCACTGGCAGCAACCACTTATAACATCACCGCAACGAACCCAGCTGGTTCAAATACAACCACAGTGGTTTTAACAGTTAATCCTGCTATTCCCGAAATTAGTTATGGTGGTGCTGCGATTTCTGCTGATATGGGGACGCCTGTTACCATCACACCGACCTCATTAGTCTCAAACGGTGCCACAGTCACTGAATGTATTATTTCTCCTACTTTACCTGCTTGGGCAATTATTAATCATGCCACTTGTGAAATTACAGGTACCCCAGACCAATTCCAGGCGAATACTAATTACTCCGTTTCAGCAAAAAATAGTGTCGGTGTCTCCTTAAGTGCCAGTTTCTCATTAGCAATTAATTCGGCTGCACCAACTTTAAGTTATGTTGGAGCTGCTGGAACTAACGGAACTTATGGTCTCATGATGACAGTGAATCCGACAGTCTTAACGGAAAACGGTTCAACTATCACTGGTTGTGCCAGTTCACCAATGCTTCCGACATGGGCTTCACTTAATACTACTACTTGTGCCATTACCGGATTCCCGGATGCCAATTTACCACCAACCGTTTTCAACATCACTGTGACCAACGGAATTGGTTCGACCACTTCACCAGTGACTCTTTCAGTTGGAAATACCGTGCCAGATCTTAGCTTCTCAGGAGCAGCTGGAACCACCGGTAATATCGGTGTTGCCATGAATGTGGCACCGACAAGTTTGAATCAGAATGGATCAGCGATCAGTAATTGTACTTCAACTCCATCACTGCCAAGTGGGCTCATCATTAATGGGACGACCTGTGTGATTTCAGGAACACCAACTGGTTATCTCGCAGCGACTACTTTTAATATCACCGCTACCAACTCTTCCGGAACTTCCGCTGCCGCTCCGGTAATTCTTTCTGTTAATTCAACTGTGCCAACAATAAGTTATGCGGGAGCTTCAGGCACCAATGGAACAATTGGTGTATTGATGACGGTCAGTCCAACGACATTAAATGATAATGGTTCAAACATTACTGCCTGTACCGCAACTCCAGGTCTTCCAGGTTGGGCGAGCATCAATGCCACCACTTGTGTGATTTCCGGAACGCCACCAAGTAATTCAAGCTCTGTCGTTTATACGATTACTGCAGAAAATGGACTAGGAACCTCTAGTGCAACCGTCACATTGTCGGTTGGTCAGTCTGTTCCTGATTTAAGTTATGTTGGATCTTTGGGAACCAATGCGGTTTTCGGAGCTCCAGTAACCATTCAACCAACAACATTAAATACCAATGGTTCTTCACTTATCAGTTGTACACCAACTCCAAGTCTTCCTTTATGGGCAACCCTCAATCAGGGAACTTGTACCATTACCGGAACACCGGATGCTGTTCAGCCGGCCACCATCTACTCAATCGTGGCCAAAAACGCTACGGGAGATTCAGCTGCTGCCAATGTCACAATCAGTGTCAGCGCTTCCGCTCCTGAACTAAGCTACACCGGTGCTGCCGGAACAAATGGAGATATTGGATTTCCAATGACTGTGAATCCAACCTTACTTAATGATCACGGCGCTGCCATTGAAACTTGTACCATTTCTCCTGCTCTTCCTTTGTGGGCGAGCATCAATGGTACTACTTGCGTGATCTCAGGAACTCCTGATGCTAATTTACCGGCCACAACTTATAATGTGACAGTTGGCAATAATGTCGGAAGTTTTGTGGCCTCGGTTACATTATCGGCCGGAGTTGCAGTGCCTAATCTGAGTTATGCGGGAGCTGCCGGAACGACTGTTGAAATTGATACGGCCATGCTGGTAACCCCAACAACTCTTGAAACTAATGGTTCAGCTATTAGTCAGTGTACGGCCACACCAGGTCTTCCTCTGTGGGCCACTTTAAATCAAACAACCTGTGAAATATCCGGTGTGCCAGATGCTCAGATGAGTGCCACCACTTATAGTATTGTGGCGAAGAATGATTCAGGTGATTCAGCTGCGGCCAGTGTGACTCTGACCGTGACCGCTGGAGTCCCAGTATTAAGTTATGTTGGCTCACCTTCCAGCGGAGTTTTTGGTGTACCACTTACCATTACGCCGATGTCATTGGACAATAAAGGCTCACCGATTACAAACTGTCTGGTAACCCCTGGACTTCCTCTTTGGGCCACTCTTAATCCTAACACCTGTGAAATCACCGGAACTCCTGATGATGTAATGATGGCAACAATCTTTACGGTACAGGCCTATAACTCAGCAGGAGCTTCGGCCGGTGCAGATGTAACCATCACCATTTCTGCTTCCGCTCCGCAAATTAGTTATGCAGGAGCAACTGGTACCTCTGGTCAGATCGGCGTCGCTATGACCATTACTCCCACAACTCTTAACGGAAATGGTGCCGCCATTAGCGCTTGTTCATCAACACCACTTCTGCCTAATGGACTCGTGATTGATGCAAACACTTGTGTGATATCCGGGACTCCGACTGCTAACCAGGCAGCAATTGAATACACCATTACTGCCACCAATAATGAAGGTCAGGGTACTAGCACCGTTTCAATCAACATAGGTGAAACACCACCTACCCTTAGTTATATTGGTTCAACCGGAACTACCATTAACTATAATCAAAACTTAAACGTTGTCCCGACAACCTTAAATGAAAATGGTTCTACTATTACCGATTGCCAGGTTGTTTCAACACCGGCACCACCAGCTTGGATGACCCTTGATCCGATTACTTGTGTGTTCTCCGGAATTGCCTCCGAGACGGTGGACGAGATCTATACTGTTGTGGCAACTAATAACGCCGGGGATTCTGATCCAGCCTATGTTGCGATTAAAGTCATTGGTGATGTTCCTGAATTAGATTATGGTGCGCCAAATATTAATGTGAGCGTGGGTACCACCATTGATCCGGTCATTGTTCCAACCGTCTTTAATTTTAATGGTGCTGCAGTTTTAACATGTGAAAGTACTCCTGCCCTGGCCGATGGATTAAGTATCGACCAGGAAACTTGTATCATCTCGGGTGCTCCTAATGTTGTATTGAATAATCAAGTGTACTCGATTGTTGCAACTAATAGTGAAGGTCCATCTGATCCGGCGATTGTGACGATTACGGCCACCGCTGATAAACCAACACTGGATTACACTGGCTCCAAAGGCTTCCCAGGCTATATCAATTCTGCCATGACTGGGTTACCGGCAATCCTACAGGACAATGGATCTCCTATCACTCTGTGTGAAATTACACCGGGTCTTCCGGCATGGGCATCATTTGATGCTTTAACTTGTGAAATCACCGGAATACCAGATGCACTGATGGCACCGGAAGTATTTACTGTCACTGTAACCAACGCAGTAGGAGTCACTACCGCCGACGTCACACTGGAAGTAAAAACATGTCCAGACGGTTTTGTGGAAGTTCCAGCTTGGGATGATACAGCAACTGTCCCTGGTGCACCGGTAGTGAATGACCGCTTCTGTGTTATGCAGTTTGAGGCCAAAAAAGTAGGGGCCGAAGAAAAAGCAGTCTCACAACCAGCAGACGCTCCTTGGACTCAAATCACCATTGGTGACGCTCAGGCGAAGTGTGCCGACTTAGGTTACGCTAATCAAAATCACTTCGATTTAATTTCTAACCAGGAATGGATGTCGATTGCCCGCCAAGTTGAGGCCCACTTACCTAACTGGTTGGATGACGGTACTAAACGAATGCTGCCAACTGGTAACAGTAATGGCAATGCGGTGACCCCTCCTAAACAAGTGTCTGATCCATTAGATCCTTATACTGATACCAACGACAGTGCAGCTGAAGCTATCGGCCAAGGTAAGGAACAAAAACGAACACTGGAACTCGCCAATGGAACAGTGATCTGGGATATGGCGGCCAATGCCTGGGAATGGGTAGATTGGGATAAAAACACTCTTGGAGTGGATACTCCACCTGTTTGTGAGCCGGCCAATATGGCAGAAGAAATTAACGAAGTTGATCTTTTTTTCTGTCCTGGTTGGACTGAGGCAGATTATATGCCGGCCGATCCCCTTCTTAATTCTGATAACGGGGTCGGTTTCTTCCAAGGTGAAGCCACCAGTGTGCAGATGAACCGTGGTGGTGACCCTGAAGAAGGTGGTGGTATCTTTACTGTCGGTCGCGAAAACGATCTAAACATTGCTGATAATTTAGTTGGTTTCCGCTGTGTCTTCCGACCTTAACCATTCTGGCGGTGTGAGGTTTCTTAACCGGGTCTGCATAGGCCCGGGAAGTTCTTTTAGTCCTAATTGATAAGAAGCATTCATCCATCCAAATCCTTCCATCGTGATATAAGAAAATTTGGTTCCTACATTACCGTATTCAGAAAAGACTTTGTGGGACATAGAGACCACATTATATTTTTCTGGAATGGTGCCATGATAGTCTCTGAAATTTCGGGTAATCATATAAAGCCATTTATAAATCAGGCGGTGAGCATCCTGATTAAATCCATATTCCTTTAAACCAATCCAGGCGAGGATCTGATGAGGGGCCCAACCATTAGGATAGTCCCATTGGCGTTCACTCTTTGAATCTCCGAATTCTTTTAAGGAAGCTTCTGATGTAGCGGATAGGCCACCATTATGTTCCAACTCTTTTAAGGAATTAGTTAATAAACGTTTGGCCTCTTTCATGGAAAGAATTTTAAAACGCTTTTCATGCCCGTGGCCAGCCCAGAGAGGATAGAAAGTGGTTGCACTTAAATAAGAAGATATTTTCCCTTCTTTCCAGTTGTAATCAAAGAAGAGTCCCTTTTCTTCATCCCACAGAAACTTCTTCATCAATTCTCTCCGCTTGAGAGCAGCTTGATAAAAATGCTGAGCAGTCAGTTGTTCAAAGACACCTGCAAAATGCTGGTCAATTAAAAGAGCGATATCAAGCTCATATTTGTATAGGAGGGAGTTAAGATCGACTGTCACAAAATCAGCGGCCCGGTCCTTACCTCCTGTGCGAAAACGAAAAGTGGTGTCATGTCCGGATTCCCTCAAGGCCCGGTCTTGATAAAAGAATTCTTTAAGTTCTGGGTCCTGAATCTTGCCCTTATTAAACTCCTCCATTAAAACGGGAATCGTTTTTTTATACTTAACTGCAAAAGGTTTCAGCACCTCATTAAAATGACCTGGCTCGACTTCGGGTGGAATGCCTTCATCGAATCCGGCATAGCGACTAAGACCGGTGGGAGTCAATCGATCCTTCCCCATCCAGACAGTTTCATATTCTTTAATGGCAGCCTTTAAGGCATGCCCTAACCATTCAAGGCTTTTTTTGTCTTGAGGTAATCCAGGATAAACCGCCCGGATCATGGAAGTTAAAAATGGTGGTTGAGACCTTGAGAGATAATAAGTTCTATTGGCATTCAGAATTTTTCCGTAATGATTAATCTGGTAAACCATGTTTTCAACCATGCCTCGTGCCAGATCAACTCTTCCATCATTCATGGTTCCAAGGGTATGAAAAAAACTATCCCAGCCATACATTTCATTAAAGCGTCCACCCGGAACGACATAAGGAACGCCTTGACCATCTTTTAAGGCCAGACTTAAAAGACCTTGTTTATTTCCCAGAGAAAGAATGAAACCTGGAGGAATTTTTTGAGGGAGCTTGACCACTTCCAGCTTAGGGCCCGCTAACTTCTTGTAGTAGTGGTAAGTGGTTTCGTCACTGTAAGGAACATAAAGATATTTTTTATCAGATTTAATTTTTGGATCTTCAATAACTTGATCTAAAGTTGAAGCATCAATCCGACGGGTAAGACCATTCCAGAAACGTTCTTTTATAACGTAAGAAATTCTATCTACCGGATTGATAAAAATTTCTCGAGCGTTTAATTCCTCTCCGGTTAATTCAGATAATTTTAGTTCCTGAGCAAGATTTGATAGTGGATAAATTCCTTGGACTGAAAGTTTTTTTCCTCCCATTGTGGTTAAAACGTAGCGTGAATCTTCAGGTATTTTATCCTCGACAGTTATCTTTTTATCTTTATCCAGGTCAAAGCGCTTGAATAATAAATGAAGTTCTGTGCTAGGCCTTACCTCAAAAGCAAGGAGGTTAACTGAAAACAGGAGCAAGCTGCAGGAAGATAGAATGAGCTTAATCATTAGATGATTTTGTCTGAGGAATCAAATAATGAAAGCCCGCGCCACGCAATGACGAGGTCTATCGACCTCGTGACATTTTGACAGTCTTAAAAGCTTGAAACGTGATTACCGACAGGGTGAGTAAAAGTATCGGCGCCACGATATAAGTTATACCACTCTTATAATTTTCAAAATAGGCATGATCAGTTGCATTTAAAATTAAAAAGACAGTGTAAAGGACATACGTTCCCAGAAACATGTAGCCCTCCCATCGGTTTATTCTAAAGCCTGCAATAAAAATAGGCAGACAAGCAACAGAAGCCCCTATCATGAATGGCAAATCGAACACAAATAGATCATTGGCAACATTAAGACCCGAAGGTGTCAACATGGAACTTAAACCAAGGATTGCCAGTATGTTATACACATTACTTCCAACCACATTACCGATGGCAATATCTCTCTCGCCTTTTAGAGTGGCGAGTAAAGAAGTCACCACTTCCGGTAAAGAAGTGCCAATTGAGACAATCGTTAAACCAATGACTGTGTCTGAAACTCCTAAGGCCTTCGCCAGATCAATTGCTGCATTTACAAACCAGCCGCCACCTAAAATTAATAATCCTAAACCTGCTCCGATGAAGAACAAATTCAGCAAGACCACTTGTAGGGTCATAGGAACGACTTCATCTTCAACATTTTTATTAGCGTTGGTTTCTTTCCGGCTCTTATAGATGAGGAAAATTGTATAAATAACCAAAATAGAAAAGAGACCTGCTCCTTCAAAAAAGCTGATGTTTTGATCTAAGGAAAAGAAGAGCATTAAAAGTGAAGCTCCTACCATGATCGGTACATCCAAACGGACTAACTGAGATGAAACGATTAAAGGAGCAAAAGCTGCACAGGCCCCCAGGATAAAGAGAATATTAAAAATATTACTTCCAACCACGTTAGCAACAGCTAAGTCGGCCTGACCTGACATGCTGGCCTTAAGGCTGACAACAAGTTCAGGAGCACTGGTTCCGAAGGCCACAATGGTTAAACCAATGACTAAAGACGATACACCCATAGCGGCAGCAAGTTTCGAGGCCCCTCTAATCAAGAATTCCCCTCCTATAACCAAGGCCACTAAACCACCAATGAGGTACAAAAATATCATTACGTTCATAATTTAAAACCACCTATAATGTTTAAAAACCAGCTTCTTTTACCCTTAAGTCTTTGAAATTTCAATAGCTTAAATCTACCGAATTTGTGATAAAATATAAGCAGTTACTATGTCTTTTTGGGGGGACCATGAAAACGTTCATCATTTCTTCACTATTAATTTTTTCAATCACTTTGGTCCACGCTCAAGCACCCATTGAACAAGCCCAAACCAAGACGGATCAGGAAGTAACTCCGGCAGTGCCGGCCAAACCTATCGAGATCGTGAATACTTCTCCTTATGTTCCAGGAGGAGTGGTGGTGGTTGATTCCAAAACTGAGTTAAAAGTGAAGTCAGCAGAAAACACTTTAGTTGAGGTTTTTCTGGACTCTAATGGAAAATTAGAAAAAGCATCAGGTGGTTCAATTGAAAAAGAGTTATTCACACCGGGAGATGGAATGATTGATTTGGCCGCAGCAGTAGCGGCCGCCAAAAAGCTAGATAAAGATATCAAGGGCCAATGGGCCTTTGAAAAAGATAAAAAGGGTAATTGGGTTTACGAGCTTGAAGGGAAAATAAAAGAAGAAGGCATTGAAAAAGAAATTGAATTAACCATTGATGCAAAAAGTGGCCGCCTCTTAAGTGAAGAGATGGATGAATAACTAAAAATCCATAATCAGAATTTTAATTGAATGATAAGTCGCCCAACCAAGAACGATGGTATAAACAAATCTTTCTGGTGTTAAATTTGGAGCTCTATTTTTTCGACGCATTTTCCCCCTCAAAAGGTCATATCCTATCGAAGATTTTTATCTTTTTTTTTAGATAAATTTAAAAAAACTTGCGATGAAACACGTGGTATTTTTTATCCTCCTGATCTTTCTCAGATTTAAATAAAACTATGCTAGATACAATAAATTCTCTACTAGGGAATTCCCTTGTTGCTAAACCTGAGGCCAAGTCATCATATTCATAACGTTGCCAACGTTTGACTGTAATATGAGGTATAAAAGGTTTGCTTTCCGGCTTCACCCACTCTGGAAAACTCTCATCAATAAGCTTTTTTAGTTTAAGCAGTTCGGATGAAGGCTTAAATCCCAGGTACATAATTCTTCGATTAAAAAAATAAAATTTATCCAGGCACAATTTAAAAGGAGCAAAAGAAAATTGTTTAAGACGAAGCTTGATCTCTTCCGCCACTCGATCCGGTGTTTCACCAATAAAAAGTAATGTCTGGTGATAGTCATGAGGATTTTCCCAGCCTTTTTGAGATTTCTGCAGAGGCCGGAGAAAATGATCAATTTCAGTCTTGATTTCTTCAGGAATGTCGATTCCAAGGAAGAGCCGCATACTTTGTCTTAATCCGTCAGGCATTCACTGCCGACCAAATATTTACCGTCTAACCAGTCCATTATTTCCTGAGCGCCAGGATCACTCATTTGTTTTAAATCCTGCAACCAGCTTTCTCGTTCAGTAGGACTAATTGCATCCAAACCCTGATTCAAAAAACTATTTTGATGCTTCAAAATAAAAACTCTAAACTCAGGAGTACAAAGTTCACTAAGTGCCTTTTCAAATGCTTGCTGACTTTCGCTAGCATTTTTTAATACTTCACTCGCTGCTAAGAAAGAAATTTTTGACAGCTGAGGTTGATTCATTAAATTAAAAGCAAAAGCTTCCGTTTCGGAAAATATCTGATCCCTTCCAGAAAAATCCTTTAGCTTTAAAAATTTACAATTCCGAGGACCATCATTGGCAAAAAGATTTTCCCAAATAAAAGGTTTTCTATTAAGCACTTCACGTATTTCAATTAAATGTGGTCGATCAATTACTGGTGAAATGACTTTAGGACCTGTCCAGGCAATCGCGACATCCAAGGGGATGCCCGAGGCAATGTCTTCCAGGTAATGCTTAGGCCTTTGTCCAAAAACTTTATCGAGGATAGGATCAGGAGTGTAAAAAGAGGGACAGAAGATGATTTTTTTATGAAAACTTTTTTTAATTTCCTGATAGGCTTCAATTTGAGTCCGGGCAAGATTAGCTTTAATGGGCATATCATCAAAAAACAATCCCAACATATCTATGCCGATCCCATTCATAATCTCAAGCTTCTCTTTTAATGAACTACGGTCTTCAGTAGATAAAGTTTCTCCCAAACCAAAGGGACTAAATCCCACTCCAAATTGAATTTTATAAGAATGAAAACATTGCGCCAGGTCTGCCAGTTCTTGAATATATGCTTTTTCCCATTTATCTCGCCACCCTTTACGCAGATGGTAATCTTGCTTGGGGGCGTAAATATAAAAGTCTCCTCCATACTGAGAAAGAAACTCTGCATAGCTTTTACGATCGGTCTCTGGCCAAGCGGGACCGAAAAAACCTTCCACTACTCCAATCTTTTGCATCTTATAAAAATAACTCAAGAGTTTTAGACATTAAAGGTTTTTAAAAATAAGATCTCATTTGATAGGGCTACTCAATTAAGGATGTGTCGTGAAAATACTCACTCTATTAACCTTGTTCATCTTCTCAATTGGGATTTGGGCACAGGAGGAATCTCCTCTGGGAGAATCACTCAGTTATTTTAAAAACGGAGTGGTGCTAGAACATAAACCTACTCACTTTAAAACCCAATTTCGTTTTAGAGTTCAAAGCCGTTTTACATATGAGTCAGAAGAAGCCGAGAAATACTCGGCCGAAGTGGCCGACTTTACAGTGCGCAGAACTCGTTTGCGCCTGGAAGGCCATGTTCTGGATCCTCGGCTTTTATATAAACTTCAATTTTCTTTCACTCGTGGCGACTTTGATTATGATCGCACGAATTATCCCAATGTTTTAAGGGATGCGGCCGTGGGATGGAGACTAACTGATGCCACCACTTTCTGGTACGGACAAACGAAACTACCGGGTAATCGTCAGCGAATTATTTCTTCGGCCAGTCAGCAGTTTGTTGACCGCTCATTAGTGAATGCCATTTTTAATGTTGACCGGGATTTAGGTGCACAAGTTTATCACCGTGTAGGAGAGAGTAAACCCTTTTGGATAAAACTTGCTATCTCAAATGGTGAAGGCCGCGCCACAGAGAATAAGGATGACGGGCTTGCTTATACTTCCCGTATCGAATGGCTTCCCTTGGGAGAATTTACTAATGATGGTGACTATTTTGAAGCTGACTTAGCACGTGAACCTGAACCTAAGTTTTCAATTGGTGCTGCTTATTCAGTGAACAAAAAAACAACCCGACCTGGTGGACAGTTAGGCAGACAATTTACAACTGAAGGCCTGAACCGCGACATGGAAACTTATTTTGCCGATGCGCTTTATAAATACCGGGGATTTTCATGGTCAGCTGAATATGCCAGACGTTGGGCCAAAGATCCGGTTTTCATGGATGGTGCTGACGAAGTCGCTATCTATAAAGGCTATGGCATAAATACTCAAGCTGGATATGTTTTTGAGAATAACATTGAACCGGCCATTCGCTTAACACAAATCAGAGCAGATAAGGAAACACTGGCCGGAGAGAATGATCAGAACCAATACACGATGGTGCTAAGTAAGTATTTCAACCAGCATCTGGTTAAAGTACAAACCGATTTAACTTTTTCCGAAGAGAAGAATCGATTAGATAATCTTTATTCTAGTCACTGGATTTATCGTTTGCAGTTAGAAATTGGTATTTAAACTTATTATTCTGGTAAATATTCTTTGCCACATTTTTCCAGGATGACAGAGTAAGCGTCTTCATCCCGGGTAAATTTAAACTTAGGAAATCCCTCCTGAGTCCAAAAATGATTGCCCGCGATTTTACAGGCAGGAAGTCCAGTTTTTAAAACCTGAACGTTTTTGGCCAATCTTGGATCAGCACCCCATGCATCAGAGCGGATGATTGTTCCTTTACCGGAGTAAGTAATCTGTGCATGCTTTCTTTGAGCACGATCAGGATGAAGATCTAGTGGAGCCTCTTCTAAGACACCGCCGTTTAAGGTTTTATATTTGGTAAAAAAACTAACTTCCTCACCCGTACTTAAAGTCACTAACAAGGAATCGTTTTGTTCTTCAACATGAAACTGATTATGACGAGGTAGAAAGAACAAAATTGTCTCAGCGAAATCTGAGATACGACCGGAACCATTATAATCCGTCACCCAGATATAAGTGTCTCGACGAGCACGATCATCGGTACCAAAATAATAATCCCTGCCAGGATTTTCTAAATTTTCGGGAATAGTAGGCACAATATGATTTGGCCCCAAATTTTGAATGCCGAAGCCCCGATAATAGAGCTGGCCCTGATTATCTGCTCCAAACATGTTCCGGAAATGTTTGGACTCCCGATTATTTGAGGTGATGTAATCATATTTATCAACTCTTGGTTCATCTCTTTCAAAAGGAATTATCGTCGCGGCCCCAAGGCTGGTTATAAAAAATGGTAGAACAAAAAAAGATTTAAGCATAAGGACTCCTAATCATCTTAGGCTAACCTCCCTCTGGATTCTGATCAATCAAACCTCTATGACAATTCCTTGCATGAGACGACTAAAACTATCGGAGATAGCCTGCTTGAGTTAGAATCAAAAAATGAAATCAACAATCCTCTCAGCAGGGGTCGTGCCTATCCGAAGAAAAGGTAACGACTGGGAATTCCTCATTTTGAGGGCCTTTAATTATTGGGATTTTCCCAAAGGCATGGTGGAAGCAGGTGAAGATCCCTGGAATGCTGCCATCCGCGAATTGAAAGAAGAAACCGGTCTCATCAACTTTACGGCACCTTATGGTAAAGCCTTTGTAGAAACCGGCCCCTATGGGAAAGGTAAAATTGCCCGATATTATATTTTGGAAATTAATGAAAGCCGCTCCATCGAATTAAAACCGAATCCATTAACCGGTGTGATTGAGCATCATGAATATCGTTGGCTTTCTTATGAAGAAGCCCACTACCTTATGGTTCCCAGAATTAAGAAAGTATTAGAATGGGCAGAGGGCAAGCTTCATTCGTAGTTCAAATCTTCAGGCCACGATTCGTCTTCAAACACCTCTTCTTCATCATCTTCCAGAAAATCATTACCTAGAGCTTCTTTACCTTCTAATAAGGGATTACTGCCTTCCGGAAGACGATCTGCAAGATTACTCCCTGGGTACTCATCGTTTCCCAGATAATGGGTTACATTCTCGCCATCGTTATAGTCAGTTAATCCCTTTCGGAAATTAGCGTGCGAGTTTCTGTCTTTAGCAGGAATCTTTTCCATACACATCCCCTTTTAGATAAGATGAAGCAGGAAGTGTGCCAAGATGAAATACTATACTAAAGAACATTTTATAACTATGTCCTGGAAAAATGGCGGCGGTCAGACAGTTGAGCTTTTCCGTCTGCCTCAATCAGGAGATTTTCTTTTTCGCCTTTCAATGGCGGACGTCAAACAAGATGGGGATTTCTCCCTGTTTCCAGGGATTGATCGGTACCTGATGATTTTAAAAGGTCAGGGTTGTGAGCTCATTTTTAAAGACCGCAGTACCATACTTCGACCTCAAGCTTCTCCTTTCTTATTTAAAGGTGAAGAAAGCATTTTTTGTAAACTACTCGCAGGACCGATACAAGATTTTAACATCATGATCAATCGGAACTGGGGTCAAGTCAGTGTGGAAATCATAAGGAGCAGTCAAGGAGAGATTCATCTTAACTGCTCTGAGGACTATCTGTATGTTTATAATCCAGAAGAAGAAATGCTGATAGAGTTACAAAAAGATGAGTCGATAAAATTACTATCAACTCATCTGATCATTACGCGGCTGAGTCTATTTTAGTTTTAGATAAACATAAGGTTGGTTCACCGTCATCGAGGCACTTTCTTTTTTCTTTAGTTCCTCAAATACTTTTCCAGTAATATTCAAGAAACCAAATTTAACTTCAGCTATTTTAATAGTGAGTTTTCCTGAAGCCACATCATAACTCGTGAAGCCGGAACTTTTAACTTTCCCTGAAATATCGGCCTTAACGTCAGCCGCTAAGACATATTTCCCCGAGTTGATTTTCAAATCTAGTGAATTAACGCCAATACTGCCTTGAGGAGCTGCTTCCATTAAAGCATTCACAAGAACTTCTTGGGTTGCTTGAGAAGAGAATTTTGATGTTTTTAAAGTCAGATTCTGAAGACATCCCATAATCAATTGATCCAAGATTTCTTTTTTATTTGCATCGCGAGCGCAATCCAGACTGACTCCATCGAGAGCAAGAGAATCTTCTCTAGAGTGAAATCGTCCCTGAGTAAGGCTTAAACTGGCCTTTTGATTCAATCCCAGATTAAAACCTGAAATAGTCATGGTTTCAGCTTCTGTCATAAAAGAAGGAGCGTTCTCAAAAATAAATTCCTGAGTTTCAGCACCGGAAACATTCAGGTGAAAATTATTATCCACTTTATCCACTCGGACAAAGACTCCTTGGTCTATGATTTGATTACGGGAAAAAGAACTCGCCGAACCTTCACCGTATGGGCTGGTGTATTTGAAATTGAAGTTTTTAACATTAACCG
Source organism: Bacteriovoracaceae bacterium UBA4096 (assembly GCA_002381945.1). Classification (GTDB taxonomy): domain Bacteria; phylum Bdellovibrionota; class Bacteriovoracia; order Bacteriovoracales; family Bacteriovoracaceae; genus Peredibacter. The sequence continues at coordinate 114,551 of DFXY01000052.1, forward strand.
ACAGATTACCGGCAATGGCGAGGTCTGCCACTAATACCAATCCAAACAATAAGCGTTTCATAAAATTCCTTTTCGTAATTTTTAGACTTTTCGGAATTAATGGGGACAGGATTGACAAAACCTGGAGGCATCCCAGAGATAGGGAAAATTTGCCCCTTTTAGCTTTGAACAGGACGATCTAAGGCTAAAAGTTTTAACCCATTAATAATCCAACTCCCAACCTGCAGAAGGAGTCATTTTCTGCCAGTCTCTTCTTCTTCATAGAAATAGAAGAAAATAAAAGAGCTTTCACCTTAGGTAAGGTGCCTCTAAGATTAAGGGGACAATTTCAATTTTTAGATTTCAGGAGAACCGCATGAGTCACTTTGTGAGAAGTATGGGGCTGGCACTAGTCCTCATCACCAACGCCAACGCTGCCAAGATGATTACTTCGCAAAAATACACCAGCTATCAAATACCGGTAATCCCAGAAGCTTCTTTCGAAGACCCGGCTTACCATAAAGAAAAAAAAGAGTGGGTTAAACTAAAACGCAAACTTGCCAATGCTTCTAGTTATAGTGGGAGTGATTTAAGTCAGGATTTTAAAAAGTTAAGAGATGAGTGGTTGCAGGTTAAAAGTGGCGATCAAATGGAAGCTCTCTTAAGTAAATCTCATATCAACTATAATTCTTACTCGGAAGACACTAAATATTTCCTGGCGCAGATGCATGTGGCACTCCCTTTACGAGGAATCGTATGGCGATTACGGCCTCTATTTGAAAACAGTAAAGGTTTTTTAGGAAATAAGTCCACTCATGTGATTGCCGTTCAGGCCGTACGCAACACAATTACTTCTCTCAAAATGTTTTTACCAACTAATCAAACTGATGCTGCCATTCAGTATTTCACTGAACCATCAGTTGAAATGTCAAAACAAGACCAATTTAAGAGCATCGCTGAATTCCAAAAGTTTATGGTTGATGCCATGGTGCCAGTGATTAATGAATCTGCTGGACGTATTACAGTTTTGGCAAAAAACAGCACGGATAAAGTTTTTGTCTGGGATAACAAGATGGCCTTCGGTCGGGGAACATTTGAAGATGAAATGAATCGTTTTGTCGGAAATGGGCCGGCAGAAATAAATTTTGCCATTGCTACTCTTTATCGCGCGGCCCATAACATTCTGGTTTATTGTGCTTACAATCAGGATCATTCCATCAAGATGGCAGGTGAAATCGGTTCTCACTTTGGAATTGATTCAAGCATTTTCTCCTCTCGGAAAAATGATTTAGGGATGACAGATCAGGAAAAAATAAAATTATTCCGATCTGCAATTCAAAAAAATCATTATCTGGAATTAAGAAATTATGATGGCTCCCAATATGGAAGTCTGCTTTTAAAACAGGCCTATACTGCACTTAAAAACTCAGTAGTCTTTTCTGAACGTTCTTATGAGTATCTACAAGGTCAGGACAGCTCAAAGAGCATGAGCTTGAACCCCATCCTCTTTCAACCAGAAATTGCACCTAAGCTCGATAAAGGTCTTAAAAATATTAAGGCGGTAGTAAGTGGGCCAGCTGAAGTCCGCGATCCAGTCACTGGTGATACAGTCACATTGAATCTTCCTGCATTCTATAAGGAGCCACCTCAATCATTGGGTCAATTAATGGCCATAGATTTTGAATCTGGGGATATTGATAAAAAAATTAAGAATAAAAAAGGTGAAACTCTGGTTGTTCGTAACTATCTTCATGGCCGCTCAATTGCATGGGATAATTCGGCCTGGAAGAAGTATGTTCCGAGTGCTGCCGACAAAAAGCCAAATTACATGTCAGAGGCCCGTCGAATCATTAAGTACAGCTTGGGGACCTCTATGGTTTTCGGCCTTCCTGAACTTTTCGTCCACTAACACTAAGTGGCCCTCGAATATCCGAGGGCCACTTTTTAATCCAGATTAAATACGTCAGCCTCGCTTGCATCAATTTTGCCACATTGTAAAAGATCCCAGCGGCCCATAAAATTATCCTTATATGGCCTACTTTGAAAAAATCAAAAAGTTCGGTGTTAGCGGTTTTGTTCCTGAAGGGTGGTACTGGCTAGTCCGCTCAGCAGAAATAAAACAGGGAAAAGCTTATCCTGCTAAATTTCTCAATACCGAACTGGTGCTCTACCGAGGAGATGACGGAAAGATTAGATCCTTTGATGCCCACTGTCCCCATATGGGTGCTCATTTATGCGATGGTTTTGTAGAAGGTAATTCAATCCGTTGCCCTTTTCACTACTGGAAGTATGATGAAAATGGCCATTGCACAGAAATCCCGGCCCAGAAAGATATCGGTAATATTCCTACCCTGAATTCCCATAAAATCAAAGAGGCCTACGGCCTGGTATGGTTATGGACCGGACATAAGGATGATCAGGAAGAAGTGCCTGTCATTCCAGAACTGGTAGGTCTTCCTTTGGACTATCAATTAGGCTCGCATTTCATCAAGGGATGTCACCCTAACGTAGTCATGATCAATGCAATCGATGTTCAGCACTTTCGTTCTGTTCATCAGCTGGTAGTGGATCTGGAAATGAAGGTTACCCCCCTGTCAGATCGCTGCATTCAGTTCTCAAATATCACTCCGCTGCCTGAAAAAAATATATTCTTAAAATACATCAAGCGCTTTTATCAGAAGGCCCTGACCTATGAAATGACATACTGGTGGGGTCATACTGGCTCAGTCATGGTAGGTCCTGATTTTCTGCATTTCTATATAATATTTGCTCTTCGTCCCACGACTGATGGCCGGACAGAAGGCCAGACGATACTGGTAACCAAACAGCGTAAGGGACTCATGGGATGGTTAGTTAATCCGGTGTTACTTTTTGCCACCAAACTGGTTGGTAATTATTTTGCCAAAGGTGACACCATCATCTTTAGTCGCATTAATTTTAAATTTCAAACTCCTATTCGGGCCGATAAGGCCATAATCGATTTTGTAGAACATTATGAAGCTCAAAATCCCACGGCCAAATATTAGGATCAATCATGAATAGAAACTTAAGCCAACGCTATAACATTTCTCTTGCTGATGATCCAAAGACCATGAAGCGCATTGAACTTGCTTTAAAACGCAGTAAAGAACTGGATCAAACTGCCATGATGGAACTCTCGGCAAAAGAGTTTAACTATGAAACATGTAAAGATGAGATGTGGAATCCGGAGAGGTTCTCATTACTCTATAAAACCTGGATCTGGGAGCAATCAACTCCCGAGCAGAAAATAAAACTCAATCAGCTATTCTGGGTCGCCTATTATTCACAGATTATTTCGGCCGAAATCGCAACCCTCTTTTATAACCAGACTAGTGCAGCTGCCCTCTACGGGATCGAAGACTTTAAGGTCGTCTGTGATACTCTGGATCTCGAATCGGCTCAGGAGCGGGCCCACATTCACGCTTTCAAGATGATTGGTGAAAAATTTGAACAGGAAAATTTCGGGGAAAGGATTTTTACTTATCCAATGAGAACCCCTTTTGAAAAAACCATGTTGTATTCCGATTTGGGAAAAATTAAACAATGGTTAAGAAAGTGTCAGTTGCAGGCCTTTACCATGATCTCGGCCAATTCACCTTTCATTGGCTGTCAGTATTTCACTGTGCGCGGTCTTCGGACATTAAACGGCAAGATCGTTCAACATCAGTTATCCCGCTATTATAACGAACATCAGGATAAGGAAAACTCTCCTATCCCCTCAAAAGTCAGCTACTACCATTTCATCGATGAGTCTTTTCATTTCAATACTTCTACCGTAGTAGGTCATGATGTGATCAACTCTTTACCCAAGCCTTCAAAGCTTGAGATGCTAATCGGCAATATGGCCATCCGGGGCTGCCAGATGGATCACTACAACTTCTCAACTGCTATCAATGGCATTTTCTGGTATGACCCTGCCCTTTATCCGAATATTTATAAGATCCTGCGCTCCAAGATCTTTAACATGGATCATGATGAAGCTCTGGAGGCCATGAGAAAATCGTTTTGTGAAGAAAGCGAAGGCATGATGGCAAGTTATAAGACCCATCGTGAATCAGTCGATAGCTACAAGGCCTATCTTCAGGATTTTCAATACATCACCAAGGAAAATAAAGAACTCGCCTTCATGGCAAGTAACAATCTGGAAAAACATCTTAGGACCAATCGCAATGCCTTTTCGACTTTCAAAAGGAAGGTCGCCTAATGAGCTTTCGAGTAGAGTTTAGCGATTCTGATAAAGAAGCGGTGGAGCTTCAGGAAGGCGATTGCCTGTCTGAGAAACTCACCATTCAGAATTCCCCTATTCTCTTTGGTTGCCGGATTGGTATTTGTGGAACATGTGCCGTTGAAGTTTTAGAAGAGAAGGGAGACCCACTACATCCCAGAACTCATGATGAAACCGAATTTTTGGGGACAATGGCACCAGATAGGAACAAAGTCAGACTTGCCTGCCAGATTCATATCAATACTAATATAAAAATTAAAAAAACCGAGATCTGATGAAGCAAGAAGATTTCTGGTATATCGTCGCCGAAGGGCACGAGCTTAAAAAGAATCAAGTCATCTCTCGCTCTATCTTGGGTGAGTGGTTAGCAGTCTTTCGAGACGATGCAGGAAAAGTTTCTGTCTTACAGGATAAGTGCCTTCACCGGACGGCGCAAATCTCTCGCGGTAAAGTCACCAATGGACAACTGCAGTGCCCTTATCATGGCTGGACTTATAATCAGACGGGAGAAGTCACGGCCATTCCTTCCATGGGTGAAAGCTTTAAACCTGGATCAAAATGCGCCAAGACCTATGAGGTGATTGAGCAGGAAGATTATATTTATGTCAGGCTCGCAAGTGGAAGTCATGAAACCAGGCCTTTTTCTATGCCTTGTTACAAGGCCCCTGGTTATACCACGATCCGTTTGCAGAATGTTTTTAAAAACAATGTCACAAACTGCGCTGAGAACTTTGTAGATATTCCTCATACCACTTTTGTTCATCCTAAAATTTTCCGTGATGCCAAACATGAAAAGTTCGGGGCCCATATCCTTCGGGAAGAAGGTAGAGTTAAAGTCACTTATAAAAACGAGAAAAAAAATTTCGGATGGTTCTCATGGTTTCTTAATCCAACCGGCGAAGAAATCGGTCACACCGATGAATTCTTCGTGCCTAATATTACCAGCGTGCATTACCGTTTCAGTGGGCAGAATCATTTCATTATCACTTCTCAGTCAATTCCAATAAACGATGAGGAAACTCTGGTGTACACGGATCTGACTTATAACTATGGTATCTGGACCCGATTCAGCCGACCTCTGGTCAGATGGCAGGCACAAACAATTATTGATCAGGATGTCGAGATTCTGAATAATCAAATGAAAACGATTAAAAAATACGGTGCTCATTTTCAGAACTCTCCGGCAGATATTATTCATACCTGGATTGAATCCATTCAATCGGAAGTGGCCCAAGGCCGGGATCCCAAACTGCTCCCGCGAAAAGAAACGGAGATTGAGTTTTGGGTATAAATACCATCCTCCTCTTTATCACTTTCTCACTGCTCATCATTCTGGGTTTATTGAATGAGGAAAGAAGACAGGCGGCCTTCTCCCGCTCACAAAATGAATGGACCGTAGATATCATGGGACTTCTGATTCAAGGAGTTTTGATTCCCGCCTTTCCTTTTATTATGGTGCCTATATTAATTTCATTTTTTCCGGATCATAAGGGAATATTTGATGTTCATCCGATACTTGGATTCTCATTGAGCTTCCTATTGGTGGATTATCTTTATTACTGGAATCATCGCCTCTTTCATCGCCGGAGTTACTGGCCAATTCACCGTCTGCACCATAGTTCCCGGCAACTGGATATTTTTGCAACTTCACGCAATTCAGTCGTGACTTCTTTTCTTTTTATTTATGTTTGGTCACAAATCCTGGGAATGTTCTTTTTAAAAGATAGCACTCCCTACATGCTGGGTTTGGGTCTGACTTTTGCCCTGGACCTCTGGCGGCATAGTGGAATGAAACAGCCGCAGTGGATGCATTTCACTCTGGGTAAAATTCTCATCCTGCCTGAGCAGCATGTCCTCCACCATTCATTAACGGGTAGAACTAAAAACTATGGAGCGAACTTTTGTTGGTGGGATCAGCTTCATGGAACTTACTCACAGACCTTGATTGAAAATAAGAATCTGGAAAATATCAAAGGGAAAAATATCTGGCGGGAACTATTCATTCCCTGGAAGGTTGAACGATGACCATCGGTGGAAAGATCATCTCCTTATTTCCTTTGTTCTATTTAGTAACTGTTTTAAGCTGGTTATTTAAAATGTTCTGGCATTTCGAATTTTATGACTTTCTGATCCTCCCAGTAATCATTTATCTCTTTCCACTCATTCTTCACCGCATCCATTTTTTGTTTTTCCCTTTTGATGAAGGCCACTGGATATTATCCGAAAAAAAATACAATCCCTGGTGGGCCTCTCACATGTTTCAGTTTCCCTTCATCGCTTGCCCCTGGATTGAGAGTTTAATCCATTTTATTCCCGGTCTTTATTCAGTTTGGCTAAGGGCCTGGGGCAGTAAAATTGGAAAAGGTGTCTTTTGGACTCCACGAGTAGAAGTTATTGACCGAGGTTTGATAGAAGTTGGTGATTATGCTGTCTTTGGTCATATCACCGCTTTGTGCTCCCATATGGTGGCCGAGATAGAAGGGAAGCCTTCTTTGGTCATAAAAAAAATTCGCATTGGTGATAAGGCGTTCATTGGTGCCGACTCTCAGTTGGGACCGGGTGCGGAAGTTCCATCACGAACAATTCTAAAAGTGAAGACCAGACTCTTCTGGCGTGGTGAGTGGAAGTGAGCCTTCCCTTTACCTTGGCTAAAATTATTCTTTCCCTTTTGGGAAACAGAAGAAGGCAAGAGTTCATTCGGGCCTGTCAAAATCCGGCCCGAACCCAGGAAGACTTAAAAAATAAAATTCTGAAAAATTCACTCAAAGCTTTTCCTGACAGACCCACAACATACCTTGATTATGAAGGGAGCCCTTCTCTAACCAAAGAAGCTGTTGCATTTAAAGAGACAACCTCCGGCTCAACGGGAAGCAAAAAACAGATCCCCTATACCAAGTCATTACTTAAATCTTTTGAGCATATGTTCCTTCTGTGGGCCCATGACCTGATTTTCCATTCTGATCTTGGAATCAAGAAAGGAAAATTCTTTATGAGTGTTTCTCCCCAGATTGGAGAAAAGCCTGAGGATGATCGAAAATACTTATCCCCGATTTTGAGTTTTCTCTTAACTCCTTTTCTGGTTTCCAATCCTGATAAGCATAAGGCCCGAACTTCCGAGGAATTCCTGATGAATATTTCCCGGGAACTACTACATGCACGGGATTTAGAAATCATATCTATCTGGAGTCCAACATATCTTTTAAGTCTCATGGACTTTATCGATAAAAATAAACAGCAACTTGGATTAAAAAACGAAGTTATCCACTGGGATAGAGTCTGGCCTGAACTTAAACTCATTTCTTGCTGGACAGAAGCTCAGGCGGAGAAGTCGGCCAGTCGACTAAAAGAAAAACTACCGGGTGTATTTATTCAGGGTAAGGGTCTGCTTTCAACCGAAGCCCCGGTGACAATCCCCTGGAGTCTCGCTCGCGGAAATGTTCCATTACTGACTGAGACTTACTTGGAATTTCTGGATAAAGACCAACACATTTTGAAACTGCATGAATTAAACATTGGCGAGACCTATGTGGTTTTAACCAGTCAATTTAACGGTTATCTTCGTTACAATACTCAGGATGAAGTGCAGGTCACAGGATTTTATCATCACACTCCTATCCTGAGCTTTCTGGGGCGAACCGGTCAGTACTCAGATCTCGCAGGAGAAAAACTCTCTGAGAGTATACTTAAGCGGCTTTACTCAAATACGAACGCTTCATTTTTAATTGTTCCAGATGAATCCCATGATCTTCCTCGTTATGTTATTTACGTGGATACCTCTATCCCTGAACCGGATATGGATTGGGAAAAACCCTTAATGGAAAACCATCATTACAAACTCGCACGAAGCTTGGGCCAGTTAAGTCCAGTGAAAGTTCTTACTCTTCCAGATTTAAATCAAAAAATAATGGAATTTTACCAGCAGCAAGGTATGGTCCTGGGTGATATTAAAGAAAAACTTCTCATCACAAAACCTTTAGAAGCTCGAAATTTTATAGAATGGATTGAGCTAGAACTTGGGTCATCTCTTTGAGATTTAGAGGTTTTAGTATCCCCTTCTCCCGGATTGATTTCATCACTTCATCTGGTAAGCTCTTACAAAGTAACTGCTCCAGGATCTCAAGCTTATCACTGGTCTTGCGAACAGCTTCAGTTTCAGTGAGGAGGGTTTCTAATTGCTCAGGAGTACCGTGGCCTTCTAACTGCTTAAAAATCTCTTCACAAGACCCGTAAGGACCAATTTTCACCATAAAGGCAACCCTCTCAAGGTAATCCATGAATTCGGCAACCTCGACTGAAGTTAAACCAAGATGAGTTTTATGAGAGGAAAAAAGAAGAACCCCGGCCGAGTGATGGCGAATCTCATCTTTAAGAATACTTTTAAAAGCATTGGCCACATCTTCATCCATGGAAGCTTTGGCCAGACTCTTATAATAGTGCAGTCCCCATCCTTCCAATAAAATCTGAATCATAAGAAGGTGTGAAGGTTTACTCGCTTCCTGGATAATCTCTCCAATTAACAGGGCAAAAGAAGGGATGTCGGATAGAGTGGTATTAAAATTTGTCAGGGATTCAATCAGGCGTAAATGTTTGGCCTCTTCTTCTCCAACAAAACAAAAGAAAGCGCGCTCTTCTTTTGATTTTGCAGCAAGATTCATTTTTCCGGCATAGGCCATACCCGCACATTCAATAAAGTAAGCTTCTTGTAGAATTTTCTGACTTAACTTGACTAGAACCTGTTTTTTCTTTTCATCAGTCAGAGATTTCCAGATTGAAGAATCTCGTAAATGGAAAAAGTCTTCATTCCAAAAAGCCTGATCGGTCTTACCCACCGGCTGTCGATTCTCCCCATGAACTTTGGCAGTTAAATCCAGTAGATTTAAAAACTCCTTATTATCACGGGCCAGATTCTCCAGGAATAGATTGGGAAGTTTCAAGCCGGACCTCGCAGAAAAACTTTACTGAACACTTTATCCATCAAGCGGAAGTACAAGCCCGAAGGTAAACAGCGTTTTAAAAAATGAGAGAGCTTCCCATCCTGTCCAAAGACCTTACGCATTGGTAGCTGAGATTTCAATGATAGTTTTAATACTCCCTCTGCCACTTCAATTGGTTGCTGAGGTTTTCGCTGAGAAATTTTTGTATGTAGTTCTTTATAGTTATTAAACTGCCTGCGATAGATGGAATCTGAATTTTCCTGACTCCATAAAAGGTTACTCCCAAAGTTTGTTCGGTATCCACCCGGTTCAATGATACATACCTGCACACCATGGGGAGCAAGTTCTCCTCGGAGTGATTCTGATAAACCTTCAACAGCGTATTTACTGGCACAATAAAGGCTGGTCAGGGGAAATCCCATGAAGCCAAAAACAGAAGAGAAGTTAAAAACTTTACCATGGCTTTTTCTTAACATCGGAAGAAAGGCCCGGGTCACATTAATCGTACCAAAGAAATTAACTTCCATCTGATAACGGATTTCTTCTTCCTGCAAATCTTCCAGAGCACCAAATAATCCATACCCAGCGGCGTTGATTAAAATATCCACTTTTCCAAAGTGCCCTTCAATCAAATTTTTGGCCACTGCCACTTCTTCTTTATTCGCGACATCCATCGTGACTTCCAGTAGTTTTTCCTTATAGTGTGCCCTTTCCTGCTCAAAAATCTCCTGCCGTCTGGTTAAGTTTCTGCCGGTTGCAACGACGGTATCACCATTTTTCAAGAAAGCTTCAACCATCAACTTACCAAAGCCGGAAGTTGAACCAGTGATCAGAACTATTCGCATTTTTTTCTCGCTTTAAAAGTTTTTTTCAAGGCATATTTAACAGGCATCCATACCGTCATTTTAGCAATACAAGTCAGTTCATGCCCTTGTGACCATTCAGGATTTTTTTCCTGAAAGAAGGAAACTTTAGGGTCTTGTAGTAACTCAGGAGTGATATCAGCAACATGTTCTTTTAAAGCACAGGATTTACCATGATGAATGATTAAATCCCTCCCTGGATGATAGTAATCGCCAAATTTTAAAGTATAAAAATCATTCATGAGTTTTTTATATTCAGGTGGGGTCAGCTGATCATGACGAGGATAATGGGTACTAAAGTTTTTTGCCATTAACAGATAGGTTTTATATCCCTTAGAGATTAAGAACCAATACACCGCCGTACCGGGCCGTTTCATTTTAAGTTTCCATAAGTATTTAAGAAATTCAATTCCCAAGGCAGACGATCCCCAATAATCCCTGTTAATTACCGTATCACCACTGTAAACGCCGATGACTTTTTTGCCGGATTTTTTCAAAGGCATTCGGAGCAGGGTTGAAAATCCCTGAATGATACGCGTTTTTTTGTCCCGCAGAAGAATAACGTGATTTTTTTCAATCAGATCCTGTTCAAAGCTTTGTAGAGAATGATTTTCATAATATTCAGAAAATAGCTCATACATACGGTCAATATCAGACCGTTTGATCTTCTTCACTCTCACCGTACTCGCTTTAAGTCCATTCTTCATGAAAGTTTCCAGGGCGAAGACTTAAGTTTATTTACATACTGAATGTATTGACTGATAGGGCGGTCAATGGGCAAAAGATTGGCCGGGTAAAATCGCATGTTTTCATAAACAGCTCCATCTTCGCCTTGCAAGGCGAAGAAGGCCCTTTTAGTCAGCCATAATAAAAATGCCGAGATCAAGGGGCCCAAAAGACCAGTTCTTTTTCTAGTGACATAAATCGGCTGCACCATCATTCGCCCTTTTTCCAAGGGCCGATAGGCAAATATCATGTGCAGGGTTGGCCATTTTTGGCCGAAGAAAGCAACATCCTTCATTAAAGTCAGAAAGCCATTATTGCCATGATCATATCTCATGGAATAAGAATATTCTGGACCCAGGAAATAGCGCGCTAACTTTTCACGGATTTTCCCTTCCCCTATTTTTCCAGTGAGGGTGATATCAATTCGGTTTCCATCTTCCGGTTCCGCTATATCAACCTTCATTTCAATTTCCAGGTCATGCACCGTTTTTAAATGTTGGGGATCTATGCCATTGATCATCGTGACGTGATGATGGCAGGAGCGCTCATATTTCTTACCAAACTCGATAAGAATTTTTTCGTTCGAATCGATCTCCTGAAAATTCACTAAAGAATGAGAGGGATTTCGGGATGGATAAATCCAGATGGATTCAAACTTTTCGCACACTGAATAGGACGGGACTTTTATTTTCTCCGGGATATCTTTTTGGCAGGGAATCTTGGTGCAACTCCCCTCGGAATCAAACTGCCAGTGATGAAAAAAACACCGCACTGTATTTTGGACAACTTTACCTTTACCTAAATGGGTTCCCATATGGGGACAATAAGCATCTAAAGCGGCTACCTTACCATCCGTTCCACGGTATAAAACTAATTCTTGTCCACAAAATTCAAGAGCCTTTACTTCATTTAAAGATAACTCTTTTGAAGGCATGGCAAAGTACCAACCATAAGCGACCTCATTCCAATTATTGAAAACAGGAAAGTCCTGAATGGGCTGAGTCGATTGATTTTTTACTTTATACATCTTTTAAATTTTAAGGGGGAAGGTCATGGCCGTCGAGAAGGGGCCGATTTTAACAATGATGGAGTATTTTGGTTTATCCCAGCTGGCTTTTGAGTTGCAAGACCATTAGCAAGTGTTTCCCACGGTCAAGGAGGCTTATATGCTTTGGACTTTAATTGTTGGACTTATCGTCGGCGCGATTGCGAAATTTTTAATGCCAGGTCGGGATCCAGGTGGATTCATTGTAACTATGCTACTAGGTGTTGCCGGAGCTTTTGTGGCCTACTTTATCGGTAATTCTTTAGGTTGGTACACTGAAGGAGAACCTGCAGGTTTTGTGGCTTCAGTTATTGGGGCAATTATCCTACTTGCTATTTATCGTGCCGTCGTCAATAAGCGGCAGATTACCCATCGGGGAGTTTGATTCCTCCCAGAAGTATCTGATGTCGTTCAAGATGCTTTTTGAAACCAGTTCCAGGGGAGATTCCTGAAACCAATCAAGAGGCAAAGACTGGCCGTAACTTTTTTCCAGGAAGCGGTCATCCATGAGAATGATAACCCCTTTATCAGTTTCAGAACGGATGACCCTTCCCGCGGCCTGAACGGCTTTGGCCATGGCAGGAAAAGTATAGGCATAATCAAAACCCGCCTGATAAGAAGTTTCATAATAATCTTTCATGCGTTCCCGTTCAAAATCAAAGCCCGGAAGTGGGGGCCCCACCACAAAAGCTCCAATCACCATATCGCCCGCATAATCCACTCCTTCAGAGAATACACCGCCCTGAACCGCAAAAAGTATCATAGAAGACTTCTGCAATTTAAGCAGATCTAATGTGGACTCAACTTCTTCATTCCTCATGAAGCGACTTTGTTTTAAAACTTTCACACCTTTGGGCGCCTGAAAGAGGTTTAAGACTTTTTCCATGAAATCAAAACTTGGGAAGAAGGCCAGATAGTTGCCGGTTTTTAAGCTCATGATCCGATTTATGGTTTCAGCAATTTTGGGGTAGTTTTGTTCCCGAACAGAATATTTAGTAGAGATTTGAGGAATGATTAAAACTTTGCGATTGCCTTTAGCAAAGGGCGACTCGAATTCTTCCTGAATTAAATGCTCCGGATTCAAGCCCGCCAGACGTGAATAATAATCAAAAGGTTTTAAAGTGGCGGAAAAAACCACCAGATTTTGAAAGTACTCATATCGTTCTTTAATTAATTCAGAAGCATCACAACAGGTTATTTTCACCGTGTGATTCTTTCCATCATTTTGCCCGGTGACAAAAAACTGGGTTTGCTCAGGCGAAAGGTTTGCCAGAATTTCTGTAAACTCTCCCCAATAAAAAACCATTCTCAAAACAACATCACGGGCCTTGATTTCAGCATCGGAATCCAGGTAGGCGGACAAAAAAGATTTTAATTCTTCATTAACTGTTACAAAAACCTCAGCTTCCAGAACCAATTTTCTGGTTTCGCGCTCTGAAGGAGTCACATCCTTTAATGTCTCAAGACACAGGTCCAGGAGTTCCTCCCCCTCCTGCTTAAATCGTTTTGGTAGTCCTTCAAAGTCTTTTCGCATGCTATGGAGGGTAGCACTCGAGAGCACAGGAGAAAAATTTCCCATGGTTCGGGAAGGAAGGTTATGGGCCTCATCTATGACCAAATTAGGTTTTCCCTGTTGTTCAAAACCGCTGGCGCTGATTTTTCCCAGCACACCTTCGTGACCAAAAACATAGTTGTAGTCACAAATCACCGTATCGGCTTCTGGAATCGCTTCGAGCTGTAACTCAAATGGACAAACCTCATATTTCATCCCGAGATTTTTCAACACCCGGGAAGTGAGTTTCTTTTTTCGACTAAGCTCATTTTTTAAGTCATGCGTGATTAATTTATCGTAATAATCCCTGGCATATTCACAGTACTCAGGATTACATAAAGGTTCGGCCTTAAGGCACATCTTACTTTTAGCAGTAATGGTTAAAGACTTGGTAGTACAGCCTTTGGCCTGAAGCTTTTCCACCGCTTCTTCCGCCACGCTTTGCTGGCTGTTTTTAGGCGTTAGATAAATCACTCTTTGTCCGCGTTTTAAGGCTTCTTTCAAAGAGGGATAAAGCACTCCCATTGTTTTCCCTAAACCGGTAGGTGCTTGCAACATCATTTTCTTCCCAAGACACATACCTTTTTCAATAAAGGCTATGAGCTCCATCTGACCGGAGCGTGGCCTTGGAAAAGGAAAAGGCATATTTTCTGAAAGTTTCATTCTTCTAAGGAGCCTTTTTTCGGCCTTAATAGCTTCTTTCACCAGCTCATCCAAACGACGGGCAAGCCACCCTTCGTATTCTTTCAAGTCCCAATAAACATCAACATCCATGCTCTCTTCCCTTCGGGAGGAAATGAGATGAAAACTCAGAACTGGCTTTTGAGCATTCTCCAGCCAATAAAAGTAACCGTAAGTCAAAAGCTGCAGATAATAAGGATGGTCGAGTCTTTTATCTTTTAATTTTCTTGAGAGCTCAAAGATATTAAAGCTGGATTTGATTTCTTCAATATGTGGTTTCTCACCAGGAATAAAACCATCCAGTCGTCCATGAACTTCAAAACGATATTGATCTTTCTCAAAGACCCAAGAAAGTGGCAGTTCGCTTTGATAATCCAGAATTTCAAGCTTGCGGGCCTTTTGCACTTTTTGATGAAGTTCCATCCCTTGTTGCAGGGATGTTCCCATACCAGAGGAAGGTTCAATACTACCTCTCATAGGAGTCGGAACTGCAAATTCCTGAACGGAAAGCCTGATGATTTTCATATTAAAACCAGATTTTCACCAGGCTTCGGAGTGAATAATTCAATATCAAGATCGGCAATCGGATGGGCCTCAATGCCTTGGCGCTTAAGGTGGCGAACTAATGCCCCATCCCGATGCTGTACGTACACTTTTTTAGCACCTGTTTCTTTGATGGTGAGATTAAGATCATTCCAATCAGCGTGATCAGACATCACAAAACCACGATCATAACCACCCCGACCGGAATTCTGCATCCAGCCCGAAGCAAAAGCGGTTTTATATTCTCCTAAAAGATGAACCCAATTTTCTTTAAGAATAGAAGGTGGTGCCAGAATTAATTCACCAGTGAGCTCTCTCTCATTTAAGACTTCAGTTCTTGCCATATTTCTCATCTGCCTTCGGTAACAATCAGTCAGTTCATCAATCGTGTGGTGAATGATTACTGGTTTATGCGCGTAGGGATGGAGTTCTGCCAGAATTCTTTGGGCCTTACCTAAAGAATATCCAAACAGAATTGAATTGATTCCTTGCTTTTCATTTTCGAGCCACCAATCATGCATCATCTGCCCATGGTTGATGTTTTTCTGCCAGACAAATTTTGGAGTTCCAAAAGTGGCTTCAGTAATAAATATATCACAGGGCACAGATTCAAAAGGATCACAGCTGGGATCCCGATCTCTTTTATAATCCCCGGAGGCGACCCAAACTTCACCATCCAGCTCCACCCTGACCTGAGCAGATCCCAGAATGTGGCCGGCGGAATGAAGACTGATTTTAACTTTACCCAGGTGAAAACTTTCACCGTATTGATATGTCTCAACTTCAATTTTTTTACCAAGCCTGGTTTTTAAAAGTTCTGCTCCACTTTCTTCACAAATGTATTTTTTGCTTCCGCGACGGGCATGATCAGAATGGGCATGGGTGATGATCGCAACATCCACGGCACGATGAGGATCGATATAAAAATCTCCAGCAGCACAATAGAGTCCCTTGGGAGTCCAGGTGATGAGAGGAATTTTGGGGAAAAACATAAACGGATTTTTACATAACGGAGAATGAAACTCAAGGAACCTTGTGCATCAAGCTTGGAAGAACAGGCGATTCATGACGGAAGCACTCCTGAATGACTCCACTGGCATTCACAGGAACTTCATTCTATCAAATACTTGTCTGGAGATTGATCAAGGAGCCTTCCATGAAAATCCATCATTTAAACTGTGCCACCTGCTGTCCGCTGGGAGGTCACCTGATGGATGGTATTACTCCTGGAATAGGGCCCGCTAAATTAGTCTGCCATACGCTTTTAATAGAAAGTGAGCAGGGTTTAGTTTTAATTGACACTGGTTTAGGTCTGCACGATGTTCATTATCCTAAAGAACGAATCAGTGGTTTTTTCAGAAAAGTATTAAGACCCATGCTACTGGAAAGTGAAACCGCCGTTTATCAGATTAAGCAATTAGGATTTGATCCGTCCGATGTCCGCCATATAATCCTGACTCACCTGGATTTTGATCATGCTGGTGGCATTGATGATTTTCCTAATGCCACTGTTCACCTGATGCATGCCGAACGGCTCGCTTCCATGAAAAGAAATACGTTTATTTCCAAAGGTCGTTACAGACCTTCACAATTAAAAAACTCGAAACAGTGGATTACCTATTATCCGGAAGGTGAACGTTGGTATGATTTCCAATGTGTCAGAGGATTAAAAGGTTTGCCTCCACAAATCCTCTTGGTCCCTTTAGTTGGACACACCGAAGGTCACACTGGAGTGGCAATTGAAACTGATAAAGGGTGGCTACTTCATGCAGGAGACGCTTACTTTTACCGGGGCGAACTCGATAAAAAATATCACTGCCCCCCTGGGCTCAATGCTTATCAAAAAATGATGGAAGTGAACCGTGACATGCGCCTTATGAATCAGCAACGCCTTCGTCATCTTGCACAGAACTATGCTCATGAGATAACCATTTTTTCTGCTCATGATGCTATTGAATATTTGTCCCTGAGGGAAAGTGGTGAAAGTTACATGCTCTCAACTACTCATAAGCCTCAGAATTTAAACGATGATTTAGCGGGATTAGGTTTGAGTTGAACTTATTACTCATCTTCTCCTTAAGAATATTTTAAGTGTGCTTTCTAAAATTTATAGTGTTACTTAGATTTAGTCGTGTCGAGTATCTTGTGTAATTCCACCCATGGTCCTCTTTACGCTAAATAAGCCTTAGGAGGTTTTATGGGTAAGAAAATTTATGTTGGTAATCTTCCATTCACAGCAACTAGCGAATCACTTTCAGAAGTATTCGGGGCCTACGGAGCTGTTGATTCATCAAAAATCATCACAGACAGAGATACTGGTCGTTCAAAAGGTTTCGGCTTTATTGAAATGAGTGATTCAGCTGCAGCTGACACTGCCATTGAAAAACTTAATGGTTCAGATCTTGGAGGCCGTTCATTGACTGTTAATGAGGCCCGTCCAATGGAAAAGCGTGAAGGCGGATTCAGTGGAGGTCGTGGCGGTAACGGTGGAAACCGGGATCGTGATAGCCGTCAATCTGGTGGCCGTTGGTAATTTTTTCTCACATTTAAAAAGCCCGGAAGCCCTCCTTTTGGAGGGCTTCTTATTTAAAAAACAGCAACTCCTTGGATTCAATGACATTTTGCGCCGTTTCCCGAAATAGGGAAATTAAATGGTTTAAGGCCTTTTCTTAAAAATACCTTTAAATTTTATAACCCTTTAAAATTGTGCTATGCTTAGATCAGATTTTAGTGCTATTTATTTCTCAATTATTGTCGCTGTAAGTGTTCTTCGAGCGGGTTGCTCATGATCCTCTGAAAGCGCGTCCCTGGCCTTAAGGAGGTTTTTATGGGTAACAAAATTTACGTTGGTAACTTACCGTTCTCTGCTACTAGCGAATCACTAAACGAAATGTTCTCAAAATTCGGTACAGTTGATTCTGCAAAAATCGTTATGGACAGAGACACTGGCCGTTCAAAAGGCTTCGGCTTTGTTGAAATGTCTTCTGGTGACGAAGCTGCTGCAGCTATCGAAAAACTAAATGGTTCAGACCTTGGTGGTCGTTCATTGGTTGTTAACGAAGCTCGTCCTATGGAGCCACGTACTGGTGGTTTCGGCGGCGGCCGTGGCGGCGATCGTGGTGGAGACCGCGGTGGACGTGGTGGTTTCGGTGGAGGCCGTGGTGGCGATCGCGGTGGAGACCGTGGTGGAAACCGTTGGTAATACCAGCTTTCAATTAAATTGAAAAAATTAGGCCCTCGCAAGAGGGCCTTTTTTTTTGTAACGTTACTCTATGATAAGTAACGATCTTCTCCCGAACAGGGATTTTTCCTGGTATGACGTTCAAGAACCCCGAAGTGAAGACTTCGAAGCGCTTTCTGTAAAATTCAATCTACCTACCCTTCTGCTACAAGATACTTTAAGACCTGAGCACTTACCTAAGTACGAATGTACCGATGAAGATCATTTCTTACTGATGAGAAGTTTTGATCCGGAAAGTGAATCTGAGGCCACCAGTGTGCAGGATCTCACCCGAAAAATTGCTTTTTACATTACTAAAGACCGTTTACTGACAATTCACCGAGTGAAACTTGATTATGTGGACAACACAGTTGAAAAAAATAAAAAATTAACAACTACACAATCCGTCCACGGCCTGGTTCATCAACTGGCCTTGGCGATCATTCGCACTTATGAGACACCTATCAGTAATCTTCAGGATCAGTATGATGATTTTGAATCTGATATACTCTCTAAAAAGCTTGAACATCTGGGGACCACCCGGATTTATCATTTTCGTCGTCAGCTCTTTGTGCTTAAGCGAATTATAAAACAAACTAACGATGCACTTTATCGATCTAAAGACTTCTGGGAAGAAGATTACTCATCCATGCTTCAGGATTTGAAAGAAAATCTGGACCAGATTTACTTTCAGCTTGATGAAATCTCAGATAATTTTGAACACCTTTTTCAATTGCATATTGCCCTGAATGATCAGAGGGCCAATGGTGTGATGAAAGTTTTGACAGTTTTTTCGACAGTTTTATTACCTCTGAACTTTCTGGCCTCCTTTTATGGGATGAACTTTACTCAGCTTCCAGGTCTGGAATCCTGGCACGCGCTTCTGTTCCTAACCTTTGTCATGTTTTTCATGAGTCTAACTGCTATTTGGTATTTTAAAAGAAAGGGCTGGTTTACAACAGCACGTGAATAAATATGAATCGAATTAAAGACCTTATTCCCTTGGTGAAACCTTATTATCAATCAAC
The DNA here is from genome assembly GCA_002381945.1 of Bacteriovoracaceae bacterium UBA4096. GTDB lineage: Bacteria > Bdellovibrionota > Bacteriovoracia > Bacteriovoracales > Bacteriovoracaceae > Peredibacter. The sequence continues at coordinate 133,368 of DFXY01000052.1, forward strand.
TGATCCCGCCCATGATTGGGCCCATGTGGGAAGAGTTATAAGAACTGCCCGTGAGCTAGCAACAGATATGGATGTTAATCTCCCCTGTATCCTGGCCGGTGTCTACTGCCACGATCTGATTAATCTTCCCAAGGATCATCCAGACCGAAAGAATGCTTCATCCTTGTCTGCTATCGAAGCGAGGCTTCTGCTGATTAAAGTTGGTTTTAATGAAAGTGAAATCGAAATCATCACCAAGGCCATCGTTGAACATAGTTTCTCCAAAGGTTTAAGACCCTCTTGTCTGGAAGCTGAGATCGTTCAGGATGCTGACCGTCTGGACGCACTGGGATCTATTGGCATCCTCCGTTGTGCTGCCGTTAATGCTCAGATGGGCTCAGCTTTTTATGATCCCTTTGATCCTTTAGCGCAGATGCGGGAACTCGATGATGGATCATTTATGCTAGACCATTACTTCGTGAAACTCTTCAAGCTTCCGGATCTCATGAATACGCCTAAGGCCCGTGCTCTGGGACATGCTCGGGTTGAATTCATGAAGAAGTTTATTGATGAGCTAATCAGCGAAATCCGTGATTAAGCTGCTTTATTTTGAATTTCAACTTCAGCTAATGGACATCTCACCTCGTCTTCTTTTTTAAAGAAACTGTAGTACAAAACGATCGCTAAAGCATAAAAGGCTCCCGCCACATAGAAGGTAGGTCCGAAAGAATAGGCTTCAATCAGATATCCACCCAGGCGGGTACTGCTGGTATAAACCAGATGATAAAAGAACAGAATCACAGCGGATGCAAATACGCATTCTTTCTCACGCACATGTTCCATTTCAAACATGCTGGTAATGGGACTCGACATGTTCATCAGCATCCCCCGCATGAAAAAACAACTGAGTACCAGACCAATGTTTCCAGTTAGCCCCATGGCTACCATAAACGGAATGGAAAGAAGGGAGGTGAGCATAATAAACCGCAGCTGTGTCGTTTTTTTAATTAGCGCGGGAGTGATAAAGATCCCCGCGAAGATAAAAAATTGCAATAGAGCGTAGGAGATCCCAATCATTTGGGTCGAGAGTTTAAATTTTTCTTTTAAATATAAATTCATGAAAGGAACGATCAGTCCGCCACCAAAAGCAAAACATAGTTTGGGCAGAATGAGTTTTGCCAGCGTGTTCCACTCCTTCTCTCTTAAGCCTTCAAACAGGCGCTTTTTAACTCTAGGTATGGGCACCCGCTCAATACGTACAAACATTAAGTTCGAAGAAAAAACCAAGGACAGTGCGATCATGATTGAGGCACGAAAGACTTCAATTTTAGAGAGTGCGGGATAAAGATAGTGCACCAACTCAGGAAGAAATCCACCTACGAGATAACCCACCATGTGGGCCGCCATATTGAGGGCCGAATTCAAAGTAAAAAGATGCACCCGTACTTCAGGCGTGGAGTTTCGAAGATAGAAAGGGGAAACCGAAATATTAAACAGTGCCTGAAACATACTTGCCATCAAACCGAAGGCAAAGAGTGATGCTTCTTCCACAAACAGAATCTGCATGAAATAAAAAAGTGATGAACACAGAAGACCCGTCATCACTAAATGCTTCACGTGAAATTTTTCGATGATTAAAGCTGCCGGAATGGCGATGAGTGAAATTCCCAGAGACGTGGTTGAGATCAAATTCCCAATGGTCGATTCACCGAATCCTAATTCCTTAAGATACAAGTTAAACAAGAGCCCATAGATGGAGAGCCCCATTCCTTGAACTGCATTACCGATCAAGAAAACTTTTACGTTGTTTGAAAGATGTTGAAAATGTGAACGATAGACGCCAACCATGCTTCATCTTAACGGTAATTTTGATTCCTCGATATTCGGTAAATTTTTTATTTTTCGCAGAACGCAAAATGAAATTTGTTTGTACTATCAAACGGCCGAAGATATGATCCGGGGAATTTCACAAAAGGGGATCCTCATATGAAATACCTCGTACTTTTTGGTCTACTGGCCTCATGCTCATCCTTTGCAGACTTTGTTTATATGAAAGAAGATGCTCAAGGTAAGTCAGTACAATTACAAACTATCGGTGATGCTCCTATCACACTCAACAATACTGCCAGTAAACAGTGGGCACTTTATCCCGACATTACTCCTGATGGGAATGAGTTCATCTATTCTGAGGGTGAGTCTCAGGACAATCTTCATCTGACCTATGTTAATAAAAAGAAAAACCTGACTCAAAGATTCAACCTTTCAGAGAAAGGCATGCTGATTCATCCTAAGTTTTCTAAAAATGGTCAGTGGATCTTCTACTCAGCTCCAGGGCCCAAAGGTAAAAACACCATTTTCTTTTTTGAGCGTGCCTCCCTCGTGAGCGCTCAAGGCACTCACTTAAATGACTACTCTCTGGCCACGGCGCAAATGCTGGCACCGGAAGATGAAGCCTTTTTCCCTCGCCCTTCTTCTGATGGAAACTTCGTAGTTTATCAAAGAAATCTTGCGGGAAAAAAAGAGATCGTTTTATTTGACCGCTTAGAGAATACCAAAAAAGTTTTAGTTGAAGGTATGTCTCCTGCCCTGTCTTTTGATGAAAGATTAATTGCTTTTACTTCTAAAAAAGATGGCAACTGGAACGTTTACGTCATTGACCGCGTGAGCGGCCAAATCAGTCAGATGACGAGTGATTTAAAAGATGAAATGGCCCCAACGTTTATGCCAGATAACACTTTGGTTTTTGCTTCCAATAAAAGCGGTCATTACCGTCTGTTCAAATTACAAGACACCAAATGGGTGCAAATAGTCGAGGCTCCTGAGCAAGCTGAGGTGGATTTTTACTCTCCTAACTTTTCAGGTGAAACAAACTACAAACAGGCCCAGCGCGCTCCCTTTATCGGAAACCCGCGCTCATCCTTTGGCACAGTTTCCCACGACGGAAAAATCTATATGGCCGGTGGCCACCAGGGTGCTGAGCACACTTACCCGCCTGAATCCTTCACGGATACTTTTTTAGCTTACGATATTAACGCCAATGAGTGGACCGAGCTTGCTCCACGCCCTCACAAGGCCCATGGTTATCAATTGGCGGCCTTTGGAAACTACATCTATGCTTTCGGTGGCTTCGCCTATTCGGCGGTTCACAAGCCTAAATGGAAGTCTCTGACATCTATTGACCGTTATGACATCAAACTCAATGTGTGGGAAACGATTGGCCACCTCGCCTCTCCTCGTTCTTCTAACGTTGCCGTGACCATCGATGACAAAGTCTATCTGGCCGGCGGTTGGAACAGCACCCCTAAGTTTGACAATGACGCCGACGGTATTTTCCATGACACCATTGAGATCTTTGACCTTAAGTCAGAAAAAATCTCAACTGCTCCTTATAAACTTCCGGCCCCAAAACGCCGCGCCCTAACCGGCATCTCCCATAACGGCAAAATCGTTATGGTGGGCGGAATTGGCGAAGGTGCCTCTCACTTCGACCTCCTTACTAACGTGACTGCCATTGATCCCAAAGATGGCTCATCAGTTGAAATGCAACCTCTGCCTTTTGCCACCTTTGCCCCAGCAGCTGAGATCCTTAAAAACGAACTCATGGTCTTTGGCGGAATGTTTAAGACGGGCCCTATGAATTATGAATATGTCTCTCACATCTACTCTCTTGATTTAGGGAAGACCGAATGGAGACATACGGGAAGATTTTTAAAAGAAACCAAAGGTTTCTCGCAAGTCTTTCATGTGGATGAGAAGACCTTGGGTGTTTTAGGTGGGCATCACTATTTTCAAGGGATGGATTCGCCAGTAAGTACATTTGAGACGATTTCTAAGTAAAGGTTCCAGGCTGATCTCACATTTCTAATGCGAC
>DFXY01000020.1 GCA_002381945.1 Bacteriovoracaceae bacterium UBA4096
CATCATGGAGGAATAGCATGAGGTGAGGTGATTTATGGAATCAAATCAAAAGAATAAAAGTATTTTTCATACTGATCAGGGTCGATGGGACCGACGGGATTTTGCAGACGATAAGTGGGCCCAAGACTTTGATGACAATATTAACCGACACACCCTTCAAGGACACCCTCCTGATGAATTCGATGAAGGAGAGGCCATGGGCTATCACGAGGATGATTTTCATGAACCTTCAGGGCATATTTTCTCGAATGATGAACTTGAGAAAGTGGTCAAAGAACTTCTGAATAACAGTAAATCATTAGATGCTTCCGATATTACTGTTACGGCAGATAGAGGAAACATTACGGTGAGTGGCACCGTAAAAAGTGAACAAGAGAAAAATATTGCAGGTTCTCGGGTCCAGTTGATCCATGGTGTAGGGACCGTTGAAAACAACCTCATTGTGAAAATCAATGAAGGGATTTTACCTACTGACGTGGGGCGGGACGATTAGTAAGGCCAGTGGAAATTTTACTTAAAAATAAATCGACTAGTCGGTATATTAACTTCATGGCACGACCAAAAAAAGACGCAATCCAACAGTCCTCAAAAGATAAGCTGCTTGAAGCGGCCACGGTTCTTATTAGAACAAATGGCTATTCGGCCACCACAGTAGACGATCTTTGTCTAAAAGCTGGATTGAGTAAGGGAACATTCTTTCACAATTTCAAATCAAAAGAAGAACTCGCTATTCATGCAGCTAAAAATTGGTCCTTGAAAACATCAGAGTTTTTTAAAGCAGCTCCTTATAATAAAAAGAAAGATCCCTTGGAACGCTTTCTGGGTTACATCAGATTTAGAAAAGAGATTCTTCAGGGAGATTTGCCAGAGTTTACATGTCTTGTGGGAACGATGGTTCAAGAAACCTATGATTCCAATCCTGAAATCAAAGAGGCCTGTTATGAAAGTATTTTTGGTCACGCTGAAAGTTTAAATGATGATATTACCTTGGCCCGTGAGCTTTACGCCAAAAAAAGTAAATGGTCTTCAGAAAGCCTGGCCCTACACTCTCAAGCGGTTATTCAAGGCGCCTTCATTCTTGCTAAAGCGAGTGGGGACGTAAAAACAGCCTCCCAAAGTATTGATCATCTCGAAAATTATATTCGTCTGCTTTTTAACAAGTAGTTAAACCTTCAAAGGAGACAAGCAATGTCTAATACAATCACTTTACATCGAGTCCTCAAGGCCCCTGTGAGTCGCGTTTACCGTGCTTTTACAAATCCAGACGCTCTTGCCTCCTGGATACCACCCTACGGTTTTATTGCTAAGGTTCATGAATTTAATCCCATGGTTGGTGGAACCTATAGAATGTCCTTTATTAACTTCACTAATCAACAAGAGACTTTTTTCGGAGGAACCTACATTGAAATGAAGCCCAATGAGTTGCTCAAATACGTTGATAAGTTTGACGATCCAAATCTTCCAGGGGAAATGACAGTGACCATTTCATTTAAAGAGGTCTCCTGCGGTACAGAGCTGAACATAAGACAAGAAGGAATTCCTTCAGTGATTCCGACTGAGATGTGTTATCTCGGCTGGCAAGAATCTCTCATGAAACTTGCTAAATTAGTTGAACCAGAAATCAATCAATAGGATTTGATATGAAGAAATTTTTAGCAATCTATCGAGGTGAGCCGAATGCTTCTGACAATGAATGGGATAAACTTACTCCTGAAAAGAAAAAAGAACTAATTGCAAAGGGTATGGAGGCCTGGGGAAATTGGATGAAGGAGCATTCGAATCATATTATTGAAACAGGAGGACCTTTAGGAAAGACCTTGGCCACTGGTAAAGAAGGCATTTCTTCCGTTACCAATAAAGATTGCGGTTATGTCGTCATTCAGGCTTCTTCTCATGAAGAAGCGGCCAAAATGTTTTTAAATCATCCCCATTTCTCTATTTTTCCTGGAGAGAATGTCGAGATCATGGAGTGCCTACCTATTCCTCAATAAATCAATATCTGACCTCTGTAGAATTAAACATTCTACAGAGGTCAGATGTTGCTTTTGCCATTTATTCTTGGCGTTCTAAAAACCAGAAATACACTTCAAACGGTTGAAAGCTCACGATTAATAAAAATCAAGTCAGATATTCTTGCTTCACAATCGATAATATCCTTCATCCAAGGAAGGAGGCACTTTTGAAAACAAATATTTTTGTTCCAAGTTTTTTTCTCGCCCGCAAAGACCAACTTATACGAATAGATCGTCCTATGATCATCGGCCGCTCAGAAGGGGATATCATTTTAGAGGAAGACGATCTTCTTAGTGCTGCACATTGCATGATTCGACCGCAACTTTTAGAAGCCTTTATCAAAGATCTAAAAAGTCGAAATGGTGTCTTTGTTAATAAAAAGAAAATAGAACCGAATGTGGAAGTAAAACTGAATCCAGGTGACGCTGTTCAAATAGGCAGCCATGAGTATACTTTTTTCGATAAAGAAGAAGAGGCCAAAAAGAATCTTCCTAAGGAGAGTCGCAGAAAACATCCAAGACCCGAAAATCTTTATGGACCTGAAAATCTTCTTACCTTTTATGCTGCCCCTTATGCTTTTAGAGGGTTCTACCTTCTCGTTCTATTAGGAACAGTTGCAAGCTTTTTTCTCAATCTTCATCTAGATATGAAGATTCCTCGTGAGCTTATCTTTTTGGAAAGTCTCTATAATCAAGATATCTTTGTTAGTGGATTGAAGCTTTTATTCCTGGTATGGCTTGCCTGTTTGGGCCATGGCTTTCTCATGACGATTTATTTCAACCGAAATCCTGTTAGAAAAGGAATCAGCCTTGCGGCTTTTTGTCTTGTGATCTTTTTTATGGTGGATTTTCAGTATGGTCCACTAGGTGGAATTAAACGTTATCTTATTGATAGGGAAAATCTCGAAAGATTAGATGTTAGCGATAAAGCAATTGTGAACTTAATAAATATTATTGGCCATAAAGAAGCTATGGCAAAATCATTTGCTCAGTCTAAACGTAAGATAGGGGGGAAACAGCTGGCCTTCCTGAGTAAAGATTATAAGGAAGTTATTAATCGCCTTGATCGAAAAATTGCTCGTTTGAGTAAGAATAAGCAGGCAGGTCGAAAATAAGATTGGATATCAAAGAATAGATATAAACATTAGTGTCTTTATTGCATTAACTCAAGACTTGAAACATAATCGCTGTATGAAATACCTCATACTTTGCTTTCTCTTTTTAACCACCCAGGTCCAGGCCGTTACTTATAAATTATCCCTGGATATTTACCAGAATGAAAATGTTTCGTTTTTGATATATGACAATTACCTTACGATGAACATTAATTATGATCCCATTAAAAAATTGTTGGTTCAATTAAATGATCAGAGGAAAACACCTCTGAAAAACAGAGGTGAGTCACACATCACGGTGGTCACTCCTGTTGAGTATGATAACGTTCTCAATAAATATATAAATATTCATGAGATAAATGCGATCGCTGCCAGGGCTAAAATACAGAAAACCCCTTTCGAGGTAGTGTGCATAGGGAAAGGATCAGTTAAAATTCGAGACAAAGAGGAATCAACTTTTTATATTGTGATTAAGTCTCCTGGTCTGTTAAATATCAGGAATGAGATTCATAAACTATTTGTTAAGAAGGGGGGTGCCAATGGAGCCTTTAACCCTGATAGCTACCATCCTCATATAACTCTAGGATTCACTAATCGTGACTTGCATGAAAGTGATGGGATTATTAAAGATAAAAAAAGCTGTGTTGCCGAAATAAAAATAGGATCGTTTTAAGAGAGAGAATTATGGAGAATTTTGAAAAACGGCGTGATCGATTCGAGCTTTTTGAAGGGATGGAAAACCCACTTTTGAATTTAACTTTCAATCTCGAGGTCCCTGACTTTCGTCCCTATTGCAAGCTTAACAATTTGCCACCTTTTCATTTTTTTCTGTTTATCCTTTTTAAATCTCTCATGAAAGTGGAAAACTTTCGCTACCGGATTTTTCAGAATGAAGTAATTAAAATTGACCGTTTGATACCCTCATATACTGTCATGAATGAAGATCAGGTCTTAAACTTTACTCGCTTTGAGTATAGTGAAGAGTTGAAAATATTCATTGAGCGTAGTTTGAAATCAAAGGAAGAATCAACCAAATCTCGTAAGCTTTTGCATTCTGCAAAAGAATTCTCTGAAAGGGAGATCAAAGACTATGTCTTTATCACCAGCATTCCCTGGTTGGAATTCACTTCAATTCAACATCCCGTAGCCAGATTTAAATCTGCGGATATTCCTTCGATAGCTTGGGGGAAATTCAAGTCAGCGCCTAATGGAATGCTCATTATGCCTTTCTCGGTTCAGGCACATCATGGTTTCGTTGATGGTTATCACATCCATTCATTGGCACAAGAAATTGCCCAAGAAATTGGCATGAGAATTAAGTTAGAACTTATATTAGAAGATAAAAGTTGCACGTCAAAGACATGAAGGAATACAGTACCCTTTGTAGAGCCATTGCCAATGGCATAGGCAGGGTAATAATCTTTTAGATTATTATAAGCACGATCGCAGCGAGAGGCCCAGGGCAGAAGTTCTCTTCCAGGAATGGGATCACGGTTGGAAGCGATCCATTTACGCCCATAAGTTAGTCGTCCTATCTGGTAATAATGGTGAATTCCAACATCGGCATTAAATTGGTGATTTTATCTGAAACAGTATTCTCGGTTGAACCTACTTTTTCTTCTTTTAGCCCAAGCGTATGATAATGAATGCCTGCCCCGAAGCCCCAAAGACGTGAAAGACGGAAGCGGTAACCAACTCCGAATGACATACTAGAGCCTGAAACTTCCCTAGATGAACCGGCTTTTTCACGATCACCTTTTACATATGGATTCCAGTCAAAAGAAAAATAGAGGTTATAGTTCTCATTGGTAAACCATTGAAGGCGCGGCCCCATCTCCAAAAGTGAATATGTATCTTCCGGTGATGTCCCTTGACTCAAAGAGGAACTCCACGAATGGATGTTCCATCCAAAGAAGAGAGTTTTCTTGCCATTTACAGAAGCACCTAAGAATGCTTTGTGAAAAGTCCGGCTTTCTTCAAATTCTGATTCAGCTGATCCATCTTTCTGAGACGAATAGTTAAGTCCATATTGAAGAAGAAAATTTGCCTGAGCAGTCATTGGAAAGACGAGTAGAAGAAGGAGCAAAAAACGCATAAAGAACCTCTAGAATTTATTTTAAGAATTTTCCCACAGATTTCAATTGTGTCCAAGTCGTATTATTGCTGAATTTCAGAATCTATTCCGTCGCAACTTTCAATCCGGATTAAATCCTCTTGCTCAACCACTATCGACATTGGAATCCTTTTAAATCTGGAGTGAATATATTTTTTCTGTGAATTGTATGGGGCAATTTCTACAAAATATTCTCCAGTTAAAGTATGGCCGCCGTTAAATGAACTTGGAGTCAATTCAACATGTTGGCTTTTCTCTGAGTAAGGGAAGGCCTGACCGATACTTAAAGAAAAGCCTGAGTTCTTCCCGGCAATTTCCATCGAGCTTATTTTCTTTGAGTGATTAAAGGCCGGGCATTTGAAAGAACGAAATCTTTCAGAGGCATAGGCAGCTGCATAAAAGATTTTCATAGAAACGCTTGAAGCAGTCCCACTGGTGATACCTCGTCTGCCTGATTTTCTAGGTTTAAATAATGAGTAGAGGGATCCAAGATCCTGGGTTTCTGAACCTCGAACAGCAATCAATCTAACAATCCAAGCATCAACATCAAACTTTTGAGTAAGATATTCAAGATCATCATCACTAACTTTTGGCATATCTACAATGAAGGTAATACTTTGTGTTATGGTTTTTTCTTTTTTCATTCCGACCCGCCATTCAATTTCATTTAAATGGGAGATTTCCATTTTAACAGGATTCATCTCGGCCCCCATTGAGGTGCGTGTAACCTCCACATTGCGAGAGCAGGATAAGGCGAGTAATAGCGTCAACAATACAGCTTTCATGGATCATTCCTTTCGGTATGATAAGATTATAAAACAAATTCACATGAGGAGTTATGATGAAGTACTTATTTCCCTTAATAATTTTAACGGCATGTTCTTCTGGAACTGTGCAATTAACTGAAAAGGCCAAAGAGCTGGAAGTCTACGGTAATAAGCCTAAAGATTGTCGTGTTGCGGGTAGGGTTGTTGGTGTGGATAAGAATGGAAGTAAGGAGCTGGCCCTTAACCATGCACTTAATCAAGCTGCAGAAATTAACGCAACAGGAGTGTTTGTAAATCAAGAGGTACCTAATGGTTCTGTTATGAATGTGCACGCAACTGCCTATCAATGTGATTAAGAACTGATTAGTTTTGCTCCGGCATTGCCGTCAAGTTGACCTGTTGTTATAACGGCGGCTGGAGCAAAGTATGAATGGAATAATTTTCATCTTTTTATCACTTATTATTTCTTCTTCCGTTCTGGGCCAGGTGACTCTGGAAGATTTGCAAAAAAGAATTGAGCAGCTTGAAAATCAACAAGCGGATCTCGTTTTAAATTCAAGCGAACCTAAAACTGTTGTTAACGCTTTTTTAAATGATAACCTGACGCTAGGAGGATTTCTTGAGCCTTCTTATACATTTATCTCAGGCCCTAATACTAAAACTCAGTACTTAAATGCTTCAAATATTTTAGGTCTAAATCTTTCGGCAGAGTTTGGACCAAGGTACCGATTTGTAAGTCAGATTCTCACTGGGCTAGTAATCAATTTAGAAAATCCTCACAATAATCCTGATGCAACTCCTAACCTGCCTCATACCAGAGAATATAGGAATTATTTCTTTGGAACTGTTCTTACTCAGGGCTATCTTGAATATTCTCATAGCCGCATATTCAACTTTCAAGGTGGTCTGGGATATGCACCTTTTGGATATGCACCTCAACAGAGGGAGCTGGTACTTTTTATAAGAAGAGGTGGACCTCAGTTACTTCGTTCGGGAGATCTTCTCGCTCCCTTCTGGCAAGGTTTTCATCTGTTTGGCTCGAAGAATATGAACCGTAACGAAGTTGGCTATAATATTTATACTTTCGCTTCTCCCAAAAAACTTCGAAATTCAGGTTTAGGAAGCAGACTTTGGATATCAACTCCGAATGAAAAACTTGAAGGCGGTATCTCTGCCCAGATCGGAAAGAACGATAAAGATACCTATGGAACTGTAGGTGCAGATATCAAAATCGAAAGTTTTCCCTATATTTTAAAAACCGAGTTTGCTCAATACATATCAAGTGATCCGGACAGCTGGACCTTCTACGTTGAGCCAAGTGTTTATATCTCTGGCGAAGAATTGCTGCTCTATGTTTTCGGAGATTATGTGAATAATCGCAGAAACGAAGTTACGACGGCGTCCAAGGGAGATCCTTATCAGAGATTGGAATATGGAACAGGTCTAAACTGGTTGCCGACTTCCTATACGCGCTTGAGATTTGGAGTAACATACAATGACTATGTCGGGGAGCGGGCCATTTCAAGTCGAATTAATCGGGACTATTTAAGTTTCGATATTTCTGCGGGAGTTGCTTTCTAATGTTAATACTCAAATTTATATTCTTTCTTTTTTTTATTACTTCTTTTGCCTGGGGACAAAAGATAGTGTTTATCGTGAATTCCTCCAATACAGTTTCAAGAATCAGCCATGATCAGTTGCAGGATTTTTATTTCAAGCGCAATAGAACCTGGCCCAATGGATTACCTATCAGGTTTTTTGATCGGACAGATGGATCAGAGGTTAGGAAATTATTCCTGGCAAATATTTTGAAAAAAACTTCCAGACAAGTTGACCAGTTTTGGATTGGTCAAAAGTTGTACACGGGAGACAGTGCTCCTACGAAAGTTTCAACCAGATCTCTGGTAATAAGTCTGGTTGCGCGTTTCCCCGGAGGAATTGGGTATATCAGTGAAGGTTCAGCACTACCCGATGGAGTAAAGGTCATAGAAGTCACGGAGCTTTAAGATGAGTGAAACTCAATTCGAGGTAACTCAATCTATAACCAGAAGACTTAAGGCGGTCATGATTGCCATTGCTATCTTCTTTGTCCTCGGAGCTGTGGGCATTTTTTTCTCTAGCCTCGGTAACTTTTCAGGCATTCAAAGAATTTACTCGGTAAATATTGTGGCAAGCCACGTCTCACAGGCAATAGAGGGTCTTGAAACTTCCAGTCAAACTATTACTGATATGGAAGGAGCTAAAAATTTAAAAGATATTCAATTTGCCTTTAGTGAGAGCCAAAAACTGGTTAAAGAATCCATACAAAGTGCTTTAAAAGCTTGCGACGATCATTCTAAGGTAAAAGTAATTTTAGAAAAAGGACTTGAAGCAATTCTTCTTTATGAGGAAAGTGCCAATGAGCTTTTTTTTACAAAACGCAAAGATATAAGTGGTCAAACAATTGTTATGAATCAGTATTATATGGATAGTAAAGAATATCTTCGTAAAGCTCAGATTGCTCTTCGTCAAAACATAGATGATATTTTTGACCGACTTTATGCTAATCGCTATTGGCCTTTAGTCGTTGGTTTCACTCTCTCGGCTATTTTTTTTCTTTTCGTTGTCACTTTTGGTTTTTCCATATCCAATAAAATTTATCATTCTGTTAGTAATCTCACTTATGCAGCCCAGAAAGTTTCGGAAGGGGATCTTACCTATCAAGCACCAGTTCAAGATTCAGATGAGCTGGGGGAACTGACTAACATTTTTAATAAAATGGTCTCTTCCATTAATAGCGGCCGGATCGAACTGGATTCAACCATTGAGCGTATAAAGAGATTACAGAGGATTACTGCCAGATTCTCAGAAGCTTTAACGGCTGAGCATGTAATGGAGATCTCACTGGCCGAAGGGCTTGATGCTGTTAATGCTGACTCCGGAGTTTTTGCTATCTTAAATAAAGATCGAGATTTAATCGAAATTCACCGCTATGCTGGTATTCATCATGAAGTATTAAAAAAACGGAGAAGCTTTCCTTTGGCAAAGCTAAATCCACTCTCTGATGTCATTCGGTATCATAAACCATTATATTTCGAAAATCAGGATGAGTGCTTTGCAAGATACCCCCATCTTCGTGATGAGGCACAAGGAAATCCTTTTTCTGCCGTCGCGTTCTTGCCTCTCATTGTAAGTAGTGAGTGTATAGGGGCCATCAGCATTAATTTTAATTACAGTCGAGAATTCAATCAAACGGATAAAGAGTTTTTAGTCTCTCTCTCTAATCAGTGCGCTCAGGCCCTTCATCGTTCCCAACTTTATGATGAGACGAGAGAAGCAGTTGCAGCGAGAGATGAATTTTTATCCATTGCTTCCCATGAATTAAAAACACCTCTCACTCCGTTAAAACTCCAGCTCCAATTACTTTCCAGACAGATTAGAAAAGGGAACAAAGAGATTTCCTATGAAAAACTGTTGGAGATTATGCAGAACTTCGATAAACAATTAGGACGACTTTCAAAACTCATTGAAGACCTTTTGGATGTATCTAGGATTACTTCAGGAAAACTCAGTCTTAATCTTGAAAAATTTAATTTGGCGGACATGATTAATGACGTTTTGACTCAGTATGAACATCAAATGAAAAAAGCTGTGATTAAAGTCATTTTTATTTCGGAAAATAATATTGTAGGATTTTTTGATCGCGTGAGACTTGAACAAGTCCTGGTGAATCTTCTTACCAATGCTGTGAAATACGCTCCAGGGAAACCCATTAGTGTCGTAGTTGAGAAAAAAAATGATATGGCCTTAATCACTGTTAAGGATCAAGGGCCTGGTATTGCTCAAGAAAACCAGGAAAGGATTTTTAAGAGATTTGAGAGAGTGAAGAGCTCTGAAAATATCGGTGGATTGGGTTTAGGTCTCTATATCAGTTCTCAGATTATTCAGGCCCATAATGGGCAAATAAGAATTGAAAGTGAATTAGGTAAAGGTAGTTCTTTTATTATTGAGATTCCCCTGACTCTAGAGTCAAAGAGTACTTAAACGTTCATCCAGTAAATGAAGAGAAGGAAAAAAGCTGATTTTTCTTTTTTCTAGCTCGGCCTTTATGTCTGGTTTTAAATTACCTCCAACCCATATTTGCGAATTCCCCAGCAAATGACTTGAAAGTTCACTTAGATACTCAAGCGGCTCTTTATTGACACCTAAAAGAATGGTTTTTGCTTTTAACGCATTGGCCGCTTCGGCCAGCGAGACTGCGGGTAAATTTGGTCCCATGAAGATGAAAGGTAGGCCATAGTGGACGCATAACATGGCAGCAGACAGAATACCTATCTCATGCAGCTCACCTTCCGGTGTAGATATGAGTATCAGGTCTTTTTTAAATAGCTTTTTCTGGTAGTGCTTACCGATCATTTGTCCCATATGAAAAGAAACAATTGCACTTAAAGTATGCTCCTGAGCTATCGAAAGTTCACCACGGTCAACCTTAATGCCAATTTCATAAAATAAGGGGATGATAATGTTGAGGCATAATTCTCGAGGAGCGAGTAAACTTTGGGCCTTTTCCAATTCATGAGAAATAATGTCAAGCTTGTAGGCGCTGAGCGCAATTTGAAAACTACTCAAAATCTTTTCAAAATCAATGCGTTCATGTTGAGGAGTAACGACCTGGAGTTCCTCGTAAGGTCGATGCATGAGAGAAGAGTAGATGATTTTAAGTTCTTCCAGATTTAAATGTGCAATCTTTCCAATACTCTGCCCTATTTCTGTTAAACGAAACAGCAGGGCGAGCTTCTCTATATCCTTTTCAGAATAGAGTCGATGCTTATTGTCAGCTCGCTCCGGCACTACAGCATTATAACGCTTCTCCCACGCTCTGATGGTAGCACTTGCGACACCTGATAATTGAGAAGCAACTTGAATGTTAAAATACTGCATCCAGAATATTTTATCATAGTATAATCTGGAAAAGAAGTGTGCCGAATGACATGCTATTTCTAGCTAAAGGACGAATATGACTGATCAGAAGATTTATCCAGTTAAAAGTGAAATTGAAGCGACCTCTTATTTAAGAGGTATGAGCGCTTATAATGAAATGTATGAACGTTCAATTAAGGATCCGGAAGGATTCTGGTTGGAGGCAGCAAATAATTTGGATTGGTTTCTAAGGCCCGGGCGAGGAGGGGAAGGCGATTTCAAAAACGTGAACTATTCCTGGTTTATGGGTGGCAAGTTAAATGCCTCGTATAATTGTCTGGATCGTCATCTTGAAAAAAGAGGGAGTAAGCCGGCAATAATTTGGGCCAAGGATGAACCAGGTCAGTATCAGAAAATTACTTTTCAGGAAGTTTATGACAATGTTTGCCGATTGACGAATTTGATGCAGTCTTATGGAGTTAAAAAAGGGGATAGAGTTTGTCTGTATTTACCCATGATTCCCGAACTTGTTTATTCAGTACTGGCCTGTGCACGTCTTGGTGCCATTCATTCAGTTGTATTCGCTGGGTTTAGTTCTGACGCTCTTAAGGGACGAGTTCAGGATGCTGAATGCAAATTCATTATTACAGCAAATGAAGGATTAAGAGGTGGTAAAAAGATTCCACTCAAAAATATTACTGATGAGGCCATAAAAGATCTTAGTTTCGTTGAAACCGTGCTTGTTGTTCATCGTACTTCTGATGCCGTTAATATGGTGCCGGGCCGTGATATTATCTACGAAGAGGAAATTAAAAAGTTCAGACCGGTGGCACCCTGTGAACCAATGGATGCAGAAGACCCTCTTTTCATTCTTTATACATCAGGCTCAACTGGAAAACCCAAAGGTGTTCTTCATACAACCGGGGGATATACAACATATGCTTCCTTCACTCATAAGTATGTTTTCGATTGCCATGAAAGTGACATCTTCTTTTGTACCGCAGATATTGGATGGGTGACTGGTCACTCTTATGTCATTTATGGGCCACTGACTAACGGTACTACGTCAGTTCTTTTTGAATCGACACCAACCTATCCTGATGCTGGGAGATCATGGCAAATTATAGATGATCTTAAGGCCACTATTTTTTATACAGCACCAACTGCACTTCGTTCCCTGGCGCAATTTGGAGATGAGTTTGTAAAAAGATATAAACGTACGAGTATTCGAATCCTGGGAACAGTTGGGGAGCCTATCAATCCAGAAGTATGGAAGTGGTATCATGACGTCGTAGGTGAAGGACGTTGTGATATTGTAGACACTTGGTGGCAGACAGAAACCGGTGGAATTATGATTACTCCCATACCTGGTGTGACTCCCACCAAACCAGGTTCGGCCACTCTGCCATTCTTTGGAGTTGAACCCATCATTGTGCAACCTGAAACAGGTAAAGTTTTAAAGGGAAACAACATTGAGGGTGCACTTTGCATAAGAAAAACATGGCCCGGTTTGGCCCGTACAATTTATAAAGATCATGAGCGCTTTGTTGCAACTTATTTCACTCAATACCCTGGATATTATTTTACCGGAGATGGTTGTCGCAAAGATGAAAATGGTTATTACTGGATTACTGGTCGTATTGATGACGTGCTAAATGTTTCCGGCCATCGTTTAGGTACGGCAGAAATTGAAAGTGCGCTTATGGAGCATGAGAATGTTGCCGAAGCTGCAGTGGTGGGAATGCCTCATGATATCAAGGGCACAGGTATATATGCTTATGTGATTCTAAATACTCCAGAATCAAGCCCAGAGCTAATTGAAAGCATTAAGAATGTCGTGAGGGAAATGATCGGGCGTTTTGCTGCTCCTGATATTATTCATATCACTAAAGGCCTGCCAAAAACGCGTTCCGGTAAAGTCATGCGCAGGATTCTTCGAAAAATTGCTGCAGCAGAATATTCAGGTTTGGGAGATATTTCAACCTTGAGTGAGCCGGGAGTTGTCGAAGTTCTGGTTAAAGAGCATAAAAATTTAAGCTAACTTCAAGTTTTATAAGCTTCTCCTTTCCAGTGTAATGATTGGAAAGGGGAAGCCATGAAACTTAAAGGCTCTTGTCACTGCGGTAAGGTTAAATTCACTGTCTCATCCAATAATTATTATCCCTATCAATTATGTTATTGCAGTATATGTAGAAAGACTCAAGGTGGTGGCGGTTATGCCATCAATTTGAGCGCAGAGGCGGGAACTTTAAAAATTACCGGTAAGGAATTTATTTCTACTTATCGCGCTCAAGTGAAAAATCCTGGTAAAAAAACTTATAAGAGTACCGGTGAAAGAAATTTCTGTAAAATCTGTAGCTCAGGTCTTTGGTTATATGACCCTGAATGGCCTGAACTCATTCATCCTTTTGCTTCTGTCATCGATACTCCACTTCCAATCGCTCCGGAACATACTCATCTGATGCTCGAGTTTAAAGCTCCGTGGGTGGAGCTTCATAAGTCCAAAAAAGACAAAATCTTTAAACGTTACCCGAAAGAATCAATCACCCAGTGGCATGAAAGAGTACTGCCAGATCTATAGGTGCCAATGGCCATGAGCTTCAGGTTGATAAAGTATTTCCAAAATTTTTAAAGTTCTTGATTTCCCGTCAGGAAACATCCAGTTTATTTCCTGATTTACTTTTAATCCTATCAAGGCCGATCCCAAGGAAGCCAGGACAGAAATTTTTCCTTCCGAAAAATTTGAATCAGAAGGATAGACCAGAGTTATGGTAACTTCCTTGTTTTCCTGAATATTCAGAAATTTAATCTTGGAGTTCATCGTTACTAAGTCTTTTGGAACTTCATTGTCAGTAATAATACTGGCCCGTTCCAACTCTATCTCGAGATTCTCAAAGTCCTCAGACTTTTGAAAGCTCAGGAGATGTTTGATTCTTAAATAGTCTTTCTCACTGATGAGAATGCCATCTTCGTTCATGGTAAATCCTTATGTTGAATGTGTTCTTTAGATATGAAGACTGATCAAGACTGATCAGTCAGTATTACACTGTGACGGTTTTGCGTGAGATAATTAAGGCGACTTGATGAGAAAAATTCATAGGATTATTATAGCGGAATTTGCAATGAGGAGCAATGCTCAAAAGCTGGGGCCACTTGAGTGACCCCAGGTATGATTTTTCTAACGTCTAAGTGGTCGATAAATATGTCTTAAGTGTGAAAGTGGAATCGGAGAATTCTTAAAGTTCTTAGAACGCGCATACATCCACATAAAGTCAGGACGGGTTTGAGTAATCCATTCTCCACCAATCACCTGACCAGAACCATTTATCTCAACAATGTACTCGTAATTTTTTGTTAAAAATTTCTGATGCGGTGTCAGTGTCACAGGAAGCTTCGAAACAAAGTTTTGAGCTCCGCTGGCAGCTAGTTCCGGTGTGAAGAACTTTAATTCTTCACCATAAGTCATGTCCATCTTAATTCGAACTCGTCTCTGAATACCTTGAGCGCGGTGTGATGCTGTCACTGGTTCTTCGGCGAGAATTTGTGACTGATATCCTGTAATCGGCTGATTCCATACATCGTTAAACCGATCAATGTCGGCCACGAAACCTTTTCCAAGGAAGCCTAGCATGTTTGAAATGATAACATGGAAGGCACCTGCATTTACGTCACGACAGTCAGGTGATTCGGCAAGTTCCGGGGCTGGATAGGCCCGATGCTCAGGACGATCACGATCATCACCTTCTCCCTCTACTTTTCCGTTCACTTTGCATCTTCTCCCAGCAAAAGCAAATGTCTCACCTTTGTAGTTGTAAGACTCATGCATGGCCAGGAGGGATTTCACATCAGAAGATCCAAAAGGCACCTTGATCCCATCGCGATTGGTAACAACTACAGGCTCTGGTTCAGGATAATTAATGGCCGCCTGGGCCCAACCATGACAAATACCTTCCCACCAAAGATCTCTCGGGCTGTAGAGATTCAGGGCACGTTTTGTCAGGGTGTAGTTGTAGTCGCTATTAGAAATATCATAAAGCTCGGCCGGTGAAAGTTGGCCAATGGCCTTTTGATCCATTTTTAAAAGTTCTTCCCTGGAGTGAAGGCGATACTTGAAGGGAGTTGGATTTGGATGGCTCCATCGATAAGCGATACCACCTTTATTCGAAGGCCAGTAACTTTCCGACCATCCCAGACGATCGTCATTTAAGCGACCATTCATTGGAAGGGCGTTGAAATCCGTCATAATCCTCATCCCAGCGATTCGATTGAAATTTGCAGGATGACTTCCACCCTCGTAAAGTTCTGCCCGGGTGGGTGAGGTTGCAAGCATCAGCGAGCAGAGAAAAAAGAACTTCATGTGGTCTCCTTTTTAACGAACAATTAAAAAATTTATAGCCAATGAAAATGATTTGCTCAATCCATCCACGTGGAATTTTACAATGAAGTGATAAGTCTGGGCTTTTAGACTCTGACGCTTAAGAATGACGGGATGAAGCTACAGGAAGATTAAAGTATCTTTTAGTTCGGAAGGTTGAGCGTCACTGACTTTTCCACCAAAATCCTTCAAGATTTTCTGCTCAAGGCTTTCAATACTTTGAATAAAACCCAGCGCCATATGATGTGCCTTAAAATGTGTTTGCATGATTTGGATTAATTCATCCAGTTCAGCTTGTGAAATTTGTGATTTTAATTTTTCATCAACTAAAACTGTGATCTTTCTTTCCAGCACTGACACCATAATCATGGCAGTAACTTTGTGAGAGACCTTAGAGGTTCCTAGAGTGTGGAAATATTCAAGCGCTTTTTCAGTGCATTCACGATCTGTTTCCAGGTCACTCAGAGCAAATTTTTTTGCCCAGCTGAAGTGACCAACCCAAGTCATGAGAAGAGTGATAAATAACATGCCTAAAGGCCAGAGGTAAGCATGATGAAATTCAAAAAAAAGGCTAAAAATAAAAGTCAGAACAAACCCAGAAAGGATTCCAAATCTCCAGGAGGCGCCAGGGTATTCATCAGAGGATCTCGCCAAAACTAATAGAAGTTCGCAACCAGTATTGGCCTCAAAACTTTTAAGCCTTGATTCAACTAATTTTACGTCTTCCTGGATAAGAATATTCCGCATTACCAACTCCCTGAAGATCCGCCGCCGGAGAAGCCGCCACCGCCGCCACTCCAACCACCACCACCGCCAAAGCCGCCACCGCCACCATATCTTCCCCCGCGACTACTTGCTAGCATCACGAGGAAATTACCAAGGCCAATGAGACCGATGATTGATCCGAAAACAAACATCATGAATAATAGAACTACGGGAAGTCCCATAAACCCGCCAACTGCTGCGACTCCCAAACCTGAAGTAAAGCCTCTAAGTCCCGGTTTCCTTCTGAATATCATACCGATTAAAGAGAGAACGATCATCAGGATGACAATAAGACCTAAATTGATTTTAGGAATTGTTTGAGGAGCGCGACGAACTATTCGGCTACCGCCACTTGAAGTCTTAATATTAAATCGCTGGGCCACATCTTGCAGGAAGAGTCGAAGACCTCCATGATAATCACCACGACGGAAAAACTCCGGAAAGATTTCCTTGGTAAATTTGGCCGTATCAAAATCTGTTATTTCACCCTCAATTCCATTTCCAACTTCAATCCGCATTTGCCTTTCAGCTTTAGCAATGACAACCAGAAGGCCATTATCTTTTTCCTTTGAGCCCAGTTGCCATTTCTCGACCACTGCAATTGAAAAATCTTCAATCGGGTAACCTTGTAAATCAGGAACTGTAAGGATGGTAATTTGTGGCCCTTGATTGGTATGGATTTCGTAGGCCAGTTCAGAGAGATCGCGTCTTTGGGATTCCTGAAGGAACCCTCCTAAATCCATAACCGGCGAGGTTAGTGTGGGGAGCTTAAGTTCAGCTCCCAGCACATTAAAAGAAAATAAGAGGATTAAGCTTAGGAAAAAGCGCACTAGAATTTAACTTCCGGTGTGGCCTGTTCTGGTTCTGAAACAGTAAATTGCGGCTTCTTTTCAAACTTGTGAATCAAAGAATTGGTAAGGCTTGTTGGGAAGACCGTCACCAAATTATTAAATTCCTGAACCGCTTCAATGTAGCGCCTGCGTGCGATGGCGATACGATTTTCAGTTCCTTCAAGTTGCGTCTGTAGCCCTTGAAAATTCTGATTCGCCTTGAGATCAGGATATCTTTCCGAGACCACCATAAGTCGTCCCAATGCTTGAGAAACTCCTGCTTGGGCCTTTTGAAATTCCTGTAATTTTTCCGGTGTTAGATTTTTCGGATCAACTGTTACTGCCGTGGCCTTGGCACGAGCAGAAATAACACCTTCGAGTGTTTCTTTTTCATGAGAGGCATAACCTTTAACGGTATTAACCAAATTAGGAATCAAATCAGTTCTACGTTTATATTGGTTTAACACTTCTGCCCAAGCAGCTTCAACATTGTTGTTTGAAGTCGGAATGGATTGAAGACCACACGAAACTAAAAAGAGGGATACCAGGACAATTACTAACGACGATTTCATTAAGAGCTCCCGAGTTAAATAGCATAAAATAAAAAACCCAAAGTACTCTCATACTTTGGGTCTAATTTTGTTTAAATCAAGTGCTTATGGCAAATTATTTATTCATTCCTGCAACGAGCTTAGTAAGACGAGAAGTCTTACGCGCAGCTGTTTGTTTCTTCATTGCTGGTGACTTAGCAAGCTTCGCAAGAAGTGATTGAGCTTTTACAAGAAGGGATTGTGCAGTAGCAAGATCGCCCTTTGTAACAGCAGCACGAAGAGCTTTTACAGCTGTACGTGACTTAGCAGTTTTTGTTTTGTTCGTCATACGACGAGTTTTTTCTTGTTTTGCTCTTTTAACTGATGATTTGTGATTCGCCACAGTGGTTCTCCTAATTACAATCTTTTTTCAAAAATATTGCGATGTTATAAACCTAAAGTCACCCTCATGGCAAGAGTGAATCGATAAAGGTCTTTGGCAAAACACATGCAATAAGGTACTTTTTCCTCGCTAAACCTTCATTATATAAGGAATTATCTCCTATGAAAAACATTCAAGTTATTGGAATTGTTGGTGCTGGTCAAATGGGACGTGGAATTGCACAAGTTGCTGCCCAGTCAGGATTTGAAGTTATTCTTTTTGATGCTTTTAAAAATTCTCTCGATTTTGGTCACTCTTTTATTAAGACGCAGCTCGATAAAGGGGTGGAAAAGAATAAATGGACTGCCGATGACGCTAAAAACGCTTTTGGAAGAATCAAGGCCACAATGGAAATGAGTGATCTTAAGAATTGTGATCTAGTAGTGGAAGCGGCCACTGAAAAGAAAGAATTAAAGTTCGATATTTTCAGAAAGCTTGATGAAGTGGTCCAGGAAAATGCGATTTTGGCATCAAACACTTCATCTATTTCAATTACTGAAATCGCAGCTGTCACAAAACGTCCTCATCTAGTGGCCGGTATGCACTTTATGAATCCAGTGCCTGTGATGAAGTTAGTCGAAGGTATCCGTGGATTAGAAACTTCTGATGAAACTTTTAATACGGTAGCTGCCACCGCTGAAAAAATGGGCAAAGTATTTGTCCGTGCGAAGGATTTTCCGGGATTCGCAGTAAACCGCATTCTTATGCCAATGATTAATGAAGCTGTATACGCTCTTTATGAAGGCGTAGCCGAAGTAAAAGATATTGATACGGCGATGAAGCTTGGAACGAATCAACCTATGGGTCCTTTGGAATTGGCGGATTTTATTGGACTTGATACTTGTTTAGCTATCATGAATGTTCTTCATGATGGGTTAGGTGATACAAAATATCGTCCTTGTCCTCTCCTGAAGCAGTATGTGGCCGCAGGCAGATTTGGTCGCAAGAACGGAAAAGGATTTTATAGTTATGATAAATAATTTTGAAACCATTCATCTTGATTCCAGTGGAGAAGTAGGGATTTTAACCATCAATCGACCGGCCAAACTGAATGCACTTAATATTCAGGTGCATCGGGAGCTAAAAACCCTTCTCACTGAACTTCAGCATTCTTCATTAAAAGGTCTGATCTTAACTGGAGAAGGCGAAAAAGCTTTTATAGCAGGTGCTGATATTGCTGAAATGAAGCCAATGTCGACTGCGGAAGCAGCAGCTTTCTCTGAGCTAGGTCAACAGGTTACTTTGCTGATGGAATCGCTGCCGTTTCCTACCATTGCGGCCGTTAATGGCTTTGCTTTGGGAGGCGGGTTTGAAATGGCCTTGGCCTGTGATTTTATCTTTGCTACTGAAAATGCCGTCTTTGGTTTACCTGAAGTTAAACTCGGCTTGATTCCTGGTTTTGGCGGAACCCAAAGACTCACTCGTGTTGTAGGTGAAAGGCGAGCAAAAGAGATCATGTTCTCAGGACGCAATATTAAAGCTGCTGAAGCTAAATCACTGGGTATTGCTCTGGAGCTTTTTGCAGATAAAACGCAATTAATGGAAGAGACAAAAAATTGGTTTAAACAGGCCAATGCTAATTCTTCCTATGCTATTGCCCGAGCTAAAGAAACTTTGAGACTGGGAGTTGAGATGACTCTGGAAGAAGGACTTAAAGTTGAAGCGAAAGCTTTTGGAGACATCTTTCAAACGGAACAAATGATTGAAGGTACACAGGCCTTCCTTGAAAAAAGAAAAGCAAATTTTAAATAAAAGGAATACATATGCTACTTGATGAACAATACAAAGAAATTCGTGACATGGTTAAGAAGTTTTCTGATTCCGAGGTCCTTCCTCTTGCCCAGAAGATTGATCATGAAGGCCACTTACCCAAGGAAATTATCAGCAAGCTTGCTGAAAACGGTTTCCTGGGATCTTATGTTCCAGAAGAATATGGCGGGGCCGGTATGGATTACATGTCCTATACTTTAATAGTCGAAGAAATTTCCCGTAACTGCGCTTCTACCGGAGTATTTGTTTCGGCCCATACCTCTCTTGGTATCTGGCCCATCTTAAATTTCGGAACTGAAGCTCAGAAGAAAAAGTACCTTCCTAAAATGTCTTCTGGGGAGTGGATTGGATGTTTCTGTTTATCTGAGCCTAATGCGGGATCAGATGCCGGATCACTGACAACTTTTGCTGAAGACAAAGGTGATCATTGGGAAATTAATGGCGTTAAAAACTGGATCACTAACGGCAAAGAAGCTGGTGTCTGTATTGTTTTCGCTAAAACTAAAAAAACTCCGGATTATAAAGGTATTTCAGCTTTTATCGTTGAGACAACCACGCCAGGATTTTCAATCATTAAAGAAGAAGACAAGCTTGGAATTCGTGGATCTTCAACATGTCAGTTAGCTTTTGATAAAGTCAAAGTTCCTAAAGACGCTCTTCTAGGTGAGCCAGAAAAAGGCTTTCGTGTGGCCATGGCGACATTAGATGGCGGACGGATTGGAATTGCGTCTCAAGCCTTGGGAATTGCTCAAGGGGCTTTTGATTACGCAATTCGTTACACAAAAGAGCGTATTCAGTTTGGCAAACCTCTTTCAGATCTTCAGGGTGTTCAGTTCATGTTGGCAGATATGAGTACTAAAATTGGTGCTTCCCGCCTCCTTATTTATCATGCGGCGGCCTTAAAAGATGCGGGGCAGCCATATTCAAAAGAATCTGCCCAGGCCAAGCTATTTGCTTCAGAAGCCGCCATGTGGATTACCACTAAGGCCATCCAGCTATGTGGCGGTAATGGTTATACTAAAGAGTATCCAGTTGAAAGATTCTTCCGGGATGCCAAAATAACAGAAATTTATGAAGGCACTTCGGAAGTTCAAAGAATGGTTATTGCCTCCGCTGAATTAAAAGCAATCCATTAATTTTACGCTCGTCAAGGGACACTCTGTTTGCTAGAGTGTCCATTAAATTTGTTTTATTCGCGAAGTATTCGCGTCAGTTAATTTTTTGAGGAGAAAATCATGGCGAAAAAGAAGCCGACTGCTAAAATGCCAGTGAAAAAGCCAGCAGCTAAAACTGCGGGGAAAAAACCGGTAGCGAAAGCTCCTCCAAAAAAAGCGGCACCAATGGCAAAAAAAGCGACTCCAAAGAAAACAGCAGTAGTTAAAAAAGCCCCTGCTAAAAAAGCAGCACCAGCTAAAAAAGTTCAACCTAAAAAAGTTGAAAAAAAAGCTGCTCCTAAATCACTTAAAGATACTGTGATTAAGGCTGCTTCCAAATTAATGGCGAAGGCCAAGCCACTTTCTAAAGAGCAGGAAAAGAAGCTTAAAGAAAAAGAGAAGGCCCTTGCTGCCAAAGAAAAAGCTCGTCTTGAAAAAGAAAAAGCCAAAGAGAAGGCCCTTGCTGCCAAAGAAAAAGAGAAAGAACTGAAAGATAAGTCTCGCCAGAAAGAGCTTGAGAAAAAGCAGAAAGAGCAAGAGAAGCTAGATGCTAAAGCAGAGAAGGAAGCCGAGAAGGCCCGTGCTAAAGCTGAAAAAGAAGCTGGCAAAAAGAAAAAGAAGAAAAAAGGCGACGATGAGGACGAAGACGATGATGAAGACATCGAACTAGGTCCAGATGATGAGCCTGCTTTTGGTGAAGAAAGAAAAACCAAAAAAGTTGAAGACGATGATTTTGATGAGTTCGAAGAAGAATACAAAAAATCAAAGGCGACTAAGAAAAGTGGAAAGAAAGCTTATGAAGAAGATGATGCCACTGTAGACCTCTTCATCTCTAAGCCTTCTAAAAAAGCAAATAGCGCCGTGATGGCCGATCTTGAGAATAATATTGCAGATGAAATCGCTCAATTGCGTGAGCATTTCAACTGGAAAGATATCGCTGAGGCTATCGGAACAATGGATTTTTTCATTGATCCTAGAAATGATGAGTGTATTGAAAAAGGTTGCGACAACATCCGCACTACACAGAGTTATTGCCGCCTTCATTATCTTCGTAACTGGAAGACAGTGCAGAAGAAGCGCGATATTTTGAAAGAAGGAAAACTTCAGGAGTACATCGAAGAACTTATCTCGAAGTATCCTCCTAAGTATATTGAAGCTCTTCTTTCTGATCTTTCTGATGATAAAGAGTTTTATCGCGTTCTTAACGAGCTTAACATCACTTCGGAATTTGATTTTGAAGAAGATGAGTTTGAGAATGCTGTGGATGATGATGATTCTGACGATGATATTGGAATTGAGACTATTTCAAGTTCGCTTCGCTACGAAGACGAATAAAAAAAAGCCCCGTCACAACGGGGCTTTTTTTTTATCTACAACCGGGAAATCCCCGCATAAGTTGGATAATCTTACCACCGTTCTTTAGTCTCAAATGATGCCAGTAAGAATTGGCCTTTTTACCAAAGAGGCTTCCGTCTCCCAAATACAGACCTTTTTTACCTTTCAATTGTTCGTGAAGAATTTCAATCCCACATTTCATGCTCGCCTCATCGGGAGCGATATTCTTAACGGCGCAGCTATTGCCACTCTCGCCGCCTCTCCAGGAACGATCTTTTTTAAGTTTATTTAATTGCAACTGGCCTACGGCCGTCCCGTGAGTCGCTGCGCGATTTATAGTGTCAGCACCGCATGTACTTTCTTTCCAGGAGATAGAGGCAAATAACCACACCCAGAAGTAGTCTCTTTGATCTTTACTAAAAGTTGACCACTTCGGACATAAGGTCTTAACTCCAGAAAGATTTTCCGAATGAAAAAGAGTGTTGCCGCCCATGGAAGAGATGTGAGAAGTGATAACGCTACCAAGCTTTCCTAGTGATCCATCGGCCTTAATGAAGGCAGAACAATTAGCACCATTGGCCTTAAAGGCAGCGCTTAAAGGTGCCTGAAATTTTTCATCACATTGAATACTTGGACCCTGAACTGCATCTGCCGCGAGAGCATTTAAACCTTCTTTTATCACTGAAACATCTGCTTTAATCTCACTTGAGAAAACAAGGGCCAATCCAAGAATACTCGTACTGAGAAAACTATTTTTTCTCATGAGCACTCCATAAAAAAATGCATTCTACTCTTGGATCCTTATCTGAGATCTTTTTATAGCTTAAAGTTTTTTCTTTAACTGTGAGGCTCTCTGTAACTGTTCTTTCGAGATGTTTTAATTTAGGGGGGCAGGAATGAGTCGAGGTGACGTTAGTCAGCGTCCCACTCTTAAGGGTACTGAAAACATCTTCCGCACATTCAGTTTCACTTGCCTCATTTAGAATTGCTTTTTTGTCAGAGGGAAGGGAAAAAGTAATGAGGGTTCCTACCATCAGAACCTCTTCACCTTGTTCACCAACAATTTTGAAAGGGCCGGGAGTACAAACTTTATCTGAACCTATTGTGAGTTTGAGCTTACCAGGACCAAGTCCCAATGTGGTGGCGTAACTAGAAGTTATCAGGCAGAAATTAAGAAGCAGAAGTTTAAAGGCAGTCCTCATCATTCCATTGATTATAGGACATACCCGCATAATGACAAAGATGATATATTATTTATGAATTAACAGCTAGTTAGCGTTGAGGTTAGTGCTCATTTTCTTCCTCAATCTCTTCCTCATCTAAAAAATCTTCTCCTAGGAGCTTATCTGCTTCGAGTGAAAGGTTGATGTTTTCCCTCGTGATTTTATAGAAATACTTTTGGTTGTTGTGAGTGATTTCCTGCCAATTTGGTTCAAATTCATTCCAGTCAGCATCAGCAAAAATCTCATCGAAGAAGAGACCAATCATATCGATAAAGTTTTTTTGGGTCTCTTTAACTTTCTCTTCCGTCATCATTTGTTCTGGTTCACATGACAAGAAACAGGTTATGGGTGAGATATATTCGTCTTTTTCTGAAAGATAAGAAACAACCAGCAGTAGTTCTTGCGGGAAAATTTGACCGTAGACATCAAAATACCGACCATTTTGTTTGCATTCTGCCTGGTAAGTTTCATTCAGGAGACGATTAACTCCTTCTGCCCAGTCGAGTGGGATCATTTTACCGTTTTTTCTAGAAGTATTATTTCGGGCCAACATGACGACCTGCCTTAATGGAAAGATTTAGTGGTCTTTTATCTGACCCTTAATTAAAATAAATCACTAAGAAAGACAATCTTACATTCTAAAAAAGGACCAATTTATGGCAGTTTATATTCTTGGCGGTGCTCGTACTGCTTTGGGAAGTTTCATGGGAACCCTCTCTTCAGTTCCGGCACCTAAATTAGGGGCAGCAGCAATTGAAGGGGCCATTCAAAAAGCTAATATCGAAAAATCCCAGGTAGATGAAGTTTTCATGGGAAATGTTTTAACTGCAGGTGTAGGACAGGCCCCTGCTCGCCAGGCACTACTTTTTGCAGGACTTCCTGAAAATGTTCCAGCTACGACAGTCGGTAAAGTCTGCGGCTCAGGTCTTCAGGCAATTATCCTGGGTGCACGTTCAATCTTGACTGGTGATAATCAAGTGGTTGTGGCCGGTGGGATGGAGAGTATGTCACTTGCTCCTCATATGCTGATGAATTCCAGATCGGGAGCGAAGTTTGGTGCGACAGAGATGAAGGATTCCATGCAGTGGGATGGTCTTTGGGATGTATACAGTAACCGCGCGATGGGAAATTGTGCTGAGGAATGCACTAAGAAATACACGATGTCCCGTGAAGAGCAGGATGCATTTGCCAAAGAATCTTTTGTGCGCGCTCAAACTGCTACCAAAGAAGGCGTCTTTAAAAATGAAATCGTGGCAGTTAAAGTGCCGACTCGTGGTGGATCCACTGATGTTGTGGATGATGAAGGTCCATTCAAGGCAAACTTTGAAAAAATGCCTTCACTAAAACCGGCCTTTGAAAAAGATGGCACAATCACTGCGGCCAATGCTTCAACCATCAATGACGGTGCTGCAGCAGTTGTTCTGGGTGGTGATGCTTTTGCTGATAAAGCTGAGTTTAAAATCCTGGCCTATGCCTCAAATGCACAAAATCCAACTTGGTTTACGACTGCTCCGGTTGAGGCCATCAACAAAGCACTCAAGAAGTCAGGTCTTTCAATTGACCAGATTGACCTATTTGAAATTAACGAAGCTTTTGCGGCCGTTACCATGGCAGCAATCAAGGAATTTAAAATTCCTCATGAAAAAGTGAATGTCTTTGGTGGAGCAGTTGCTCTTGGCCATCCAATTGGGGCATCTGGAGCACGGATTGTCGTGACTTTGATGAATGCCATGAAACTTAAGAAAGCGAAGTATGGTTGCGCTGCTATCTGTATTGGTGGTGGTGAAGCGCTTAGCTTGATCGTGGAGAAAATTCGTTAATGACAACTTCAGCGGCCCAGGCAAAATCAGGACTAAAATCGCTTAAAACAGGTGAAGTTCTTTTTAATGAAGGCGAGGTCGCTGATTCACTGTTCATTATTCAGAAAGGACAAGTGCGTCTGTTCAAACCAAAAGGCAAAGGCTTTGTGGAACTGGCCGTTCTTCGCTCAGGAGAAGTGATCGGTGAGATGGCCTACTTCGATGAGGACGGTTCTGGTAGAAAGCGCTCCTGTTCTGCCTCAGCGATTACCGGCGTGGAGATCATTGAGATTTCTTTTGCAGCGTTTGGTAAAACCATGCAGTCCCTTAATCCATGGTTTAAAACAATCATTAATACTTTGGTCACTCGTCTTAGAAAAACCAACACCCGCATTCGTGAATTAGAAGATAACCAAACCTCGGTCTCTTATGGCGGAAAACATTCCGGCTATGAATTCATGAAACCGATTGAGGTGATGCGAATCTTAGGAACCATCTTTCTGGTTTTTAAGGCCCATGGAGAAGTGAAATCTCAGGCCTTGGAAGTTAACCGGAAAGCACTGACGCTTTATACCCAGGATATGTATCAAATTATGGAAGTAAAACTTGAGAGTATCATGACTCTCTTGGTGCAGTTGGGCTGGATGGAAATTAAAGAAGATGAAAATCAAGCTCCTAATCTTCTTTTGCTGAAAAATCTTGAAGTCATCCGACAAATTTTCATTTTTTACAATACTGAAAGGCACCTGCCCGAAGAGAAGAAAATGAAGATTGGTGAGAAGTGCGAAATGCTGATCGCTAAGATGTTGGAGAAAGCTCCTGGTAACCCGTTAGTTGATATCCCAAATTTGAAAGTGACTGAAGATCAGGCCCCTCGTTTTACTAAATATTACAATCTGTCTCCTGTTTTGGATGAGTTTAAGGCCAAGAATGTTGTGATTCATCCCAACCATGTGGACGATGGTAAGAATTTATTTTTCGGTGAAGCTTTTATGAAGGATGGGGCAATTCTGGTTGAGATTGATTTTCCCAAGATGCAGAAACTTTATCCGATCATTCGTTTTATGAATGCCATTAAGAAATCAAATTCAGAGAAGGCCCCGGCCGGGGCCTTCGACTAAATTCGATTAAATTGCTGCTGGAATGAAGTTAACCTGAACGTTATCCCCGGACTTATAGTAATTGCTGGTTCCATGTAATTGGATCATGAAGCCTGACCTAGGAATCGCTGGAATTTCACTTCCTGGTGAGTCAGGGTGAGGCACTTTGATATTTGGGCGGGTGATATTGCCTTTATACTCCCATCCGTTTGTATTACTTTTAGGAATCACATGACCATTGATCGTCACATAGATAGTTTCCGGTCTTGGTTCTCTTTGGAGAACAATATATCCAAAGTACTCGGTACGTGAGACGGATTTAACCTGAATACAATCTGGATATGAGATGAGCTCATTAAAACGAATGAAGTGATATCCCGTTACTGGCTCTGAACCTCCATCTCCACGGATATTCAATGAACTTGTTCCGCTCGGTACGCTGTACCAGCTCCAACTAGTGGCAGGCATTAGCTGTGGCGTTCCTGATTGATTAATCCGATAAACGTCAACTTTCCCAAAAGAAGTTTCACTGTCTGTTTGTTGAGCAAACGTGATTGGCCAATAACGATACTGATGTGGAATGACAATTTTTTGAATAGAACTGTTTACAGCGGTAAAAAGATTGCTCAAGCCACTGCTGCAAATATCATAGCTGTCGCGATTGACATTATTATCACTCGCACCTGATTCTGCATAAAGTTGATTGGCCATCTTGATATAGGAAAGATTAGAAGTTTTGGAACCAGTACAGCTGGTTTTGGCAGTGACTGCCATGAATCTTAACTGCTGTGTATTAAGATCAGCTTTGAGTTGAACAAAACGTGCATGTCGACTTTCGTATTCTCCAGGAAAGTTTTTGTTTTCACTATTCTGTACGTATTCAACTGAATCATCCCGCCCATTGGAAACCAGCACTACTAAATGATAGGCCCCTTGGCGTAGAAGACCGGTCGTTTTGTGATATTCCATAAAGTCCAAAGTTCGTCTTAATCCTGCCTCCGGCTCTCGTATAGGGCTGGAGAAGAAGGTTAAATCATTTGGATTGAATACTCTTCTGCTTAAGGCTTCGGTTGGAAGGGGATCTTCATTGGAGTTAGTCATAACTCGATAATTGCTGTTATCATTTCCGGCCATCAGAAGAGTTGTTCCAATAACCCTATAATCAAAATCTTTTGAGATTGTATTTACAGTGTTTTTGACAGCAGCTTTCACTGAATCCTGGATGTCAAAAGAGCTTCCTGAGTTATCTACTACGTAAATGATATCCACCTTGGGGGAAATTAAAGTGCGATTAGTACAGGAATGTGACTCATAAACTTTAAGAGGATCAGGGGCACTCGTTGAAGACTGAGGTGTTGTTCCAAATTGTTCACCTCCACAACTAACTAAAGTAGCAAGAAGAAGAGAGTAAATGACTGACCAATATATTTTCATAATGACACCTTAAGGTAATACCTGATCAACGGATCGGAGGATCGGCGGGGAAACTTTAACTTTGAGGGGGAAATTCTTGCCCTTATCCATGAAATTACCCCGGCTTAGGGTAAGATATGATTAACAATTATTTCAATGGGTTGAGGATATTTATGGCAGAGAACTGGTATTATGTTCAAAAAGGCAACCGTCACGGTCCTGTAGCGATCGAAGTTATAGAGAAGATGATTTCCGATGATGAACTTAAAACAGATGATTTTGTCTGGAAAAAAGGTTTTGAGAACTGGAAGAAAATTAAAGAAGTTCCTGAACTACAGGTTGCGGAGACTCCCGTTACTCCGCCGGCACCACAAATGCCGCCGGAAATTTCTAAACCCGAGCAAATAATTGATTTAAGAAAACTAAATCCTGAAGACAGGTTGATCTTTATCCGGATTGGTAGTGACCGAGGTGGAGCTACTAATGATTATGGCCCGTTTAGCATTAAACAATTAAAACAACTCTTTAAAGAAAATCGTATTAACGGAAAAACCTTCGTTTTTGCGACAGGTATGAAAGAGTGGACTCTTCTGGCAGATCTTCCTGAGTATCAGGATATCTTTGAAGAACTTCCACCGGTGATCCAGGAATCTGAAAGAAGAGTGACAGTCAGAAAACCATTCATCGCCAGACTCTTTGTTCAAAATAATAAAAATGTTTTTGAAGGCATCTGCCGGGATATTTCCATCGGTGGAATGCAAATCCTTCTGGATGATTTTAAAGCTTCTGCAGGCGACAAAATTACTATCAACGTGCATCCCGAGAATTCTGATTATCACTTTACCGCCTCAGGGGTTGTGGTAAGAATTCTTGAAGGAAACTCTGGGTTCTCATTCCGTTTTCAGGGACTATCGGATGAGGCCAAGCGTGCGATTGAAAAATACGTTCAAGAAAACTAATTGTGGCAAAGATAGTTCCTTTTCATACTGAGGATCATTCCCTTACCGCCAATGATGGTGAGTCATCTCTTTTTATTCGCCACTACTATCGGGGACAGCCTAAGTTACATTTCTTTTTAGTTCATGGGGCATTGGAGCATTCAGGCCGTCACATGGATCTGGTTAACTTTTGGCTGAAAAGTTATCACGATGTTGCGGTGACTGTTTTTGACAGCATAGGACACGGAAGAAGTGGAGGAACGCGCGCCTATGTGGAAAGCTTCAAACATTACGTTGATGACTTTTATAAGGTTGCGGAGTTTGTTTATTCTAAGAACAATGAATTTACCCAGACCATTATCTGTTCCCACAGCCTGGGCGGGTTAGTGACCTTAACCCGGCTATTAGATACTTCTTATCAGTTCCCTTTTCCTGTGAAAGGTCTGATCTTTTCCAGTCCCTGTATCAGGCCACAAACAATTATGGCCTCTATTAGTTTACCTATGCTTGAAAAGCTGGATCGATTCATGCCTAAGCTGCATTTGCCCCTTATCTATAAAGGGGCGGATCTTACAAGAGATCCGGAGCGGGCCAATGACTTTGATACTGATTCACTCATTCCGAAATTTATCAGTGTCAGAATGGCAAAAGAAGTCGTGGAGGCGAGTAACCGGATTATTGGTTTGTCCTACTATCTGCGCATTCCCAGCTTGTTCCTGATTGCAGGTACCGATAAAATAGTCGATCCAACGAGCACATTACTATTTGCCCATGGGATTGATAAACAGTTAAGCAAAGTCATACAATATCCTAAGCATCATCATGAGTTGTGGAATGAAATTGATCGGGAAGAAATTTTCAAAACAATGAAAACCTGGGTCGATAAGCAACTTAAGGAGACCAAATGAAATCCTTTCTCGTATTGCTTTTAGTTGTTCTGGCAGGTTGTGCCAGTTATAAAACTTATAATCA
The DNA here is from genome assembly GCA_002381945.1 of Bacteriovoracaceae bacterium UBA4096. Lineage (GTDB taxonomy): Bacteria > Bdellovibrionota > Bacteriovoracia > Bacteriovoracales > Bacteriovoracaceae > Peredibacter. The sequence continues at coordinate 29,553 of DFXY01000020.1, forward strand.
GACAACGACTGGCAAAGTTATTCTAAGAGGGGGGATTCATCAGAAAGAGTCCTGGTCTGATAGCCTGGATTTTAAACGTATGAGTTGGTATCACGGAATGACTCTCTATTTTGATGCACTTTTGTGGAAAGCCGACCTGGATTCACCCTTTTCAAAATGGTTTTCGGCCTCAGAAAAAGAGTTTTTCGCCAAATGTGAACACTTCCTGGTCACGGCCAGTTATAGTGCTGACCCGGCCAAGATCTCCCATGTAAACTTTCGGGAGCAAATGAAACTCAATGGTTATGATGATGTCGTATTGAACAATTTTGCTTCTTTCCTAAAAAGCCATCCTTCCGCCACGGACTGGCGTCTTCAGAACTATAAAATTATGGGGTATTGTAAGCGCTCCCCATCCAGACTTGGTATTTCCAACCTTGCCATCAATTTCCCAAGTTTTAAACAATTAGAAGTTGAGCTTTAAGCCCCAACTTCCTGAAAAACCGCCAAACACTCTAAAATATGGGCCAATACCTGATTTTACTTAAGAAAATCATCATATATCCGATAGGTACTTGAGGCATTATGAGTGATAAAAAGTTTCAAAGATTCGGAAAATATTTAATTTTGGACCACCTGGTTGATGGTGGTATGGCCAAGATTTGTCGTGCTCGTTATCTGGGTGAGCAGGCCAATAAGATGGTTGCCGTTAAAATGGTTCAGCCACAATTTTCTAATGATGAAGCTTTCGTTCGTATGTTTCAGGATGAGCTCAACATCACTTTTGGTATGCTCCATCCCAACATCATGCAAGTTTATGACTATGGTAAAACCAATGGTCAGCTTTATACCGCCATGGAATACATTCATGGTGCCAACCTAAAACAATATCTTGACCGTCTAAAAGAGAAGAAAGTTGTCTTCCCGGTTGAGATCTCTTGTTTCATTATCTCACAAGTGTGCTTGGGTCTTCATTATGCTCACACCTTTACGGATAAACTTACCGGAAAACCTTATAACATTGTTCACCGGGATATTTCTCCTCACAACATCATGTTGACCTATGATGGTGCAGTGAAGGTTATTGACTTTGGTATCGCCAAGGCCAATACCAATTCGGAGGCCACTCAGGCCGGTACGATTAAAGGTAAGCTTTCTTATCTTGCTCCTGAATACCTTGATGGTCTTGAACTTGATGCTCGTTATGATGAGTTCGCAGTTGGTATTACACTGTGGGAACTTCTTTGTTCAAGAAAGCTCTTTCAGGCCAATAATGACCTGGCAGTATTAAAACAAATTCAAGCTTGTAAAATCATTCCTCCTTCGGAAATTAATCCATCCGTTCCTAAAGAGCTGGATGCGATTGTGATGAAAGCGCTTTCGAAAGATCGCGCTCATCGATATGAAAATCTTGATCAGATGAACCGTGCTTTAGTGCGTTTCCTCTATTCAACGTATCCGGAATTCAATGCTTCAGATTTAAAGACTTTTGCAGACGATCTTTTTAAGCAAGAGATTGCCAGTGATCAGGCCAAATTTGTAGAGTACGGTAAGATTGATACCCAGGTTTATATCGAAGATATGAAGCAGGAAGAGAGTCGAACCGGAAAGATCAGTAAGAAAGACGTCGGTATGAAAACGACCATTACTCCTGAGCGGGAAAAACCTCGCGAACTGGAGATGACGATTGATCCGATGGAAGTTGAAATTGGTCTTGCTCAAAACCAGAAAGAAAAAACTCAGACACGTAAACTGAATAAAGCAATGCTTCAGACGGCAAAAGCGACTTCGAGAAATACGAAAGTAAATTCTTCGGGATCGACGATTAAGAATTCGGCCAAGGATAAAACTGGTAGCCGGACCTTATCCAAAAAAGAATTGGCAAGACAAGAAGAGAAATCCTCTTCATCAATGATCATTTTGATTATCGCAGCATCCTTTGCAGCGGTGGCCTACTTACAAAGTGATATGGTTGAGAAGCTGATCGGCCTTAATCTTAAGAAGATGATTCACGGAGAAGACGCAAAAAGAAGCATCTCTTCAGTGGAAACCAAGAAAAAGAATCAAAACTCCAGACTTCCAGTACCGGAAACTCAGGGCACTGGAAAAATTATCATGGGCGGAGTGGATATCTCCATGGAAGTCTATGTTAATGGAGTTAAGACAGAGTACATGGGCCGGCCAATTAAAGCTGACTTGGGTCAGGAAACTGTTGTAGTGGTAAAAAAGCAAGGCTATGTTCCTTACGTTAGTAAAGTAACCTTGTCTAAAGATAAGAACTCAACAGTGATTAACGTGCCTGAACTTGAACGGGCGAGAATGGGCCTATTAACCACATCGCAGAACTACACTGCTGGTTCCAAGCTCATTTATGAAGAGGCCGGTGAACGAATTGAGAGGGATCTGCCTTTCAAAAACCTTGAAATTCCTGAGGGAACTTACCAGGCCCGCGTCGTCAACCCAATTCTTGGCACTGAGAAGAGAGTTGAATTTGTGATTGAAGAGAATAAGAAACACTTTCTTGAATAGCCTTGGAACCTTGGCAATTCTTTAACGGAATTGCCGGGGAAACCTTCTGTAATTTATTGATCTTTATTCTAATTCTGATTTAGAAGATTTGCATGTTAACATTGATAGATGAAAAAACTCTCGACCAAAGGCTTTGGTTTAATTGAAGCATTGATTGCCACCGCTCTTCTGGGTGGAGTTGCTCTGGGTTTTATGAAGCTGACTGAGAACATGAGTCGAGGGCAGGTGACTTCTGAAACAAAGATGGAAGGACTAGAGATGAAACGTCTCATATCGACCACTCTTTTGGATAAGGCCGCTTGTGATGCCACCTTCACGGGAAAGGCGATCGGCGCTGATATTACGGAAATCAAAAATTCTGCGGGCATTCCGGTCTATGAAATCAATAAGCCTTACGGCGGTAACATGATTAAGATTAAGTCCATGGTCACGAGGGATTTAAATCAAGTGGGAAGTGACGGGGCCCGGAAAGTGGAGTTTGTCATCGATTTGGAAAAAATTCGCACGCAATCTTACTCACAAGTTAAAGACGCAAAGATTCAGCTTTTTGTCGTAGCCGATTCACCAACTGGCATCATTATGGGTTGTATTAGTGATGGCCAGAAAATGCTTGAGGCCAATTGTGAATCTCTGGGAGGAACCTGGACCGGTATTGCTTGTGATCTGGAAAACTATGTTAAGAAAATCGGTGATACCATGACAGGTAAACTCACCTTGCCGGAGCTGGTTTCAACCGGTCCGATTAAAATTGGTGGAGGCGGATCTTGTACAGCGGCCCAAGAGGGAAGTCAGCGCTACAATTCTGCCATCAAACAAATGGAATTTTGTAATGGTGTGGCCTGGGGTGCTTTAGGGGGTGGAGGGATTTCTGAAACGGTGGTGGTTACGGGACCGACATCACCTTGTCGGGGAGCATCCGCGGTAACTTGTCCCGCAGGATATAAGATGACTGGTGGAGGTCATGAGTTTGCGGGCTCATGTGGATGTGGTGAAGAACATCGATTCCCAGTTTATAGTAAGCCCAATGGTAACGGTTGGATCTCAACTGTTGAATGTGCTTACAACCGTGCCTATGCGGTTTGTGTGAAGTGATTATTTTTCCGGTTTTTCTTCCGGAGTATCAAAACGTTTAGACTGCTTGAAACGATTGACTTTTCTCATGTTGAGCAGTTTGATGATTTCCGCTGCCGTTTCTTCCAGGGCCTTTCCAGTGACATTAAAAATCGGCCATCGTTTATTCTCAGCAAAAATACGATTGGCCCATTCAATTTCTTCCACCACTTTATTCATGTCAGCGTAGTCGCCTTCATCGTTGGAGAGTCCCAAACGATTTAAGCGGTTCTTACGGATTTGAAAAAGAGCATCGGAATCAATGGTTAATCCAAAAATTTTTCGTTGATCGATCTGGAAAATTTTTTCAGGCAGAGGCACACCCATCACGATGGGAACGTTGACCGTTTTAATTCCTTCTAAAGAGAGATACATGGAAAGAGGGGTCTTGGAAGTTCGAGAGATTCCCACCAGGACCACGTCAGCTTCTTCCAGCGAATTTATATTTCTTCCATCATCATGGTTGAGGGTGAATTCGATGGCCGCGACTCGTTTAAAATACTGATCATTAACCGCATGCAATAGACCTGGCTGATAATTTGGTTCTGCTTCAAAGAAGTTTGAGAAAGTGGTTAAGAGTGGTCCTATGACATCGACTGAGCGCACATGATCGCGCTTGGAGAGTTCTGCGATATAGGCCCTAAGCTCGACTGAAACGATAGTGTAAACCACGATGTCATGATGAATGGCGGCTTCTTGAAAAATGGCATCAATCTGCTCACGGGAACGAATATTTTTATAACGAGTGAAGAAAATCTCTTTATCCTGAAACTGAGTCATGGCCGCACGAGTAATGGCGGATGCGGTTTCACCGGTTCCATCTGAAATCACGATGACTTTTAACTTATCATTGGCTTGCATCATAGCTTTTCTCTATAGGCCGATAGCTATTCTCTATTTGCCCTAATTGGTTTTGGTACTAAAATAAGCACAGGATTATTTTACTAAAGAGGGAGTTCAAATGCACCTAAGAAAAACCTTATTCGGACTAATGGCCCTATCATCATTATCCGCCTTTGCTGAATTTAAGGCCCTGCCCGATACTCCACCCATTCCGGCCGATAACCCACAAACTCCGGCCAAAATCGAACTCGGTAAAATGCTTTTCTTCGATCCTCGTCTCTCGATGGACGGAACCATCTCCTGTAACTCTTGCCACAACGTCATGTTCCACGGCGGCGACGGCCGTCCCGTTGGTGCCGGTATCCACGGTCAGCGTGGCGGACGCGGTTCTCCCACAGTCTGGAACTCAGCTTATCTCACCGTCCAATTCTGGGACGGCCGGGCCGCAAGTTTAGAAGAGCAGGCCTTGGGCCCTCTTATCAATTCAGTTGAAATGGGTATGACTAGTCACGATCTGGTGATTGATCGTATTAACCAAATTCCGGGTTATATCCAGGCCTTCCAAAAAGTTTTCCCAAAAGAACCAAGACCTACCATCAAGAACGCTGCTAAAGCGATTGCCGCTTATGAGCGCACATTGATCACTCCTAATTCACCTTTTGATAAATATATGAAGGGTAACAAGAAGGCATTAAACGCCCAGCAAATCCGCGGTATGAAACTTGTCGATGAGATCGGTTGTACTTCTTGCCACACTGGTGTGAATTTCGCCGGCGATGGTTTCAAAATGGGCGAAGGAAACTACCAGCCATTCCCACAAATCCCCGGTTCAAAGTATGACAAGATGTACGACCTCACTTCTGATCTTGGCCGCTACGAAGTCACAAAAAAGGCCGATGATAAAAATCACTGGCGAGTACCAACCTGGAGAAACATCGCTATCACCGCTCCTTACTTCCACAACGGAAAAGTAAAGACCTTGGATGAAGCAGTAAGAGTTATGGCCAAGACTCAACTTGATATGGATCTAAAAGATAATCAGGTTGCAGATATTGTGGCCTTCTTGAACGCTCTGACTGGAGAGTTCCCGAAGCAGACGATGCCGATGTTACCGAATACTGTGAATCATTCCATCACACCTGAACCGTAAAGGTTCCAACACACTTTTACGTAAACACCATGTCATAAGAAAGAATATTTTAATTTTATGGCATGGTACTTATTTAAATGAATCTTTTAATCATCTCGAAAATTTCCACTTTATCCTTCAACGGATGAAACGATTCCTTAGATAAATCCCTCTTAAACCAAGTCCTCTGCGCCTTCGCTAACTGCCTGGTTGAAATAATAATCCTCTCCCGGCACTCTTCCAGCGTTGAATACACACCTTGAACGTAATCCAAAACTTCTTTATACCCAATACTCTGTAAAGGCTTCTCATCTCCAGTAAACCCTTGTTTGAGAAGCTCGTTTACTTCTTCGAGAAGACCGCCATTAAGCATGCGATCAGTTCTTCTTTCGATGATTTTTATATGCTCATCTTTTGGAAGATCGAGGTAGATGTGCAGGATCTCCCAGTTGTGGATGGTGACTTGTTCTAGTTTTTGGTTGGATTCATCTTTTTGGGCCCGGGCCTCGGAGAGAGGAGAGCCGGTGGTCCAGAAGTGTTCGACGGCGCGGCGGACGCGGTAATGATCATTGGCGTGGTAGCGCTCGAAACTTTTTTGGTCGTGGGTCTCCAGGATTTTTAAGAAAGGATCGATACCTTCCTTTTCGTAGAGTTCGTTTGATTTGGTGGTAATCTCATTAGGAGTGGTGGGGGAATCGTACATGCCTTTTAAGAGGGCCTGGAGATAAAAGCCGCTACCACCTACGAGATAGACTATTTTATTCTCTGATAGGAGTTTTTCGATGACGGGTAGTGCTTCACGGGCGTAGTCGGCTGCATTCATTGGATGACTTATGCTTCTCACATCTATCATGTGATGAGGCACGGACTTTTGCTCTTGAGGTGTGGGCTTGGCGGTGCCGATATTGATTTCTTTATAGAGAAGAAGAGAGTCGAAGTTTACGACTTCGCCGCCAAAGGTTTCGGCGAGTTCAACCGCCAGGTCTGTTTTTCCTGAGGCCGTGGGTCCTGATATAACGATGACCTTCATTTTAGTTTTTCTCGAAGTAGAGTCGCGAGATCGAGTGCAATTTTTTTAGAGATAAGTTCATCGATGGGAAAGAAAGAGAGCATGTCTTCCCATGTGGTTTGAGACCAATCGGATGGATTGATTTCCATCAGAGAGAAGGATTTTTCAGAGATCAGGCATTGGATGACTTCTTTTAAAGGGAAGCCATTCATCCATTCAGGAATGCCTCTTAAGACTAAGGTATCCGCACCCAAAAATTCGATTTCAACTCCACTGGTTAAAAGTTCCTGGAGGATTTCAGTTTTTATATTTTTAGAAGCGAAAGGTTCGCTGACTAAAAGTGGGATGGTAAGCGCTGGCGTTTTTAGTTTGCTTCGAGTGTAGAACTCAAGGAGCTTAGTGGAGGATATGGCCAGCCACAAGTTCTCAGATTTTTTTAAGAAAGAGTTTCCAATCCAGATTAAGTCATCATTTGAAGGCAGGGGGAGATTATGAGGGGAGAATAATCCCTCCATATTGTACTCATGTCGTTCTTGCTGAAGCGTTGGNNTTGTCTGCACTCGCTTAGTTCCCAGCTCTTTAATGGTTGAAGTCAGAAGACTGATCATCTTCGAGATCTCAAGGCACTTAATAATAGTTTTATTGGGATGAACGTTCACATCAATGGTGTCTGGCGGCAGATGAAAATAGGCCACATAATGAAAGTCATCTCCGGCAAAAGTACTATCCAGACCATTGCTCATCACCCGGTGAAGCTGCTTATCCAGGATATATCGGTTATTGATAAAAATGTTCTGAAGCTTAAGTGGTGCTTTAAACGTTCCAGGAATAAGGAAGAGGTCGAGTTCGTTATTCTCATAAAAACGCTGAGAGTAGAGGATGGAGTCTTTCGCTTTCGGAAATAGATCCTTGATCCGCTCGATATGATTCTCACGGGCGGGATAGATGTCTTTATCAGCATCATCAATTTTAATGTGAAATTCAATTTCCGGACGAGAAAGAATAAAAGCAAAAATAATTTTTCGGATGAAGGTCTTCTCTGATTGCTGAGATTGAATGAATTTCAAACGGGCCGGAGTATTAAAAAATAAATCCTGAATGACGAGCTCAGTTCCGTGTCCTGTTGAGTGAGTTTGTCTTTCACCATGAAAAACCGTCTGGCCACCTTCAATTCTTAATTCGCTGGCGGGGCCATCTTCCGTTTTGGATATGCACTGAAGCTTAGAGATGGAAGCAATCGAGGCCAGGGCCTCACCACGAAATCCAAAGGAATGAAGCTTATATAAATCTTCGAAGCGGGAAATCTTGGAAGTGGCATGACGGGAGAAGGCGAGAGGCAGATCCTCAAAACGCATGCCGTGGCCATCATCTTTTAGAGAGATGAGATCGAGACCATTATTTTTGATCGTGAGTTCTAATTTCGAGGAGCCGGCATCAACCGCATTTTCCAGAATCTCTTTAATCAGATTTCCCGGACGCTCAATGACTTCTCCAGCTTTGATCTGATCGATGAGATGTTCGGGAAGGATGTCGATTTTCGGGGGATTGTGAACCATTTAACCCTTGAAGAAGTTAACCTGGTTCCTTCCGCCTTCTTTTGATTTATAAACGGCCGAGTCAGCACGCTTAAATAAGTCTGTGCCGTTATTTACACCCTGACGGTAATCCGCCACACCGATGGAAGCAGTTACAGGTAGGCGCTTGCCATCGTAGATGAATTCATGTTTTTCAACCAGTTTTCTTAAACGTTCCGCAATCTCAAAGGCCTGCTTTAAGTTAGTGTTGGGAAGAAGAATACAAAACTCTTCACCACCGTAACGAGCAAAGACGTCACCCTGACGGATGCCGTTCTCACGGATAATGCGTGATTTTTCTTTAAGAACATAATCTCCGGCATCATGGCCGTAGTTGTCGTTTAATTTTTTAAAGTGATCCAGATCAAAGATAATTAATGAGAGCGGCTTACCTGTGACTTTACACTTCTTCACTTCCAACTCGAGTTGGTTGTTGAAGTAAGTCTTGTTGTAACACTTGGTGAGTCCATCAGTGTTCGCCTCTTCATGGAGCTTATCGTAAGTCAGTCGTTCAGGATCCCCCTTAGGAAGAAACTTCATCGCCACTGATCCAATCTTGATCACGTCCCCACGCTTCAGCACAGTTGGAGTTTCAAGTTTTTGGTTATTTAAATAAGTTCCATTGGCCGATCCAAGATCGGTAATGATGACTTCTTCTTCATTAGCACTAATTGTGAAGTGACGACGAGAAATTCCATGAAAATCAAGCGAGATGGTACAATCGGGATTTCTCCCAATAACAGTTTCACCAGAATTTAAATTGAAGATTGAACCATTGAGTTCACCGCCAGCAACCAAAAGGCAGGCAGGTTTCTGCTTGGCCTCTTCTTCCAAGGAAGAAAGGGCCTTCCTGATATCGGTAATTACAACGGTTGAGTTGCTATCATCACTCATGTCTTCTCCAGAAATCCATTTTTAGTATGTCTTTATTCTAGGCCCGTGACCCATAATGGGCAAGGCTCAAGATAATGACCTATCGGCATTTACTGGTGGTTTTTTAACCATTGATTGGCGTATTTTTTCCCGGCCTCAACTCCCGGCTGATTAAATGGATCCACTTTAAGCAGTTCTCCAACCATCACAGTCAGGCATTCTGCAAATAGAATGAGTTGACCCACGTATTCTTCCTGAAGACTTGGAATTTTTAGATGCACCACATGGCGCCCATTCTCTTGAAGAGCAGTCAGGGTCCCTTCAAACTCCGCTTTCATGAGCTGAGACAGACAAAATGAAGAAAGATTTTTGAAACTCTCGCCCTTAAGATTATTCTTCAAAGGAAAGTCTCTTTGGAATTTTTCCACTTCAATCAGCATCAGAACCTTATCTTTCGGGCCTTCCATAAATAATTGCATTTGAGAGTGCTGGTCAGTTGCTCCATAAGCTGGAATGGGTGTGAGACCTTTTTCCTCTTTGCCTAGGCTCTCGGCCCAAAGTTGAACAAACCAAGCCGAATAGTCTTTTAAGAGAGAGGAGTAAGGCATCATCACGGTTTGGCGAATGCCTTTGTCATGGAGATCCTTGATCCAAAAAGCGAGATTAAAAAAGTCCTGGCCAATTTTACTATCGATTAGATGCTTCTGAATATCTTCGGCACCTTCTAAAATATCAGCGGCCGCAATCCCCGCAAACAGCGCAGGCAGGAGACCTACCGGAGTCAGTACCGAAAATCTTCCACCAATATTAGAAGGAATATCCAGCGTCTTCACACCCCATTCCTGGGAGAGCTTTCTGAGTTCCCCTTTGACTGGATCCGTGCAGAAAACAAAGTACTCTTTGAAATCTTCTTCTTTAATTCCACAATCGGTCAGCATATTGATGAGGATACTCATCGCCGCGACGGTTTCAGCAGTGGTGCCAGATTTAGATACAACGTAGATCAGGCATTCTTTGATATTAATTTTTTCAAGCTTCCGGCAAAGATCATCCGGGTCAATGTTGTTAATGAAAACAAACTCTACACCGCTGCCATTACCTAAGGCAGAGAGAAGCATCTCAGGGCCTAGAGCACTGCCGCCAATCCCAATGTGAACAAAGTATTTTTTATGCTTAAAGTGTTCAAACACTTTTTTGGTCTCATTTATGAGTTCACGATTTTCCGGCAAGCGGAAGAATCCGATCTCAGGTGAACTCAATGTTTTTTGATAAGCACCTACGGCCTCTTCAAAAAACTTGGAATCAGGTTGAACTTTGTGACTTGATCTGATGTTCCAGTTAAGCATGTTGTTCGTACTCTTTTTTGAGGTGGCGGGCGATAACCACACGTTGAATTTGATTGGTGCCCTCAACGATCTGAAGAACTTTCGCATCTCTCATGAAACGCTCTACTGGGTATTCCGACGTGTATCCAACTCCACCCAAAACTTGTACCGCATCTGTTGTGACTTTCATGGCAGTATCCGTTGCTTTAAGTTTTGCCATGGAACAAAGTTTTGAATTAGCAGATCCAGAATCAATCGAAAGCGCAGCAGAATGAACCAGAAGACGAGAGGCCTCCGTCTCAGTTGCCATATCAGATAACATGAACTGGAGTCCCTGAAAATCGAAAATGGGCTGTTTAAACTGTTGACGCGACAAAGAGTACTTAATTGATTCATCGAGCGCACGCTGAGCACAGCCCACACCAATGGCGCCGATGGCCACACGCCCTCGGTCAAGGCCACCCATTGCCACCTTAAATCCCTGACCTTCATTTAAAAGAAGATTCTCATCCGGTACAAAACAGTTTTCAAAAACTAGTTCACGAGTAGGCGATGTTTTCCATCCCATCTTTTTTTCGGCTTTACCAAAAGTAAAACCTTTCACTCCATCGCGAACAATAAACGCCGAAACCCCTTTGGCCCCTTCACTACCTGTGCGCGCCATCACAATATAAGTTTTGGCGATACCACCAGAAGTGATCCACATCTTGGTGCCATTTAACATGTAACCACCATCAACTTTTTTGGCCGTGGTTTTTAAATTCGCTGCATCTGATCCCGCATGAGATTCAGAAAGGGCGAAGGCCCCAATTTCCTGACCGGAAGTTAAGGCCGGCAAGTATTGTTCCTTCTGTGCTTTATTTCCAAACTCTTTTATAATCGATTGAACCATCCCAGAAACAGAAACCGTTACCGCATAAGGCACAGAGGTCTTAGCAATTTCTTCCAGAATATAACTGTAGTCCAGATAGGACAGACCAGCCCCACCGTACTCTTCAGGAAGAGTTACACCGGTTACACCATACTCACCGAGCCCCTGGAAAATTTCCATACGAAACTTTCCTTCCGCATCGTCGTGTTCCATATGAGGTTCAATTGAAGTCTGACAAAATTTACCAAGACTTGTTAACAGTTCTTTTTGGAAGTCATTCATCCCCGAGATCCTTTCATGAAATAAGAGCTCAGAGTTTAGAATAGATGAAATAGTTTGGGAAATTTTATGCAGAGCAATTTGAAGGGATCCTCGAAAAGATTCCTTGAGAGACTCAATAAGCGCGTTTTTTAATGCCCGTCAGTTAATATCTGATTTCGACAATTGCAAGCTCAGGTGAGCAGTTGAGTCTCAGCGGAAGTATTGATGTTCCAATTCCTCGTGAGACGTACATTTTAGCGGTGCCTTTTTCAAACCATCCCTGATCATATTCTCCTATTCCCTCTGGAACCCATATACTACCCATTAACGGAATTCTTATCTGTCCCCCATGGCTATGTCCTGCAAAATTAAGGTGAACATTTGACGCCACTTTGTCGAAGAATGAAGGGGAGTGGAAAAGTGATATTTTGAGATCTTGAGAAGGAATACCTTGGATGATCTCCAGTTCAGGTTGTCCCTCTTCGCCATCGTCAAAACCAATGAGCCAGAGCCCATTATCAATCTTTTTTACATGATTTGTGAGATCAATGATTCCGGACTCATTCAGCAAATCTTTAAGATTTGGAATTGGCTCCCAGTACTCCCAATTTCCAGAAACAAAAAACACTCCTTGAGGAGCTTTTAATTTCATTAAAACATCTCTATACCCTTCAATCGTTCCTGAAGGAGTTGCCAGATCCCCAGTAATCGCGATGATATCTGGCTTTTCGACCTCTAAGATTCTAATCAGTTGTTGTTCTAATCTCCCGAGGCCCTTGGTATGCAAGTCAGTTACATGGGCAAGTTTGATTTTTTTACCTGTTTGGGCCAGAGTTACGCTATGACGACTCACAGTAAGAGTTGTTGTATGGAGATGGATGCTAGTGAGGATTATAAATACGAAGCTAATTATTAAAATGAATTTTTTCCTCATTTGCTTATAATAAATCCATATGAACACTTTGACTAAGATTTATACTCTTAAGGATGAGGCCCAGAACCAACTTTACGAATGGCTGGACAAAGAAGTTCGTCCTCTTCCCAAAAAGCCAGATGGATCTATCGATCCTTATGGACACGGCTTGGTTGATAATGATGTAGATGCTTTGAGACATGCTTTTGTATCTGGAGTTTATACTATTGAATTCAGCGAACAGACAGCCGAGATAATGGGAAGGCTCAATGAATTACGGGATTTTGATTCTAGTTCAGCAGCACCTGGTGCAGAGAATATGGACCTTTGGAATAATGCCTTTGGTAGAACGGTTGCAAGGAAGATTAAAACTTGGAGAGGTCTTTATAAATCTCTCCTGAAAGCGATGAAAGATGGCGACTTAATTTTGACTCCAACTGATCTAAGAAAGTACAAAGGGGAGAAAAGAATTAAGCGGATGCCTAAAACTTTTGTTATTAAAATTAAAGAAAATAAGTCTGGTGCAAATGTCGAATTCTTGGATGTGCGACAGCGTAAAGTGTTGAGTAAGGATGAGTTTATACAGGCCATAAGGAAAGGGCAGTATCCTGGATATGCTGTTAGAAAACATCACTCAGGTGACTTCCCATACTCAACTAGGGATAGGTTCAGTTTTAATAATCTTGGCTAAGAATACTCAGGGATACCATGGGCTCTAAATTCGTGAAATGCCATGAACTCAACAGAACTGCCTGAAAACAAAAAAGCGAAAGAATCACTCTTTAGATTAATAACCTGTCGAATCCCTTACTCGATTTTCATCTTCCTTTTGAAATGTTTAAAAAATTACATCTAAACTGAAAAATGTGGATCACCCATGGGGTTCCATAGATATTTAACTTGTCGAATTTACTGGAAAGATCTACTCCGGCATTATTATAACTTTTATTAGTATGGCTTTGTATCCATATAAAAGTATGGCATAATATGCTTGTTAAGGTTGGTACAGTCATTGAGAATGAAAAGTGGAAAATAAAGGTGTTCGCTCCACCTAAAGAACATGGCGCAGCTCATGTGCATGTAATAGCAAAAGGAGAGAAGGCAGAAGTTAAGATTTCGCTAGTGACTCTTGATGTGATTGGGTCTACTCAATTCTCGGTAAGAGCAGTTAAAGGCATTATTAAATACATCCATGAGAATTATGAATATCTCTGGAAATGTTGGGAGGCACTCCATGGCAAAAATGAAAAAACCAAATCTAAAGCAAGCTTTAAAAAAAGTAGATAGTTTACCCAATAAACTTTTTGGTAAGATCGATGTTGATCTTTCAACTCTTCCTTGTTTGAAGAAGGTATCTAAAGAGAAAATTACGGCCAATTTTGATTCAGATGTACTGAAGGTCATAAGAAGTTTAGCAGAAAAAAACCATATTTCTTATTCAACGCTCATGAATGATGTTCTGAGGAAAGTATTTCTAGATGATAAAAAGGTTGGATAATTACATGACTCATTCCTAAAAAATTTCGAATTAAAAAATTCTTATTTTGTCAGGACAAATATCACTAACTCATAAAGATTTACGCTAAAGCCGAAATATTGATAAAGTGAAGAGATGAAAATTGAAAAGATGAGCTTTGAAGATATCGATCAAGTCATGGAACTCGCCCATCAGCTTGGTTACCCAAACTCTAGCAGTGAAATTAAAAATCGCTTTGAATTAATCCACGATCATCCTGACTATGCTCTTTTCGTAGCTAAAACCTCGCGCGTGGTAGGCTTTATTCAAATCAATTTAGAACCGGTTACTTTGCTCATTAGCACACGGGCCGATGTAGCGGCGTTGGTGGTTGATGAACAACAGTGCGGACAAGGAATCGGAAAGCGACTTCTCAAACAGGCCGAAGAGTGGGCCCATGAAAAATCCATTCCACTTGTGCGTATTCGTTCTAATGTGAAGAGGGAAGATACCCGTCGTTTTTATTTAAGAGAAGGTTACGAGCTCTCAAAGATAGCGAATTTTTTCACCAAAAAAATCTAAAAAAAAAGGCGCCCCGAAGAGCGCCCGTATTTAAGATCTTAAAGCATCTCTCAGTAAATTTTTAGCAATGATCATAATCATCACTTCATTGGTCCCGGCCCCAATCTCATTGAGCTTGTTATCTCTCATCATGCGCTCAACCGGAAACTCGCGAGAGTAACCGTAACCGCCGTGAAGTTGAATGGCATCAAGAGCAATCTTAGTTGCCATCTTCGGAAGTTGAAGCTTGACCGCCGAAGCGAGACTATTAGATTTATTGCCGTGATCATATTCGTAACAAACAGTGAAGAGCATGCGTCTCATGGCCTCTGTTTCAGAATACATTTCAGCGATCATCTTCTGGATTAGCTGGTAGTGAGCAAGATTTTTACCAAACTGCTTTCTTTCACCGGCATATTTAATACACTGATCAAGGCACGCCTGGGCAATCCCTAATGAAATTCCTGAAATCGTGATTCTTTCAATCTCAAGATTTTTCATCATGTGAATGGTTGAATCGCCTTCATTACCCACACGGTTGGCCACTGGCACTTTACATTTTTGGAAAGAGAGTTCTCCCGTAGGTGAAGAACGCATTCCCATTTTGTGAATTTCTTTTGAAACGGTAAAACCCGGAGTGCCTTTTTCAACGATAAAAGTGGTGAGGTCTTTTTTTCCAGCACCCGTACGAGTGTAAACATAGGCCACGTCGGCATACTGAGCGTTAGTGATCCACATTTTNNGCATCCGATCCAAATTCCGGCTCACTCATACCCATACAACCCACATGTTCACCAGAGATGAGTTTAGGAAGGTACTTCGCCTTTTGTTCGGCCGAGCCATTGTTGCTTAAGTTATTCACACAAAGGATAGTGTGAGCGAGGTAGGAGAGGGTGGAGCCAGCACAGGCCTTACCAAATTCTTCCATCACGATCGTGGCAGCAGTTGCCCCCATACCTGATCCGCCGTATTCGGGATCAGCAGTAATGCCCAATAGCCCTAAGTCACCCATGTGCTTGAATGCCTTAAGGTTAAATGTTTCTTCGTTGTCGTGCTTTTCGGCAAAGGGTGCCAGCTCATTTTGAGCGAAGTCACGGCATACTTTTTGAATTTCTTTTTCTTCGGAGGTGAAAAACCACATAAATGAATCCTTTTCTAAGGGGGAAAGTGTAGCGGAAAAATCGGTCTTTGTGAATTTATGCGCGTCCCATTATTTTGATACACTTCTGAGCAGATATCGAGCTAAAATGAAAAAGTGACTTATTTAGAAAAGACTAAGCAAAATGATCCCGTTCGCCCTGGTGAACAATGGTTTTTTTATTGGAAAACCTCTGCTTCCCTCTGGGAGAGCCGGATTGTTCAATATCCTCCACATGAAGTGATCTTTATTCCTCTCTATTGGGGATTCCACGCGGAATCTTCTTCTGAGTGGGATTTTGGAAAAATTCACCCAGAAAGGGATCTATTGAGGCTGACTCAGTTGTTGACGCAGCACAATCGCAGATTTTGCTGGATTCTTCCTCTTACTCCGGCGCCTTATTTACCAAATGGGGGAGTTCCTTCTTTTTCTGCTCGCACCTTATCAGTCGCTCGGGATGGGGTCCATCTGGCTGTCTTTGATCAGGAATTCAATTTAAATAAAATGTTTTCATTCTTTGAACCCAAGGTTTTTCAGGCCTGGAGTACTTTTTTAAAGGCCTTCGGTAACTTTCTGGGTCAGCATAAGATGAAAGCTCCCATTTGGGGTGTGCAGTTTTATTATTATCAGGATGGAGAAAAACACTCATTCATAGAAGATTGCTCAATTGCTTTTGAACAAGGTTTCTCACGCTTTTTAAAACAGAATCATCCAGAAGGCACTGAACTGACCGAACCTAAGGAGGAATCTCTTCTGAGAGGAACCTTCACAAATGAGGTGGGGCACTTATTTCGCAGTAGCGCTGAAGCTGCCTTAGGACCGTTCTGGAAAGGTGTGCAAAAGATTATTCCACTAGGTGGAAGTCCGAAAGAAACCATTCTTCGTTCTATACCTGGGGGGAAATCCCAGTTTGAATATACTAAAGATCTTTTTCATCATTTCGTTCATTCCGACTGGATCTCGAGTGCGCTTTTATCTCCCAATGAGAAGAAAGAGGTACTAGGGTGGATTCTAAATGAGCATTTTGGCTCTCAGGAAATTGATCAGCGTTATCAGTACGGCTCACTTAGAGGAGATCTCTCTGATGACTTCAGACCCTTTGGTGTGATCGATATCTTTGGTGGTAAAAAACACAATCATTTTGGAAAACTAGGTCTTGTTACTTTCTTAGACCAACACTACCGGTGGCTTTATCAGTGCCATGATGAATTGCCTTTTAACCCAGAATGGATAGATGCCAATCAAAACAAAATCAAATTTTTTCATGGTGAAGACTTAAGTCGAACGACTTTCAGTCAGATTCTGAAACTCTTCATGATGGGTCAGAGAATCCTTCTCGATAAGTCGGGACTTCCTGAAGGCCTGGAGCAAAAGCTTCAGATCTTTCTGCTGGAAAATAATCTTAAAACTCAGTCCGTGAATTTTATGACCAATACCCAGATTTGCGAATTAGGTGAGGGGAGGCTGGTATTGTTTGAAGGAGCGAGACTTCTGGACAATCCTGATCGTGAAAAATTCTGGGTCCATATCTTTAAATACCTCAATCTCGCCCAACCAGAAATGAAGATGGATGAAGATGTCTTTAGCATGTGGCGGATCAGGGCAACCTCACCCCATGAATTGTCTTACCTTGATGTCCGACGAGTAAATATTTACAATCCTACCAGCTATAAAAAAACGGTCTCGATCAAGACAAATAAACATTTTGCTTTCATGAAGATGATTGATCCCACCCGGGCCAATGCTAAATCCACTCCAGAAGGTGTAGATGTGGAATTGTTACCAAATGGTAAAATCGCCCTGGATTTCGGTCACTATGAGGAATCCTGATGTCGCTTAATCTTGTTTATCATTTTCAAACTTCACAGAATCAGGACGGGGACTTCAGACCCGCTAGCTACGGAGTGGTTTACTTTTTTTCCGAAGAGGGCTTTCTTGAAAAGTCGCTGTTAAAAGAAATGTCCAAGACCATTCCTGAAGCCGACCATGAGGGCCTGACCTTTTTAAATCTGGATGATTTAAAGAGTTTCGCTCTCAGGGTAAGTCAGGAATTAAGTGTCCGGGAAGTCAGGTTAATCTCCGTTCAGGATTATAATATCGGACTAGATGGGGCCAAGGATCTCAATACTTTCCGACTCCTTTTCGAGAAGTATGGTGAACTGGTCATCAATGAAGATATCTCAAAAAAGAAGAGTTTTTTCGGGAAGCTCTTCTCTTAGAGCTTTAAGTCTTGGAAATTCCGCAATTGTAATCTTATCCACTCTGACCCTTTCCCCTTGCAAAAAGGCTTGGGTTCCTCTACTTATTAGCTCATGAAGCCATCATTTTTTGATCTTACGTATGACGAGTTAAAAGCTCTTTTAACCGAGAAGGGTCTGTCTCCATTTGGAGCGACTCAGATGTTTGATTGGGTTTACAAAAAGTGGGTTCATAATCCGGAAGAGTGGAGCAATGTCTCTAAGGCCGCCAAAGAATTCTTCAAAGAAAACTATGATTTCTCATTGTTAAAAGTTGTCTGGCATGGTCTTTCAAAAGACGGCACCCGTAAATTTTTAGTAAAGATGAATGACGGTCAGACAGTTGAAACTGTGGCCATCCCTGCCCGTGAGCGCTTAACTCTTTGTGTGTCATCACAAGTTGGCTGTGCTGTTGGTTGTACCTTTTGTCATACTGCCACTCAAGGTTTGAAGCGCCATCTCAAAGCGAGCGAAGTGGTTCTGCAGTTCATCACCATTCAAAAATGGATCATGGATAATGTTCATGCTGAGGAAAAACTCACCAATATTGTTTATATGGGTCAGGGCGAGCCTCTTCATAATTTCGAGAATATGAAAAGGGCCACGCAGATTTTTATGAGTGAGAAGGGTCTGGGTCTTGGTCAAAGAAGAATCACTCTTTCAACCTCAGGTCTGGTTCCAGCTATTGAAAAACTAGCTGTTGATTTTCCACCGGTTAATATTGCTCTCTCTCTTCACTCGGCCCGAAATGATGTTCGTACGGAACTCATGCCAATCAATAAGGTTTATGATCTTGATAGATTATTCAAGGCGATTAAGCAGATCCCTCTTAAGGCCCATCGCCGGATTACTTATGAGTATCTTTTGATCGACGGAATGAATGATGGTCTGGAAGATGTTATTGCACTGGCAGACCTTCTTAACTCTAAAGAATCAAAGATTAATCTCATTCCATTCAATGAATTTCCAGGATCAAAATACAAGCGTCCTTCTGAACAGAAGATCATGTGGTTTTTAGATCAAATGATTAAGCGTGGGTTTACCTGCACAATTCGTACGACAAAAGGTAGCGACATCCTGGCCGCCTGTGGACAGCTCAAGAGTGAGTTCGATAAGCTCAATCTTTGGGATAAAGAAAAACCTGTAGTTATTCCGAGTATTGCCAGTAGCGTACTTCAGAATCAGGTTCGTTAACCGATTCAACTTTTTCGGCCCCGTCACCCTGAACTTTCTTTTTCTTTTTAATTTTCGCTCCGGCGACAGAACGTTCAGCTTCCTGTTCAGGTACTGCCTTTTCCACTTTATAAGATTCCGCCTCGGCCATGGATTCATGGACCACAGGTGATTTAGCGAAAGAGAAGCTGACCCAAGTCAGAAGACCTAATAAAAGAATGTTTTTGAGCATAACTACCTATCCTTGTCTTTAGATCCATTTTGCAGACCCTAACTTCTCTTCGGTTCTTTCTTATAAAACTAAACCTTTATTAAAAATCAAGTGGTTGAGCATTGTAAAAAATTACTATTTAGAAATATTTTTAAGTTTTTGGGTGACAGATAAAGCATATATTAGGAGAGTTTAACTCAAGTATTAGTCTGCCTGATACAAGGGGAACTGGCCTATGAAAATGTGGCAAATCACAACCTTAAGCTTCTTCATTACCACATCGGTTTTTGGTAATGTTGCCGCATACTTCAATCAAAATCCTAAAGCTTCTTATACTGATCCTTATCGGAACATTCACCGTAGCGGAGATAACTTAGAAGCAGTCCTATTAGAAGAAATTAACGCTGCTAAGAAGAGCATCTTTGTGGCTGTTCAGGAACTCAGATTGCCTTTAATTGCACGAGCTTTAGTTGAAAAGAAGAAGCTGGGCCTTGATGTTCGTGTCGTGCTTGAGAACAATTATAACTACAACGTTATGTCTCAAAGAGACACTTCTTCTAATGATAATGAGTATGAAGCTTCAAGAGTTCAGGATCTTAAAGCTTTTGTTGATGCCAATAGAAATGGTCTGATTGAGAAAAATGAGCTGGAAACTCGTGACGCTATTTATATGCTTTTGAAGGGTGATGTGCCTGTCATGGATGATTCTTTTGACTCATCTATGGGGTCGGGTCTTATGCATCACAAGTTCGTGATCGTAGATGGTAAGTCAACAGTTGTAAGTTCCGCAAATTTTACTCTAAGCGATGTTCACGGAGATCTGATGACTCCTTCTTCACGTGGAAATGCCAATTCCATGGTGGTGGTTCATTCAGTAAATTTTAGTAAAATTTTTACCACGGAATTTGCTCAGCTTTGGGGTAATGGCAAAAGAGGAAATTTCGGGCATAAAAAGACCTACCGTGGAGCTGTCACTACAACAGTTCGAGGTACGAAAATTACTGTCCAGTTCTCTCCAACCTCTCAACGCTACAATTGGGAAGAGTCAGTTAATGGGTTAATTGCTAACCATCTTTCGCGAGCTACGAAATCCATCAATGCTGCTTTATTTGTTTTCTCAGATCAAAACCTGGCAAATGTGATGGAAAAGAGGCAAGCGGCGGGAGCATCTATTGGAGTGATCATTGAACCCAAATTTGCCTACCGTGAATATTCAGAACTCCTGGATCTAATGGGACTGGGTTTACTCAACTATAAATGTGATTATGAAATTGGAAACACTCCTTGGAAAAAAGCTGCTAAAGTTGCCGGTATGGCCCAGCTTCCGCAAGGTGACATGCTTCACCATAAATTTGCCGTGGTAGATGAGAAAACGGTGATCGTGGGATCTCAAAACTGGTCGGATGCTGCTAATTACGTCAATGATGAGACTTTAATCGTTATTCAAAGTCCTACAATCTCTGACCTCTACACCCAGGAATTTGAAAGAATCAAACGAAGCGCTAAATTGGGAGCTCCCCAGTGGCTAAAAGATCAGGTTCAAAAGCAGGAAGTGGCCTGTTCTGATGCTGGGATGTATTTTTAGGATTCTTTTCCAAAAACCCTAAAATTGAGTATACTTAAGGCTCTGGAAACTTATGGAAGGAGTTCCTCTTGAGCCGCGAAAGATCCAAAGGGATTGTCGGGATTTTTATCCTTGTGACAGTTCTATTCTTCATTTTTATTGTTTTTGCCTTTTACACTGTCTCGCAATTAAAAGAATCATCTTCATTAGGTGAAGGATTATTGGATAATTCCAAGAATTCTCCGATTGCCGTGATTTCCATTGAAAATGAAATCATGGAATCAAAGAAGTATGTTGAAATGCTTTTGGCCGCAGAACAGGAAAAAGGAATTAAAGCGATCATTCTTCGCATTGATTCTCCCGGAGGAGCAGTTGCTCCAACTCAGGAAATCTATGAGGAAGTCAGAAGGATTGATAAGAAAAAACCTATCTATGCTTCTTTTGGAACAGTGGCCGCTTCAGGCGGATACTATATCGGTGCTGCTACCAGAAAAATCTGGGCCAATGCGGGAACCCTGACGGGCTCGATCGGTGTGATCATGCAGATGGCCGATCTCTCCGAACTTTATAAATGGGCAAAGTACAGGCCTGAGACGATCAAGGCCGGCCGCTATAAAGATATTGGAAATCCCGCCAGACCTATGACGGAAGAAGAACGTATGTTCTTAACTGAACTTCTCGCCGGAACTCATAAACAATTTATGACCGACATTTCTGCTGTCCGTAAGGATCGTCTGAAAAAAGATATTACGGAATTGGCGCAGGGACAGATTTTTCATGGCTTTGAGGCCAAGGAAGTAGGTCTGGTAGATGAAGTGGGAAGTTTATGGCAGGCCGGCCGTGCTATTCATAAAGAATTAAAACTCAAGGGTGAGTTTAGTTTGAGATACCTTAAACCGACTAAGAAGAAATTTTCTCTTTCAGAATTTCTCCAGGAAACTGAAGATGCTATTTCCTTCATCAAGAGTAAGGTAGAAACGAAGACCGCCCCAGCTTATATTTTTAAACTGTAAGGAAGTCTAGTGGACTATACCTTTCTGATAGATTGGGGAAAAGATAACGCACTGACAGTTGTGGCAGTGGTGATTACTCTTGTCCTTATTTATCACTATGTCATCGAGCGCGATAAAGGGGTTAAGCTTTCTAAAAAGTATCGTAATAGTATTTTTGAGGCCCAATCCCGCATCTTCTTAAATGCGACTCAATACTTGATTGAAGGGAATAAAGACCTGGCAATTAAAGAGTTTCTAAATGCGGTTGATCTGAACCGCGAAACCATCGATACCTATTTTGCTCTTGGTGGACTATTCAGAAGTAACGGAGAAATTGAAAAGGCGATCTCAATCCATCGCTCACTGATTGCCCGTGAAAGCATTTCTGAATCAACCCGCCTGCAGGCCTTGAAAGAACTTGCCCTGGATTTTGATAAGGGTGGATTCATTGATAAGGCGATTGAAACTTATAAAGACGTTTTGAAAATAAATCGTGATCAGCAGGATGTGATTCATTCTCTTTGCAGGATTTATGAGGATATCGAAGATTGGGATCAGGCCTACAACTATCGTATTATGCTTTCGAAAGTCGGGCAGGAGAATCAATCAGAAACGATTTCCCATATTCTGGTTCAAAAGGCCAAGGCACTTTTTGATAAAGGTCAGTTCAAGGCCTGTGCGGAAGAATTGGAAGATGCTTTTAGATTTGCGCCTTCAGTTTCTGCAAAAATTTTAAGACTCAGACTTTATCTAGTCTTGGGTAACATGGAGAATGCCAACGGTGTTCTGCTGGAGCTTCTTAAAGAACATCCAATGTATGCGACCTTCATTTTTGTTTCGTTGGATCAGTTTAATCAGACCTTGCCGCAAAAAGACGAATACAAAGAAAGATTAACTCAGCTTAAGAATTACTTTTTAGGTCTGAATGATGTGGATTTAATGACCTCGCCTTCAGTCGTTTTGTCTAAAATCCGTCTCTTGAAAGATCTTCATAAAACAGGTGATGCTTTTAACCTTCTGGATGAGTGGATGAAAAATCACGGTCAGTCCGACGTCTTGAAAGTGGAATACATCAAGATTCTGATTGAAGTTGGTAAAAACGAAGAGGCCCTGCAACACACGAAGAGCCTCCTGAATAATCTCCACAGCTCCTTGACCCGCCATTATTGCTCACAATGTGGTTATAATTCAGATGAAATATTCTGGAGATGTCCACAGTGTCACAATTGGGAAACCATTCAATTTCGTTGGAAGGTTTAATATGTGGTGGCTACTTCTTCTACCAGTTTTGGTCTTTGCAGAAACAGCTTCAACTGATGAAAAGCTAGTTGGTATTTTTTATTTTAAGCCGATGTTTGGACATGTTCATCAATCATCCGTTAAGACTTCGGCCAGCCTGACTACAATTCAATGTTCTCATCCGGTAAAAGTGATTGAGAGCTCTAAAGTGTCGGCCGGTCCGGAATGGGCCTATGTTCAGGTTGCTGATTACCGCGGCTTTTTATTAAAACAATTTCTCTCTGAAAAGCGACCTGATTGTTTTCAGGGAAAGTATCCGAAGTTTTTCGATGCTTTTAACCTTGATCTCTCGGAGCTTTATTATTGGGGTAGATTAAATGATCAATATATTCAGGGTGAAACTCGCGTTAAGTAGTTTCCTCATTACAACGGGCCTTTTGGCCCAAACCGGCAAGCTTCAGGAAGAAAAGGAGCTTGAGGTCGTTAATTTCAAAAGCATTAAAAAAGTTCTCGAACAGGATGGGTTGACCGAAGCCTCAAAACGTAAGGCCCAGCAGGTACAAGTTCTGAAGAAAGAGCAGGGTAAGCTTGAGAGCGGAAGATTCATGTATCCGACTGAGTCTGAACTCTGGGGATTTGTTTCAGAATATTGGCTGGTTAAGAACGCCCAGCTTTTAAACTGGGATTTTGAGAAGCCGGATTATGCTTTGGAAAGAAGCTTCAGCAGCACCATGGAGAATCTCGGGTTTTATCAAAAGAAGTTTAAAATTCTTCTGGTTAATACTCCCAGCTTAGTGAAAGCATCGATACCTGGAGATAATGAACTGATCTTTTTGCTTTCAGTTCCTTTCATTAAATCACTAGATCTCTCAAAACTTGAGATCTCCCTCTTATTATTTGAAGAATTTATTCGCTTAGAAATGGGATATTTTAAGAAAAACGTTGCGACTGAAAAAATGAGTAAACTTGCCGGAAGCAATTTTCAGGGAGGGAAACCCGATTTGTCGATGGTAGAAGAGCTCCTGAAAAATTATACCTCTCAGATCAATCAAAAAGGTTATACCTTTCAGCAGCAGTTTGAACTTACCAAAAAAGTAGATGCATATCTTAAGTCTAGTCCCGAGTTGTGGAATACCTACTTCCGGCTTTTAGGCAAAATAGACAGGTTTGTTAAATCAAACACTCAATATAAAGATTATGTAAAACTCTATCCATCTCCGGAAATGCAGGTCAAATGGTTAAGCCCTCCTGAAAAAGTTCTGTGATGTTAGAGGGAACGCTTTTTAAGAACATTAAGTATTACGGCTCATACCAGATGCTTTATGTTGTCATCTTCATCATTATTAGCTCGATTGGGGCCTTCTTTCATTTTTTATTGAATCACGAAATAAGTATTGTCGAATCCTGGCTGCATAATAATCATTGGGAAATTCTGATTATCGCTAAATTGGTTTCACTTTATCTTTTAAATCGCTGGTTTAAGGTTCGTTTGTATCAGTTGAAATCCATCCGGGAATTAATTCGGGAATTGGTGAGCTGGCCTGAACCAAGGGCCATGGTGATAGCTGCTTTTATGATCATAAGCTATTTGAGTTTGGGGGGAGCGGTTTTTGCGGGTCAGGTAGGGTATTGGTATCATCAAGTTGCCTCGTATCTCGGAATCTTCCTGTATTTCGGTATTGAGTTCATCGTGATTGCCTATTTAGATGATGTCCTCAATCAAAAAGAGCAACCTTCATACTTTTGGTTAAGTGTTTTTTATACCGGCTTATTTGCGGCTGCCTTTCGACTTAGTGTTCCCGATTATTACAATCTTCTTCCATATATGATTTTTTGTTTTTCTACTCTTATGTACCTCAGTGGTAAATCTTTTAAGAGTTGGAGTAATGTTGTTTGTTTTTTAGCCGTGTTTGTTGCCCCTATGGCCTCGCTCTTTGGAATGGACCCCGTATGGGGAGAAGATTTTTCTCCATTCAAAGTAAAAACCAAACTAGGCCTCCCTTTCCTAGCCGCAATTTGGATGATATCTTTTTGTTATTATAAATACCGGGATCAAATCATTCACGGAGCTCGTAGGCTCTATCGTTAGAGGATTTAACAATGCATGGATTAAATATTTGGCAAATTCTTCTTGAATCAGGCTTAGTCGTTAAGTTTGTTCTCCTGCTCTTAGTTCTCTCATCAGTATTATCTTGGACCATCATCTGGCAGAAGTATAAAGAGCTGAAAATTGTGACTGAAGCAAATAATAAATTTAATGATTTCTTTAAAAAGAGTCATTCCATCACTGAAATTAATCGTGAGGCCAATGAGAATCATGACTCAACAATGAGTTTAATGTTTCGTCGTGGTTTTGATGAATTAAATAAAGTCAGTGAAAAAATTTCAGGCACAGGAAAGGGGAGTCTTGCTCAGTATTTTTCTGAACATGGAATCCAATCATTGGAGCGTGCCCTTAAGGCCGGTTACAATACTGCCAACGAAAAAATGGATTTAAGAGTTTCCCTACTTGCCACGATTGGTGCCATTACTCCCTTCATTGGTCTTTTTGGAACTGTTTGGGGAATCATCGATGCCTTCTCCGGTCTTTCCCAAGGTGGAGGAAGTATTGAAGCTGTTGCTCCTGGTATTGCAGAAGCTCTCGTGGCGACTGCCGTTGGTCTGGCCGCGGCCATTCCAGCTGTTGTTTTCTTTAACCTGTTTAATAACCAAATTACCCGTATTAATTCTCAGATGGAATCCTTCTCTCAGGATTTTTTAAACCTCATTGAGCGCACAATTCTCATTAAGAAGGATCAACAGTAATGGGAATGCAAATGGGGTCCGGTAAAAAAGGACCGGTTTCAGACATTAACGTGACTCCTTTAGTAGACGTCATGCTGGTTCTTCTTGTTATTTTCATGGTTACGGCCCCGATGATGTTCAGTGGAATTAATCTGAAGTTACCTAAAACTCAGAAAGTTAATAATCTGGGACTTAAGCAAGAGCTTGTGATTCTTTCCATTACAGAAGCGGATCAATATTTCCTGGGAAAAAATCAGGTTAAATTAGATAACTTGATTCCTGAGATTTTAAAGCAGTTTAAAACTGCCAACACTGATGTCATCTATTTGCGTGCCGATTATGGCCTTCGTTATGAGAAAGTTGCCAAACTTATCGCTTCCTTGAAAAAAGCGGGTGTGAGTAACATTGCTCTTGTCACAGAAGTGGAGAAAGAACAGAAGTGATGAATCAATCCTATGATCGGGATTTTAATAAGAATTTTCTTATCTCTTTTGGAGTGCACGCATTGCTTTTCCTTCTGGCATTTGCCGGAGGAGAAATCATTTCAAAAGCGTTTAAAAATGACGATGTTGAAATCATTCGTTCATCTGTCAGAGTGGATGTCGTGGGCATGCCTAAATTCACTATCCAGGAATTAAAAAAGATGCAGGCCGAGCCCATCATTGAAAAGGTTGAACCTGAAGCCGCCAAGGGTGTAAAAGAAGAAACGAAGACTGATACCGAAGACATCATTAAAAAAGATGATCTGGTAATCCAGGAAGAAGGAAAGAAAAAGAAAGCTTCCTTCTTGAACATGCTGAATGATTATTCAAGTAAGAAAGTTACGGCCAAGGTTAAGAAAAAAGGGACGACAGAAGGTATCGGCAACAAGAATCTTGATTCTTTAATCATTGAAGGCAACCGGCTCTCTAAGGGGTCAGCTTTAGTTGGTGATTATACTGATGAGCAAAACTCTGAGTTTTCTGCGTATGTTCAGAACATTCCCGGTATCATCAGACCGTTCTGGAAACTTCCTAGCTATCTGTTAGATAAAGACCTGCGTTGCCGTATTAAGATCTATCTCTCCGCTTCAGGTCAATTACTTAAACTAGAAATTCAGGAGTCTTCAGGCCAAGCTGAATTTGACGCCCGCGCAGAGAAGGCAGTAAGGGATGCGTCTCCTTTTCCAAAACCTAGTGATGAGGTTGGAAGCCGCTTAACCAATTCAGGGATTATCCTGGGATTTCCTTTATAAGGATTCTTTATGAAATTTTTTCTTTCAGCTCTCATTCTCCTTTTTCAATTCTCAGTCTTCGCACAGGATGCTGTGATTGCAGTCGGGCAGGCCGAACAGGAGAAGGATAAATTAGTCATAGATGATCCGGAATTAAGTAACCTAACTGGTGATCAAAAGCGCCTTTCACTTGAGTTAGTGGAAATACTTCGAAATGACTTCGCTTTTTACAAGCATAAGTTCAATACGGTTGAATATTCAGATAAAGGAAAAAGTAGCTACACTGTTCCAGCAGTGGATAAATGGCATTCCGGTGGTGTCACGTACTTTATTGCTTCTCAAATGATTAATTCAGGTGCAGGAGTTGAAGCGAAGTTTAAAGTCTGGAGTATTCTCACCAAAAAAGAAATCCTTTCTCAGAGTTTTAAAGTAGAAAAGGATAATCTCAGATCAAACGCTCATCATATCTCTGATGCGCTTTACCGCTCTATTACTGGTAAACCTTCTATCTTTAATTCTAAAATCTTTTTTGTTTCTGACCGTACAACTAAAAAGGATATTGAGAAAGAACTCTATATCATGGATTTTGATGGTCGCAGAGTGGACAAGCTTACCAATTATAATTCAGTGGTGCTTTCACCTTCCATATCTCAGGACAATTCCCGCATTATGTTTTCAGTGATTGCTGCTAAAAAAGTCATCTCCCGTTCTAAGGTGAAGATGATTAAAAATATCGATCTTAAGATTCTGAACCTTAAAACAAAAAAAATTGAAACCGTATCAGATAAACCAGGAATTAACTCTGGGGCTATCTTTGGATCAGGCGGGGATCTTATTTACCTGACTCTGTCCTACACTGGTAATGCAGATATCTATGAGATGAGTTTGAATTCAGGAAAAATGCGGAAGGTTACTTCTCACTATGGTGATGACGTTGACCCTTCTATCACGAGTGACGGCAGCCTTATGACGTTTCTTTCCAATCGTCCTGGTAAGGCCCATATCTATACAATGAATCCTTCGGAAACTGAAAAGGATGTGAAGCGGATTTCTTTTGTGGGTAAGTTCAACGCTACTCCCCGTTTTTCTCCAGATGGAAAAGAGATCGTTTTTTCTTCTTGGGTTGATAATGGCTTTGATCTGTATCGTATTGGATCTGATGGTAATAATCTGGTGAGATTGACTAAGGGGTTCGGCTCAAATGAAGAGCCTGCCTATTCTCCTGACGGGGAATTTATCATTTTTACTTCAAAAAGAATGGTTTCTAAGCTTAGGGCCGTCCAAGATATCTACATAATGAATCGAGAAGGCGAGATTTTAGGTCAATTAACCAATGATTTTGGCCGCAACTTTTCTCCAAAGTGGTCTAACTTATAGATTTTACTAGAAAAAGTGAAGATAGTTTAAACACCGCAGCAAAATAGTCTTGTAAATTTTTCAGGCAGCCTGTATTATTTCCTCATAACGCACTGAGTAATTTTTAATCAAATTAGTTTTTAAGTGTAAAGGGGATCAACATGAAAACAGCTTCTATCCAAAACGAACTAGCTACTCTTTCAACAGTTCTTCTTTCTAATCTAGATGAAGTCGTCTTTTTTTCGAAGCTTTCTGGCTTTGTACAAGAAGTGATGAATGAGCACAAAGTTCTTGGTTTCGAAGTTCTTTCAGATGGTTGCACTCGCCTGGTTGCTGAGAACGGAAAGAGTTTGAACAATGCCAAACTTTTAAACAAGGGCCAAGGTCTTTCTGGTTATGTAGCTCGCATGAAAAGAGCTTATTATTCTAACTCTGTTAAGCGTGATCCTATTGCCTCTACTGGTCTTCGTGATGAAGCAGTTGAAGCTGAACTTTGTATGCCAATTATGATTGAGGGCAACGTCATCGGTACAATCAACGTACAGTCTATCAAGAAAGACCGTAACTTTGGTGAAGCTGAGATGGTTGTGATTAACGATATTCTTAATCAATTACAGTCTCCGATCCGTAACATGCACCTTTATTTGATGGCCAAAAACTTAAACCGTGAGCTTCAGACTCGTATTGAAGCTAAGGAAAAAGAGCTTTCAAACCGTGTGGAAATTCAAATCACCAAAGGTTTTGAAGATAACTCTCAAATGATTGGTCTCTCTAAAAACTTCCTGGAAATCGTTCAAATGGCGAAGAAAATTTCTTCTCAGGATTTCCCGGTTCTTCTGGAAGGTAATCATGGTGTTGGGAAGAAGATTCTGGCCAAGAAAATTCACTCTTGGTCTGGTAGAAAAGGTGGAGTGGTAGTAGCAAGTTGTTCGGCCCTTAATGAAGCTCAGCTAGATCGTGAACTTTTTAGCTCTAAAGGCTTAATGGTTCAGGCCAACGGTGGAACGCTTATTATTGATGATATTTGTAATACAACGACTCATATCCAGACTAAACTTCTAAGAGCTTTAGTTGCTGGTGAAATGATTGCGATTGATACTGAAGAGAAGATCGCTCTTAACGTAAGAATTATTGCAACTTCAAAAGTATCTCTTAAAGATATGGTAGAAGCTGGTTCATTTAAAGAAGACCTTTATTACAGACTTAATACTGTTGCCCTCAAGATCCCGGCATTACGTGAGCGTCTTGATGACATCAAAGTTATGGCCGAGTTCTTCCTTAACTCTGGCAAAGCTGAGAAAAAAGTTCTGACTTCTGGTGCTATTGAGAAATTGACTTCATATTTCTGGCCAGGAAATGCACACGAACTTAAGAATATTATGGAGCGCACTTATATTCTAACTGACGGTCAATATATTGAAGCTTCTCATCTTCCTGAGTTTGCTCAAGAGGTAAAAGTAGAAGTAGTTGAAGCTCCGGTTAAATATGTAGAGTTCACTTTGTTTGATCTTGAGAAAAAACACATTATTGACACTCTTGATCATTTAGGTGGGAATAAGACCCGCGCTGCTAAAGCCCTTGGAATCACAGTGAAGACTCTTTACAATAAGCTTCACAGCTACGGCCTAATCGAAGCTCGTGAACAATAAGATTTGAAGAGTCATTCATAAAAAAGTAAAATACGAAGACTAGGAGCAACTATATGTCTAAATCACCAATGCTACTTGACGAGAAAGCTGGATCAACAACAGCACCTGAAGCGATGACCATTAAAAACTTCCGTACTAACGGAGATATTGAAAACTTCTACCGCTACATCCATGATAATGGACTTCGCCGTGAAGCTTATATGCTGATGGAATACGCTCTCAGCAAAGTTGCTAAAGTCCGCAAAGGCAAACGTTCTAAAACTTTACAGTAATCTGAATTTAAGGGTCCCAATGATTGGGGCCCTTTATCTTTTTCCCGAGAAAACATGGAAGTATCTGCTAAAACCAAAATCGTCTTTGATCCACTCTATGGCTTTATTCACTTAACTAATCTGGAATGGGAGATTATCCATACTCCTTTTTATCAGCGTCTACGGTGGATCAAGCAATTGGGTTTCACTTTTTACACATTCCCTGGTGCCGAACATTCCCGTTACGGTCACTCCATTGGAGTGATGTTTAATGCTCATAAAATTCTTCAAAGATTAGGTAAAGGTGTTCCTGAAGCCGATCTATTTGATGATACCGTTCAGTCACCTGAAAAGGCCTTTCATCAAAGTATTCGCCTGGCCGCTTTGCTGCATGATTTGGGAACTTTTATGTTCTCGCATACAACGGAGATGGCCTATATCCGTTACGGTGAAACAACCAATGAAAAGAATGGTAAAGGTCATCCGGATGATCACGAACACTTGGGTTCTTACATCATTAAAAATACCGATTTTCCGAGAGGGATCACTTATATCCTTAAGCAGTATCGTCTTGATCCGCAGAAAATCTCTAATCTGGTTAAAGGTATTGATCCCAATATTCTCGCCAATCAAATCCTACACTCTGAAGTGGATTGCGATCGCATGGATTATCTTTTAAGAGATGCTCATTATTCTGGTATCAGGTATGGAACATACGATAGGGATTATCTGCTTCATCATTTCCGTGTGGCAGAAGTCAATGGTCATGAGGTTGTAGCGATCAACCATAATGCTCTTCATGCAGTAGAGGATTTTTTGATGGCGCGATTTGCCTGGTACTCACAGGTGATTCGTTCTGCCCGAGGAGCACGCTTCGATGCCATTGCGGAAGAACTTACTTTTCATATGCTTGAGAAAGGGAAGATTTACTCTTATTCCCAGTTAATGGATATGATCGCCAATGATCCTGATCAATTCTATACTTTTAATGATCAATATTTCATGCAGCAGGTCCATCTCAATTACACCAATGGAACCTTTGATAAGAATCCTAGAATCAAAGACCTCGCTTACAGTCTTCTCTTTGGCAAGGCCCCTCGTACTGTTAAATGTGAAGAATTTAAACAACGGATACTGAGCCAGGATGAAGATCAGGTCTATGATAAAATAGTAAAAAAAGCTGAAACTAAAATTGAAGAGATTAAAGACATATTGAAGAAAAAGGGCAGTGAGAAAGATTGGATCGTTGAAGATCTGCCTAAGAAAAATATTATTTTTGTGAAGTCTCGCAAAAAGCTCGTTAAATCCAAAACAGGGGAAAACCTTTTACTGGAAAGAGATCCGGTAAAAATTCTCATGGATAATGGAGATGTCCGGCTCTTAGGAGATGTTGAGAATTCAATTATTTCTGATCTTCAAACGAAATTCAATTTTGTTCCAAACGTATACTGTTCGGATTCAGCTTATGAATTATTGAAGAGAGAAGGCATTATCACTATTTGAATTAGTGACTTTTCATCATCGCCATTTCAAAAATGTTTTCAATGTTGCCTTTTATTATTTGTGCAGAATCTTGAAATTCTAAGGCATTTTGACCAATATTCATCTTCTGCTGGACCAGTTCATTAATTGAGCGTCGGAGCAAATTTAAAAAAGCTTCCATTTCTTGAAGATAAACATTGAAAGAGCTCTTGATTTCATCTTTTCTTGCGGATTCAATAGCTCCAGTTTGCTTAATGATTTCCAGAGCACGCACTAGTTTTTTTACTTCTAACAACTGATCCTCAATAACTACCATCTCAGTTTTTAGCTTCGAAAGTTCTGATTCAAGTTTTGCAATAGTTGAATTAAATAGGGAAATGAAAACATGTTTATTTGCGAGCATCCCTTCAAAGGCATTATCTGTCGTTTCCAGATTATGGATAGATTCCTTCACGAAGAAATCGACCATGATCATCTGAGTCTTAAGGGCCGTAATATTTAATGAGCCATGTTTAATAATGCCCGACAAGTTATCAGAAAAATTGGCAAAAGTTGTAATCTGATTCTCAATCTGTCCCGCTAGTCGTGAAAATTCCTCGGATATCACTGAAAGAGTTGCAGCACTCTCACCGAATTTAACTGCCAGAATGTTCATATTAACAGAAAGGAATTTGAGCTTATGAAATTCCGTTTTAAGAGTGGAGAGGACTTCACTGAAAGATTTACTACCTTCTTCAAAGGTACTGATGTTGTCAAAGCTTTGGTTAAGCTGCTTTGTCATCCGTTTTGTAATTTCCGTGATTCGGCTAATCGCAGGGTCACGGTTAATAACTGTACTGTCCTTATGTGCCAGATGATTTTCCCGGGCCTTGAGTTCAGTGATAGCTGCAGTAACCATGAAATCCTGATAGTTATCGAATCCCTTATCTTTAAGCATTTTCAATAGCAGTTTTTCACCTTCTTCCATAGAAGAAGCTTTTTCTTTTTTTAGGACCTCAGCATAAACTTCTTCCACCACAGAAAAAATTTCACTGGAAGGCTTGAAACGTATTGAGAGGTATCCATCATCAACAGGAAAGGCGAAAGCAAATACCCAATAATAACGACCGTCGGCGCTTAAATTTTTCACATAGGCCGCAATGGGGGAGTCTGTTTTCAAAACATCCCAAAAAAGCTTGAAGACACTTCTGGGCATGTCTGGATGACGAATGATATTATGAGGAGCTTTGATCATCGTCTTTTCCGGATATCCACTGATTCTCATGAAGACCGTATTTCCATACAGAATGATACCTTTAGTATCTGTCGTAGAAAAAAAAAGTTCTTCAAATTCAAATGGTACTGATTCATTTCTCAAGGTAGGTTTTTTCATAGAGAAAATATTAATGGCATGTGTCGTTTAAATATATGAGAAAAATCAAAAAAAAAAGGATTCTGTTGCTGACTAGGATCGTCGGTCTTTGCTTTGACCTTAAACTTTACTTTCCCGACTAAAAATCGGTACAATGTTTGCATAACGTTAAAGAGGTTCCATGAGGGGACTTCTAAAGTATCAGGCAGGTTTCACGGATGTTAACCGGTCGTCTTCCACAACAAGGGCGAACTCAACAGAAGGGTTCAACTAATCAGAATTATTTATTTCACCTTGATAATTTATCAGTGGAATACGGTTCTATTAAGGCCCTCAAGTCGGTTCAACTCACTATTTATCCAGGCGAAATTTTATTTGTCACAGGACCTTCTGGGGCCGGAAAGACCTCACTTCTCAGCGTTTTGGGAGGTCATTTAGCGCCCACTGGTGGTAAAGCGATTCTGCCACAAGAGAGAAATTCAAAACATTTCGTTTCGACTGTTTTCCAGGATTTACGTCTTTTGCAGAAGAAATCATGTGAAGACAATCTTTGGCTTGCCTATGATGCCAGTATCTATAATTCAAAAAATGAATTTCATCGGGAAATGGAAGATCTGGCCCGTTTATTACACATCCAGGATCATTTAAATCGGAAAATTGAAGACTGCAATGGTGGTCTGAAGCAGAAGGTGGCAATGATCCGCGCTCTTCTGTGTAAACCAACAGCGCTTCTGGCCGATGAGCCAACCAGTTCACTGGATAAAGAAAATTCCTATCGCTTATTTGAGGTTTTAAATCACTTCAATCATAAAAAAGGTCTGACTCTGGTGTGGGCCACTCATAACAAGGAACTTATTAAACAGTTTCCTGGAAAGATTGCTCACCTCGATGCCGGACGATTAGTTTATTCGGGACATGCATGTTTTATTTAAAAGAATTTTTCAAATCGATTGGTGAATCTCCAATCCGAGGAATGAGTTTTCTCTTTTTTTCTTGTTTGCTGGCAATGGGACTTACCCATCGTCCATGGATTGCCTCAACCATTGAAAAAGTTTCACCGGAGAAGATGGTAAACCCTTATTTCGTGGCCGTGATCGATGGGTCAGTGGATGCAGCTAAAATCAAAAATGTTCTTTTAAAGTTACCCGGTGTTGTAAATATTGATGATAAAGAATCAGATCGTAGCCGCTCAAAACTCAATGCATTGGTGGGCCAGTTAGGTTCTGATTATACGCTTGATGCCAATCTTTTGAATTTTAAATCACTTCGGATTGTGATGAGTCCTTCACTTTCTATGGAGAGTTTAGATTTTGTCCGAAATCAAGTGGTGAAAATGGGCGGGAAAGATCATGTCTCCGCCACCGATGTAAAGTTTCCTGAAGTGACCGGTGTTATGAAGGCCCATCCTTTTTATCATTACCTCGCACGGGCCGGAGATTGGGGAGTGGTGGGAATCATCGCTTTTATGTGGATGATTTCTTACTGGCTTTGTTATGATGTTTTTCGTTCGCGCTCATACATTATAGAGAAATTTCAGCGCAAAAAGCTGGTCGCTGCAAAAAGTATTGCGACCGGACTGTCAGTTGTCTTTGTTCTTTTCGCTGCCATCGGTATTTGGAATGGAACCCTGAAATTTTTTGATTCAATAATACTGCTAATGATTTTTTCAGTGTTCTGGACTTTCTCAATGCAAGACTGGAGATGGAAACCGACATTATGAAACTGTTTCTTACACTGGCCCTTTTAATTTCCTTTGGAACTCACGCGGCAATTAAACGACCCGGGGACGAGCTGGCACGTTATCGTAGTGAAGTTATGGAAATGGGTGCTCGTTTGCATACCCTTGAAAAAGAAATCAATACTAAGAACAACCTTTATCTCTCAAGCCTTGAGCAGATCAAGCAGTTTGAATCTGATGTTAAACTCTACCGAGATGAACTTAAAAAGAAACATAAAGAAGTTTCTAATGCTCAATTGGAAAATAAACGAATTCTTCAAAGTTATCTCCTGGAAAGTGAAAATGACACAACTGAGCCCTGGCAGAGGAAAGTTCATCTGCAGCTTCTTAAGCAGGCCCAGGAGAAATTAAAAACGAAAGAAGCCGAATTGGTAAATTTTGAAAGCAAAGTTAATGAATTCGATGAGAAGTTACTAGCCTTAAGAACTAATGAAGAAGAGCTTGAGCAAGTGATCAAGGAACTTGAAGTTCGGAAAAAAACTGCCATGGAAACTTATCTGGCAAAAGTGGATAAAAAACAAAAAATCGAAAAGATTGTTCAATCTCAAAAGCTAAAGAAAAGAATTGAAGTAGTTAAAAAGGAATTAAGCCGGGCACCAATCGTTGCAACTAAGCCTGATCGATTTTTTGCCCGACCAGTGGATGATTTTGTTAGCTATACGGCAAGTCCTAAAGGTGTCACCTTTAAGTATCAAGCTGCTCAACCAGTAAAGGCAGTGGGTGGAGGAAAGATTGTTTTTGCAGGAGATCTTTCAGCATATGGGCAAGTTGTTCTCATAGATCATGGTTCAGAAATCAGAACGGTCCTACTTGGAAAAATGAATATCAGAGTTAAGAAGAATGATTTAGTCAAAAATGGGGATATCCTTGCTTATACTCTTTCAGATTCCAAAGAAGCTCAAAACCTTTACTTCGAAGTACGCAAGAAAAACACGGCCCAAAACACTATTTTGTGGTTAGACCCGAATGGAGTGAGTAAAATCTAAGACGATCATTCAAGTCTTAGGAGTACTCATGTCTCGTCTTGCATCCATGGCATTGCTTTCCTTTTTAATCTTTTCTCCTGCTCAAGCCAGAGAAGAGAAAAAAGCACCTCCCAAAATTACACAAAATCGTTCTCGCTTTGAACAACTGGAACTATTCAATAAAGTCCTTCACTTGGTTGAGACTCAGTATTACCG
>DFXY01000018.1 GCA_002381945.1 Bacteriovoracaceae bacterium UBA4096
TTCAGGAAGCTGCCGAGGCTTGCCCAGTAGAAGTCATCAAATTTACAAAAGCTTAAATTTTAAAGGCCCTCTTTCGAGGGCCTTTTTTTATCTATTTGAGTTTTTCCCACACCAAATCTGTTTGGAAGAAGTTTTTCAATCCTTCCTCGTTTTCCAACCAGATTTCCTTTAAGCTTTCACGATGCTTTTTAAGTTCAGGGCATTCAAAAGTCAGGACTGGAGAATTATATTTTTCAACTGCAAAAGTCCCAAGGGAGCCTGGGGTAGGGTACCCAATATCTGAAGCAGTTTCATACTTATTGAATTGAGAAAGGTAGTCGGCCACATCTTTGGAATTACCATTGTAATTAAGAATAGGTTTCCAGGTATGGAATGAAATAATCAGACCAGGTTTATACTTATCCATGAGTTTTACCAGATACTGGTTTTCAGGTTCTGACATGGCCTTGCTGCCTGGATTGTACTTGGCCTGAGTATGAACACCAGTCCAGTCTTTAGTCGGTAGATTGCGATTCAAGTCGACCTGATGAGCATTCACCCGAGTTTGGGCACGGTAGCCGTCGACATTAAGAATTGGAATAACAATCATGGGAAGATCTTTCAGGGAATGTTCTAATTTTAGCCATTGGAACAATTCTTTTAAGACGTAAACTCCCTCGACTTCATCTCCGTGTACTCCACCTATTAAGTAGAGATATTTGGGCGCTTTGATATCGGTCTTAAACGCCGGAATAGAATTGCCTTCAAAAGATTGTCCGCTTTCTATCTCTGAAAAAATCATATTTGCTCTCTATGAAGATAAACTGCCGACTGGCCGGGAGTCTCTTCAACCTCCACTTCTAGACTATTAAAAGAAAAACCAAACTTTTGTGAAACCTTCTTCCTGATTTCATCACAGATATAAACGGCAATTCTTTCTGCACTGGTATTCAGGATAGGGAGTAGAAGAACGTCTGTCATAGGAATTGAAAAGTGGCATTCATCAGGGGTTTCGATGACGTAGTTCTTTTTTTCAGTATAAATCTTCAGGTGTTTATTATCTTTGGGTATTAGAAGTTTGTGGTCTAGAAAATCACAGACTTCACGGACGATAGGCTTAATGTCCAGAAAATCAAACACCATATCTCCTGCGAGATCAGGCGCTTCTCCACGGACTTGAACACGATAATTGTGACCGTGAAGAGGTTCTCTTCCCCCGTTCTCAAAAATCATGAAGTGCGAAGATGCAAAATTAAAGTATTGCTTATAAACTTTAATCGAAAATGGAAGACTCAAAGGTCATTTCCTGTTTGGGTTTAAGTTCCAGAGAAGATACTATCGCGTTAAAAAATTGGCAAAGGGAATACGACCTTTGCTGCATAAAGCTAAAGGTAAAAATGAAGAAAAAGCACCTTCGCGCACTGAGTTCCATCGAAAATTGGCTACAAAAGAATAATATTTCTAATGAAGAGGTTAAAAAATCGATTCTCTCCCTACGAACTGCCCTTGAGTCAATTCCCGAATTAGCTAAAGAAGATTTCAGTGATGCCCTGCCTGTACCATCTGAGATTTCCAATGAGCCTGGTACTCTGGCCCTCTATTCAGACGGAGGATGTCGTGGGAATCCTGGTCCTGGAGCATTTGCTTACGTCGTTCAGGAGTATAGCGGAACTATTCTTGCGGAAGGAGTGGAGTTCGAAGCTTACACTACCAATAATAAAATGGAACTATCCGGTCCCCTGAGAGGGCTTCAAGAATTAAAGACCATTCTTCCTGAAGGAGGAAAAGAGCCGCTCTTAACAAAGATAAAAGTCATCACTGATTCCAAATATGTTGTTGATGGTATGAAGAGCTGGGTTCAAGGTTGGAAAGCAAGAGGGTGGAAAAAGGCAGACAATAAACCACCTGAAAATTTAGAACTGTGGCAAGAGCTGGATCTGATTCGGAATTCATTCATGGAAGTTGAATGGGTTTGGGTTAAAGGCCATGGCGGACATCCTCAAAATGAGTATTGTGATAGAAAGGCCAATGAGGTGATGGATGAGAATATTACTTAGCCTCCTCTGTCTTGTATCAATAAATTCTTATGGGGTTTGTGAATTTAAGGCAGAAGTCGACAAAGTTTTCTCACTTTCTGGAAGTACGACGGTCCTATTAAAAGAACTAGGTCTACTTAAGCATTCCAAGCTTAAAGGTATTTCAGTTTTTAATCCTATTTCTGCAGGAGAATTTTCAGGGAAGGTTTATCCGGGTGGCATCTTTTTATCCCGGGACTCTTTAACTGAATTTAGTGGGGGACTGGTTTTTTATGATGAGAGCCGTGAATTAACAAAAATCCTCAATTCCATGAGCACTATAAACAGTCGTGAGATTAGAACCAGAAGCCTTAGTCCCTTACAAGCTTTTGATAAGGCCTTGGACGAAGTCTCCCTTTATCTCAAGGGCTGCGAAGACAATGCCCGAATGCTTAGAGAAAAATTCCTAGGCTTAGAAAAACAGCTTCTTGAAAAAGTCCCGGCAGGTCTTCCTGTGATTTTTTATCTTGGCGAATTAAGAGGCAATAGATATCCGGAAATGGTGATCGTTAATGATGGTGTGGTCAAATGGCTCAAGGATAAGCAAAGAATAAAGACTTATCCATCCACACTTGCTTATGTGAACTGGTCCTCAAGAATGATGCAATCGCTGCCTAAGAATACCCTACACGTGGGAGTCAAAGATTCAGGAAACTCTGGAGAGAAGTCTGTTAAAAGGTCATCCAAAAAGATGACCCTTATTTATCCTGGGGCATTGGTTCCTGGTTTAAGTCAACTTGAAGCGTTTTTATATTGGGCCCAATCACTTTGATTGATTGCTGTTCACAATATCCTGAGCGATCTTTTTCATCCTGAGAAATTCTGGAGTGACAGTTGTGCCTCCATTACTCTTAATTAATCTTTTCATTTCATTGGCCTGAGCAACTCTCGATTTTGAAGGTGGGTGAGAGGCCATCGCATCTGAAACCCAGCCCATGACTGCATTCTGGTTTTTCTTGGCAGCTTCTTCCATGGCCTGAAGTTTACGATAGAAGTCTCCGACTTTCTCTTTGTCGTATCCGGCATTGGAAGCATATCGAAATCCTACCCGGTCAGATTCGAGTTCATCTTCTTGAGAATTTTTCATGAAGCCATACTTTTGAATCATAAGACCTCCAACGCCGCCAGCGCCAGCTCCATAGAGAGCGTATTTCGCTTTACAGGCATTATCGTTGGGAGCGCATAATTTTTTACTCAATAAATAACCGGCAGTACCACCAAGTGCGGCACCGATTCCTCCAAATACCCAGGTCTTTCCTTCTTCTTCCTTGGCCATGTACATTCTTTCGGCCGTGTGACGTGCAGTCACGTGACCAATTTCATGACCTAAAACTCCGGCAATTTCCGCTTCGGATTCGGCCATCGCGATGATGGGGGCCGTCATGAAGATGCTTCCCGCTGGAAGTGCAAAGGCATTTACTGCCTTAACATCCACGACTGTAAAGCTGTAGGTATATGGGTTGTTATTGAGCTTATTGGCCTTTACAATTTTTTGACCAATCTTATTGATATAGGCCTGAATCTCGGGATTCTTTGCCGGAGGATAATCTTTTTTCATTTCACTAAGTGCTTCTTTAGTCAGTTTTTTTTCTTCTTCCACCGTTAAAGCGGCTTTCTGGCCTTGGTTATTACCTTCGCGGTAGCGTGTTTTTTCCGTAGCACAGGCAGAAATTAAGAAGAGAATACTAAGAATCAATAAGAACTTATTTTTAGTCATGATACACCTCAAAGCATTTTCCACATTTTATGTTAGAGGGTAGAATCATCCAAGAATTATGTATAACTTTAAAGTAAGTGATCCTCATTTTTTACCCCATTGTGGGTGTGATATCGAACTGACTATCAAGTCAGGTGAATGCGCCGTCATTGTTGGGGAAAATGGTCTGGGAAAAACGACTCTCATCCAGGCTTGTCATGAACTGCAAAACAAGCATGCCGTACTGGTTGAGCAAAAGCCTCTGGATATTTTTTATGATCGATCTTTAGGTAGGGTGAAAGACATTTTCCTGACATCTGGAAATGAGCTTCTTGATCGGGATTTTTTTAACCGATGCTGGATAAGTTTTGGACTTAATCTCAAGCATGATCGCTATCTTGCAACCTTGTCCGGGGGTGAAGGGCAGGCGCTAAAGATATGTTTAGGCTTGGCCCAGAAAGTACCCATCCTGTTCTTGGATGAACCCTCGCAGTTTCTCGATTCTCAATCGAAGGTGATTTTAAATGAACTGCTCCAGCAGCTCCTCGATAAAAAGAAGTCGATTTTTATTGTTGAGCATGATCTGGGTTGGTTAACCGTCCCAATGACTTTTTATAAATTAAGAATTACTAAGAGACAATTAAAGGTAGAAAAAACATGGAGTATATAGTTTTAAGGACTCTATGTGCCATTATTACCGGTATGCTCCTTTCTCAAACCGGAAGTTTGATTCAGATGAGTACCCGAAATATTCTGGCGAGTCCTTCCACTCTTGGGTTTGATGGTCTTTCAATTTTATGGATACTTATCTTTCATTCACTTTTATTACTTTTTGGTTATGATGATCCGGTTTTTTCATTGCTCATGATGGGGATACCGGCATTTTCAATCG
Organism: Bacteriovoracaceae bacterium UBA4096; assembly: GCA_002381945.1. Taxonomy (GTDB): domain Bacteria; phylum Bdellovibrionota; class Bacteriovoracia; order Bacteriovoracales; family Bacteriovoracaceae; genus Peredibacter. The sequence goes on from DFXY01000018.1 coordinate 4,643, forward strand.
TGGGATGGTTTTATGCCTACTATCTGGGACGTCAAAAAAATATTGAGCGTTTGATCCTGATAGGACTCACCTTTAACTTATTGGTTGGTGCAATCTTTTCGTTGTGGCAGTTTTTATTTCTGGCCTTTAATTTACCTTTTCCGGTGGAGTTATGGTTCGGGCATTTTCGATACGCCGACAAAACGGGGTTCTTAGTTCTCTTTTTTATAGAACTTGTCCTGGTTATTGGGTGGTGTTTTTTTAAAAAGGACTTCCTGATCTTTTCTCTAGGAAAAAGTGTGGCCCGTAATCTTAAGCTTAACCAGACCAGGCTTTATCTATTCTTATTTATCGCTGTCGCCATCGGTACTTTTTCAGTGGTTGCTTTATTTGGGGCCTTCTCTTTCTTGGGCCTGGTTTTTCCTATCATGGCCCGAAAAATGTGGTTCAAAAAATTTGACTTAAATGGAGAGTTTCTTTGGGGCGGATTTTTTAATGGTTTCATCTTTATGCTGATTGATTTTTTGTGTTACTTTTTTCCTATTTATGGTGCAGAGGTTCCAGTGGGCCTGATTGCAACGGGGGTAGGCGCGGTGAGTCTTATTCTTCTTCTGTGGAAATCAGATGGCCACTTGGAAATACTGGCAAAGAAATGAAAATGAAGTTATTCTTTAAATGTTTTAAATTAACAAAGGATTGTTCCGTATGAAAAAAACATGGGTTTATTTAAGCCTTATCGTTTCAGTACTAGCTTTGACTGCTTGTAACTCTAATGACCCTAAGAAAGTAAAACTTGAATCAGAAGATGATAAAACGTTCTACGCTATGGGGTACATGCTGGGTGGAAATCTTCAGCGTTTGACACTTTCTGATAAAGAGCTTCAAGCACTTTATAAAGGTGTTGCTATGGCCGCTAAAAATGAAAAAGCGGAAGTTGATATGGGAACATATCAGAACCGTATTCAGGAAGTTTTCAAAGCTCGTATGGATAAAGTTGCTGCGAAAGAGAAAGAATCAGGTAAAGCATTCATTGAAAAATTCATTAAAGATGAAGGTGCTACTAAAACTGAATCTGGCCTTGCTTATAAAGTAATTAAAGAAGGTACAGGAGCTACTCCAACAGCAGAAGACATTGTTGAAGTTCACTACCATGGTACTCTTGCTGACGGCACAGTTTTTGATTCATCTGTTGAGCGTGGAAAGACAATTTCTTTCCCTCTTAACCGTGTAATCAAAGGTTGGACTGAAGGTCTTCAAACGATGAAAGAAGGCGGCAAAACTAAATTTGTTATTCCTTCTGATCTTGCTTACGGTGAAGCTGGTGCTCCTCCGAAAATTCCTGGTGGCGCAACTCTTGTTTTCGAAGTTGAGCTTTTCAAGGTAACAAAAGCAGCTGACGCAAATAAACCAGCTCCTAAGAAAAAATAATTAAATCTTTTATCAAGATTGTAAGGGCCAGGTTATCCTGGCCCTTTTTTTTTTATTCAAGTGTAGGCACGAACCAACAGGCCGGACGATTACCCGCTTCATGTCCGTTTAAAGGATGGCAGGTACCAGTCTTTTCATCCAAGCTTGAAACAGATTTATAAGAACTGATTTCGCAAATTGAACCTTGAAAATAAGTATCCACTCGGCATTGAGTAGGCGGATGAGAATCGACTGTTTGCTCAACTATCTTCTGATCGGGAGTGTTGATATCCGGTAATGTATCCCTTCTGTAGGCCATAACATTTCCCACAGAGATACCTGCGAGCGTAGTCCTAATACAAAGGGCCCGTTCCCAATCTTGCTTGAATGAGAGGGAGCATTTATCGGTAGCTAAAAGAGGTATTTCCTTTTCTTTGATCGCCATTTGATTGTCATCTTTACGGAATACCTTTCGTAGACACTTCAAAGTGGCGTAGTAGTCAGCTTGTCCCTCAGTTGATGGCCAGGAAGGATCAGGTAGATTTTTTTTTGGCGATCCACCTAGATGATGACCCAGTTCATGACAAATAACTAAAGCATAGCCATCTTCTGTCAGCATAGGATGTCGTGCAAAACCACCGTAGAGATTAATGATGACCTCATTACCTTTTTTCGTCGTTCCTGCGTTGACTCGCGGATCTTCCCATAAACGATTAATCGTGAGTTTTTTGCCAATCTTCTCCAGGATGACACTATAGGTTCCTGCCACCTTATCAATCACCTGATGATACTGAGCTTCTGTAAGGCCATCACTTTTTTCAGAAGGTGAGATGGTCATATTATTCTCAGGTAAAAAAGAGCAGGACCAGGATTTGGGTAAATAAATAAATAGACTTAAAAAAAGGGGAATTAAAAGACGCATCATCCCTCCATGAAATTAGACCTATCATTTCTTGATTGAAGAATTCTTGTCTAGGAGGTGTGCAATGGCTTTAGTGCAAAAAAAAAGGGCAGCCGAAGCTGCCCTTTGGGAGAAATTATTTAGAAGGCTTGAACCAACAAAGTGGACGAGTTCCAATTTTATGGCCAAGAGAAGGGTGGCAAGTTCCCTTAACTTCGTCAGTTGATGAAACATCTTCATTCATACTTACGTCACATACTGAACCTTGATAATAGGTATCAAGACGACATTGAGCTTTCGGGTGATTGTCATCAGTTTTAGTTACAATCTTAGTATCAGGCGTGTCGAATTTTGGCTCAGGAAGCTTTCCAAGAGCGGCAAATAAGTCAGCAACTGATTTTCCGGCCATGCTTGTACGGATACAAAGAGCTCTTTCTTCTTTGTTGTATTTATAAGTTTTGTTACAAAGCTCAGTTACCATTTTAGGAATACCGGCAGACTTGTTCATCTTTCTTACGATGGCCTGGTTATTATCGTTAAGCCATGCTTTACGAAGACATTTAGTCGTTGCGAAGTAATCGGCCTGACCTTCGTTTGAAGCCCAGCTAACAGCTCCACCGCCGTTTCCGCCCCACCAGCCGCCGCCAGAAGTAGACTGGCCTTTTCTCGGTGCGCCACCAATGTGGTGACCAATTTCGTGACAAACAACCAACGCCATAGCGTCTCTAGTGATAGTTTCATGACGAGCTAAACCGCCGAACATAGCTACTTTCCAAGCCTTACCAGACTGAGAAGCATATGCGTTAACTGTCCCATCAGTCCAGTTTCTTTCAATGTTTAGCTTAGCGCCCATGTTAGAAATGATAGGCTGGTAAATAGCTTCAACTTCATCAATAGCTTGGTTGAATTCTTCTTCAGAAATACCAGTCATCGATTTTTGATTTGCTGGGATATAGAAGTTGTTCTCAGGTAAAAATCCGCCATTACCAATACCATCAATAGTACAAGTAAAAGCAGTTGCTGTGATAGCAAGGCCTAAAACCGTGGCCGTCATTTTCATCGACTTAATCATTTGTATCCTCCGTGATCCTGGAACATTACTTATGTTAGGATTTGTTGCGACAGCAATTGTTTCTTTTTTTTAGGAGAGCTGTCTAGTAAGTTTTAAAAGTTGAATCTTATTGTAAGATTATGTTGGAAAGGTGAGTTAAATAAACAGTTATTTAGAGGCCTTTCAGGAGAAAACTAACAATGTATCACATCGCTTTTTATGTTCCTGAGTCCCATGCAGAGTCTGTCAAAGAAAGTATGTTTTTGGCCGGAGCAGGCAAAATTGGGGGGTATCGAAGATGTGCTTTTGAAATAGCTGGAATAGGGCAGTTTGAGCCACTCAAAGGAAGTAATCCCTTTGTTGGACAAGTTGAAGTGTTGGAAAAGGTAAAGGAAGTAAAGGTTGAGATGGTATGTGAAGAGGAGTTTTTAATTAAAAGTATTGAGGCCATGAAGCGCTCTCATCCTTATGAGACCCCAGCGTATTACGTGATCAAAACGATCGGGATATAATTCTTTTCTCCTGACTAATAAGTTGAGCAGTTAAGCCGATAAGAAATAAGAACAAAGAGGTTTAAAATGAAACTCTTCCTTATTTCTTTCTTTATACTTTCCGCAGTCATGGCCGCAGACCATGCCATTCATCCAACGCGTGAAGTGGCCGTGATCGTTACCAAGGAAGGATATTACCCTAAGACCATATCAGTCTTTGAAGGGGAAAAAGTGCGCTTCTACATCACTTCAACTCTGGAAGAGCCTCATTGTATGATCGTTGAATCCCATAAAATTTTTCTGGCCGCCAGCAAAGGTAAAGTTACTGAAGCTGAAGCTGTCTTTAATAAGGCAGGAGAATTCGCTTTCTACTGCCCGAGTTCTAAAAATGATGGAAAAGTAGTTGTTTTAAAAAAACAACTACCGAAAAGAGAAGTGGCCTCAGAGAAAAAACCTGATGGCATGGTCTGGATGCCAAAAGAGTACTAGGAGTACCAAGTCATGAGTAGCGTTTTTCAAGACGCCATTGCCAACCTCTTGTCTCCCATTGGAGACTTGCTTAAAGATCCTTCAGTGTCTGAAGTCATGATCAATGGTCCCTTTGAAATTTTCATAGAAAGAAAAGGTCTGGTTTACCGGGTTCCTAATAAATTTGCCGATGATGAATCACTCATGGCCTCAATGAGGGCGGTTGCTCAGTCAGTGGGCCGGGTGATTGATGCTGATAATCCACGTCTGGATGCTCGTCTTCCGGATGGCTCGCGTATTGCCGTGGTCATCCCTCCTATGGCGAAAGCGGGTGTGACAGTTGCGATTCGAAAATTCTCGGAAGAAAAGCTGGGACTAAAAGACCTTATTAATTTCGGTTCTCTTTCTCCCGATGGTGCGCGTTTTCTGGACTGTTGTATGTATCTCGGGAAAAACACGTTGGTCAGTGGTGGAACGGGCTCGGGTAAGACCACCATGTTAAACGTTTTGGGCGGAAGAATGCCTAAAACTCAGCGTCTACTTATTATTGAAGATGCTGCCGAATTACAGATTAAAGCTGAACACGTTGTGCGGTTTGAAACTAGAAAGGGAAATCCTGTTCTGGGTATAAAAGAAGTGACTATTCGTGATCTTATGGAATCGGCCCTTCGTCTTCGTCCAGACCGAATCATCGTCGGAGAGGTGCGTGGTACTGAGGCACTGGATCTGTTAAATGCGATGGGCACCGGTCACGAAGGTTCCATGGGAACTGTTCATGCCAACAGCCCGATTGATGCCTGTACCCGTCTTGAAACTTTATGTTTAATGGGCGAGACCAAAATTCCACCGGACGCTATTCGTAAGATGGTAGGAAGTGCGCTGCAACTTATTGTCCAGTGCTCTCGTTATCATGATGGTGGTCGCCGAACTTCCCATATTTCAGAAGTTCTGGATGTTGATGAACATGGGCGTTATGTGGTGCGAGACATTTTTCGCTGGATCCAAACCGGCAAAGATGAACAAGGTAAGTTCATTGGTGAGATGGTTGCGACGGGTTATGTACCGACTTTCTTTGAAGAATTTGTGGCCAATAAACTGCCCTTTCCTAGGACAAATTTTAAACCACCTGATTGGGCCATCCCATCCCTTAAGAAAGCATCTTAATTCTCTTGCAAAAACTTTCAAATTGATGAGGTATGCGGTACCTTTTTAGCTCTTGATTGATCATCATAAGGAGCTCAAATGAGTACTATTAAGAAAGTTCATGCCCGCCAGATTCTGGATTCCCGTGGAAATCCTACTGTTGAAGTTGATGTTACAACGGATAGAGGATTTGTAGGACGGGCTTCAGTTCCATCAGGGGCCTCAACGGGGAGTCGTGAGGCACTTGAACTACGAGATGGTGATAAATCAAAATATATGGGTAAAGGGGTTTTAACTGCCGTTAAAAATATCAATGAGTCCATTGCTCCAAAATTAATTGGTAAGAGTGTATTTGATCAAAGAGCGATTGATCACCTGATGCTGGAAATTGATGGGACTGAAAATAAATCAAAGTTGGGAGCAAATGCCATTCTAGGTGTTTCCATGGCCGTTTGCCGTGCTGGTGCCCTGGAAAAAGGAAAACCTCTTTATCTGTATCTTTTTGAAGATCTAAAAGTTCCTAACCCTGTGGGCAAAATGCGTTTACCAACACCCTTGATGAATATCATTAACGGTGGTGCTCATGCTTCGAATAATCTGGATATCCAGGAATTCATGATCGTTCCTCATATGAAGAAAAGTTTTTCCGAGAACTTCAGAGCAGGTGTTGAAGTTTTCCATCATCTGAAAAAAGTTCTATCAGACAAAGGCTACTCAACCAATGTCGGGGATGAAGGCGGTTTTGCTCCTGATCTTAAGAGTCACGATGAAGCGATCGAATGTATTATGACGGCGATTCAAAAAGCTGGTTATAAACCGGGTGTGGATATTTCTCTTTCACTTGATTGTGCTGCTTCAGAATTTTATAAAAATGATAAGTATGAAATGCAAGGCAAGGTTTATAGCTCAGAAGAAATGATTCCTTATTATGAGCACATGATGAAAATAGCTCCTATCTATTCCATTGAAGATGGTTTTGATGAGAGTGATCAGAAAGGCTTTATCAATTTTCAGGCCAAGCTTGGTCCCAAAGTTGTAAACGTAGGTGATGATCTTTTTGTTACTAACGCTAAAATTTTAAAACGTGGCATTGATAATAAAGAGGCCAATGCGATTTTGGTTAAAGTGAACCAAATTGGTTCCTTAACTGAGACCTTTGATACCTTAAAGCTCGCCTATGATAATGGATATAAGGCCATTATCTCTCACCGCTCCGGGGAAACAGCTGATTCATTTATTGCTGATCTGGCCGTCGCAACCGGTTCCGGGCATATTAAAACCGGCTCAGCTTCACGCTCCGATCGAATGGAGAAATACAATCAACTTTTACGAATTGAAGAAGAACTGGGTGCAAATGCCCAATTTGATACAGTTAAATAAGTGATCTTGAGGCAGAGGGGAAGTTTTCCCTTCTGCTTTTTCATTGTTTTGCATTCGGTATGGCCTTAGAATCTATATAAGGTGATTGGACCTAAGCTCAAAGGGGGTCCTTTGAATACGAAGCTTTTTGTTGGACTCACATTTTTCTCTGATAATTCTTTTGCTAAAAACATTGAAAGTTTTAGAACTCGATCTGATTCTAAATTTCAAACAAATCCTTACTTACATCTACCCATTGTCCCTCCATTTGAAATTGATGTGACTGAAGTTAAGAAACTTAAGGACGAATTAGTTGAAGAATTGGAAGCCTTTTACTTTGAAAACACTGAACATCATGTTTTGAATTTCACAGGAATGGATGTTCAGGAACATAAAAAGAATAAGATCCTTTACTTAAATCCCTTGATTGAAGAAGAGCTCTCTCTATGTCAGGAGTCTTTATTTGCCATTTGTCAGTCCTACATAGCTGACAGAGAGAAAAAGCTCAAAGAATCCAAGAAAACTTTTCTGACTATCGGTCGTTATCATGAAAGCCATGACCTGCATTCAGCAATTGATCAGGCGAGAAGGGAATTTCAGGAGTTCACTGCCCTTCATTTTGAATCCATCTGCTTATTCTCTAAAAACAATGGTACCTGGTACCGGGAAGCAGATCTTGTAAGCTTCGATAAACCATCGAACACTTTTTTACAATCATCTATTGTTTCCGTATAATTCTTAAAATGAAATTAATTTTAACTTTTCTCCTCTTATTGTCGGGCCAGGAACTCCTGGCCCAGACAAGTTATGTTGCTCCAACTAAAATCTTAGGACAAAAAGCTTATCAGATAGGTGTTTCCGGAGAAATGTTCACATCGACTAAGTCCATTGATAAAGACCGGGAAAAAGTTGAATTTGAAGACGGCGAATCTTTTTCCCGACTTCAAGGTGAATTCTCTGGTTATTATGGTCTGACCGATAATTTACAGGTTGGTGGTGGAGCACGTTTTAGACAAAATAGTTCGACTGTTCTGAATGCTTCAAATGAAGAACAAAGTGAAAGTAGTACGGGAGTTCAGTCTACTTTTTTCTCTTTAATTTATGCTTTTAAACCGATTGATCGCCTTCAATATTCACTGGAGGGTCTTTTCCGTTACACTCCCTATACTAATGATGAAGTTCTGACTGGAAATGAAGGTCAACTGGTCTTAGGCGATGATGGAAATGAATATTCAGCAGGGTTAGGAATGACCTATTTCTCTAAATCAAATAATTTTCTCACTGGTAGAGTGGGATATAGAAAACCCGGTCAGGATTTATCTGATGAAATCTATTGGCAAGTAGAAGCTGCCCTTGCCTGGAAGTATGTGGCCCTGATTGCCGGTGTTGATGGGATCAGTTCAATGAACAATGATCCTTATACCAGTGATCCTGAGAATCGTCCGATTTTTAATACCGGACGAACGGCACTCTACAACAGTTATAACCGTGAGTGGATTGCTCCTTATGCCGGGATCAACATTGCTTTGGGACCGAACTGGAGAGTGGAGCTTAAAGGTAGTCAGACAGTCAGCGGACGTTCAACGGATATTGGAACAGGTTTCGGAATTTCCCTTATCCGGAGAGTGGATGATAGAAAAATTGATAAAGTAGACACTCGATTTAAAGACTACGATATGGAGGCTTCTATTAGTAAAGTCTCTCCTAAAAAAGGATATGTCGTTATTGATAAAGGTCTGGCCGACGATGTTCAAAAAGGCATGAAAATCGATTTCTTTGAATTTGATTATGTGGGCGGAAACATCCTGCTGGCCCGGGGAACTGTCATTCAAAGCAAGGCCGATACGGCCATTGTTAAAATCACTCATCGTTATAATACTAAAAAAGAGCTTAAAGAGGGTGTCGTTGCCCGTGGAAACTTTAGATAGTTGATCTAATTGATTGTCTTTGATGGGAAATTTTTAAGCAGTTGTAACCCATTGAGTTTAAGTTAGAATTGAATAAACGGATTCTGACTTTTATTAAGGATACTCATGAAGTTCTTACTCTATCTAGTTGTCGGTGTTGTCTTAACTTCAACCGTTCATGCAAAACGCTTTGCCAGTAAATACTGTGAATTTGAACTTCCTGCTGGGTGGGAGTGTGCTCTAGAAGGGTCTGAATATGTTTGTCAGAGTGAAAATGCTGATCGTAAAAAAGAATCTATCATCATTCTTGCCGCTAAAATCAGAGGTGAGCAGGATAATCTTGATGAATACATGGCCTATTTAAAGAAGAATAAAGAATACAATCTTCCTGGTGGGAAAAAACAAGTTTCTGAGCCAAAGAATACAAAATTGTCGCGAATTAATGAACATCAGTGGGTAGATGCACTTCATTTGGCATCAGAAGTACCAGGTTTTTATACCCGTTATCTTGCAACTGTTAAGGAAGACTTAGGGGTCGCTGTTACCTTCTCAGTCAGTAAAGATCTTTATGCAACTTACCAACCGGTTATGGATAAACTCGTTTCTACTTTAAGAGTTTTCCGTCAAAGAAAAAACACTGATCTTTCAAGTTTACGTTCTGGAAATGTAGAAGATCAAAGTTTTCAGGATACAACTTTTACTCCAGGTAATATCGGAAATATTGAAGCTCCCAAGACCAAGAAGCGAACTGATACTACTGGTGATGACGGAATGTTATCTATCATTGCTTTAGTTGTCGTGGGTGCGGTGGTGATGCTGATTCTGAAAGGTCGTAAGAAGAAGTCTAAAAAGAAGCAGTAAAAATTGGCACTTAAAAATTAAGTTCTTCAACGACTTTTCAAGGAGTTCTGCTTTTTATCATTTTAAACGTGATGAATTCTCATTGATTTTGAATATCTGGATAAAATAGCAATATGAAGAAGTTATTTGCTTCCCTCATAAGTCTTCAGCTCATTATTGTTCCAGTATCACTGGCCTCCCAGACTGTTCCCGCTGATACTCAGTCTTCCTCAACCGCCACTACTAGCACCACTGCCAAGACTCCAGACGAACAAACTTCTAAGCAATACGGACAGGCCGCTCCTGATGCCGGAACCAATGCCAAGTACGACTCTGAATCACAGAGTTCAGGTGGTTATGATTTTTATGCCAAACAAATTCTCGCCATTTCAACCAGTGTAATCGGTGCAAATATTATTGAGCAATGCTCATGGGGAATGAAAGTCCCTTCAATTGTTACCTTCATGGCCGGTTCGCTTGTTTATATTTTATCTGAGTTTGCTGGTGCCAAGGCCCAGAACGAGAATCACAATAAAAGAATTGAAGATATTAAACTGGTTGAAAGCCAGCTGAAATCCCAGGGTGGAGAAGTTCAAAAAGAAATGATCATGCAACGTTACCAGGAAGAGGTAGCGACCAAAGAATATCTTGAGAGTCGAAATAAATGGATGATGGCGGTTACTGCAATTTATTGGACGGCCATGGGACTTGCCATCGCAGAAGAAAGTTCCGGTATCGCGGCAGCTACGGCCATGGGGACTACTACATGTGCAAGCGTAGCAGATAAACTTTCAAAGCCATGTGGTAAGTTTTATGCTGCTTGCTATGCCATGCACTTTCCAGCTTGTCTGGGAGCAATGCCTACAGGCTGGGCAACAACTCCAGCTAACTTTGCTAATCCTGCCGCCTATACGATTTCTCAGGCTACCTGTGCTTCGACGATTCCATATATTAAGGGATGCCTGGATTACACAAATACTTATCACAAAATTGCTTATGCTAATTGTCAGCCTAAAGCGGGCATCAAAGCAATGTTAATGTCTAAGGCCGTAACCATGGCCTACTCCACTGGACTTACCCGAAATAGTGGTAGTCCAATGGCAAAATATATCGTGATGCTCTCTGGTCTATTACAGTTCATGGTTCCTTCACTTCAGGCCCTCATCCCTGCGTCTTATAATTATCCTATTCCACGCTCAGTCACTTTTGCTGTTTCGGCGGCACTGGCCACGGCAATTACCGCCGGCCTGAATCAAAGGATAGCCATCGCTAAAGAGAACATTAAAAAGTTAGATAAGATGGTGGCCCAGTATAAATCTGAGACTGATGACGATACTGTTATTGAACACGATAAGCCCAAAGAACAAAATGAAGATCCTTCAAAACAAGATGCGATGAATGGTGAATATAAGATGAAGCTCGCAAGTTCCTTCTCTGGTTCAAATGCAGCTGTTAAAAAACTTCCAGAAACAAGAGTAGTTTCAAAAAAACCGGCCTCTACTAAGACTTGTCTTTCTCAGAATGAAGAGAAGGTAGAGTACTCTGAAAAAGCATGTTCCAATTCCATCCAAGTGACAGGTGCCAGATTTGAGGAAAGCCAGAATAAAGTTCTGGAAAGTGCCAGTAAGCTTTCTACGGATTTGGCCCAGGCCTTAGCAGATGGTGATTCTAAAAAAGCTGATCTGCTCGCGAGTGATTTAAGTTCAATGGCGGCCAGTATTAAAGCTGCGACTCAACAACTGCAAGATGAAAGAAATGAAAAATTAAAAGAGCAAGGATTAGAACCTGCTGATTTTGGTAAAGCTGTAGGAGAACAAATTGCAGTTTTAACTAAGGAATTGGCCGAGGCTTCTAATAAGAATAATATTCAAATTTCTTCTGCTGAAGAAGCAGAAGTCAAAGCAGGGGCTTTTTTCGTGGCCAATGTTCCAGGTGGAAGCTCTTTACCTGAAAAGAATAAAGAGTCGAGCGGGGACATTAAGCTTAAAGCTAAACCGGCAATAGTAGTGAGCTCTAAAACCTCAGCTGCAGAAACTGAACAAAAGGGTAATCAGGAATATGACCTAAGCCAATTTGAACCTCCCTTTTCGCCTTCTAAAGATGAGGATCTGAGAACCACTAACAATCCTTATGGCCTTTCAGATGAAGATCTGAGGGCCGCTAAGGCCAACGGTTATTTTGAGATGAATGAAAGGATGAAATTTCATAAATCAAAAGAAGAAGGTATTTCTGGACTATCAGATTCCTCGATATTTAAGCAGGTTTCTAACCGTTACTTCATGAATTATTCAAAATTTTTCAATCGCAAGAACGCTCAGATACAAGACAAATCACCAGCGGCCCAGTAGAAGCAAATCTTTCCCCATTCTTTTTGAAGAGAACTTTTGTTGGCATAGGAAATTCCATATTTGATTCACAATTTCCATTAGTTAGCTCGAAACCCCTTAAACTTCACGAATATTTCGCAGGAATTACCCTCCTAAGTTAAAATAATTCTATGAAAAAATTATTTGCAACACTTTTGAGTTTACATCTAATCCTTGCTCCAGTGCCCGCTCTCGCAGCTGGTGGTGGTGGCGGTGGAATAGCCAAGCAAATTCTTGGGATTGCCAACTCCATTGTGGGTTCCACAGTCATTGTGAAATGTGCAATGGCAAGTATGCAACCTTCATTGATGGTCTATATGGCCGGAAGTTTGGTTTATGTGGCCTCTGAATTAGCTGGTGGTAATAAGCAGAAAGAACAACAGAAGAAGCAGAGTCAAAGCCTGGATAGTTTGAAGGCCAATATGACTGAAGGTGGAGACTACCAAAAAGGTGCAATCGATGCCCAGCTAAAGGATGAAAAAGATAAGCTTGAAGTTATCCAGGGGCGTCGTAAGTGGATGATGGCGACAAAGGCCATTTATGCAACAGCAACAGCTCTTGCTATATACGAATGGATTAGACAATTTCCACCACCGCCAGCAGGAATAGGGCAGGGGATTCCGGATATTGGTGCTTGCTCTCCCAATCCCGCTGCTAATATGCCTATTACTGCGGCCATTGCTCTGGCGTACTCAGGAATCAGTGCTTATGCCAGTAGCGGAGTCATGGGAGTAGCTAGTACGATGGCCGTGGCCGCAGCTGACTTTGTTTTTAAATTAGGAATTGGGGCCACTGTTGCTGACATGACGATGACTGCTTTAAATACGGCCTTGGGAAGGGTTGCTGTCTTTGCTGCCGCAACTGCCCTGGTTATGGTTGTCGATGGTGAACTTGCTAAAGAAGAGAGTGAAACTAAAAAACGCATTGCTGACTTGGAAAAAGTAAAAGATCAGTTTTATGAACAGACTGGCTCTGGAACGAAGTTGGCCGAAGGATCATCTAACTCCGACATGGGTGCTGATCTCCAAAATGGTAAAGATAAAGATAAAAGTAAGTATGAGTTAAAAACTCTTGCTGATGGGAAAAATCAAAAAAGAAAATGTTTCTCAACAGCTAAAAATGCCACTCAATATGGCGAAGAATCTTGTGCCAGTCCTTTAAAACTAACCCGTCCTAATATGGATCCTAAATTTAGTGTTCCAACTCTTGTTGCCGCTGCCAATACTTCAACTGATTTAGGTCAGGCGATTGCAAACGGTGATATGGCAGCTGCTGATGTGGAAGCAGGAAAGCTTGCGGCCATGGCAGGACGTATTGATGCTGTTAGAGACAACATGATGAAGAAGCTTAATAGTGACTTAAAAGCACAAGGGCAAAAACCAATTAGTATTGAAGACACACTTAGCACTCAGTTATCGGCCTTTAATAAAGCCCTCAACGAAAAGAAACCAGGTTCAGGAAACTACACTATGGATGACCTCGGTTTTGGTAAAGGTTCTAATGCTGGAAAAGCTGAAGTATCAGCACCAGATCTCGCTTCGACTAAAGATGGTACCCAGGGTATAAACCCTATTTCTGCAGCACCTGCTGGTTCCGAGGTCCCAGGTGCGGTGGCCGCAGATCTTAGTCAGTTCGAAAATGTCACAGAAGATGCATTAAGTGAGGATGCACTAGGAGAATATCCATTTGAAAGTCAGAACGTCGCTCGCTTAGGTAGTGGTTCGGATGATGATAAGTCAGCTAGTGGTGAAGAGATTTCCAAAGAACGTGATGTCTCTATCTTTAAGCAAGTATCTAATCGTTATCTTTTAAACTATACGAAGATCTTCCAGCGAAAAGAGATTAAGGCCCCTATGGCCGAAGCCCAGGGTGCTCAATAAAAAACTGCCAATATTGTAAGTCACAAAAAGGCCCCGTTTATCGGGGCTTTTTTGTTTTAGGTAGTTGAAATTATTAGGGATAAAGACTGCAGAGAAGGCTTCAAAAAGGGTTCTCACTTATAATTAAATCAAGATTTTAAAGAATCATCCGACAAGGTTGATAAGTTAATAAGAGAGACTTTTATGAATATGAAAACTCTGGCCGTTCTTGTTTTGATGGGATTGTCGCTTTCGGCGGTGGCGGAAGAATCATTAGATAATCAACTCAAAACAGAGGAGTTAATTGCGCGCAGGCGTGAAAACCAAGCAGCGGCAGAGGCTGCTGCAAACGCACAAAAAGCTCAACAAGCAGCCGCCGGAAATTTTGAAACGGGCGATATATTCAACGATTGTGAAAAGGCCAGTCAACTTCCCAAAGATGCTAACAATCCAGCTTTAACTGCAAAGTCTAAAGAATGTACTGATCTCAAAAAATTAGCAGGTCAGGAGAAATTTGCACCAATTGCTAACTCTAAAGACTTTACTGTTCAATCTGCGGATAAAACGATTACCTGTAAAAAGCCGCAGCCGTACACCTTTGATTATGAACAATGTGAAAATGCCGTTGCCGCTTACAACGTTGTAGTAACTGCTGAAATGGCAATGAATGAAACTCAGAAAATCCGTACTGATGTGAAGAATAATAATATTCAAGCCGATGCCAGCAAACAAGCTGCTTCCGGAGATTCTCAAACTGCCGCACTTGATGCCGGTATTCAAAGTAATAAGCATCAAAAACAAATTCAAGGTGAAAAAGTGGCAGCTTACTCTCTCGCTGTGGCAGCTCTCGTAAATGCTTACCGCCAAATTCCAACGAAGAGTGATGCGCTTAATGCCTGTGGTGGTAATCCATGTTTACCGACCTATCAAACTCACGAAAAAAGTATCCTGGCAAATCAAAGCGCCAAGGCCGCTTTAGTCGTGGCCATATCTACCTTCACCGCTAAAGGTATCGCTGCCGGTATTAAAATGGGTCAGTATGATAATGCTGCCAAACAAATTGAAAAAGCTAAGGCGCCTTATGAAGAAGAAGGCGATGACATAATGATGGAGCGTTGTACATTTAATCCCACTGATCCTCTTTGTCTTAAACCAGGGCAACGAGTGGCAGGATCTCAGTATAAGAGTGGAGAATTCACACTCGGTGGAGATGGATTGGGTAATGCTTTCAATATGACTCCTGACTCCGATGTCCCTGTAGAGTTAGGTGCTGAAACAAATTTAGATGGTGAAACTGTTGCTTCGATTAATTCTCCTTTTGTTGATGATGCAAAAGAAGCGATGGACATTGTTAATCCAGCAGGAGCTGCACAAATGCAGGCCGGCGGTCCAGGAGCTGGTTCAGGTGGCGGTGGAGCTGGTGGTGGTCTAGGTGGAGGTGGGGCTTCGCTTGGTGGTGATCTGGCCGGAACTGACAAAGATGCTAATAAAGAGGCAAATATTAAGGCCAATCAGATTTCAGGGAAATATAATGCTGCCGGAGGCGGAGGGTATACAGGTGTTAAAGGCAGTAAAAAAGATAA
Organism: Bacteriovoracaceae bacterium UBA4096; assembly: GCA_002381945.1. Lineage (GTDB taxonomy): Bacteria > Bdellovibrionota > Bacteriovoracia > Bacteriovoracales > Bacteriovoracaceae > Peredibacter. The sequence goes on from DFXY01000018.1 coordinate 19,997, forward strand.
TGCCAATCCATTTGCAAGCTTATTTGATGCTAAATCAAATGGCGGAATAGAAGAGGATCGATCAATCGCCTCGGAAGATATAAATGGTGCCTCATCTGGTTTATTCCAGAAGATCTCTAAACGTTATGGACAAATTCAAGCAGATAAAAGGATTGAGGCCAAAAATCTCGAATAGAAATGAACGAAAATACTATATTTGAATACGAAGTGCTCATCAGAGAAATGCACCTCGATAGTTTTGGACATGTTAACAACGCGGCTTACGTCATGCTCTATGAAGAGGCCCGTTGGGATTTTATTACTAAAAATGGTTTTGGTTTGGATTATGTTATTGAGCATCAAGTAGGGCCGGTTATCCTGGACCTCAAGGTGCGCTTTAAGCGTGAATTAAAAAATCGAGAAACGATCAAAATAACTTCGAGAACTGTTGAAATAGTAAGCCCGAAAATTATGGTCCTTGAGCAGTTGATGCTTAAGTCTGACGGAAAGGTTGCTTCTGAAGCTTCATTTACAGTCGGTTTTTTTGATATGAAGGCAAGGAAGTTAATTGATGCGAGTCCTGAATGGCTTAAAGCTGTAGGTATAAAATAAAAAGGGCCTCTTTCGAGGCCCTTTCTCATTAATCTATTGTGACTTCATTCTCATAAGTTGGTTGGGAATAATCAAAACCGTATTCTCGGTAAGTCTCTGAACAGAAATATCGATAGTCACCCATTTGAGCATTCAGACGATCTCTTTCGATAGAACAGGAGTCGTAACCCTGACTACAAATTTGATTCCAGTAGGTTTGAGTTACCCGATGATCGTATTGATCAACAAGCTGATAATTACAATAATCGGCCGTTGAATAGCGGTTACGGTAACCATTGTAGACGTAGTAGGGATAGTTATCGATTGTCCAATAGCCATTGGTGTAACCAGCGGCCGGATAGAAAATCCAGTGGGCATAGATGTAAGTCGGAAAGCTACGATAAACATAGTTATACCAGTCATAAGAGCGGTAGTAACGAGCTGTATGATAGTAAGGCGTTCTATATGGAGCGTGGTAGTAATGATTATAACGAACTGGAGTATAACCAATAGGTCTATGATAATAGCGCGTGCCATAGTGAGTTCTTATTGGACGATGATGAGTGCGGCCATATCTCGGATTTGCCGGACGATTGTAGCGCCGGCCTGGTACACGGTAATCAGGAGTTGATGGGCGTGGTGTGTACCTTGGACTATTTGGTCTGTGTGGTTGATTAGGACGAGGACGATAAGTTGTATTAGACCCTGGGCGAGGATTTGGGTTATAGCGTGGCCCGTTTGGTCGATTCGGACGATTAGGGCGGTAAGTTGTATTCTGGCCAGGACGTGGACCATTAGGTCTATTTGGTCGGTAATCGCCATGTCCTGTTCCTGGACGGTTAGGCCGGTAATTGCCATTGGACGGTCTAGATGGAGGCGGTCGACGGTCATGGTTACGATTGGGATTGTAATGTCCTCGGCCTGGACCTGGTCTGGAAGGATTGTGGTTTCCTCCGCGATTTGGATTATAGCGACGTCCGCGCTCCTGTGCTGAGACATCTTGACCTACAATAAGTGTAGATAACAAGAAAAAGATGGCCGTTAAGATTTTCATGAGGTTTCTCCATTCATGATTAATTATCAATTTCAAAAACTTACCGATTAAAAATGATTAATTGAATGAGATTTTACTTACAGCGTTGATTGACGACGTGGCATCTCTCTAAGCCAATAGAAATATTAATGAAATAAGGAGCTTAATTTTTCTAAAGCAAGAAGCCTAACTTCTTTGATAATTAAAGTGGGGTCAGAATGACTCTAAAATAGAACCTAGGGTAAATCGATATTAAGAAAAAAACGCTGATAGAGTTCATGAGCATGTTCAAGAAGAACATTCTTGAGAAGAATATCATTCTCCTCAATATTTTTTTTAAATAAAGAAAAAGTATAATTTTCCATAAAACGTCTTGAAAGTGAATAGTAACTGAGGTGCCATCTCTCAGGTGCCACACCACCTCGATCAGTGGCGTACGGACGATAAAATCCATAGGCCCCTTTATTTTCAATTTTAGCATCTAACCATTCGTGAAGCTTAGCTGAGGGACCATTACCAATTGTTTCCGAGGGGACGAGTTGAACTGATTCCATTGTCTGCGTATTTCCATCATAAATATCAATATCTGTTCCCCAGTGATGTCTTGAGCTGCCCGGAATGGCCGACCACCTTGAGATTGCAAACACAATTTCAGTCGAGGAGAGTCCATCAAATGGAAGAGGCCGTTCTTGATCATCCAAGAGCTGTCTTTCGCCGGAAGCTTTTGAATTCCAGATTTTCAATTGACGTTCAAAATCTCGAAAAGCACTGATGATTTTTAGATCAAATCCATCGGCCGCTGCATCTTTTTGGAGCCTCAGGAAATCATAAAGCATTTGTTTGTGTATTAAAAACTTAGTGCCCTCAAGGGGCACCAAGTGTTCAGTCGTTTTTCCTGTCAGTATCTCAATGTTCATTTCTGGGTTATATCCGTCGCTTCGGCCTTATCAGCTTTGGTAGTGCCTTTTTCATCAAAGAGCCTTCTCATACCGCTTCTTTGATAACGGTTACTAAGAACTTCAAAGATATTGGCCTTGGAACCTTCGTTGATATCATTGCCACCATAGTCGAGATCTTGATTCATGACTTCTGCGAGTTGGGATTCTTGTTCAGCTAAACCGTCTTGAGTTAGACCGAATTCAAGTTGGAAGTCATCATTATTGGCAGCGGGCGCCCCCCCTGCAATTGATTGATCACCACCAACCGTTCCAATCGTTGCAGGGTTCTCAAGTTCTTTTTCCAACATCCTGGCAGCTTCTCCCGGATTTGAAGGCATTTGAGCACCTCCCGAGCTTCCTAAAAGAGAGCTTGAAGGGAGTTTAGAACTCGCTACAGTCAGATCGTTTTTAAGTTTATTGGAAAGTTTATCTTTATTCTTCTTGTAGTCGGCCAGAGCTTTTGATTTTTCCAGTTGTTCAGTCATTTTTTTAAGCTTGGCCGCTTGGTTGGCCATACTTGAAGTATCTACTGTCCCTGCATCAATGGAGCCATTTGAAAGTTTATTAAGGGGATCTACCGACTGTGAAAGCATCGAGAATGAACCTTGATTTAAGCCTTTAATTCCAGAAAGGCTTACTTTCATACAAGTGTTGGTGGCCTTACATGCACAGGTTGGATCTGCCTGACGATTATTACTAATACAAATTTTTGAATTGCTTGAAAGAGCAGAATAGTTCCCGCTTTTTGTCGAAATACCGGCCCAGAGATTTGTACAAACTTTGGAACTTCCACGATTAGGATTCTTTTTGTTTTCCGGAGTATAGCAATAGCATTCTGGTTTTCCGGGATCATTACGATCTTCTGATTTACAGTTGTGAATGGCACCATAGGCACTTTTGAATTCTGCACTCATTTCTCTTAAAAGTTTAGCTCTCTTTGTTGATGCTTCTGCTTGTTTGCCCGCATGCATGGCCATAACTGTGCTCATCCCTGCCATGACTCCGGAAAAGACGGCCCTTACTGTTGAGGTGATTAGTTGCTTATCAACTAGTTTACCAGCAGCGAATCCGGCCGCAGCTCCAAGACCAACTGTGAGCAAAGGATTACTGCCTTTGGCCTCCATTTCTTTGTATGATTTCGAAGCATTGGTATTTACTTCGGCAATGGCACTTGAAACAGGATTTAAATTATTTAGGACCATCATCGAATAATCTTTAAATATTTTAAAGATCGTTGGATCTTGAAATTCTTTTTCTTTAAAAGATTCTTTTAGAGATAAATAGTAATCAATTGATGGTGATGAAAATTCTTCATCCATTGCTTTTTTATTAACTAGGAAGGAAGCCATATCATTTGAATTCTTCAAATTATGATGAAAGTGAAAGTCCAGAACTAAAGGTGCCTGAGGGCCCTTGATGTAGGAAGCATACAAACTTTCTACTTTTTTTGAAGGCAACATTCCTGCAGCTGGAGTCGTCTTACATAAATTGGCAACCTTTGCGGCCACCCCCGTTGCCGGATTATTCTCAGCTATAATTTCAATACCTGCGATAATCCCAGAAGCGGCATAGGCCAAAGCAGCAACGGTAAAAAAAGTCTTTTTCATTTTGGCCGCTTTCGCGAGTGATTCTTCGGAGCGGGCCAACATTTCAAAAGCCTGGCTTTGGGCTTCCATACTAATTTCTTTTTCTTTATCCTTGTCTCCATTGGCCTCTACTGGATTAACAATTTTTCCCCAGTCGTCTTTAATTTCTTTCAAGCGTTTTTTATGTTGAAAATTGGCTAAGTTATCACCAACGAAGAGAGCTACAGATCCACCAACCATTGTCCAAAACGAAGCTGAAGTACAGGTACTATTTGATTTATATATACCTTGGACTGCAAGAGTCACTGGGCCAGCCACGGCCGCAATATTCGCCACATTACTGACAAACTGATTATCCTTAACACTCTTAGCACCTTTCCCAGCATCTAGTTCTTTTTGAAATGCTTCCTGAGCATTGCGCTTGTAACATTCTTTATCCCCGTTACATTCCGCAGTGGCATTCATCACATTTGCAGTTTCAGTTTTAGTTAAACACCGATTTAAAACAGAGTCGTATGTGAAGCCTGTCTGACAGGTTTCTGCATAGGCCTTATCTCCCATCAAACTGAGACTTGGAGCAAATGGACTAACCACTAACTCAAAACACAGAAGGAGGTTTAGGAGGCTAAATAACTTTCTCATAGGACCCTCGTTGGCATTTAAACTATTTAAATTATTATAAACGGACCCAGGCCCCGGCCCCTATAGCGAAGAGTTTTCCCTTCATCATCTTGAGAGATAACGGTTGAGAGACACTAGTGAAATCAGGGTATTAGCCGTGTAAAATGCGATAGGCTTATCAAAACAGCAAGGCTAGAATGTTGACTTTAAAAGTTGGCATATATGATTAAACTCATCCTAGCATTCGTTCTCGTTCTTCCTTTTACAGCCCTGGCCCTGGACCTGAAAGTAGGAGACATCCTGCTTCAGCCTTTGAACTGTTGGACTTGTAAGCTCATTGAAGAGCAGGAAAATTCCATTTATTCACATATGGCCATGGTCATAGAAACTGAACCAACTGTAAAAGTCATTGAGTCCTTGGGGACTGTAAGAGTGGTTACCCTGCAGGAATTTAATGCTCGTACCAAGAAAGCTCACAAGCTTTCAGTCAGACGTTTTAGAAATGATAAAATTGTTCTGTATATCCAGGATAACAAAGAACAACTTATTCACGATTTTACAGTTAAATTTGAAGGCCTTAAGTTTGATAGTGCATTTTTATGGGATAACTTCAGTGATGATGGAAATGAGAAGTTATATTGTTCAGAAATGATCACCAAACTTCTTGAGGGATTCTTAGGCATTAAGCTTCCTATTAAAAGAATGAAGTACGATAAAAACCGGGAACTTTGGATTCAACATTTTCGTGGGAATCCTCCTGATGGCAAATGGGGAAATGCACCAGCTGATTATGAAAAATCTAATCTCTTTCATGTCGTAGGAGAGCTATGAAGCTCTGGCTTGAAAAACGTCACCTGGATTTGAAAGTAAATTGGAAGCTCTCCCGTAATCAAACAACATTTAAAGAAAATTTCATCGTACATCTGGAAACTCCCAGAGGACATTTCCTTTCAGAGATTGCTCCTAATATTAGATATGGAGAAACGGTTGAAGGTATTGAAAAGCAATTCGCTGCTTTTTTAAATAGTGTTGATCTTAACTTAATCGACTCCGATCTGACCCTTACAGGGTTTTTAAATACCTCTGATCTTTTTCATTCATTGCGTTTTGGTCTTGAGTCAGCCTTTTTAAGTGACATTGCAAATAAAAAAAGCCTCTCCCTTTCTCAATATCTGGGACTACCTAAACCGGTGAAGGTTGCCACGTCTTTCTCTATGCCCATCACTTCCATTGGTGAGATCAAAGACTATCTAGCTCCCCTAGGACGATTTCAATCTCTTAAAATAAAAGTGGATGCCGAGAGCGGTGAAGAAATGCTTAAAGAAATTAAAAAGCATACTTCAGTTAAACTACGAGTGGATGCAAATGAAGGTTGGAAAGACCTGGATCAGTTTTTAAAGTTTGAAGAGTCTCTTAAAGGTATGAACATCGAACTCATTGAACAACCTTTTCCATCCTCAATGGTTAATGAGTACAAAGAGCTTAAGAAAAAAACCTCTCATGTATTACTCGCCGACGAATCCATTGAAGATGTCGGCAATTTCTCAGAACTTTCCGAGCAGTTTCACGCTATAAATATCAAATTAATGAAAACAGGTTCCCTCATTGGGGCCTGTGAACTTTTAAATCAAGCGCATCAGCATCACATGAAGGCCATGATCGGCTGTATGATTGAAACCTCAATCGGTATTTCTTACGGAATGCTGTTTGGTGGATTAGTTGAATATGTAGATCTGGATGGATTTTTGCTGATTAAAGATGAACCCTTCCGCCTCGTAGATGAGACAGAAGGGATCTTAAGTCTTAATTAATTTTTAGTGATGACCTTGGCCGTGAGCACCATGAGCATGACCGTGAGTCACTTCTTCAGCAGTAGCATCTCTTACACCAATGATTTCCACATCAAAGAATAAATCTTTTCCTGCCATTGGATGGTTACCATCAACAGTCACTTCATCAGTATCAACTTGCATAATTGTGAATACTGGGGAGTGAGCATCGTTATTTACCTGGAACTGATCGCCAACTTGAAGATCAGCATCTGGTGGAAATTGAGTTTTTTTAACCTTAACCACGAGTTCAGGATTGATATCGCCGTAAGCATCTTCAGCTTTAACTTCAATCTTTCTTTTGTCGCCGACATTCATAAGACCGATTACTTTTTCTAACCCAGGGATAATTTGCTGAGCGCCTTCAAGGAAGTAGAGGGGTTCATCACCAACTGAAGAGTCTAGTGTCGTTCCAGACTTGTCTGTAAGGGTATAATGAAAGCCAATAACACGTTTCATAGAATCTCCAATTTTACGTCAGCTTATCTTTCTGACTATTGATAAACAAAGTTCTTTATTTTTAGCTCTCACTTCTATCTCGTCAGCAGTAAGTTTGGCAAATACTGCAGCGACTGCGTTAAAAGC
>DFXY01000057.1 GCA_002381945.1 Bacteriovoracaceae bacterium UBA4096
TACTTTTGGTCACTCCCGATTCAACGAAAATTTTTGTGATGACTCCAATGCAGTTATTGGAAAGGAAAGTATAATCATTCAAGAGCGTAGGGTCTTCTAGATACTTAAAGAGAGTATCCAGAAGCAGGTTTAACTTTTCATCACTCAGATTGATAACATATCTCTTTAAATCCCTTTCTTCATCCTCGGTATACATGTTCCAGTATTCAAACATGGTCATGACTTGCGGAGTAATGGAATAACCACCAAAAATACTTCTTCGAAGAGAGTAGGTTTCTTCATAGGAGAGAGCAGAGAAACTAACGACGGCATCGTTGACCCAGGTGGAGTCATCATCGATGAGTCTTAACATCCCATGACCGAACCGACTGGCAAGGCTTTCGGCCTTATCGGCCACGATGATTTCGACACCTTTAATTCGGTGACGATTGGCCTGGATGATCTTAATCTTTTCCTGATTGATTTTTACATATCTTTCAACTAACTCACCAAACTCTGTGGCAACGGCCGAATTGATCAGACAGGTAAAAATCAATAGGAATCTTAAAATCATAATTCAGCTTTTAACTCATCGATGGCAGTTTTAAGAATACCGGCAGGAGACATGACTTGGTCCGGATCCTGACAGTAGGCCCGTTCGATACTTTGTTCATTGATTTTTTCTGAAAGATCTTTAAGTGAAATGGCAGTTGAGACTGAGCGGTTTACCCCTACGATGGCCTCTTGAAGAAGCGGTCCATTTCCAAGCTTGGCCTCTCTTAAGAGAGCAAGACTAGATTCGAGAAGAGATTTTTTAGCTAAGGCTTCATCAACTCCATCTTCCGTTCTTAAATCAATATAAGTTGATGCCAGATATAGTGAGGCGATTAGACCGGCCCCAGCTGCGGTAGAGACCAGTGGTCCGCCTGCACCGGATAGTGAGGCAATAACAATGACGTTGGTGGTAGTAGCAAGGCCCAAGCCTTCTTTCTTGGCCTGGTCAAAATTCGAGTTTTTAATATAGTTATTCACATTTCCTAATTCGTCTTGATAGGTTTTAAAACAACTGGCGTTGACTGCTAGAGAGCTGAGTAGGATTGTGGCCGTCAGTAGGGTCTTAAATTTCATATGATTCTCCGGTTTTTTTTAGCTAAGGATATAGGAGGATAGGATTAGATCCCGGACCTGATGTAATGATTACTAGGATGTCAAAAATCTGGACAGCGGCTGCTGGTGGAAGTCCTCGATTTTACACCTTCCCTTAGATGGTCCTTTGGCCTTAAGATTAATGTATGAAAATTCTTATTCTTCTGCTTCCCATTTTGGTCGCCTGCAGCTCGCGAATGCCATTTGTCCGCAGTGAGTATCAAGTCCTTCATGTGGATGAATTTATTGTTTCAAATGCCTATGTACATCCGACCCAGATTGAAAGAGATGAGATTCATCTCAGTTTTTCTTATCGGGTGATAATAAAAAATCAAATGAATTTCAGTCGAAAGCTGGATCTGGCCAACTCTACAATCATGATCGGGCTTCGAAAGATTCCCATTTCTTGCAAGGCCTTAAGTCATGGGTCGATTAAGTTTGAGATGAAAGCGGAAGAAACTTTGGCCGTGGACTGTTTGGTTAAAGTAAACAAGGGCGAAGGTATTTTTCAGGTCAGTGACTATAAGGCCATCATTGAAGTACCTCTTGAGAAGAAAGTGGCCCAATTCCCGTATTTGTTGAGGGCCGAGGATTTTCAATGAGACACTTCTATTTAATCTTTCTCCTTTTTAGCACAACTCTGATGGCAAACTCCTACTATCATACACCTTTAGTTTTTGGAGGGGTCGCTGCCACTGCCGGACTGGGAACTCAAGCGGCCATTTACCATAGTTTGATGCAGACTGAATTAAAGGGATGGTCTAGACCAGAAACAGGTTCAAGCATCCGTTTAGAAAGTGCTTGTGGAATTGAAGCCGAGTTTCATCTGGTAGGGGATCATCGTCGAAACTACCTACTATTGGGGATAACAAATTCTTCTGCAAAAAATGTCGTTATAAAAAACAATGCAGTCACATTTAGACTTGATAAAACCAAGGAGCGTTATCCGGGCTTCACCTATAATTCAAGCGACAATCGAGTCATCTCTGGCTGGTGGTCAATTAACCTGATTCCTTTTCCATCCAAAGAAGAATTCCGTGATGTAAAAGAGATTGAAGTGCAGGTCCCTGTGATAGATGAAGCGTCGGGAGAACAATGCAGTCTGACGACTCATTTTAATAAAACTAAGAAGATTGAAGCTGAGAATATCTCCTATTCAGCTTTTGAATTCTCCCTGGATGGCGGAGGTGCGATTGAGCAGTTTGGAAACATCCGCAGACTAGGAAGACCTCGTGGAATGGCGGCCTTTGAATTTAATTTCTTTCCCCGACCTCAATCTGGCTTTGGTTTGGTTTTTTCTAACGAAGCTGGATTTCAGGATTCAGATAAAAAAAATATTCATAAGAAGTTCGACGGTGCCGAATCTTATAGTGCCAATATAAGTTATCTGGGGTTTCAGTATGTTTATAGGCACTTTTTTTCTTCGGAATTTTTTCTTCAATATGCCATCGGTCCTGGGTATCAGTCAGTGGAGGATGGTAAAGAGGAAGATCTGGGCCGGATTGAATCACGTGGACTGGCCTTCTCGCAAAAGCTTGTCATGAATTGGCGCTTCTTTCAGTGGTATGCTCCCTCAGGCGAGACCATTGATATTTTTACAGGACTCGGACTTGTGCATTTCTATACACCCAGTATGAAAATCGGGGGAGAGCATCTTGATGGTCATCGAGTAGGGGGATTACTAAGGGTTGGAGTCAGCTTTTAACAGGACTTCTTCTACTTTTTTAATAGCACGGGAAATAACTTGATCGGTCGTTTCACCGGATTCACGGTTTAAAATGGTGGCCGCCGAGTGTGAATGTCCACCTCCGCCCAGGGCAACAGCGATATTGCCCACATCATACTCACCCGATGAGCGCAGACTCATCTTGATATGATCTCCGTCATCCCGGAACATACAGGCCACTTTAATATTATTCAGGATAAGAAGGTTATTAATGAAGGCGTGAGTGTCTTCCACGTCGCCAGCATATTTATCAATATCTTCTTTTTTAAGAAGCATCCAGGCAATCGTTTCATCTTTATTGGTTGAAGCTGTATTGAGAATACTGGCCAGGAGATGCATGTGATGAACACGTTTGGTTCCATAAATTCCGTTGTAAGCTTCTGGCGGATTAATCCCGGTATCCATGAGTTTTGCTACCAGACGGTGAGTTGAGGCAGAAACTGTTGGATATCGGAAAGAACTGGTATCAATAATGATGGAGGTGTAAATGGGAAGAGCAATTTTCTTGGTGAATCGGATTCCCAAGTGCTCAATCATTTCACCAATCATCTGGCCAGTTGCAGCAGCCGTAATGTCTATGCAGTGGTTAGTCAGATCCTGTCCGCGACAAGGATGATGATCGATATAAAGAACAGGAATCGTGTCACCAATGTAAGCGCAAAGCTGAGCGCCCACCCGATTCTTAGTATTGGTATCCACCACAATCATGAGATCGGGCGTAAAATCGGGATATTTTTTTTGAAATTCTTTATGGCCTAGGACCACCTTATCTTGATCGAGGTACTGATACCGATCCAACAATGGTTCTTCATTAATGCAGAAGCACTTTTTCCCATATTGGCGAAGAGCTAAACAAAGAGAAATTTCAGAGCCAATCCCATCGGCATCGGGGTATTCATGAGTGGTGATAAGTATCCGCTCTGCTGCTTGAATTCTTGACTTAAAAGTATCTAAAATAGTCATAGTTTTTATAAAGATTCTTTCGGCACTTATGCCTGTGAACTAGAGAGCGATTTACATAATTGTAAGGTGGATATGAATAAAATACTAGTAGTTGACGGTATCACTAAGGAGTATCCTGGGCGTACAGCGGTATCCAATATATCCTTTGAAGTCCTAAAAGGGTCAATTCATGGCTTTTTAGGACCAAATGGTGCAGGGAAATCGACCACTATGCGGATGATAGCCGGACTCATGCCACCCACTTCCGGTAGCATGACACTCTTTGGAGAAACTATTCATCCTGAAAAACTGGCACTTAAAAATATGATCGGTCTTCTGCCCGAGAATGCCCCTTTGTATCTGGATATGCCAGTTGAGAAGTATCTTACTCTGGTGGCCAGATTACATAAGGTTAAAAACGTCAGAGACAAGGTGGATAAGGTCATGAGTGACCTTAATCTTTTGGAAGTCAGAAAGCGTTTGATCGGTAATTTATCCAAAGGTTATAAACAAAGAGTGGGACTGGCCCAGGCAATTGTTTATGATGCTCCTTTTTTAATTCTGGATGAACCAACCAACGGCCTTGACCCCCAGTCAGTCGTTGAACTCAGAGAGTTCATTAAAAATCTCGCTCAAGATAAAACAATTCTTTTTTCAACTCATGTCTTGCCTGAAGTAGAACAACTTTGCGATCAGATAACAATCATCCATCAAGGTAAAATTCGTGCTTCGGGAGATCTGAAAGAGATTCACCGTAAATTCCGTCAGGGGCTGGTGCTTAAAGTTGGTGTCCGGGCCGATGAAACACTTCCTGACTTATCTGAACTTGGAAAATATGAAATTACTCATGAGCATATCGTTGGTCAGGAGAAACAGTATGATCTGGTCTTTGAAGCTGATCTGGACTGTCGGACAGAGATTGGAAAACTGGTGTTAAGTCGTGGTCTCCATCTACTGACCCTGCAAGTTGAATCCCCGGAATTAGAAGACATCTTCTTACATATGACGGAGCTTAAAAAATGATCTTACTATTGTGGAAAAAAGAGCTCGAATCTTATTTTACTTCACCCTTGGCCTATGTCTTGATTGGTCTGTTCTCGCTTATCAGTGGAACTTTTTTCTTCAATCTACTGGTCACTTACACTGATGGAATTCAGGCCATCCCTCAGCATCTGGCGCAGGAAATTTCTTTTGTTGAAGAAGTCGTCTTAAGGCTTTTTGCTAATATCAATTTTCTTTTTTTGATCTTTATACCACTTATTACGATGAAACTCTTTTCGGAAGAAAAGCGGCTTGAGACCCTGGACCTTTATTGGCTTTCACCATTACGTGAATGGCAAGTGGTTGTGTCTAAAGGCTTGGCGGCCTTAAGTTTAATCATTGCGATGCTGTTTATGACGGTTCTATTTCCTCTCATTATCTGGGGAGTCGGAGTGAGAGACTTTTCACTTTTAGGCTCAGCTTACTTATCAGTTATCTTGAACGCTTGTTGCTACATCTCCCTCGGGCTTTTTTGTTCCTCTTTATCCGGAAATCAAATTATTGCTGGTTTGTTATCCATTCTTGGCATCATGTTTTTATGGATGCTGACTTGGGGAGGTCATTTGAATTCCAATTATCTGGTGGCCGAAATCTTCTCTTATATCGGGATTACCTCTCACTTTGAAAGAATCATCCGAGGACTTATTGGGACTCAGGATATTTTGTACTATGCAAGTTTTGTATTCTTATTCGGATTTCTGAGTGTGAAAAGTCTCGGAAGAAGGAACTGGTAATGAAAAACTGGTTATATCCTCTATGGGTAATCATAGATGTTTTGGTTTTTTTGGCCGCCATCGCTTTATGGATCACGGCCCCTGAATTTAAAACCCTTAATATAGGCATGACAGTCTTTTCTGTCGCTTTAGGTTTTCTGCTACTTTTCTCAAAATTTGAGGAGATAAAAATCTTTATCCGAAGCTCTTATTTTGAGAAAGTTCTTTATCACGGCATCAATGTCATATTAGTTTTCTCCATCCTGGGAGTGGTGAACTATCTGGGGAATAAGAACTATAAAGAATTTGATCTGACTAAAGAGAATAGAAACAGCCTGACTGATCAGACTAAAAAAGTTCTGGAGTTAGTCAAAGAGCCTTTGAAAATGACGGTCTTTGCTAAAAGAGAAGAATGGGCGCCAATGCTCAATCTCTTAAAGCTTTATGAAGGGCAAAATACCCAAATCGAACTTACCGCTATTGATACTGATTTGAGACCTGATCTGGTTAAGGCCAAAGGAATTATTCAAAACGGAACAGTCATCATTGAATATAAAGGGAAAGAATCTTCTTTTCCTATGATGGATGAACTCTCAGTGACCAATGCCTTGTTGAAGGCCCTTAGAACTGAAAAAATAGTGCTTTATTTTGTGACAGGCCATCAGGAGTTAAGTTGTGCTGAAACTTCCCAGGAAGGGCTATCCATACTCTGTCAGAAACTCAAAGATCAGAACTATGAAGTAAAAGAACTCGATCTGACCAAAGTGATGGGTGTTCCTAAAGATGCTACTGCCGTTTTTGTGTTAGGTCCTATTTCCGGTTTTTTAAAGCAGGAAGTGCAAATTCTGGAAGAATACGTTAAAGATGGTGGAAGATTCTTTTTGGCACTGGCACCCGCCTTTAAAGCGGAGCTCTATGATAATCTCATTAACATTATTAAACCATTCGGCCTTGATCTGGGTAAAGATATCGTGATTGATCGTCTTTCAACCGTTCAAGGTGCTGAGGCCACTATTCCCATTATTAGTAAGTATGAAGAAATGCATCCCATCACTCAGGGTTTCAATTTAAGAACCGTTTTCCCTCTGAGCTCATCAGTTAGAAAAGTCGAAGGTAAAGATATGGCCGAGATTCTGGCCTACACTTCGGCCTTTCCGGGCAGCTGGGCCGAGACGGATTTGAAAGGTGTGACGGAAGGGAAGGCAGTCTTCAATGAGAAAAAAGATCTCAAAGGTCCCATTGGTCTGATCGGTGTTGCTGAAGGCACTGGCGCTTCTACAACTCGAGTGGCCTTACTGGGATCAAGTTCATTTCTTATCAACGCTTATCAGGCCCAGTCCGGGAATACGACATTATTTTTAAATAGTGTCTCCTGGATGGTAAATGATGAAGGAATCATTTCCTTTAATCGACCTGGCATTGAAGAATATCCTGTTATTTTAAGCGCTCAGCATCTTCAGATGATTTTTATCATTTCTATCCTTGTTGTTCCTATCATCTTTTTTGGAGCGGCCATATTTGTCTATAGAAGGCGTCGTCTCCTATGAAAAGAAATTTAGCTCTCTTTGGCGTTTTTATCTGTCTGATGATCATGACCTATCTCTTTCAGGAGAAGCGGGTAGAAAAAGAATATGACCTTGCTCAACATGAGGATAAGTTATTTGATTTTGAGATCAATCATTTAAAACTTCCTACTTTTGAAGTTGAAAAGAAAGATGGAAGTTGGTGGTCCGGAAACGATCTTTTATCTCATAATGCTTTTAAACAAATTGAAAAAAAACTCTCGGAAATAAAAAAAATCAAGAGCATTGAAGGGAAGTGGGAAACATTTTTTCCTCATCCCTTTTCATTTGAAGTGAACCATAAGAAGTGGACGATAGGGGATCTTTCCCTCGATAAGCAGGCATTTTACATAGCCGAAACAGATAAAATTTCTCTAGCAGTGATAGAAGGCGGAAGTACTCAATTGACTCAGGATGAAACTGAAATTGAAGCTTTAAAATTAAACGAATTGATTACACTGCTTTCAAAATCAAAAGCAGAATTAAAAGAAACCCAGCTCTTTAGGTTTTATCCCAATCTTCCCATGGAAAGAGTGGTTCTAAGTGTCGAAGGCAGTTTACCTTTTGAACTTAATTTTAAAGAACATAAAACTGAGCCGCCTCCCATTTCAGGCATTTCCGTGCATAAGGATCTGGTTGGTAAATTTTTTTCACTTCTTACTCAGATCAATATTAAGCAGGAACTTCCGTATTCGGATAAGCTCAAATTCAAAAAATTGGGAGAACTTAAATTTCTGAATGACTCTTCTGCTGTCACTTGGGAGCTTTGGCTTAAGAGTAAAAACTCGGCAGATGCGGTGATCATTGATCCGGTTAAGAAAAAAGCTTATTTGATGCTAGGAGGAAGCTTGCGAGTTTTCTTCATTCAGATTCAAGACTACTGGGATAAAAAAGTCATTCCGCAAAAAGACTTTACTTCGTTTACACGTACCAATGCTATTTTCATTCAAGGGGATAAAAAGGCCGTTGTGACAATCTTGAATCGAGAGCCTTTGGGTTTTGAAGTTCAGGGTTACAAAATCGATCAGGCCCGAATGGAGTTTCTTATCCAGTTTTTATTCAACTTAGCCGCGAAAGATCAGGCCGAACGGGTTTCTCTTCTGTCAAAAACGGAGAAGCAGCAACTTCTCTCTGAGAATCATCTAAGAATTGAGATTATGGGGCAGGAGCTTATACTTTGGCGTAAAAAGGAAGAGCTCATAGTGGTCAATCTCACTCAAGGATTCAAGGCCCATTTTAATTTGCTGGATGAAAGTTTTAACGGCAAATTTGAAGATGTGTTAAAATAACCAAAGCATGAAATCACTTCCTGAGTTAATTGAAACATACTTAATGGTGCTGGTGCATCCTTTCCGGATTCATCAGCAATTCCGTTTTAATCTGCCGATACCTCATCATGATGGGAAGATCTACCAACCGCTGACCCTAGCTGAAGCACTGGGGATCTCATGGATTTTTGCCATCATCCGAGGGTTAGGTAAGATCATTGTTTTAAACTTTTTCCTGCAATCCTTTCTTTCCATGCAGAGTGAAAATTTTCCTTTTCTGCAGGAACTCTTTAAGAGTTCTGGTTCTTCCACTTATTATTTTTTCCTGTTTTCGGCCGCTTTAGACATCATTTTTTTTCCCATTGCTACTCTTGTGATGACTGAAGTGTGGGCCTGGATTATTCGGAAATATGCCGAATGGTTAAGTGCTGATCTACCGGCCCAGGATATTGCTGATCAAATTACGACTCATGCTTTGTCGTCTCATGTCTTCACCATCATTCCTTTTATCGGGGATGTTTTTCAGTCGTTTTTATACTTCTTTTTGCTGTATGCGGGCCTTCGTTCCAATCTGGGAGCTTCCCGTTCCTTGACTTGGGTGATCCTCCTGACCCCTACTATTTTCTTTCTGATGCTCATGAGCCTCTTTTTCTTCGGGATTTTTTATTTAGTTAAGTGATTTAGTCTCTTTTATTTTCTTACGGCCATGCAATATCAAACCGTTGTCCAACTGGTCTGCATTGTCATTTTTCGAGAATTTTGAAAATATGCCCTTACACACCTAGTTTTGTTATTTTGCTATTTCGAGGAGAACGGATGACGCACCAATATTTTCATGGATCGATTGAAGTTGTATGCGGCCCAATGTTTTCTGGAAAAACTGAAGAGCTTATCCGCCGCGTGAAAAGGGCCCAAATTGCTAAGCAGCGTGTACAAATCTTTAAACCGGCCATAGATATTCGTTACGACAAAGAAGATGTGGTTTCCCATTCTTCTCAGGCCATTAAATCTGAACCTGTAGAAAATGCGGTTGATATTCTTATCCGTTTAAAAGATTCAACCCGTGTTGTGGCCATTGATGAAGTCCAGTTCTTTGATGAGGCCATAGTGACTGTTGTCAGCAAACTGGCTGCCCGCGGTTACCGTGTCATTTGTGCGGGCCTTGATCTGGATTACCGTGCCCAGCCTTTTGGACCAATGGGAACTCTTCTGGCCCTTGCCGATGAAGTGGTAAAAATTCATGCTATTTGTACTGTTTGTGGAGCTCCTGCCACTCGTTCACAACGTCTGAGCGGATCTAAAGATCAGGTTCTGCTTGGAGAGAGTGATGCTTATGAGGCGCGATGCCGTGGGCATTACCAGTGGGATGATTCAGAAGAACAAGGTCTTCTACCTCTTGAGGCAGAGATCAAACCTCTTGCCGGACACCTCTCTAATTAAGAGATTTTTTAAAAAGGCCATGCTATCCTTTTTCTCTCACGAGGATAGTCTATGGCCCGAGATTTCCAGCATCAGAAATTAAGTTATCGCGTTCATGAAATTGCCCATCATTATGGGAAAAATGTTCATATTCTTTCTTCGCCTTTAATGCTCAGCCTCTTGGCCAAATTAGGGTCTCCTCAAACAACTCAGCCACAAATTAATGAATTGGTAGAAATGCTGTACTCGAATTTGATGGATACTGTGATCGATTCACTTTTTCCTAAAAAGTTCGCTAGCTTTGAGACTCGCATGATTTCTTCTCATCCAGAAGCAACTTATGAAGGTGAGATTGTAGATCCGTCTACTCCCGTTGTGACTGTGGATCTGGCCCGTGCTGGGACTTATCCCTCCCATCTTTGTTATCATAAACTCAATTATTTGATGCAACCAGAAGTGGTCAGACAAGATCACTTTTACGTGGCCCGGGAATGTGACAAAGACGGGAAAGTGATCGGTTCAAATATTTCTGGCTCAAAGATTGGGGGAGGAGTAGATAAGGCAATTGTTCTTTTACCGGATCCCATGGGAGCAACTGGAGGAACAATTGTTGAAGTGTATAATCATTACAAAAACAAAGTTGGCGGGAAACCACTCTTAGTGGTGGCCATGCATCTTATTGTGACTCCTGAGTATTTAAAAAAAGTAACGGCCCTTTGTCCTGACCTCCAGATCTTTTCATTAAGACTCGATCGGGGTTTATCCAGCGATAAAGTGCTCAGTGAGATGCCAGGAAAATTATGGTCTGAAGAAATAGGCTTAAATCAACATCAATATATTGTCCCAGGAGCGGGTGGTTTAGGAGAGATCCTGAATAATTCGTACTGCTAGGAGGGGAACATGGAACTTTATACACCTGAAGCTTTAATCTCTGAAGAAGAGATCGCTCTTCGAATTGCGGCCCTTGGTTCGGCCATTACTAAGGATTTTGAAAACGAAGAAATCGTCGTGATTTGTGTCCTGAAAGGGGCCTTCATGTTTTGCTCGGATCTTATGAAAAAGATTAATTTACCCCTGAAACTTGAGTTTATTTCTCTCTCAAGTTACGGAGATGCCACTCATAGTTCCGGAAGTGTTCGTCTGGATATGGATATTACGGCCAACATTGAAGGCAAAAATATTCTGATCGTAGAAGATATCGTGGATTCCGGTCTTACCATTAAGACTTTGATGGAAATTCTTTCAGTCAGAAAACCTAAGAGTGTCAAGCTGGCCTCGTTACTCTTTAAGCCAGTAAAGCTAAAGCATAATGTGAAGATCGATTATCTTGGTTTTGAAATCGAAGACAAGTTTGTCATTGGTTATGGTCTGGATTACGCCGGCCGCTATCGTGAACTACCATACATAGGAATTTTGAATGCAGGTAACTAACACCGGAAGTGTAAGAGTTGATCTGGTCGGGGGGACCCTCGATATTGAGCCGATTAACCTGATCATCAAGAATGTTGTCACTTTGAATGTGGCCACAAGTCTTAAGGCCTCTGTCAGTCTGACTAAAACAGCATTTGATGGAGTAGAAATCCACTCAGCTGATTATAATAAAAACTATCAGTTCACTTCATCTGAATTGACTGAGGATAGAGTCGTTTATTCACAGGATTTTGGAGAAATGACATTTGTTCTTCAGATCCTGCGCCTGTTTAAAATTGATTCTCATATTAAGTTAGAACTCTCTTCCGGAGCTCCGGCAGGCTCTGGCCTGGGTGGTTCTTCCGCTATGGGTGTCACTCTCTATCGCGCGCTTTGTAATTTTACCGGTCACAATTATGACCGGCATACAGCTGTTATGCGAGTCAAGGCAGTGGAGAGTCGCATCTTGAATCAAGGGATGGCAGGTTATCAGGATTATTTTCCGGCCTTAACTGGTGGTGTTCTCGCCATTAAAGGCATTGAAGGCGAGATTAAAGTTGAACAGCTCTTTTCCAATGAATTAAAGGAAGTGCTTGAGTCTCATTTGACCTTAATCTCTTCCCGTCAATCCCGGGCCTCCGGTATTAATAACTGGGAAGTTTATAAAGGATTTTTTGATAAGAAGCCAGAAGTAGTGCAAGGCTTGACCCGCATTGCGGAGATTTCAAATCAAACTTATGAAGCCTTGAAAACGAAACAATGGGATAAGATGCTGACCCTCATAGCTCTCGAAGGACTTGAGCGTGAAAAACTTTTCCCTGGTATTACGACTGATAAAATTCGTCAGTTTACTTCCGAACTTAAAAAAGATGGAAATGTGTTAGGATTAAAGATGTGTGGTGCTGGCGGCGGTGGTTGCTTCATCCTGGTTCACAAAGGCCTTGATCGGAAAGTGATTGAGGATAAAGTGAAGGCCCATGGCATGGAGATCCTTCCGTTTATAGTAGAATCCCCGCTTTAATAAAGGGCATCCTTTGGCCTCATCAATCAGAAACGTTGCAGGTATGAGTCTCGGTGGAGGAAGGAAAGAGAATTTCTTTTTTTCTCTGCTTGAGTATTACCCTGAAAAACGTCGCTGGTTTTTAAAATCCCTCCATCAGGTCAAGGATGAAGAAATTCGGGATCGGGATGAAATTATCACGGCCTGGATTGAAACTTATGGGTTAAAAAAGCTTGTGGTTGATTTCCCTTTAAGTCGCCCTCCCTGTGAAGATTCTTGTCTCTCAAACTGCACTGGAGCAAAAGAATGTCCTCGCCAGTGCGTGATCGAAGTTCGCGAAGAGATGAATAAACTTCTTGAGGAAGATGCACATTTTCAAAAGACCAATCCTAAGAAATATGAGCAGGAGCGAGTCGCTGCTCAGGAAATTGATTCTTCAAAAAATCTTTTGAAGAAAAATACTGATGAGCACATGTTGTCGAGATCGTTTAAACGCAAGCTTCGAAAAGGGTTTACTCCTTACTGGCACCGACCGATCGATTTTTGGGTTTGGAAAAATTATTACGATCAATTACTGGAAGTTTTTAAGATCTCTTACGAATCTTTCGGCAATGTTTCTTATATGCTGCTTGCGCGCTTGAATTATCTTTTTCGGCATCTTCCTAAAGATCTGTCGATGTATGAGTCCAATATTCATATTTGCTTGCTTGAGCTATACCGGGCCCGCATCGTCAGTAAGTCTCTCTTGTTACAATTATTTGATCTGGATCTAGCGAGCTCTGCAAGGGAGCAGATCATTCTGAATATTGAAGAGCATATGGAAATTTTTATCTACGAAAATGACCTGGAGACGATCATTAAAAATTCTCAGGCCTTTGACTCTTTCATTCTGTCAGTTGTAGGACAGCGGATGCTTATGAATGGACTAAGAGAAATCCCAACTTGGGGCAATAATGACGGTGGAAACTTTATTGTTCCTATCTTTCATGTTCAGGGATGATGTCCGTCGTTTCATATTTTAAGCACTTCACTCCCAGATAGATGTAGAAATAAAGAAACATGGTCAGAACATTATAAGTTAACCATCCTAAACCCAATCCGGCCTGATCGACGATAAAAGAAAGAGCGAAAATGGATCCGGTTAGTGTGTAGAAAAGAACATATCCCTGGGCCCAGAGCTTTTTTCTTAAATAGAAACAGTAAAAAAAGAGATTGTTTATCAGGATCAAAAACAAGAAGAAATAAAAGGTATTATCCAGGAATGATTTCATCTCTAAGATGGTATCAGTTGAAAAATTTTCCAAAAGATAACCATTTTTTCGCACCATCTGATGGACCAGGCTGGTGGAGAGGTCTTTTTTTAGCCAGTACAGTCGTAGATAAATGGTATTAATCAGGTCCAGACTAATGAGCAGAATCACCGCAGAGATGACAAAGCGACGTCCGCCAATAACTAAAAAATGCTTCTTTAATTTTTCCATCATATGAGAAAATCTTAGCTTAAGTTATTGATTCCCACAATAATCGGCCTATAGTCTTATTATGGATGATTATCTCCGTCTGGGCCATGCCTTTCAAAAACGCTTGGGTACTGTACCTCCTTCTCATAGAGAGGCCCGCTATCTGTTTTTCAGAATGGCCTGCCCATTTATGCAGGCAAAACTTCCTCGATTTGTGGCCCTCTCTGGAGTTCCCCTGACTTTTCTTCATGGAAATCCACATATTGATAATTACGTTAAAACCTTCCATGGCTCGGCCATGCTGGACTTTGACCGCTCCAGAATTGGGCCCTATTGTTGGGATATCATCCGTTTTTTAAGTTCACTATCGCTCCGACGTGAAGATACGAATGGGTTTCTTGATCGGAAAGTTGTTGAATACTTTCTGGATGCTTATATCGTACATTTTTTAAATCCTGATATACCTGCTAAGCAACTTAAAATGCTGAAGAATGTTTCACCGGAGAAGTGGCAAAAAACTTCCCGGGAGTATCTGCATTCCAATAAGCGTTGGGCAAAAAAAATGCGGGAAAATCCCATTGATCCTAATGGGGAAGTGGCCGCAACTCTCTTAAGAGGATTTTTAGAATCCCGGAACGAAACAACACTATTAAGTGATTATAAGGTTAGTGAGGCGGGACTCACGCCAGGAAGTTTAGGAAAAGAGCACTATATTTATGCTTTAGTCCCGAAGGATGAAAAATCTCAGTTAGACTCGATCATTCTGGATATCAAAGAAGTTTATACAGAAAAGAATAATAAATACTTTTTTTCACCCAGCGCTCATCATGGTGAAAGAATGATTCTTGCCAGTCAGATTTTTGCGAATGGTATGGAAGACCGTCTAGGATTTTGCACTTATCAGAACAAACAATATTGGGGTCGGCAGATTCCGAGTTTTGCGGTTAAAGTCAAAAAATTCCTGAATAAAGAAGAGCAATGTGATTTTGCCTATTCAGTCGGCTCAGAGTTAGGAAGAGGCCACAGAAGAGGTTTACTTAATCCTCAATCGTCCATACTTCTGGAAAAAGATTTGCAGCTAAATTTTGATCAGTATTACAAAGTGAGTAAGCTTTTTACTTATGATTTAAATCTCACTTTTGAAGCCTTGATGAAAAAGCTTAAGCTCCATCAGGATTATCGGAGCTGGTAATGCTTTCACTGATTCTTTTATGTCTGTTGGTAACAGGCGGCTCACTGATTACGAGTTTAACGGGCCTTGGAGGGGGGACCCTCATTCTGGCAGGATTACTATTAGTTTATCCTCCGGAACTTGCCATACCTCTGCATAGCTTCACGCAGTTCTCGGCCAACGCTCTACGAACTGGTTTATTCTTTAAGTCTGTTAACTGGAAAGTGGTCGTATTTTATGGTTCGTTGATGTTGCCTGCAGCGTGGGGAGCGGCCAGGATTTTTGATCTGATTAATCCAAGCTTACTTAAAATCATGGTTGGCGTTTTTATTCTCATTTCCATCATTCCTTTTAAGTTTACTCCTAAAGGTGAGCCACGACCCAGAACATTTATGTTAATTGGCGCCCTCTCAGGATTCTTAGGGGTATTTGTCGGTGCCATTGGTCCTGCAGTGGTTCCTTTTTTTAATCGTTTAAAGTTGTCTCGGGATGGTATTTTGTCCACTAAAAGTGCCGGACAGATGATTCTTCAGTTATCGAAAATTATCGCTTTCTCAGGAGCTGCGGGAATCAATTTTATTGTGTTAAAGGATCATATTGGGATTTTAATTTTAGGTACACTGGTGGGTGTCGCTATCTCTATTCCGATTGGCAAAAGAATTTCAGATCAAAAGTTTGATCTTGCTGTGAACCTGCTTTTAGCTCTGGTTTCAATAAAAGTTTTAGTGGAAGGAGTCCGTGAACTTTTTTTTAATGCATGAAAAGGCGATTTTCAGGGTATTCCCACAGAAAATGACCTTCTTCACCAGGAATTCTGACCTTGCAAAGTGAAACAGGAATAGCACCAAGCCGACGAATCTTATCTGACCAGCTTTGAAGACTAACGTTGATTTTTTCCTGAATACCTTCGGCCTTGGCAGAATTGGTTTTAAAAAATGAGAGTTGAGAATTTAAGACATTAAGGTCACGTTTGGTCTTGGCAGATATGTGCATAAGTAGAGGGACCAACTCCAAAGCTTCTTCGTGAGAGAAAGTTTTGGTCTGATTCAATGGATAGATATTCCGTACGTTCTCGAAATTAGTTTCCATTATTCAAAATGTCCTTGTCTAAGTTTGCGCTCCACGTCCTTTTTAGCAGCAGTATCACGCTTATCAAAGAGTTTTTTCCCTTTGGCCAAGGCGATTTCACATTTTACCAGTGAGTCTTTGAAGTATAGCGCCAGTGGGATGATGGTGTAGCCCTTGGTGGACATTTTTTTGGCGATTTGTTGGATTTGTTCACGCTTTAACAGGAGCTTACGCTTTCTGGTTTCAGGATGGTTATTAATATTTCCGAATTCATAATGGGGGATTGTGGCATTTTGGAGCCAGACTTCACCCTGTGAATCAATTGTAACGTAGGCCTCGTTAATGATGCCTTTACCCAATCTTAGTGACTTAACCTCGGTTCCGAGTAGCGCGACGCCGCATTCGTACTTCTCTTCTAGAAAGTAGTCATAACCAGCACGTTGATTTTTACAGATGATTTTTATGCCCATAAGGATCAGGACTATATCACAAGAGCTTCAGGCCGGCGACTTTGAAAAAAGATCAAATAGTTTAAGAACATCTTGGTAGCTCAAAGCTTCGGCTCTGACTTGGGGATCCAGACCGCAAGCTTCCAGGCAATTTAGGGCCTTTTCATTTCCCCAGTCTTTTTTAAGAATTCCACCCAGCTGCTTTCGTCTTTGAGAAAAAATAAGGCGCAGGTAGCTCTCATATTGATCGACCAGATTTAACGGAATATCTGGCGCTGCTTTTCGTTTAAAATTTAATACCTGTGAATCCACCTTCGGAGGGGGAACAAAAGCTCCCGGAGGTGCATAAACAACATGTGACAAATGAAACTGGGATAAGCACAAGGCATGAAGTGAGCCCATGGCGTTGCGAGGATCGTTGGGAAGAATTTTTTGTGCCACTTCCTTTTGATACATCAATGTCATATGCGTGATCTGGGGAATTCTTAAAAAGGAAAGTGTCAAAGGAACACTGACATTATAAGGAAGATTTGAAACCAGCCATATTGATTTAAAAGCATGCTTAACTAAAAAATCTTTCCAGTTAAACTCTAAAGCATCCTGTCGGAAAATGTGATCTGTTCCTACGACTGGTGCCAGGAGTTCTACAAAACGTTCGTCCATCTCAATCACAAATAATGGAACATTGTATTTTGCCAGATGAGGAGTTAAAACAGCAGGGCCTGGCCCGATTTCAACGATAGCATCGACTCCTTCCGGAAGGGGAGAAGTGATTTTATTAATGACTGTAGGACTGCTTAGAAAATGTTGGCCAAAACTTTTATTGGCCATAGGAAAACGATGGCCCATTATTTTTTCTCCACAAAGCGGGAACGAGCATCCAGCGAAAGACATTCGGGAAAAGGGACAGAGAGTTCAGGAACACGGGCGGCCCAATTGGCAACCATCCCGGCATTGTCAGTGCAGTAAATCGGTTTTACCACATGGACATTTTTAAAGTTATTCTGAAAGATTTCTTTAAGGCGAGAATTACAGGCCACACCTCCACCAATCACGATGGGTGTTTCAAAATTTTTAACTCTCAAATTTAAGACCTTTTCAATAATTTCTTCGGCCTTAATTCTTAAAGTTTGAACAATGGCTTCCTGGTAACCGGCACATAGGTGAGGAAGTTCCTGCTCAATCTCTTCCGGAGACATCTTTTGAAGTTTTACTCTCAAGGCGGTTTTTAAACCGGAATAACTCATCTTACCTGGTCGGTCTCGCATGTAGCTGATCGGAAAATCGAACTTCTTTTTATCGCCAGTTTTACTTAGGTCATCAATGATTCTGCCTGCGGGATAGCCAACGCCTAGAAGTTTTCCACCTTTATCAAAAGCTTCTCCAGCAGCATCATCCAGAGTATTCCCTAAAATCTCCATCTCATTAGGACCTTTCATCCACATGAAGACTGTATGACCTCCACTGACTAAGAGGCCTAAGTAAGGATATGAAACCTTTTCTGTTAAATGAATAGCTTCAAGATGAGCATAAAGATGATTAACGGGAACAATAGGAAGTTCTCTCATCATGGCAAAGGTTTTTGCCAAGTTGATTCCTGTTAGTAATGAACCTACCAGACCGGGATGAGTTGTCACCGCAACTTCTGTGATATCTTCGGCAGAAATATTCGCTTCCTTAAAACTTATGTCCAAAAGTGGAGGAAGAGCTTTCACATGTGAGCGGGCCGCAAGCTCAGGTACAACTCCTCCCCATTTCGCAAGAAGGAAATCCTGGTTATAACTGTTGAGAGCTAGAATTTTTTGAGTCTCGCCGTCAGTTTCCAGAATGCAGATTGAGGTGTCGTCACAACTGGTTTCGACACCTAAAATGATTCGTCGGCCAATATTAGATTTCTTTTTTAGCTGCATCCGCTTCTTTTGTTCCCTTGTAATCTTCTATCACTTTCAAGAACGCTTCTTTGGCTTCATCATTTTTTCCTGATTTCTTCAGTGATTTACCGATGAAGAGTAGACTACTTGGAGCAAGGGAAGATTTAGGGTACTTGGTAAAAATTTTACTAAAGTAGACCAGCGCCTTATCAGAGTTACCTGTATAAAACTCTACCTTACCTAAACCATGAAGAACTTTATTCTTCTCGCCTGGAGTTAGGTCAGAATGATCGATCAAGGTTTCAAGGAGGATGCGGGCATCTGAATATTTATCATTCTTAATTAATTCCAGACCTTTCGTTAAATCCGCTTTAGCGCTTTTTTTTTTCGGTGCTGCCTGGGCCTTGGTGGCAGCTGCCAGGCTTTCAGTTACTTTCTCAATAAATGCACGTTGCTCTTTTAATTCATTTTGTATTTGAAGCAGTTGACCACTTTCTGTTTCTTGCTGAGTTTTTAGAACATTCAGCGTTTCATTCATTTTGTTTAAATGTTCGGGGTCCACTTTCTTTTGGCGATGTTCAATTTCCTCCAGACGTCCATTCATGCGATCAAGCTGAGATTGCATATCTTTCATCTGGGTCACCATGTCGGCAACCAGACCTTGGGAATCTTTCATCTGTTCAGTCATGCTTTCCAGACGTTTTTCACGGTTGACCTGATCTGCGGTCTTAATACAAGCAGTGGATAAAAGAATAAGTAAAATTAAAGAAAAGATTTTCATCATGGCCGTACACCTCAAAGTCAAAAGATGTATCGATATTACAGGAATATTAACTATTCCGCATTACCTTCAAGGGCTTTTTTTCTGATTGATTGATATTCAGCTTGCTCTGAGAATTTTTTAGAAAGAAGAGCGTATTCCTGTGCCTTATTAAAATACTTTCGGCGATAGGCCGACTTGGCCTTCAGGTAAAAGTCTTCGGCTTTTCGAAAGGTGTTGGCCGCATGAACGTCGGCCCCGGCTTCTTTGGCGGCCATAAAAGCTGCCTGAGCGAGACTCATCTCAATTTTAGGACGTGTGGTCGCTAAACCACACGCACCCAAAATGAATAATATGAGTAGGAGAGCTAATCTCATTAGACCTTATTTCGCTGTTACAACGAAATTTGCACGACGGTTTTGAGACCATGCTGATTCATCACTGCCTTCAGCTTTTGGACGCTCACTTCCGTAAGAGATTGTAGAAATTCTTTTTGATTCAACACCAAGAGCAACCAAGTAATCACGTACTGCTTTTGCACGACGCTCACCTAGAGCAAGGTTATACTGACGTCCACCACGCTCATCGCAATGACCTTCAACTTGAATGTCTACGTTTGCGTTAGCTTTAAGGTAGTCAGCATTTGATTTAACAGCTTCTTTAGTTTCAGAATCTAAGTTTGAAGAGTCAAAACCGAAATAAACTGTTTGTAGACCGCCAGCTTTATTGCTGTCAGAGTCACCATTGAGTTCAAGTGTTAAACCGTTGTTTGCACCATCAGCGCCAAGAGCACCATCGTCTTGAGCATTTTTTGGTTTGTTAGAGGCACAACCTACAGCAAGTAGGCCAACCATAAGAGTTGTAAAAAAAGCGCGTGTGAACATTTAACTTCTCCTTTGAAGTAATAAGAATCTAAAATTAAAGGTAATCGCCCCAATTATGCCGAGTTTACCGTGTTTTTTGAAGGAAAAACTGATTCTGTGACTCGGTGTTTTGAAGAGTCAGGGGTTTGACATCTTTAACAGCATGTTTGTCATAGTATTGACTATCATTTGTATTGAGAGGTGCGTCAAGGGCTTGTTTATTGGAAATGTTTGCCTCTGCAAAAGTTGGCATCGGTCTTGCTTACAAAATAATGTGTGTGTGTTGGAGTTAAAGAAAGGATTTTTTTAGCTTCTCCTTAGTCTCTCGAAAAAAAAGCCCATCAGAAATGATGGGCTTTTTTTTATTCAAAACTCTCAAATACAAAATTCGCTAATGTCCTCATGCTATAACTGGAAATTGTGTCATAAAGTGGGTTCAATTCATAAACTCCCATCATAGTCATATTTTTGAAGGGAAGTTTTTTGTAACGTTTCCAAATATCCAGTAATTCAGAAAGAGTTATTCCCCCTGGGTTAACTGCACTGACTCCGGGGACTTCCGAACCAATTAGAGCGTCAGCATCCAGACTGAAGATCACAAGAGTCTTTTCATCAATATCTGAAGCCATTTCCTCAAAAAAGGCATCCAGTGAATGTATAGTCATTTGCTTTTTCCAGAGGACTTTGAATTTTCCCCTTTTTAAAGGGGAAAGAGTGGAAAAGGAATTGGCAAAGGAATGAAGACCTAATTGATAAAGTGAGAAGGTTCCTTCGAATTGATCTGCAAATTGTCGGAAAGGTGTACCAGAATGGTGACTTTCATCAGTGCGGGTATCAGCATGAGCATCAACATTAAGGACTACAACTTTCGAATAATTCTTTGAAGCCGCTTTGAGGAGAGGATAAATGTGATCATGACCTCCTCCAATATGATAAATTCGGCTCTGAGGATAGTCGCTTAGTAATTGTGATATTCTTGATGCCTCTTGCTCTTGGGCCAAATGAAAGTCGACCTCCTCCTCATTTACATTCGAGACTTCATAATCAAAGAAGGCTAATTGGGTGAGAGTTTTGTCCTGAGCAAACTTCTTTAATGTGGCCAGAAAAGACTTAGGAGCAAAGCGGGCACCGTTACGCCCACCATTTCTCATGACACCTACATCTGAGGAGCTTTTTAAAAAGAGGCAGGTCTCGAGAGCAACTTTGTCATTTCTTGAAAATAATGCACCTATAGACTCTTGAAATCGTTTTTGTGATTGAGTGATGGATGGCTTCGTCATAAAATAGTTTTATTTCCCATTGGTTTAAGAATGACGTTGTCAAATTTTAATTGGACTGACAAGGACTCAGTGAAGTGGTTTATCCTTCTGCCTACCGGGCACGAAGGCCCTTACTCGTTGAGTAAGCTTGAACAGTTGGTAAATCAGAAAAAAATTGCGATTGATGTCAAAATTTGGGCCGAAGGCCTGGGTGGGCCTGTTCGTTTAAAAGAAGTGCTTTCTCCGCCTGAAATAGTCCAGGAAGAAATCATTCCGGATTTACCTCCTCTTCCGGTTGAAGAGGAAGTCCCACCCATCCCGGTGCTGGAAGAAACTGAAGAAATTGAAATTCCACCAAATCCTCCAGTGAAAAAAAATATCACTTTGCGGGTCTGGAGCTTTATCGCTATTTCTATTGTATTGATGCTTTTCTTCGCTTTTGGGAATGTCCTGCAAAATCTCGAAACCATCACCATCAGTCGCTTGCCAAAAATGACCATGGAACTCCATGCACGTATTTTAAAAGAAAACACTTTTGACAATTGGGACAAAAGAATCTTTTTTAAAGAGTATTTACCTGATGACCACTCTCATATTTGGTTAGTGACTTCGAGTTTTCAAAAATGTTCAGTTGAGTCCACCTTTCAATCCCTGAAAGGCAAATTACTGTCAATGAATGATGAATCAGTTGCCTTTAAAACTTCAGGTGCATTAAAAAATCATGTGGTGGAATTTTCAGCTTTTGAATTTACATCGGGAAATAAAATCATACCCGGCATGTATGAAATGGATGTTAAGGCCACTAATTGTGAATGGGATGGATCTATTCCGGCCTTGATGAATAAATTCAGGAGTCCTGATAGTGAGTATCTGGCCCGAACGAAAGTGGTACTCTTTTCCAAAGGGGCGGTGGAATTCAATACAATTCTGGATAAACTGATTCAGAAAAAAATGGCAATTGAACTTAAGGCCCATTCGCAAGAAGAACTCTTTTGGCAAAATCTCCAGCAAAAGTTTGAAACACTTCAGGCCGTCACTTTACAGATTGAGCAGCTCTTACTGGATTATCTGGAGAATGATCCTAATCAGTTTAAAAAGAATTTAAAACCGATGATAGATCTTTATACTAAGCAGTTCGGCTCTTTTTTAACTACTTTTATTGTGGATAATGAAAAATATTTTAAGGATTTGAAAGAAGGGGCTTCCCGTCAGAGAAACTATGAACTGATGGTGAAATTAACCACTAAAAGAATTGGACTGGAATCCATGAAATTCATTGAAGAATTTCAAAGTCTAAAAAAATTACCCTCTAAAAAAGACCTGCTGGCGTATTCTTCGAGGGTAAAGACTGTATTTAGTTCGGTTAAAAATGATATCAGCCAAAAGATAATTCAGATCTCTGAGGATCGATCGAAGTGACGGGAAATGTTTCCGCGGCTTCGTAATCCACTTCGCCTTTCCTTTTGATTTTAGCTCCCCAAAATTTCATGTCATGCTCAAAAATCATCGTGAGGTTTCTTTGCAGGATGAACTGGTAGAATCGGTCCTTATCAATGGTGGTTTGGCCTGGTGCTATGTCATAGCCCATCACCCATGGAATCGGAATGTGAACACTGGTAGGAACTAAATCGGCCATGTAGATGAATTTTTCATCATAGGGATGCACTAACCAGGGAGTGTGGCCATGGGAGCATTTAAAAGAGATGACATCTTCTCCCTCCTTTAAAATGGTACCTTCCTCACCATCCAGCCAGTGAACTTTGCCATCTTTTTCGGCCTGTTCAATTAATGGTTTGAAATATTGAGTATGGAAGGAGCCTGTGTCACGCAAAGTTGGGTTAAGAGCATAGTCATAATGTTGACGGTGAATATGTAGCTTCGCATTGGGAAATAGACTTATATGCTGATTATTATCATGTCCCAGACCACCCACATGATCAAAGTGCAGGTGAGTCACAATTAAGTCAGTGATGTCTTGTGGGCCTAAATGATGATTATTTTTCAGCATTTCAATCAGAGGATTTTTAGAACCTTGGACTCCAAAACGGTCGTCAAACTTATCCCCGTGATAGTCACCAATGCCAGTATCTACCAGAATGTTTCGAGTGGGAGTTTGAATCAGCATGACTCTCAGGCTTAGCTGAATTCTATTTAAATCATCGGCCGGAATAAACTTAGACCATAGTGGTTTTGGAATAATTCCGAACATGGCACCGCCATCTAATTTAAAAACTGCCGGATGGAGAATATAATATTTTTTCATAACACCTCGCTTCTCCATCATGCCCTTTCAAAACCGCGTTTTTCAAGACCTTTTCATTGTCTGACCCCGCAAAATGCCTATAATGTGACCTATTCAAATGTAGTTTTAAGGAGAGCCTATGAATGTTCATGAGTACCAGGCCAAAGACCTGATGCGACAGTTTAACATCGCGGTCTTAAAAGGTGGAGTTGCCAACACTCCAGCTGAGGCGGTGGAAGTTGCCAAGAAATTGGAAGGAAAGATTTGGGTAGTAAAAGCTCAGATTCATGCTGGCGGCCGTGGTAAGGGTGGTGGAGTTAAACTCGCTCGCTCTCTGGAAGAAGTAGAAACGCTTGCTAAGGAAATCCTTGGTATGCAACTTGTTACTCACCAAACAGGTCCTGAAGGTAAGAAAGTTCTTAAAGTTCTTATCGAGCAGGGTTGCGATATTGATCATGAGTACTACTGCGGTATCGTTCTTGACCG